>DATJJA010000121.1:0-10615 GCA_035492595.1 Puia sp.
GCCAATTGGTCGTTGATACTCCGGCTCACAGCCGTATAATCCTGCACACCATCCAGGTCGTAGCTCAGCCAGACCCGCTCGTTGCCGGTCAACGGCCTTGATAAAACCACATGAAAGAGGTTATCGGCCGGATTATCCGCGGCGCCGTTCACGCTGACGCCAATGGTGCCTTCGGATTGAACGGCCGCATAAATACGCCGCTTAACCTTATCGGTGGGCGCCTTGGCAGAAACACTGGAACAAACAAGCAGAAAAAACAGAAGAGTCAGGGTAAAATTTCTTCTCATGGGATATGGATGGAGGAGTTAAGGATTAGGTTAAAGGATCATCAGTTTGCGGCTCTCGACTCCATGCGGAGTCTTCACCATGATCATATATACACCAGGCGTGGATAAATGCCCGGGGAAACGGTATTCGCTATTCCTGTTGCCGGTAGTCTCCTGCACCTTGTTGCCGTTGATGTCATATATCCCCACCGATACCGGTCCAGCCTCGGGCAACGACACACTCACCGTAAAATTGCCATCCACTGACGGCGAAGGATATACGCTCACCTTTTGTCCCGCCTCGCCGCTGACTGTCACCGTGTCGCGAAATATGCAACCGGCAACACTGGTCACGGCAACTTGGTAGGTGCCCGGCTCGCTTACAGAAATGGACGGCGTCGTTGCATTAAATCCATTGCTACCCACCCACTGGTAGCTTTGTGCCGCTCCTGCGGGAATATCTGTCGATGCATCCAGCAGCAGTGAACCCGCCGCCGGCAGGGTCTGACTTGGCGCCAGTGCAATGGTCAGCGTCTCGTCATGCGGCACGGCCATTTGCAGGCTCCTTAAGGACTGGTGGCCCTTGCTGTCATTGAGCAGGATCGAATAGCTTCCCATCGCCAGGCCGCCAACAGAAACCGTTGAGTCCATCACCCCCGAAGCCAGCACCGCGCCGCTGCCGTTCATCACGCGATAATTATACGGCCCAGTTCCCCCTATAGCCTGTAGCATCGCCTGACCCAATGACTGGTTCTCGCAGGTCGGGGTGTCCAGCACGTGTAGTTTCAGCAGCAAATCCTTCCCCTGTGCAAATCCAAACAGGTCTTTGCCCGAATGATCCGGGTCCCAGCGTACATGGCGGTAGAATACCACACTGTCACCCGCAACGGAATCCGGCAAACAATAGGTCAGACTATCTACGGGAAAGCCGTTATAGCCTCCCGTATTCAATACAAGCCAGTAGCCATCAGCGCTGGCGGGAAAATTCTTTTTGTTCAAACGCACCGTTGTCACGCTTGACACACTATCCACTCCGGTGGCCGCCATCAGCCAGCCCCGGTTCAGCAGCTGCAGCTGGCCATCGGATGTCTGGCTCACCGAAAGAGCCTTGTTATTATCTCCCCATATAAGATATCCGCCGCTCACCAAGCTATCGGTATTGGCCGCATTGGTCGTCCGCAGGTCACCCCTGCTCACCACCAGCAGACTGTCTGCATCTATAGCGCTTACCGCCTGCCGCTGCGCCAGCGAGAAATAGTTCTCCCGGCCCAGCCCCGCAATGCGATATTTAAAATCCTTGTTCTTACTCGCATCCCAAAGCACCGCCTGCCCGGCACTGACATAGTTACCACTGGTTAGCGGGATGCCATATTTTAATGCCAGATACGTTTCATATTGCACCTGCGTCAGCACATCGAGACTGCGGTCGAAGACCAACAGCTCTGCCAGCGCTCCCTTAAAAGGCGGAACCACCCCCCCCGAACCTACCATAAAATACGCCGAAGGACTGGGCGCCACACTATCGTTTCGCTGCCAGGTCTGCATCACAGTGCACAGCGCAGGCATCCCGGCGGCGATGAGTAGGGTATCAACCGTGCTGTCGGGGCCATTCACACGGTGAGTCGTCATTCGGGTATTGCGCGTAATACCGTTTCCCGTACTCCAAATTGCCGTCTCACTCGTATCAGTAGGCACGAAGACGGCGATATAGGTCATCTCCGAAAGACTGTCGAAGTTATAAGCGATACGCACCGAATCATCCGCGCCATTAAAAGTTAATGCAGGATTATAATTTAGTAAAGTCTGCTTCTTTTGTCCCTGTCCGAAGAAAAGGCCATAATAACCGTTGCCAGAGAAATCGGCCCAGGATGTGTCCGTAAACATTCCTTTGTCCGCCCTTAGCCACAACACCGGATAGCTTGAACTATCCAGGGATTGTCCATACGAGGGAACGCCATACATAAATAAAGTAAGGAAAAAATAGAAAAAAAGAGAAAATTTTCTACTACGCAAACATGCTGGATTGCATGAGCGTACAAAAGGAACATTGCACAGACCGTGCAATTCACTTCGGTAAGGCATAGGGGGTGGGTTTAGAGGTTTTTTTCCTGGGATATTGGTTTACGTCAGTTAAATTAAGCAAGGATCAAGAAAAAGACAAAGAAAGCCTGCCCTGGTCCTACTGGGAAGGCAAGAATATTTTCTTAGCAGTCTCAAAACACAAAAATAAAGCAAGGAGAAAAAAACAGGCTGGACGAAAAAAGCGACAGCATACAGCCGTCATGGATAGGGATGTACGTTTACGGTTCATAAAGTAAAGGGATTATCTTTTTCTAACAGGATAACGGAAATGTGTAGCTAAAGTAGTTTCTGTAACCTAAAATTACAAGCTTTCCCAATCCATATTTTTAAATAAAATCCATTTGCATTGATTTTCATCCGTTAAACTCTTTACGTATTGATAGGTCCTCATATCAGCATACGATCCTGCTAAGATATAGGCTGGATGAGCAACTCAGACAATTAAAATACAAGCGCAGCGACGCAGGGAAAGCCCCACCTCGCCTCCCAAAGAATCTGTTTGTCTGATGGTTTCGACTTTTCTCAGAAATTGAGTCTATATTGTTCATGAACATCACCGATGAACATCTTATACTCAAATTAGTCAATAAATAAATCATTAATATATTGGCAATCAAAATATTACAAAAAAACACAGAACCGCATGAACGTTCAACACCGTATCCTTGTTAAATAGGGTTATACGGCATAGCGGCCGACATGGTGTCGCCGCCGCTAATAAGGCTCCCTATAATTTCGTTATATAACCTCTACCAGACATCCCTTATTTTAAGCCCCCCATTCTTCCTGTTCACCATCAAATGAATTAAAGGTTTATACTTCCCTTGATTCGCAACATAAGAAAATGTATAAACATCCGCCTTTTTGGGATCTTTTCCGAAAGTAAAAGTCTTTACACTAGCCGTATCGACATCCTGAGCCTTCAAAAAGGGATCACTGTCCAGATCACCTGATTCCGTCTTTTGTTTGATCTTGCTCAGGAGTTGACCATCACAATATTTCTTCAAAATAGCATCCAATTTCTTTTCCGAATTTGGAAGATCATTAAACGTAAGAATATAGCTCGTATAGAATGTTTTCAACAACGAAAACACTTCTTTCCTGTCAGCAGTACTATCCTGCGCCTGAACCCCGCCACACAGCAGAATCCCCCAAAAGGCACATAGCATGACGGGTAACTTTGCGCGGAAGGCCATCATTGGTTGATTTTTATTTCCATAATAATAACAATTTATCAGATCCCAAAGATATTATTCTATTGCTTTTTCGGATACCGGTAAATTACATACGGGTCCGGCGGATCCTTACGATATGCTTCACCGGGAGTAAAGTAATTCTGCTTGAAGTCCGAAACCCATTGCGTTCCATTGTACATGGCAATATGTCCGTTTTCGTGCCCCTCAAACCCCTCAAATACGACTACATCACCTTTCGTAGGCGTATAGTCCGACGCAGTAACATCCTTTGTCAGCACCTGGAATCCCCAACGTTTTAAATATGGACCATAATCTGCCGCAGGCACCGGGTGATCCTTTGTGTTAAATAGAATACGGTGCTTGCAGCTCCCATTAATTTAATATACACCGTCACTTCCAGTCTCCTGGCTTCGGCTTTTGATAAAACCCGATCCGGTCCGGAAAATAACACTCCGAAAATTCCGTGATCTTCGATATGGGATATTCGTTGGAAGACGATGAAAGAGCCGGACTACGGGAATCGATCTTCCAAAAGACCCCGCCTACCCTCGTAATATCCATAAAGACCGTTTCCCCGCTCTGCAGTCTTATTTTCCGGTGGATCGCGAGCCTGCTGGTCCTGTCGACAAACCTCGCGATCCCTTCCTTTCCCCCACCGGCGCTCGGACTGTCCGCGCCGCATACAGTTTGTATTTTTCCGTACCCTCCCACCGGGTCCGGCACATATTTGTACTCCCGGTAGAAGGACTGCAGAAAAGAATCGACACCGACGACCGACAGGTCTCCTTCTTTAAGGGCGGTTTTACCCACCCCGGACATCGTGACCGGATATCCCCGGGCGCTCCTGATATCAACGGTCACATAAAAGAAGGTATCCACTATCTTTCCGCATTCGGATCGCTGCGCCTTTACGGCCATAAAAGACAGCTGAGTCAGAAGTATTGCAACAAATGGTTTACCTGTCCTCATTTTATTTTGCGTTTACAGCGGGTAAGAAATGACTATCATCAGCCAGCTTCGGTTCAATAGCTGCAGCTGCCCATCGGCCATCTGGCTCAGCGAAAGCGCCTTGTTATTATCTGCCCACAGCAGATATCCGCCGCCGACCAGGCTGTCGGTATTGGCCGCATTGGTCACCCGCAGGTCTTCCCGGATCAGGGTGACCTCATCAGTTTTTATCTGTACGATACCATTCCGAGGGCTGAACCAATATTGGATACTTCCGCTTACGGTTGCATTCACAGGAATGGCGTCGTATACCATACATTCAATTCCATTCAGGTTTTGATGTTGCCGGAATCTGAGATTATAGGACTGATCACCCATCCTTATTTTCGGTGACGCTTTTTTATGGGGAGAGTAGAACAATTCCCACTTTTTGCCGCGTTCGATGTACCAAATACCGTTGCTGATCCTGAAACATTCGTCATTGCCGCCCGCAAACAAACCAACCTCCTTAAAACAACTGTCTCGACAGAAAACTCTCTTGTAGGTGTATTCGTAGGACTTCCCTGCATAGAGGCCGGCAGAGCTATCTACGATGACCCGGTCAGCGACGACGAAACGGAACACCTGGCTGCGTTGCGCTATGAGGGCAGCCGGAAAAAAAGAAAGTGCGATTATGCAAACTATCTTCATGGTTCTAATTCTTTTTTTTGTTGCCAGGCCCTGAATATACGCCTTAAACTGGGTCGACCCAAATGTCCCGGCAAAAGCCAATTCATTCAGCTGATCATCTGAATATCCCAGGTTATGAGCCTGATTGTATTCTTTCAGCGCCGACACCATCATATCACGGTATTCATTGAACGTCGAATGCTCATTGCCGGCCGTCAATCCTTTCGCAGACATATATGTATGCAACCGCTGCAATATTTTCCGCTCAACGTTCAGGCCATGCTCCTAAAAGCGAAACCCTTAAACGTATTTATGAGAAGGAAAAATTGCTCACCTTCAAGAAATGCCTGAAAGAAGATTATTCCGGTCTCCCCCCTAAAAAACATCACATGCGGCCTCCGTCAAAGAGACTTTTTTAAATAACGTTCCATAACTCGTCCTTCGCCTATCCAACAGTAGGGAGAACCGGCTAAGGGTAACGTCAAACTCCTAAAATCTGTTTTCAGGTTTTCCTTGTACCACCTGCTGTAGATGTCAAAAACTTCACTTACCGCCCTGGCATCTGTATTGACCGGCTTGCCGGTAGCACGGTACAGCAGCGTTGGCCTGATCGCCGGAAACCCGACTGTCAACATCCTCGTGAATGAATATAAGGCTTCGATCTGGACCGAGAAACCTTCAATCCTCTCTGGATGGGTCATAGACGTACCAGACCTGAGGATATACAGCTTATTGCTTGTACACGTATCGCCCCTGAACGTCAGGTATTCGCCAAGGATCGTTATTTTGATGTCTCTATCGTAGTTGGAACGCGCAATAATATCCCTATCGTCAATCGACAGCTGAATCAGGCCTTTCGTGCGCGGCAGTATTTCTCTTACAGCAATATGATAGCCATAGGATTCCCCGGATGTATCCAATGCCGTTTTATACAAATATTTGCGTACCGGCTGATCAGATGCCGGCACCGGTCGATCCATTGCCCGGGATGGGGATCGCCCTGAGGACAGCGCGAAAAAAAAGAGTAGTGTAATAGAAAGCTGTTTCATATCGATCAATTATTTTCCTTTTTTCATAGTAATTCCTTGTGGCTGATTGGCGCTGTAGGTATTGCTGAGGTCATACGCAGCTGCGCGGAAAAGCCGCACCCGCTCCAGGAACGTTGGCCTGCAGTGACAGCTGCAGGCCACAATTTTTTTCCAGTCTTAATATGCCAACTTAAAATGCACCTTTTATTCCTTCATTACGCAAATCATCCCTGGTCATTTTGTAGTATGTCTCGTTGTCGAGCATGATCTTTCCCTTTTCGATGACGTTAATATAAATGGGAACGCGGGATTCGTGAGGATCAGCTTCTGCTATTTCCTTAGAAATGCCACCGGTGAAATGAAAAATGTAACCACTTTCACTTGATTCGGTAATAGCGATTTTCCCACCTTGAACGACCACCCTGGATTTGATCGTAAGATAGAGCGATCTATTTACCAGCCGATAGGTTCCTTTGAGCTCCCGTATGTCGCGTGCATCTTCATCTTCATTAGAGAAATGGATCTCAAAAGTACTATCCCTGAAAAACCGGAAGTTCTGCAGCAATCCGTTTCCGGCTTCCTTAAAATTACGCTGCCAGACTCCGATCAGGTCGTTCGTACTCAAATACAGCGTATCCTTTTTTACCTCACCGCTCGCTCGCAGGGTCAGCAGAATCGATAGTATCCAAATCAGATTTTTCATTTTATTGAATATATACTTTTTCGAAAATTCAGTTATTACCCTGCCGCATTTCCCCGGATCTTGCCTTTTATATTGTCGGTATTTATTTCGAGGATGATGGAGTCTTTTATGATGAGCCGTACTTTGTTTTGGTCGTTATAAAGTGTGTCGACCTTCAAAGGTGTACCTTTCTTTACTGTGTACACAGGATCGGTGAAGTGGTTATTGATAACACGGCGGGCCTGGAAACCTTCTGTTGCTTCGGTTTCATACCCTATATATAATTTGGCTGGTTTTGGAAAGTTTACTGAATAATCTCTTAATGACACGTCTACCTGGTATTGTTCAAATTCATATACCAGTTCGTCCCGCTCCGAAATAAAACCCGTTAATGCCCACTTGCCCTTTCGATGAAGATCCAATCTTTTGGCATCGGGGAAATCGTCGATTTCGAATAACTGCTTCAGCTTGCCACTGTCATATCCTACAAAGGAATGGTTGTACCAATCGCTGCCAGTCGGGGAGATTATTTCCAATAAAAGCGGTTTTATCTGCAAGCTATCGGTTGCATCGAGGACATGTATCTCATTTTCTTCCCCACTATACTGCCCGCTTACATCGAGCGTATCAGACTTTTTGGTGACTTTGTTATAAACCACCAGGAGATCATTGAAATTGTCGGACTGCTGAATGACCCGTATGGAATATTCCTGCCGATCAAGATGAATTCTTTCTTTAAATACAACTGGTTCTGCGCTGTCAGTATTCCTGGAAGTATCGACACTTGCTTTGAGGGGCGTATCTTTGATAATCTTTCCTATCGTGTCGTTACGCCCATCCTTACCAGTGCTGCTTCGGTTGTTGCAGGAAAGAAGAAATATGAAGAAAAAACTGAATAAAAGCTGGCGCATGAACTCCAAAATAGAGAATTAATTTCATGCAAACAACCTGCGAGTATTGTTAATGAAAGGACGATCACGCCCACAAAAATGCTGCTTGTCGGTTTTTTAACCGGTTTCATCGACATCTCATTATGTATTGGGCGACTGCTGAGAAAATTAATTGAGATCAACTCCCTTTACTTTAAAAAATCGCGGATCGCCGAAAGATACCGCTCCGGTTGCTCGACGAAAATACCATGCCCTGCGTCAGGAATGACCACCAGTTGATGATGAGGAAAGAGATCCAGATATTCTTTAGTGAATCCCCATTGCTGGTTATCGCATTGACCCTTTATAACGAGCAACGGAATGGGCAAATTCCTGATCCTGGGTCTTGGGTCGGGCAGGCTCCCGAAGCTTTGGACGGTCATCACCTGGACATAGAAGCCCGCCCCACCCTTTGGCCGCATTTGCCTGATCCTCGACGTGTCACATACCGTGGACCAGTTTACCTGGCTGTTAAGGTAAGCCGCAAAATCATCTGCTTCCTTGTCCGAAGCCAGTCTCATGCCAAAAAGTGTTGCGAACATGACCATGGCGCGGGTCCTGATATTATTGGCCCGCTCGTTTCCCAGGTGGTTGGTATAATAGGGTTTGCGCAGATGAAGGCTATCCGGAGCCACGATCCCGGCAAGTTCCGGGCGCAGCGGTTGGATCGGCCCCGGGCCGGTGAGAATCAGGCTTGCGACACGTTGGGGGTTATCGGCTGTATAGAGAGCAGCTAATATGGCTCCCCAGGACTGGCCAATAAGGATCACCTTTTTCGCACCGATCTTTTGCACAATGCCTTCCAGATCGCGTTTGTGCCGAAGGGCCGTATAGTCCCGGATGTCCGCCAGACGTTCGGACCAGCCACTCCCGACCTGTTCATACACATAAACGTCGTAACCATCTTCGGCAAGCGGCGACATTATGCGGATAAGTCCATCATCGATCGAGCCTCCTGGTCCGCCCTCCAGATAGATAACGGGGTAAGGCTTCTTAATTCCTTTCGCAGGAAGGAGCGTGTAAGCAATACGGGAGCCGGTGGGAAGGTCCCAATAACGGGTATCGGCTCTCTTTTGCATGGGAGGCGTGCCGAACGACCGAGGCCAGAAAACAGCAATCAGGAAACAAACGATCCCCAGAAATGCTGTCACCCGCATCCCGCGAAAGATATTTCTCGTCAGCGGGGTGGAACTAATGCGACGGATGCGCACCAGGAAAAGGGAATTCAGAAATACCAGACAAAAGAAGGGAAAAAGCAGATACTCAGTAAAATCTGTGAACGACGAATGATGACTGTCCAGGAACTGACCGGCGAAATACGCCAAGATGGCCAGGATGCCGCTGACAACGATTAATTTTCTATACATTGACGGAACATTTTTTATTTGGTCGCCGGCAAACCCCATCCCAGCAAAGGCCATTACACCCTTCGCCTTCTTTGAATGCATCAGCCAGTGCAGTTTGGAAAGCCACGGCGGCGCAACGACGATGGCAAAGACCACCGCAAAAAAGATGGGTTTATGCATGGTCATGTTTTTCAATGCGGATCAGGAAAAGCCTCCTGATACCTAATACAAATATACATAAGAGAGCGATGTATTAAAAAAATTATGATCCTAATTCACTCCTGATGAGGATGTAATATGGCGGCAATATTCATATGTGGAGTCATGCTTTAATGCCAATGAGGTATTTTTGTATATTTATAACGGAATATTCACAAATATTTGATTACCAGAACTTTAGATTAAAATGGCGGATGACATGTCTATATTGCTGAGCCGTTACAAGGCACTGAACCTTCAGGACATTCTGGACCACGAGCGGTTCAACGAGTATGCTATTGTGCATCATTCGTCCAGCATAGAAGGCTCCACTTTAACCGAAGTAGAAACGCGATTGCTATTGGAAGAGGATATCACCCCCAAAGGTAAACCTCTGACCCATTGTCTAATGGTCAAAGATCACTACGCCGCCCTCCGCTATGTGTTGGAGGCCGCAGGTATCAAAAAAACTATCTCTGTTGACTTTATCCAGCAAATCAATGCTCGGGTAATGAAAAATACCGGGAGCATCTACAATACCGTTTTTGGCGAGATTGATGCGACCAAAGGAATGTTTCGTAAAGGGAATGTTAGTGCTGGTGGAAGCTACTTTCCCAATTATGATAAGGTGATCCCTTATACAACAGAGTTGGCTAAACGATTGGACGAAAATCTTCCAAAAGTCCAAAGCGACGAAGAGCAATTAAAACTATCTTTTTCCGCCCACTTTGATCTTGTCTCGATCCATCCTTTTTACGATGGCAACGACCGCACCAGTCGGCTGCTAATGAATTATATCCAGGCTTATCATGGATTGCCGCTGGCTATTGTATTTAAGGAAGATAAAGCGGATTACTACGTAGCGCTCCAAGAGACGCAGAAGCAAGAGGATATGCAAATATTTTATGCGTTTATGTTCGGGCAGTACAGAAAGCACCTTGAACAAGAAATTGCCTCTTATACTCAGGCCATGTCTCAGAGGGCTGAACCGAAAAAGGGAAAAGGGAGTGGGTATTCGTTATTTTTTTGAGGCCAGCTAAAAAACCCTATAATACCGGTAAGCGCAAGCCGGTTTCCTGAATGTTACTTTTTCTTTCTCCCGAATTTGTATCTTAGTCCTCCATTCCAGTATTATTGCCATTGATGCCTTTGTACAGCTCCCATACAGATGAACAATTATTGCTGCTCTTAAAAGAAGGTAATGAGGCTGCTTTCACGGAGATCTATCGACGATTTTGGAAATTGCTCTTTTCGGTGGCCGCCAACAAGCT
>DATJJA010000122.1:0-25190 GCA_035492595.1 Puia sp.
TAAAGTGGAAAAGGGGAAAAAGTACAGCATCGAAATAGAATATGCACAGCTGAACAACTGGCAGGCCAACCTTGAATTTGATTTTGGCAAAGAACTGGACATCGATTACACAGGACTGATCAACAAATTGAAAGGAATTGAAGTGGTGGTTTTTGTGGGTGGACTTTCTACCCTGCTGGAAGGAGAGGAAATGCCGGTGAACTATCCGGGATTTAAAGGAGGGGACCGGACCGATATACAACTTCCCGGCGTACAGCGCAATTGTTTAGCGGCGTTGAGGGCAGCCGGGAAAAAGGTGGTTTATGTCAACTGCTCCGGATCCGCCATCGGCCTGGTGCCGGAAACAGAAAGCTGCGATGCCATTATTCAGGCATGGTATGGCGGCCAGTCAGGCGGACAGGCACTGGCGGATGTATTATTTGGGGACTACAATCCTTCCGGTAAACTCCCGGTTAGCTTTTATAAAGACACTACGCAATTACCAGGTTTTGAAGACTACTCCATGAAAGGCAGAACCTACCGTTACCTGTTAAATGACCCGCTTTTTCAATTTGGATACGGCTTAAGTTATACCAGCTTTTCTTTTGGCAACGCACAGGTAAATTCAACAGTCCTTCATACAGGAGATAATGTCACCCTCACCGTCCCTGTTACCAACACGGGTAAAAAGGACGGAACGGAGATAGTACAGGTCTACGTCAAAAAGGTGAATGATGCCGGAGGGCCGGTTAGGACATTGCGGGGATTTAGAAGAACGGATGTGGCTGCCGGCAAAACGGTGAATGCAGTTATTAATTTACCTTTTTCTGCCTTTGAATTTTATGATGAAAAGCTATTACAAATGACGGTGACACCCGGCGAATACGAAATATGGGTTGGCAACAGCTCTGCTGCCAGGGATTTGAAAAGAACCAACGTTACGATTATGTAAATTTAAGTTGCAATAGGAATATTAAATAAACAAGAAATGAAAAGAAATCCCGTCTTTTTTATTATTGCCCAGTTGATTTGTGCAACGCTGTCGGCTCAAAACAGTGTTATTGTAGATGCCAGCCAGGCAAAAGATACGATTAATAAAAATATTTATGGCCATTTTGCCGAACACCTGGGGCACTGTATTTACGGTGGGTTCTACGTAGGCGCCGATAACAAAAAGATACCCAACAGGGACGGGGTAAGGTTGGATGTAATTGAAGCCTTGAAAAAACTAAAGATCCCGGTCCTTCGCTGGCCGGGCGGATGTTTTGCCGATACCTACCATTGGAAAGACGGGATTGGCCCCAGGAGCGGGCGCCCATCCATGCTGAACGTATGGTGGGGGAATGTAAAAGAAGATAACAGCTTTGGCACCAATGAATTCCTCAACATGTGCGAAGCCCTGGGAGCAGAACCTTATTTGAGCGGTAATGTAGGCAGCGGTACGCCGCAGGAACTGGCAGATTGGGTGAAATATACGACACATCCCAACGGCAGCAGCCCAATGCCGGAGTTAAGAGCAAAAAATGGCAGACCCGACCCATGGAAAGTGAAATATTGGGGATTGGGAAATGAGGCATGGGGCTGCGGGGGAAATATGAAAGCCGAACATTACGCCGACGTATATCGTCAATACGCCACCTTTATGACCAACTGGAACAACAGCGACGGCCTCTTTCGCATCGCATCCGGCGCATCCGATGACGACTATAACTGGACGGAAGTCCTGATGAAAGAGCTTCCCCGCAACATGTTCGACGCTTTAGGACTGCATCACTATGCAGTCATCAACTGGGATAAGAAAAGTTCATCGACTGATTTTTCCGAAAGAGAATATTTTACCACCATGCAAAGAGCATTGTTTATGGAGGAACTCGTGGCTAAACACAGCGCCATCATGGACAAATATGATCCCCAGAAACGTAAATCATTGGCGGTGGACGAATGGGGCGGCTGGTATGATGTAGTGCAGGGGACCAACGGAGCCTTCCTGTTCCAGCAAAACACCATGCGTGATGCGATGATCGCCGGCTGCACCCTGAATATATTCAATAACCATTGCGACCGGGTAAAGATGGCCAACCTTGCCCAGATCATCAACGTCCTGCAGGCGGTGATATTGACGGACGAAGAAAAAATGATCGTTACCCCTACCTATCACGTTATGGAAATGTATAACGTGCACCAGAATGCTGTAATGCTGCCGGTGACCGTGGCAAGTAATAAATATATCCTCGGCAAAGACATGCTCGATGCCGTCTCGGTTTCCGCATCAAAGGACAAAAACGGGCTAGTACATATTTCATTGGTCAACATTGATGCACACAACCAACAGGAAGTAACTATCAATCTGCAAGGTTTGTCAGAAAAATCCGTTACCGGACGCATCCTGCGGTCTGATAAATTGCAAGACCACAATACCTTCGATGACCCGCAAAAAGTACATCCATCTGTATTCACCGGCGCCGTTTTGAATGGCAGCAGCCTTTCTGTTAAAATGCCCCCATTCTCCGTTGTCGTTTTGGAACTTAAATAATCATCTTTAAACTATTATCACATGAATCTAAATTTTTCTACCATCGTTCTGGCAGCCGCTTTATTAGGCGGGGTATGGACCGCTGAGGCCCAGACGGCCCCACTGGAGGATTTCAAACCTTCCACCCTCAACCAGCCGGGACAGGAATACCCCCAGGTCAACTCACAGGGTTATGCACGGTTTCGCATCCTGGCTCCCGATGCCCAAAAAGTAGTGGTAAGTCTCGGGCTCGGAGGCACCAAGGGCGGAACTCCCCTGACAAAAGCAACGGATAGCCTATGGATGGGCACAACGGCAGGGCCTATGGAAGAAGGCTTTCATTATTATCATGTCGCCATTGACGGCGGCGTGTTTAATGATCCGGGTACCCTGAACTTTTATGGCTCCACCCGCTGGGAAAGCGGTATTGAAATACCCGCCCATGATCAGGACTTTTATGCACTGAAGGACGTTCCTCATGGAAATGTTCAGCAGATCCTCTTTCCCTCCAAAAGTACCAACACTTCACGAAGGGCCTTTGTCTATACGCCTCCTGGATACCAAAAGGATCAGTCCCGACGGTATCCTGTGCTGTATCTGCAACATGGCTGGGGCGAAGATGAAACAGCCTGGAGCAACCAGGGACATGCAAACCTGATCATGGACAATATGATTGCTGAGGGGAAAATAAAACCTTTCATTATCGTGATGACCTATGGCATGACAAACGAAGTCAAGTTCGGAGGTATTAGGAATTTTAGTATAACACCCTTTCAAACGGTGCTGATCGATGAACTGATCCCCTATGTCGATGCCAATTTCCGTACTTTAGCCGATCAGTCCCATCGTGCCATGGGGGGACTTTCGATGGGGGGTATGGAAACGAAGACCATCACGCTTGCCCGGCCGGATGTCTTCTCCTATTATGCGCTCCTCAGCGGTGGTACCTACGCACCCGTCGATATCAAAGACAAGTCAAAAGTCAAACTTATCTTTTTAAGCTGTGGCAGCTTCGAACGGCCCGACGGGGTGAGGGATGCTGCTACCGCGCTGAAGGCGGCCGGATTCAATGCGGTATCCTATATTTCTGAAGGTACACGCCACGAGTTCCAGACCTGGCGGCGAAGCCTGCAGGAATTGGCTCCTTTGTTGTTTAAAGATTAAGGGATAAAAAAAGAATATTATTCATGAAAAAGATTTTGGCTATTTCGACAATATTCATTGCGGTGAATACATATTCCCAGGAATATAGGTCCTACCCGATGTGGGACGTTAAGCTTCCGATCGAAAAAAGAGTCAACGATGTGGTAAGTCGTTTGACGCTGGAGGAAAAAGTAAAGCAAATGCTGAATGCAACACCGGCAGTGCCACGGCTGGGCATTCCTGCATACGACTGGTGGAATGAGACACTTCATGGCGTCGCGAGAACGCCATATAGCGTAACATCCTACCCGCAGGCAATTGGCATGGCTGCAACATGGGACACCAATTCATTAGTTCGCATGGCCGATTATTCAGCATTGGAAGGCCGTGCTATTCAAAACAAGGCAATTGAGCTCGGAAGGACCAATGAAAGGTACGTTGGTTTGACCTATTGGACGCCTAACATCAATATTTTTCGCGACCCACGCTGGGGCCGGGGCCAGGAGACGTATGGCGAAGACCCTTTCCTGACTGCCATGCTTGCCCATGCATTTGTTCACGGTTTGCAGGGAGATGATCCGAAGTATCTGAAAGCGGCAGCATGTGCCAAACATTTCGCCGTCCACAGCGGCCCGGAGCCATCACGTCACGTTGATAATTTCAACCCTTCGGTATATGATTTGTGGGATACTTATTTACCAGCTTTCAGGGAGCTGGTAACAAAGGCAAATGTTGCCGGTGTAATGTGTGCATATAATGCGATAAATACGCAGCCCTGCTGTGCCAACGATGTGCTGATGACCGATATTCTGCGCAGGCAATGGAAGTTTGACGGTTATGTGACAAGTGATTGCTGGGCTATCGATGATTTCTTTAAGTACCATAAGACGCACAAAGATCCTGTGACAGCTGCAGTGGATGGCGTTATGCATGGTACCGACATTGAATGCGGCACATCAGTTTACTATACGTTACTGGATGCAGTGAAAACTGGTTTGATAAAGGAAGAGCAGCTCGATATCTCATTACGGCGGTTGTTCACCATTCGTTATCGTTTAGGTATGTTCGACCCGGTCGGGATGGTGAAGTTTGCACAAACACCTGCTTCTGCTTTGGAGGCTCCGGAACATGGTGCCCTTGCATTGAAGATGGCAAGACAAAGTATTGTACTGTTAAAAAATGAAAACGGCACTTTGCCGTTGAAGAAAACAGTTAAAAAGATAGCAGTACTTGGCCCCAATGCTGATAACAGAATTGCTGTTCTGGGAAATTATAATGGCATCCCCTCAAGAGTGGTTTCATTGCTGGATGGAATAAAGGAAAAGACCGGCGGGGATGTTGACGTCGTCTATGAGCCGGCAGTTAATTTCACGAATGATACGATGATGGTTTACGAAGATGTAACGCAACAGTACAGCTGGAAGGGTAAAAAAGGTTTTATGGCAGAATATTTTGATAACCGGGAATTGCGGGGGACGCCGGTTGCCGTACGAAATGAGGGCAGTATCGACCATGTCTGGCAGGAAGGCGAGAATGTGATGGAAGGGGTCAGGGCAAACAATTTTTCTGTTCGTTATACTTCAAACTACAGGGCATCAAAAGATGGTTTCTTCACATTTGAAGTTGAAGCAGATGACGGCTATCGCCTGTTTGTCAATGACGATCAGGTTATTGACGCATGGCAACGCAACCGATTGGGCGCCGGAACGTATAAACTGCACACCAGGAAAGATACTGTTTACAAGGTTGTCTTGGAATATTGGCAGGGAGAAGGTAAAGCCAATGTCTCTTTGCGGGGGGGTAATTTTTCAAAGACGGATTTTTTGGCCGTTGCCAACAAAGTGAAAGATGCGGATGTAATAATTTTTGCCGGAGGGATATCACCACAGCTGGAAGGGGAGGAGATGCCTGTCAACGCACCGGGCTTTAATGGCGGCGACCGTACATCTATTTCATTGCCCGCTGTGCAGACAGAATTAATGAAAACATTACTTTCGACCGGGAAACCTGTTGTGTTTGTGATGATGACCGGCAGCGCAATTGCTATTCCCTGGGAAGATGGAAATATACCAGCCATTGTTAACGCCTGGTATGGTGGACAGAGTGCAGGCACCGCTATTGCCGACGTACTGTTCGGCGACTACAACCCCGCCGGCCGGTTACCGGTAACGTTTTATAGGAGCGATAGCGACCTTCCTTCCTTCACGAGCTATGATATGGCCGGGAGAACCTATCGTTATTTTAAAGGACAGGCATTATATCCCTTCGGTTATGGGTTAAGCTACTCGGGGTTTGTATACAGCGGATTAAAAGCTCCATCGAAATTTACAAGAAATAAGAGCCTGACAGTAACTGCAATGGTTCGTAATACGGGAACAATGGATGGTGAGGAAGTGGTAGAGTTATATATTTCATACCCGGAGGTTAAAGAAAGGGCCCCGATCAGATCTTTAAAAGGGTTTAAGAGAATTTTTCTAAAAGCAGGCAGCGAACAACTGGTATCTTTTACGCTGTCTGAGGAACAGTTATCATTGACCAATGAAAAGACCGGAGCGTTATACCAGCCTATAGGTAAAATGGTCCTTAGCATCGGTGGAGGGCAGCCGGGAATAAAGAATAAAACAACATCCAATGTTGTATGCAAAGATATTGTCATACAGTGAGAACTATTCAATGAACACCACCACTGGCGCCATCAGACGAGCTGCTATATTTCTGTTGCAGGCCGGCGATGGCCGTAAATTCATCAAACATCTTGGAACTGAGCTTTTCAAATATCCCGAAGTAATCGGCATAGACGGCATGACGTTGTTTGTCCGGCTTGTATACATCCGGCAGCTCAACGGTCCGGGCTGCTTCATCCAGAGAACTATAAATACCCATTTCAGTGGCGCTTAGCAGAAAGGCGCCGAAACTTACACTGTGCGATCGCTGCCGCACACGCACCGGCCGGTTGAACATATCCGCGATCATCTGGCTCCAAAAGGGAATAGTGCCGAAAGTGCCGTTGACTGAAAGGCTTTTGATATTGCGTTGCTCTCCAAGGGTCTTGCCGATGCTGTAAATTTCGTACAGAATGCCTTCGATGGTAGCTCTTACAAAATGCTTGCGTTCATGTTTGATGTTCAGGCCGAAATAGGCGCCACGGGCATCGGCATTCCAGATGGGGGCCCGTTCGCCAAACAGGTAGGGGAGGAACAACAATCCATCGGAACCTGCAGACACATTTGATGCCTCATCTATCAGCTGTCGCATACTGTTTTCCATGTCGTAGGGGTTGGCAAAGTCTCCGAACTGCCTGGTGAACCATTCAAAAATATTTCCGGCGTTATTGGTAGGCCCCCCGGATACATAGCAGTTTTCGGTAAGCAGGTAATTGAAGAAGCGCATCTGTTCATCTTTCAATACAGTAGGGCCCATTACTCTCACCGCTCCGCTGTCTTCAATGGTGATGGTGGCCTTTCCTTCGCCTTTCACGCCGTCGCCCAGAGTGGCCAGACAGCCATCGCTGGAGCCGATGAGTATCTTCGTTTCAGCCGGCAGGCCAAACGACTGCTGGTAAGCCTTTTTTAACTTACCGGCGGTGGTAAACACCGGCGCCAGGCCGGGCAGTTGAGATGCAGTAATGCCGGCATACTTCAATGCATCGGCTTCCCAGGCGACCGTATGAATATTCAGCAGGCCGGTAGCGGAGGCAATGCTGTAATCCATCATGTACTCGCCGGTCAGTTGATGAATGATATAGCTCTTGATCGAGAGGAATTTGCTGGTCAGTCTATAGCGCTCATTATCATGGTGCCTGATCCAGGCTATTTTCAGCAGGGGCGACATAGGATGGATCGGCGTACCTGTGTTGGCATACAGGCTTTTACCAAGCGCCGAGCGGCGTAACTCCTGCGCTTCTTTTTTCGCGCGGTTGTCGGCCCATGTGATAGCATAACCCAGGGGGCTTCCACTCTTGTCGACAGCGACCACGCTGTGCATGGAGGCGCTGAAGCAAATGCAGGCCACTTTGTATTTTTTCGGATGTATATATTCATTCAGCAGGTTTTTCAGCAAATAAAGAGTGGTAATGAATATCTGCTCAGGGTCCTGCTCACTATAGTCAGGTTCGGTATGAAAGGTGGGATGGTGACCCTTCGTCGAACCGATGACCTTGCCATTGAGATCAAAGGCGAATATCCTTACACCGTTGGTTCCCAGTTCGATGGTGATGATGCATGTTAGGCTCGGTTTCATGAGTATTTCATTATTTATTGCGCAAATGATTTTTTCTATACTCACTGGGGGTGAAGCCGGTGAGCCTTTTAAAGGTGGTTGAAAAATGCTGGGACGAATAGAATCCGGTGTCCAGCGCGATGTCTGTTACACTGATCTCCGGGCGCTTCAACAGTTTAATGGCTTCGGAGATGCGAATATTGATCAGGTAATTGATCGGCGTAAAACCCGAATAGCTTTTTACCCTTTCATTGAATGGGGTGGTGCTCATTCCCACCATTGCGGCCATTTCTTCCACGGACCATTGATGGGCAAGGTTTTGACGCAGCATCTTTTCCAGGTCCATGAATATCTTCGGGAAGTCGCGCCCGGAATAGCTTTGCCTGGTCAATTGCCGGGTGGCCTGTATCAGCAGCTCCGTCACCTGGTGATTGATGCGGGCCTGGTGACCTATCTCTTGTCCGAATAGCTCGGAACGGATGCATTTGAAGATCTTGCCGGCTTCGCTGAACCCGGATAACGCGGGTGTACGGTTCAGTGACAATATCTTACCGATGGCTGTACTTTCGCTTTCCGACAGGCCACTCCAGGTACCGGGCAGCATTTGTGAGTTGGCTGACTTTTGCATGTGCAGGTGGATCCAGGTAAAAGTGCCGATCTCCAAGGTGCCCTTGTCGCAGCCGAAGGTCTTGCCCGGCATTACCAGCGCAACATCACCAGGATAAAAGACATGGGACTGCCGATCGATGCACCATTCGAACCGGCCATCTATTATATGATAGATCCTGATACCTTCTGTGGTAGTAGTAGGAAAAGCATTGAGCCGGATAGCGCCATTTTTTTTCAGGCCCATTTCGAGTATGTGTGGGAATAGGCGCAATTCTGCCGAGACACCTTGTTGTAACACAAATTGATTCATATGGCTTGATCTGACCGGGGCGTATATAAAGAAAGGAAATTTATTGATCAAGTATGTGCAATATTCAACTTTGTTTTATTTTGGTAGTTTTTGCCGGTAATTGCTGATAATTTGGGGACGCTAACATTGCTAATCAAAACAAACTGGCTATATGAAAAAGCACACCAACGGCAAGCCTGCCGCTCCCAGGCTATGGCTGCTTTGCCTTCTTCTTTTGTTACTATCCACAGCTCATGCGCAAATTGTTACTGGCGTCGTTTCGGATGAAAAAGGTTCGAAGCTTTCCCGGGTTTCTGTGATCGTAAAGGGTACTTCACGGGGAACCTCCACAGACAACGAAGGAAAATACAGCATTCCCGCTGCAGGCAATGCCACACTGATATTCAGTTCAATAGGGTATAAGGTGGTGGAAGTGGGTATTTCCGGCCGTACGATAGTCAACGTATTGATGGCGGCTGACAACCGCAACATGGACGAAGTGATCATAACTGCCCTGGGTATCAGGAGACAGTCACGGGGCCTGGGTTATGCCGCCACTAATGTTAAACCGGAAGAACTGACCGTGAACCGTACCAGCAATGTAATGAATGCCTTGCAAGGTAAGGTGGCTGGCGTTAACATTTCCTCGCTGGGCTCAGGACCGGGTGGCACGTCGAAGATCCGCATCCGCGGCCAATCGTCCCTTTCCGGGCAGAATAACCCGCTGATCGTCATCAACGGTGTGCCCGTGGACAATACCAATTTCAATGACAACGTCATATCCGTAAAAGGCGGCGGCGTATTTGCCGACGGCGGAGACGGCCTGTCCAGCATCAACCCGGACGATATCGAGGCTATGACGATATTGAAAGGGGCGCCCGCGTCGGCCCTCTATGGCTCACGCGCAAAAGACGGGGTGATCATGATCACGACAAAAACAAAAGGAAAGACAAAAGGCATCGGTGTCACCTACAACCTCAATTATACTGATGACACACCGCTGGATTACACGGATTACCAGCAGGTATACGGTCAGGGAGAGAATGGTGTCCGGCCAACGGCTCCTAACCCGACTTCGGGAGAGTGGTCGTTCGGCGAAAAGTTCGCGCCAGGCATGACGCAGGTCCTGTTCAATAACCTTACCCTTCCCTACCAGGCGCAGGGCAGTCGAATCAAGGCATTTTACCGCCATGGTCAGAATATCGCCAATACGGTGGCTCTGGAAACCAGTAGTGACAAAGGTGGCCTGCGCCTGTCGCTGAACAACACGGAAAATAAGGGCATCATGCCCAACAATTCCTTCAACCGCAAGAGTATGAACCTGGGATTCAGCTATAACCTTTCCGAGCAATTACTGCTATCCGGCAATGTCAACTATTCCAGGGAAGTGAATAAGAACCCGCCGAATATAACCAACCAGGACAATTCTATCCCCACCACATTGATGGCCTTGTCCACGTCCATGCCGCTCGATGTGCTGAGCGCCAATAAGTACAATGCGGCGGGCAACGAGTACCCCTGGTCCAGGTTCACCAACCGCACCAATCCTTATTGGGTGCTGGCCGAACAGTTCCACACCATCAAACGGGATCGCATCTTCGGGAATGTCGCGGTGAAATACAACATCCTGCCCTGGCTAAGCCTGCAGGGACGTTTTGGACAGGATTACTGGTCGCGGGATGAGGATGTGAATAATTTCCCTACCGGCCAGGCTTCGAGGGCGGCTGCTCCTGCCGGCTTCTTCAACGGCATATTCACCCAGGAATCGCGCCGGTTCCGCGAAACCAACCTGGATTTCCTGTTAAATGCCAACAGGAAGTTCGGCAATCTGGAGGTAAATGTCAATGGCGGCGGCAACCGGATGCGCAAGCGGTCGGACATCAACAACGTGCAGGTAACGGATTTTGTTATCAGGGGCTTGTACACAGTGCAGAACGGACGGGCAAAAGACCCGGTCTATACGTTGATGGAGCAGGGTGTGAATTCCCTGTACGGTTCTGCGGAACTGAATTGGAAACGGACATTCTATCTCAACGGTACGGTTCGTAATGACTGGTTTTCCACTCTTTCGGCGGCCAACAGGAGTATCTTATATCCGTCCGTTTCAGGCAGCTATGTATTTTCTGAGCATCTGCCCAATGTAGGATGGCTCGATTTCGGTAAAGTAAGGGTGGGCTATGCAGAAGTAGGCAGCGATGGCGACGTAGCGCCTTATTCCGATCAGCTGTTCTATACGGTCAATGCCAATTTCATCAACAATCCCAGCGGCACGCCCGTACCAGTGGGCACCAGCAATATCAGCAACGGGGTAACGGGTACCACCTTACCCAACCCCAGGTTAAGACCCAGCCGGGTTGCCGAAACGGAAGTAGGTCTGGAGATGCGCATGTTCAACAACCGGGTGAATGTCGACCTGGCGGCTTACCGGAAGATCACAAGGGACCAGATCGTTTCAGTACAGATATCGGATGCCTCAGGCTACTTCAACACGCCCATCAACAGCGGCAAGAGCAGCAACTACGGATTGGAAGCCATGTTGAACCTGATACCAGTGCAAACCAGGACTTTCAAGTGGGAGTTTACGGCCAATACGTCCTACAACAAGACGAAGGTACTGAGCATCATCACCAGCAAAGCAGGTGAGCGCATCACTACAGGGACCCATGTGTTCAACGGAGAGACCAGGCAGGTGGTGGGCCAGGAGATCGGGCAGATTGCGGGCTACGGCTATGCGCGCGATGCAAAAGGACAGAGAATATTCCAATCAAACGGTTTGCCGCAGCGAACCTCCGATCTCGTCCTTTTTGGCAGCGCGCTGCCCAAGTGGATAGGCGGGTTCCTGAACTCATTTAACTACAAGGGAATTAACCTCAACGTCTTCATAGATTACAAGCTGGGTAATAAAATCCTATCTGGCACCAACTTCAATGCGGTGCGGGAAGGATTGCACAAAATGACGCTGCAAGGTCGCGAAGGGGGTGTAAAAGGCGTGGGCGTGGATGCCGGCGGCAATCCCAACAATGCGGTGGCGGCGGTGCAGACCTATTGGGAGCACCTTCGTTCGCAGCAGATAGTAGAACCGGTGATCTATAATGGCGGTTACTGGAAGATCCGCCAGGTAAGTCTGGGTTATGATCTTACGAAATACATCCCTTCCAAATGGCCCCTCAAAGGGTTGAAACTGGATCTTGTCGCCAACAATGTGCTGCTCATTAAGAAATGGGTGGACAATATCGACCCGGAAACATTTGGTTTTGGCTCCGATAACCAGGTTGGACTGGAATCGCCCGGCCTGCCCACCACCCGCAGTTTTGGATTGAATTTGAATGTTAAATTCTAACACTTTTGATCATGAAAAAGATTGTAAGCTATAGTTTACCCGTTTTATTGCTCCTGGCCATGGTGTCCATGGTGTCGTGCGAGAAAGGACTGTCGGACCTGAATGTGAACAAAACCAATCCCACTTCACTGGATCCGGCCCTGTTATTGAACCAGGCCATCATCAATACTTCGTTCCCCGTCAAAACCCTGGTATTCGACGAAGGCATCGTACAGCAGATGGTGACACCCAACGGCGGAGTGCTGGCAGGCGCAAATTTCAACCAGGACAGCCGGGACGTGACCACACAGCCTTTGTGGGCAGCCTATTACCAAAGTGTGATCAAGAACACACATGATGCCCTGATGCGTTCGAAGGATATTCCTGCAAGGAGCAATATGTACAATATGGTGCGCATTTATCAGTCATATGTTTTTATGATCCTGACGGATGAATATGGGGAAATACCCTTTGCGGAAGGCGGCGCCGGTTTTTCCGACCAGATACTCTTCCCTAAATACGACCAGCAGCAGACCATTTATCCAAAGATCATCCAGGACCTGACGGAAGCGGCAGCAGCCCTGGACCCTGCGGGCACGGTGGAGACCGGCGACGTGCTGTATGCCGGCAACATAGGTAAATGGAAAAAATTTGCCTATTCGCTGCTGCTGCGTGCAGGGATGCGGCTGTCTAAAATAGACGCTGCCAAAGCACAGAGCACCGTGCAGACGGCAGCGGCTGGTGGTGTCATCACGGACAATGCCGACAATGCCTATATTCGACATGACGCCAACTTCACCCAACCTATCGGGGGGACGCTGAACGGCAGCGAGGCAGCGAATTTCTACCTGACCAAACCATTCGTAGATCAACTGAAGACCACCAATGATCCCCGTCTGCAAGCCATAGCTATCCGGTATGTGGGCGCCGGCAGCGGCGCCGGTCAGACAGTAGCCGCCGGCAGCACCGACCCCACTAAACAAATAGGTATGCCGATGGGCTATGACAACGGGACTATTGTAGCCAAAGCACAGGCCGATGGCCTGGCCAGCTTCTACGATTACAGCCAGGTCGACCGCCGCAGGATCGTGAAGATATCTTCACCCGTATTCCTGGTGACGGCAGGGCAGACCAACCTGCTGCTGGCCGAGGCCCGCTTCAGGGGATGGATCACCAGCGGGACCCCAGATCAGTATTTTTCCAACGGCATCAAATCCCATATGGACCAAATGGCGGTCTATGACCCCGGTTCTGCCGTTGCCGGCGCAGACCGTGACAATTACGTCACCGCCCACCCGCTGACAGCGGGCAATGAGCTGGAACAGATCAATACCCAGTACTGGATCGCATCTTTTTTAAACGGCCCGGAGGCATTTGCCAATTTCAGAAGGAGCGGATACCCGGCCCTGACACCCAATCCTTACGGTCAGCCCAATAACCCAGATGTACCCAACGGCACTTTTATCAGGAGGCTTACTTATCCCACTTCCGAGCTCAGCGTGAACACGACCAATGTGAATGAGTCCATCGCAAGACAGGGTGCGGATAAGCTCAGCACCCGGGTATGGTGGGATAAACAATAACAACGATGAACAACGAAAAGAAACTGAGAAGCCACGACTGGTTTGGCAAGTCGGATAAAATGGGGTTTGTCCACCGGTCCTGGTTCCGTAACCAGGGGTATCCTGACGATTATTTCAAAGACCGGCCCGTTATCGGTATATGCAATACCTGGAGTGAACTGACACCCTGCAATGGCCATCTGAGGGATTTCGCCGAAGTGGTAAAACGGGGTGTGTTGGAAGCCGGCGGATTCCCGGTGGAATTCCCTGTCACCTCACTGGGCGAGACGGTGATGCGCCCCACTTCCATGCTGTTCCGCAACCTGGCCAGCATGGATACCGAAGAAAGCATCCGCGCAAATCCCATCGACGGTGTAGTGCTGCTCACCGGTTGCGATAAGACCACTCCCAGCACCCTGATGGGGGCCTGTAGTGTGAACCTGCCAACTATCATCGTGCCCGGCGGCCCCATGCTGAACGGGCGCTTTCGGGGCGAATGCATCGGCAGCGGTTCCTTCAACTGGCAGATCAAAGAGAAACAGGGAGTGGAAAATTATACGCCGGAGGATATTCATGAAGTGGAGTCCGGTGTGGCCCGCAGCCAGGGACATTGTATGACGATGGGCACGGCCAGCACCATGGCCTGTATGGCCGAATCCCTGGGGCTGACCCTTCCCGGCGCCGCGGCTATTCCCGCCGTGGACGCCCGTAAAAAAGTGATGGCGCAATTGAGCGGCCGCCGCATCGTGGAAATGGTGCGGGAAGACCTGAAACTGTCCCGCATACTCACCCGCCAGGCTTTTGAAAATGCCATCGTCGTCAATTCAGCCATCGGCGGCTCGACTAATTTTATTATTCATTTACTGGCCATTGCCGGACGAATAGGCGTCCCCCTGACACTGAAAGATTTCGATACCATCGGCAGTAACTTGCCACTGCTGCTCAACCTCAAGCCATCGGGCAAATACCTGATGGAGGATTTTTACTATGCCGGCGGACTGCCAGTCATCATCCGGGAGATGTTATCCCTTCTCCACGGGGACGCACTTACCGTCAACGGCAAAACCATCAGCGCCAACTGCGCTGTCGCACCTTGCTATAATACAGATGTGATCGCAACCCTCCACCATCCCCTGCAGCATGCAGCAGGCATGGCAGTGCTGAAAGGCAATTTATGTGCACAGGGCGCCATCATCAAACCTTCGGCCGCATCTCCGCATTTACTCCACCATCGCGGAAGGGCCGTGGTGTTTGAGAGCATGGAAGACTATCATGCACGCATAGATGACCCGGCGCTGGACATCGACGCATCCTGTGTGATCGTATTGAAAGGCGTAGGACCGGTGGGTTACCCCGGTATGCCTGAGGTGGGTAACGTGGATCTGCCCATGAAACTGCTGAGGGAAGGTGTGAAAGATATGGTGCGCATTTCGGATGGGAGGATGAGTGGCACGGCCGGTGGTACGGTGGTATTGCATGTCTCGCCCGAGTCGTCGGTGGGAGGCGGCCTGGCGCTGGTAAAGGACGGTGATATGATAGAACTGGATGTGAAGGCCAGGACGCTGCACCTGGATATTACCGACGAGGAAATGACTGCGAGACGGGCACATTGGATTCGGCCGGAACCCATGGCGACAAGAGGATATGTCCGGCTATATATCGACCATGTGCAGCAGGCACACCTGGGGGCGGATATGGACCTGTTAAACGGCGGGTCGGGGGAGGAGGTGAAAAGAGATCTTCATTGAAAATGTCTTAAGAGCATCGTAATCAATGCAATCGGTTGCCTTTTGCTAAAGTTTTTTCTCTTGACCTTGTCATTTTAAACGGGGAAATTTTAAAAAAATTATCTCGGTGGAAATTTTAAAAAAATAACCAATAAAAAAGTTAGTGAATACAATTATTTGATAACTAGTTAAATATGTAATATTCTAAGTGTTAATTTGCTTGAGATACCCTCCCGAAACTGGGTATTTGTGTGGATTTTATGCAATCGGTTGAAATATTTTTTTTTATTTTAGCAAATATGAATAATTTCATATGCAGAAGCCATTCTATCAACAAAACAATTGTCTGCGTATGAGAAAACTATTATCGCGCTTTGCACGCCGTGCAAAGCCTTATTCTGCTCTGTTTGTCTTTCTTTTTTCCTCCTTCACCTTGTTAGCTCAGCAAACCGTCAATGGTAAGGTTTCGGACAATGTCGGGACCCTGCTGAGCGGCGTGTCTGTTGTTGTGAAAGGCAGCTCCAGAGGCACCACCACCAATGCGCGGGGTGAATTTTCAATCAATGCCAAACCGGGAGACGTCCTGGAAATTTCAATGGTGGGATTTCAGACCCACTCTATAAAAGTCAGCCAGGACGTAGTCAGCCTTGATATCAAGCTTCAATCAAGGTCCGGTACAATTGATGAAGTAGTGGTCATCGGTTATGGCACCCAACGACGGAGTTCTGTAACCGCGGCTGTATCGACCGTCAGCGGCGCCACCCTGAAAGAACTTCCTGTGGTCAGCGTACAGCAGGCGCTGCAGGGCCGGGTCCCCGGTGTATCCGTGACCAACAACGGAAGTCCCGGAACGGAGCCCATCGTTACCATCCGGGGCATCAGCTCGATATCCTATGCTTCCAACCCGTTGTACGTCATCGACGGATTCCCGACAGGCGATCTTTCGACCATCGATACCAGGGACATCGAATCGCTGGACGTTTTAAAAGATGCATCCGCTGCCGCCATTTATGGTTCCAGGGCAACCAATGGGGTGATCATGATCACCACCAAAAAAGGCAGGAGGGACAGCAAGATCAATGTTAGTCTGGATTCTTATTATGGCACCCAGGATGTTACAAAAAGGCTCAGTTTGCTCAATACATCCCAGTTTGAGCAATACGCCGTTGCTTACAGAGGGAGCCAGGTCCCCAGACTTACGGCCCCTACTGTCGATCAGCCGATATACGCAGGCGCCACGCAAACTTACGGTCAAACCAACACCGATTGGCAGGACGCTTATTTCAAACATGGGGCCATGACCCAGCACAATATAGGGTTGAGCGGTGGTAATGCCATGTCCCGTTTCTATGCTTCCGCCGGTTATCTGGACCAATCCGGCATAGCGCCTCATGTAGGCTACCGCCGTTATAATTTCCGCCTGAATGCAGACCATATCATCGGCAAAGCATTCACCTTCGGCGAGAACCTATACTTGTCTTATGGCAACCAGGCCTACGATAACAATGAGACAGGTACCCGGACCAATCTGGTGAATGTGATCAAAATGATGCCGCATATCCCCGTTTATGACCCTACTACCAGCGATGGGTTCAGAGGCGTAAACTCCGTTCTGGATGGAGGCGATCCGACCAACCCCGTCGAAGATGCGACCATAAAAAACCCTGGTAACAGGACGACGCTGAAGATATTGGGAACTGCCTACCTGGAAGTAGCCTTTACCAGATGGCTGAAATTCCGCTCTACCTTCGGAATAGATTATGCCAACGGACTGGACTACCGTTTCTCACCCATTTTCAACGACGGCGGGACAGTCGCCGGGTCCAGTGCGTCGCTGGCTACCATCACGAACAACCGCTCCCTTTCCACGGTTCAGTTATATACGGAACAACTCTCCTTCGACAAGACTTTTGGCAACCATCACGTCAATGCCATCGCCGTTTATGAGTACCAGGGCCAAACGACACATAATGAAAATGCGAATGGCAATCAGTTGTCCAACTCGCTTCGAACCCTGAACAATGCGCAAAACACATCCGTCCAGACCTTGATTGGTGAAAATGCCATTCTATCTTATATCGGCCGTATTAATTATGAATATGCTGGTAAATATCTGTTGAGCGCGGCCATTCGCCGAGATGGCCTCTCCGTTTGGGCTCCCGGCAACAAATATGGCACCTTCCCTTCCGGTTCCATCGGATGGAGGATCGACCAGGAAAAGTTCATGAGAGAACAATCATTGATATCTGAACTGAAATTGCGGGGTGGCTATGGGGTTACCGGCCTCAGCGGAACGGTATTGGGTAATACGGTCTGGCAACAAACCGTTTTTGCCAACAGCGCTTACTATCCCTTTGATAATTCGCTCACTGCCGGCGCCTCCTCTTCCATCCAGGGCCTTGGAAATAAGAATTTATATTGGGAAAAAACAAAGCAGCTCAATATCGGCCTGGACCTGGGTTTGTGGAATAATAGTGTCACCCTTACCGCCGAATATTACCGGCGCAGAACAGATAACCTGATATTGGCCGCCCCATTGGCCCCATCGATGGGCTTTCTGACCTCCACGGTTCCCTTGAACATTGCCGCTATGACCAACAACGGTATTGAATTGCAATTGGGATACTTCAAACGCGTGGGTAATTTTAAATGGAATGCCAGCGGCAACATCAGCTTTATTACCAACAAAGTGATTTCCCTGTCTACCGGCACTCCCAATATTGAAGCGGGGTCCGACGTGGATCTCAGCGAAGGCTACAATATTACCAATACGGCCCCCGGCCACCCCATTCAATCTTTTTACGGATGGCAGGTGGAAGGTATCTTCCAGGATTCAGCGGATATAAAAAAACATGCTACCCAGTTGGCCGGAACCGGGCCCGGGGATCTTAAATTCAAGGACGTCAACGGGGACGGGAAAATTGACGCTAATGACCGCACCTATTTAGGCAGCTTCATCCCTAAGTTCAGCTATTCGTTTAACCTGGGGGCTAATTACGCCGGCTTTGACGCATCTGTATTCTTCCAGGGCGTCCAGGGCAACAAGATATACAACGCTGTACGAGGGGCCACGGAAGGTATGGTGCGGTTCTTTAACGCCGGCACACAAGTGCTGCGGGCATGGACACCCACCAACACCAATACGAATATTCCGCGCGCCATATCCTCCGACCCTAATCAGAACGCACGCACCTCATCACGATTTATCGAGGACGGCTCCTACCTGCGTCTGAAAAATGTGATGATAGGTTATAACGTGCCCGGAAAATTTTTACAAACAGCCGGAAATGGGGTTATCAAAAATATCCGGATCTATGTTTCAGCACAAAATGTATTCACCGTTACGAAATACACCGGTTATGACCCGGAAGTCGGTAACAGGGCGCCAGGCTCCTCATCCCTGACCAACGGTATCGACTATGCCGTCTACCCACAGCCAAAGGCTTACCAGGTTGGCATCCAGGCGAATTTTTAAATCAACAATAAAGAAAGAATTTAAAAAAACTAATATGAGACGATATATAAATCTGGCGCTGATGACAGTTATCCTGTTCATAGCTGTTCTTATTGCCTGTACCAAAAAGCTCAACGTGTTGGATAAAAACAATCCCACCACAGACAGCTATTTTAAGGTGGCGACAGAGCTGCAAAATGGTGTAAATGCCGTCTATTCCAGCTTGCGGTCGGGTAACCTGGTTGGACGCGAATGGTTTTTCACCCATGATATGAGGGGAGCGGAAACCTGGGCCGGAGGCGCCCAGCTGGAGGCGCCCAGGGCCGAGCTGTTAAAACAACCCTCTCCCGCCCCCTCCAATGCCGTAATGACCAGCGTCTGGACCGGTACCTATCAAATGATCAACCGCGTTAACCAGGTCCTTGCCAGCGCCCCTGGCGTCACGGACAATACCGCCCTG
Organism: Puia sp.; assembly: GCA_035492595.1. Classification (GTDB taxonomy): domain Bacteria; phylum Bacteroidota; class Bacteroidia; order Chitinophagales; family Chitinophagaceae; genus Puia. Next base: position 19,273 of record DATJJA010000122.1, read on the forward strand.
AGGGACGTGACGGTTGGCGAAGCGGAATTCCTGCGCGCCTGGGCCTATTTTGAGCTGGTGACCATGTGGGGCGATGTGCCGATCTACACGGATCCTATAACCACTGCCACCGGATATAAAGGGAAATCACCCGCCGCGGATGTATATACCCTGATCATCAAAGATCTTACGGATGCGGTGGCCAAATTGCCCGCCACCCCGGCCCAGAAGGGACGCGCTTCCAGCGGTGCAGCCAACGCATTGTTGGGACGGGTTCAAATGCAGAACGGTAATTATACAGCCGCCAAGGCAGCCCTTTTGCAGGTCTACGGTAAATACAGCCTGGTCCCCAATTTTTTAGATAATTTCGATGGCGATGTCAAGGATGCGACAGGCGTACTGACGCAAGGCCATGAATTCAACGCGGAATCTATTTTTGAAGTTGCTTTTGTCGACAAGGGAGATAACAATTTCAACTGGGGCTATACAGGGGAAGGCGCCAATGCCGACGTCAGCATCATGCGAAGCCAGGAGTATGGCATCGTCTGGGGTAATGTAATTCCTTCCAATTCAATACTCGATGAATTCGAGACCGGAGACCCCAGGTATAAATTCACTTTTTATGAAGTCGGCGACAATATCCTGACCAAGGGAGGTACCGCAACCGGTGTCGCGCTTAAGAAAGAAGATATGAATGTGGATTCCAGCATCCATAAAGGCGTCATATTAAAAAGGGTTTATCACAAATATTCCGTATTGGATTGGACCAACGATGGCTTTCACCCGGATGGTGTAAACCAGCGGCTGATCCGTTATGCCGATGTCCTTCTCATGCTGGCGGAATGCGAAGCGGAGGTAGGAACGCCCGCTCAGGCAGCAAGCTATATCAACGAGGTCAGGGCTCGCCCCAGCGTCCATATGCCGGCAGTAACTTGTACTTCAAAGAATGAAGCATTGGCAGCAGTAATGCATGAAAGAGCCGTCGAGCTGGCCGGAGAGGAACTGAGTAATATCGATATGTTGAGATGGAGAAAGAAAGGATATTATCCATCCATCCGGCCTGACCCGAAACCGGCCCAGGTGGAATTTTTCCCCTATCCGGCATCTGAAACTTCGACAAACCCATTATTAAATTAAGTAATTTAGTCTTCAATAAAATAGGGGCTACGGGTTAGCCTCTATTTTATTCTATTATCTTCACCGAAAACTAACAGCAATTAAACGGATCAGATCATACCTGCTGCTGCTTACGCTGCTACTGCCATTCGTCTCCTGTAAACAACACAAGCCGATCCCCAATCAGGCAATGATCGACCTGCTGCTGGCAGCAAAAAATTACGACAACAACCCCGAAAATATCTTTTCCCCCGAAGCTAAAATAAGGTTTTGCGACTCTGTTTTAAATAACCCCTCCAATAACGATGCCATCCTAAAGGCGTTGCGGGATAAAGCGAACGCGCTCCTGCAACTGGGGGACGAAAAAGATGCGATCGTCCTCTTCCAGGATTTGCTTGACAAAGTGTCCGTGGGCAACGTTGAGCAAAGACAATCGATCATGAAAGAGTTGGCTGTCGCTTATCTAAGGTCGGGCGAAAGGATAAATTGCATCCATAACCACACCGGCGAATCCTGTATATTCCCCATTTCAAAAGGCGGTCAGCATCAGGACAAAACGGGCGCGGAAAAGGCTATCGACCTCTACAAAATAATATTGGCCGACGATCGTAATGACCTGGAATCAAGATGGCTGCTGAATATTGCCTATATGGCCACCGGCGGATATCCGTCGGAGGTGCCTCCACAATATCTTCTGAATATAAAGGAAGACGACAGCACGCACATCGTAAAACCCTTCAGGGATGTAGCCGCCAACCTGGGGTTGAATTATAAATGTATTGCCGGAGGATGTATTGTCGATGATTTCAATAACGACGGTTATCCCGATATTGTCCTGAGCAGCTGGTCACTGGCAGAACCGATGCGCTATTATCGGAATAATGCTAACGGAACATTTACGGATATTTCTGACTCCTCAGGGCTTGGATATCTGACCGGCGGATTGCATATAATACAAACGGATTATAACAACGACGGGTTCAAAGATATTTTTGTATTAAGGGGCGGATGGAAAGGCAAATTTGGAAAAAATCCAAATTCTCTGTTGAGGAACAATGGGGACGGGACATTCACCGATGTTACAAAAGAAAGTGGGCTGCTCTCCTTTCATCCCTCTCAAACAGCCACCTGGGCAGACTTTAATAATGACGGCTGGCTGGACGTCTATATAGGCAATGAGTCGGATCCAAAAGGCGAGGCTCATCCATGCCAGCTGTATATCAATAACAAGAACGGGACTTTTACCGAAATAGCGTCCCGCGCCGGCTGTGCCGTAACCGCATTTGTAAAAGGGGTTACTTCAGGCGACTATAACAATGACGGGCTGACCGATATCTTCCTTTCCACCTTGAACGGGAATAAAATTTTACTGAAAAACGAGTCGGTCAAAAATGGCCCCGTAAAATTTACAGATGTGAGCGGAGCGGCAGGGCTCAGCAATAATAAAGTACGTACTTTCCCCACCTGGTTTTGGGACTATGACAATGACGGTTGGCTCGACATTCTTGTATGCGGTTATGAATTTACCCAATCTCTTTCCTATTATGGGGCTGCAGAGGCCATCCAGTTCCCTATAGGCAATGCAGGCAAAGTTTTCCTGTTCAGAAATCGACATGATGGCACCTTTGAAGACGTGTCTGCCAAAGTGGGATTGAATAAAATTGCCTTTGCGATGGGCGCAAATTTCGGGGATATCGACAACGACGGCTATTTGGATTTTTATCTTGGCACGGGCAACCCGCAGCTAAAATCAGCTGTACCCAATAAACTGTTTAAGAATATAAATGGCACCCGCTTTTTGGATGTCACCAGTTCTGCGCGTGTAGGTAATTTGCAAAAAGGACATGCTGTATCGTTTGCGGATCTTGACAATGATGGCAATGAAGATATCTATATAAAAATGGGCGGGGCATATACCGGAGATGCTTATGAAAACTCTCTTTATCTCAACCCGGGTCAGAACAGCAATCACTGGATAAATATTTCATTGCAGGGCACTATTTCCAACAAGGCAGCCATCGGCGCACGAATAAAAATAATTTTCAAAGAGAACAATATTCAACGATCTGTCTACCGGGATGTAAATTCCGGCGGAAGTTTTGGTTCCAATCCACTGTGTCAGCATATTGGGATAGGACAAGCTGCAGCCATCGAAAAGATCGAGATAAAATGGCCTGTAACAGGTAAGACGCAGACATTTGAGAATCTGCCGATCGATACAAATATAAAGATAACAGAAGGAGACAGCACGTTTGGCACCTACAAGCTCGCCCGGCTGGATTTCCTTTCCAAAGGGCCGGGCCTGATAAGCTGCTCGCCAAAAAGATGATTAAAACGCTATTATACTTGTCCCCGCTGCTGATCGCCTCCTGTAAGCACAGGCAGGATACACCCCTGTTTACTTCTCTCACGCCTGCACAGACAGGTATCCATTTTAGGAATGATATCAGTGAAGAGGATTCAGCCGGCTCCTTTATAGATGAGTTTGGCTATATGGGCGGAGGTGTTGGCATCGGAGATTTCAACCATGACGGGCAAAAGGACATTTTTTTCACCGGGAACCAGACCAGTTGCCGGCTCTATATCAATAAGGGGCACAACACTTTCGAGGATATCACCGAAAAGGCAGGCCTCTCCACCGGTATTTGGGCCACAGGTGTCAGCATAGTGGATATTAACGGCGATGGTTATGACGATATATATATCTGCGCTTTCGGAAAGGATCTCCTGCACCCCGCAAAGAACCTCCTTTTCATAAACCAGCACAACCTCACCTTCAGGGAGGAGGCAGCTGAATACGGGTTGGCAGATTCCGGCTATTGCACCCACGCCGTTTTCTTCGATTATGACAAAGACGGAGACCTCGATATGTACCTTGGCCGCTATCTCCTCAACGGTCCCAATGCCAACACCGTTTATCCAAAAGATCTCAGCGGCCATTCGCCGGCAAACGATAAATTGTACAGGAATGATGGAGATAGCAGGGGTCTGGGCCATCCATCCTACACCGATGTCACGAAGGAGGCAAATATTAAGGATTGCGGGTACGGCCTGGGTGTGGTCGCCAGCGACCTGAATGGGGATGGCTGGCCTGATATCTATGTCGGTGATGACTTTGTATCGGATGACCTGTTATGGCTTAATAACAGGAACGGGACATTTACAGATCGCCTCGGCACCTCCCTCCGGCACAGCAGTTATTCTACGATGGGCGTCGACGTGGCAGATCTCAATAACGACGGTCTTCCGGATATCGTTTCGCTTGACATGCTGCCGGAATACAACCGTCGTAAAAAGATGGGTTTCTCCTTCATGAACTACGAACGGTACCGGCTGGAACGTACCCTGGGTTATGAGCCCCAATTTATGCGCAATATGCTGCAGCTGAATAATGGTAACTATCAGAAAGGAGATACCAGTATTCCTTTCTTTAGCGAGATAGGACAAATGGCGGGCATATCCGCCACGGACTGGAGCTGGAGCGTGCTGTTGGCCGATTTCGACAATGACGGGTGGAAGGACATGCATATCACCAACGGCATAGGTAGGGATTTTATCAATGCCGATTTCCTGGATTTCAGCAATACCGTCTTTTCTGCGGCGAAAACCCGGGAGGAACAGCACAGGCTGATCCGGGACAAGCTCGCTTCGCTGGATCATATTAACCTGAAGAATTATCTCTACCTGAACCAGGGAAATTATCATTTTGACAATGCTTCTGAGCCGGCGGGCATCGATATCCCATCCATGTCCGGCGGCGCTGCCTACGTAGACCTTGATAACGACGGGGACCTCGACCTGGTCGTGAATAACATCGATAAAGAACCCTTTGTATTTATCAATAACACCATCCAAAAAGATAAACCCGTCAGCAGGCATTTTATTAAGGTACTACTGAAGGGAGACAAGGACAACGGAGCAGGATTTGGAGCCAAAGTATGGGTATCCGCGGGGGGCAACATTCAAATGCAGGAACAAAGTCCCGTTCGGGGTTATTTTTCGTCAGTGGACCAGACCCTTTTATTCGGGATTGGATCGAATGCCCGGATCGACTCCGTGGTAATCAACTGGCCGGACGACAAAAGACAGTCCATACGTGATTTACAGACGGATACGCTGCTGATCCTTGAACAAAAAAATGCCTCCCGGCCCTCTCCGCCAACAGGCGAAAAATCCGCTCCGGCTGATCGGCAACCCCTTCTTTTCACGGAAGCCGCCGCCGCAACGAATATTCTCTATCGACATAAGGACAATAGTTACAATGACTTCGCGGACCAGATCCTGCTGCCGCAAAAATATTCTCAACTGGGACCTTTTATCGCCACTGGGGACATCAATAATGACGGGCTGATGGATTTCTTTATCGGCGGCGCATTTAATTTTTCCGGTAAATTTTTTATCCAGCAACGGGATGGCCGGTTTGTCTCCCAAAATCTGTCAGACAGTATCAAACTGCAGGAAGACATGGATAACGTCCTGTTCGATGCTGACGGGGATGGGGATCTTGATTTGCTGGTCACCTGCGGTGACAGGCTTTATGAGGAAAATTCAGTGAACTATATCCCACGGCTGTATCTGAATGACAGCAAAGGTCATTTCACGCTGGCGAAGGACGCGATACCTTCCCAGGTGAAGACCAGCGCGGGCTGTGTAAGTATCGGCGACCTGGATGGCGATGGACAGCCGGATATTTTTATCGGCGGCCGGGTCTCAGGCAAATACCCGTTGCCGCCCCGTAGCTTTATCCTGCACAATAATAAGGGCATTTTTACGGACATAACGGAAAAAGCCTGCCCCGCTATCAGCCGGGCGGGAATGATCAC
>DATJJA010000123.1:0-67822 GCA_035492595.1 Puia sp.
TGCCATCACCGTATCGGGGGAAGAATTAAAAAAGGTCAATCCGAACAATATCCTTCAAAGCCTGCAGGCCTTCGACCCTTCCTTTAGTATCGCCACCAACAATCTGCAGGGCTCCAATCCAAATGTACTGCCCAGCATCAATGTCCGCGGATCGACTGCTCTGCCAACCGGCAGCAGCGCTGTGTTGTCCCGTACCGATCTGTCGAGCAATGTCAACCTGCCTACTTTTATCCTGGACGGTTATGAGGTAACACTCGAAAAAGTATATGACCTCGACGTCAACCGGATCCAGTCCATCACTTTATTAAAGGATGCTGCTGCTACGGCTGTCTATGGTTCGCGTGCGGCCAATGGCGTTATGGTCATCACCACCAAGGCGCCAAAAGAAGGCAAGTTGTCGGTCTATTATAATTACGAGCTGACGCCTTCGGCACCGGATCTTTCTGCCTATCATGTGCTGAATGCCAGCCAGAAACTTCAGTATGAAAGTCTCGCGGGGCTTTATACGGCTAACAACTCCCTTCAGAGCCAGGACCAGCTGGACCGGGACTATTATCAAAAAAAGCTGGAGATCCTCAGCGGTGTGAATACCGATTGGTTGGCGCAGCCTTTACGAAATGCCTTTGGAAGTAAGCATTCCCTGTTCGTGGAAGGCGGTACTCCACAGGTACGATATGGCATCGATCTGCAATATCAGACCGCTCCCGGTGTCATGAAAGGATCCGGCCGCGACCGCTATGGGCTGGCTGTCGATCTCTCCTATAGCCCGACCTCGAAATTTATCTTTAAGAATGTGCTGTCGGTCCAGCAGGTCAATTCGAAGGAATCGCCCTATGGCAATTTTGCCGACTATGTCCGGATGAACCCTTATTACGCAAAGACCGACAGTCTTGGACATATCGTTCAAAATGTCGACACCTGGATACAGGATAGGAACCTGAGTGGTAACCAATACCAATATACCCAGGTGCTGAACCCGATGTTCGAGTCCACGCTGGGCAGCTTTAATAAATCGGCTTACCTGGAGTTCACCGATAATTTTTCAGCGGAGTGGAACATCGCCCGTGGTCTGCGGCTGCGCAGTGTGATCAGCTATGACCGGAAGAATTCTACGCAGGACTGGTTTATCTCCCCGCTGAGCAATACGTTCTATTTCTACGCTCCCAACGATGCGAGTAAAAGAGGATATTATTATTATTCAACGAATGCCGAGAATACTTTCGACGGAAGCATGACGCTGAACTATAACCAGCAGATAGGATCCCAGTTCTTCAACATAGCGCTGGGCGCCAATGCCCGCACCTATTCGACAGATTTCAAGTCATTTGAGGCGGCTGGGTTCGCCAGCGACCGGTTTTCCAATATCGGCTTTGCGGCGAGTTATTATCCGGGGCATACGCCGGGCGGGGATTATTCCCAGCAAAGACTGGTCGGTAGTTTTTTGAACGCCAACTACTCGTGGCTGAACAAATACCTGCTGGACCTGTCCGTGCGGGCCGATGGCTCTTCGCTCTTCGGGGAGAACAACCGTGTCGCGCCATCCTGGGCGGCGGGGATCGGCTGGAATGTTCATAAAGAAGATTTCTTTCGCAATACCGTTGTCAGCCAGCTGAGGCTTAGGGCCAGCACCGGTCTTACGGGGTCGGTCTCTTTTCCTCCCTATATGGCGCAAACTACTTACAACTATTATACCACCAACTGGTATAGTACCGGTGTCGGCGCCGTTGCCAACAACTATGGCAACGAAAACCTGAAATGGCAGCAGACGCACAACTATGACGCCGGTATGGACCTTGGTCTTTTTAAAGACCGCATCATCATCTCACCCCGCTACTATTACAAGCTGACGAAGGGTACGCTGGCGGATATCCAGCTGCCGCCTTCAGCCGGTTTCTCGTCCTACACGGATAACCTGGGTGATATGGCCAATAAAGGATGGGAGCTGAATTTTAAGGTAACAGCCTTCCACAACCGGGACTGGAATGTCAGCGTATTTGCGAACCTGGTTCATAATACCAATGTCATCAAAAAGATCTCCAATTCCCTGACCTCTTACAATGACAAGGCCAACCAGGCGCAGCAGGCCGATTCGTCTCTGAGGACTACTCCTTTGCTGCATTACCAGGAAGGACAGTCGATCAACGAGATCTATGCTGTCCGTTCGCTGGGGATCGATCCGGAAAATGGGAAGGAGATCTTCATAAAGAGAGACGGCACACATACCTATACCTATGATGTCAAGGATATCGCACCACTGGCGGATCCGACGCCAAAGGTGCAAGGCTCGTTCGGTACCGCAATGTCCTATAAGGGGTTTCAGTTCAATACCATTTTCATGACCACCATCGGGGCCAAAGACTATAACCAGACCCTTGCCGACCGTGTGGATGATGCCAACCCCCGTTACAATGTCGACAGCCGCGCCTTGTCCGGCCGCTGGAAGAACCCCGGCGATCATGCCCAGTTCAAAAGCATCTCCGATCTTTCGGTGACTTATCCGACAAGCCGATTCATACAGAATCTGAGTACGCTGGACCTGAGCTCAGTATACCTCTCATATGATTTCAGCAAGCGGATCTATTCCCGTTTGTCGATGAAGAACCTGCGGGTAGCCCTGACGGCGAATGAAGTATATTTCTGGTCAACGGAAAAGATCGAGCGAGGTACAGAATATCCCTATGCGCGGAGCTTTACCTTTTCCATTCAAACAAGCTTTTAAACTGACTACTCATGAAGAGATTAATTATATACCTGTTGCCGCTGATGCTGCTGGGCAGCTCCTGCAAAAAATATCTTGATGTCAAACCACAATCCCAGGTAGCCGCCGATCAGCTGTTCAGCACCCCCCAGGGGTATGAACAGGCGCTGAATGGTGTGTATACCCGGTGCAGCCAGAGTGATCTTTATGGCACAGAATTGACTATGGGTCTGCCGGATGTGCTGGCCCAGGACTGGACGGTGGCGCCCAACGCCGACTACTTTCTGAACTACCTGCAGACGATCCTGTATAATTATGGGGACCAGAATTTTATTAGCCGGAAAGACGGTATCTGGAGCGGGCTTTACAATGCCATTGCCAACGATAACCTGCTGCTGAAATACATCGATTCCGGCAAGGTCCTGCCTGCTGCCGAATATCCGCTGATAAAGGGCGAGGCACTGGCCTTGCGGGCCTATATGCATTTTGACGCACTTCGGCTTTTTGGTCCCTCTTATCTTACCGGCGCCGGCACCGCGGCTATTCCCTATGTCACCACTTTTTCCAACAAGGTCACTCCGAGCTCTACTGTTGCCGATGTCATTAAACAGACTTTAAAAGACCTGAATGACGCAAAGACGCTGCTGCGCCAGGTAGATCCTATTCTCAATGCCTCCTATATCGTGGGCTATTCCAGTGATACCAGCTCGGAAACCAGGTCGCCAAACCTCTTCCTGCAAAACCGGAGAAACCGGCTGAACTATTATGCCGTCTGCGGAGAGCTGGCGAGGGTTTACCTCTATATGAATGACAAAGCAAACGCATTGAGCAATGCGTTGGAAGTGATCAATTCGAGGAAATTCCCCTTTACCAGCCAGGGCGATCTCAACGCCCCCGATCCTACGAAAAGGGACAAGATACTTTTCAAAGAGCTGTTGTTCTCCTGGTCCATTCCAACGCTGAAAGATACCTTGAACAAACAATTCGGCGCAAAGGAAAATTCCCTGCACATGACGAACGATATGGGCAACCTGATCTATGAGACCGCAGGGGTAGGAGCCGGTGATCTGCGATTTAAACAATGGTTCACTCCGGATGTCAGCCTGTATTTCTCGAAATACAGCCGGGATCCCAACAGCAACCTGGATTCTATCGTTGCCCCGGCCCTCCGGCTTAGCGAAATGTATTATATAGCTGCGGAGTCTTCCTATGATATCGATCCGGTAAAAGCCGCCAGTTACGTCGACACCGTATGCGCCGCGCGTAATGTCGTCCCCTTACAGGTCAGCTCATCTGCCGATTTTATAACAGCGCTGATCAAAGAGGCAAGAAAGGAATTTGTCGGCGAAGGCCAGATCTTTTACATGTACAAACGCTTGAATAGAGGCATCGTCGGACCGACCGGTATTGTCAATGCGCCTACCAACAAAGTTTTTGTATTGCCGCTGCCGATCAACGAGATCGAGTTTGGAGGCCGATAAAAGAATTCAATTTAATGATTAAACGAGATTTGAAATGAATATCATCAAAACTATACTGGGAGTACTGCTGCTTACAACGGTAATGGCCAGCTGTCATAAAGAGGCGCTGCCGCTTTACCAGCAAACCCGGAACAATGTTTTTTTTAATTTTAGCAACGGTAAAGACAGCGTGACCTATACCTTCGCCTATACTCCGGGAGTGCTTGTTGACACTATTTATCTGCCGATCAGTATCTCGGGCAACCGTGCTCCCAAAGGAGTGTCCTATAAAGTGGCAGTGACGGACAGCGGTACTACGGCTGTTGCCGGTCTGGACTATGTAGCGCTGCAGCCTTCCTATGCCATAGCGCCGGATAGCGGTACTGCCTGGCTGCCCATCATACTGCTCAACAATGATACGCTGCTGACGCAGCACTCCGTCACGCTAAACCTGGAGCTGGTGGCCACATCCGATCTGGGTGTACAGATGCCCGATGTTATCAGGGCCAGGGTTATTATCTCCAATAAACTTGAAAAGCCGGACTGGTGGGATCGGTGGATGACAAATTATTCGGATGAGAAGTTCGAACTGTTCATCATAGCTACAAATGGTGTCACCCAACTGGCCAATGACGATGCTACTTACGGCTTGTTTGCTCCCCAGTCCCTTTATTATATCGGGCTGATGAACGATCTTATCAATGACCCGGTAGGCTGGATAACGAAGAACCCCAACCGCGGATATGTATTAGATCCCCAGAATGACGGAACCTGGTATTTTTATAATAGTCTCACTCCCTCCAGCAGAATCCAGGTAATCTTCGATCCATCTGCCAACCGCTATTATTTTGTCCAGAAGGCCGGAGGATATGTCACCCCTAATTAAAAGCTTAAAAAATGAAACGACTCTTTTTTTATATATTGGCTCTGGCAGGCATCGGTCTTTCCGTGAGCTCCTGCAAGAAGGATAATGGAAATTATACTTATCATCTTCCGCCGATGCCGGTAGTCCACCTGGATACGGTCTACAATGCCATCCTGGGGGATACGCTGGTCATCGATCCAAAAGTAACCATCTCCGATAAGTCGCATGTGCTCGGTTATGCCTGGGCGCTCCAGACAGGGATCCTTACTCCGCCGATCGTCTCGACCGGCGCACAGTTAAAGCTTATTTTTACACTGCCTGCCGGCCGCTATAATGGCAAGCTGACAGTGACTGACAGCACCAACGGGCAAAAATACTTCTACGACTTTATTGTCCAGGGGACTACAATCTATGGAAAAGGCATATTGATCCTGAGCCAGGAAGCGGGGATCTCGCAATTATCCTTTGTGCTCCCCGACAGCAGCATGCAGCTTCGGATCTACAAGACGCTGAACGGAACGGATCTTCCCGCTAATGCGCAGCAGCTGATCCCGATGTTCAATGTCGATCTCAACAACGGGGCGTTGTTCAATTACTGGATAATTTGCTCGCAGGGCAGCGATCCCGGTGTACAGATCGATCCTAATACCCTGCTGCCGATCAGGACGTTGAAGCAGAACTTCTTTACTACTCCGTCAGGCATCACTCCCGGACAGCTCTTCAATGATCCCGGGAAGGGTGTGCTGGAAGGTGTACTCAACGGACAGCTTTGGCAGGGCGCCTGGCAGACGGCATATTTCTCGGATATCTATGGGCAATTCGGATCACCGGCTACCGGAGACTACCAGCTTTTCCCACAGGTCATCTTCGACCCGCTGGGCCCCGGGTATTACCTGGGATATGAAGCCAATAAGAAACAGGTCGTCGCCTTTACCAACTTCGGGCTGCCGGCCTATATCGGCCCGGGTTATATCGATACGGTTACTTCGCCTTCCTTTGATCCGACAAATGTAGGATTGGACATGCTGGATTTTGAGCAGATCAATCAGGCCAACTGTTATATGTTTGGCAAGGCGGCGAATGACTCTGTCTATGAGCTGGAATTTGGCACTTACTTCCAGGGGCCCATTTATGTCAACCCGATACACAAGCGGCCTTTCGCCCGCCAGGATCTGATAAAGGCGGATACGAAATGGGCCAGCTCGCCAAAGGAGATCTTCTTTTTTACTTCGGGTTCCACTATTTACGAATACAACCCGACCAACCAGTCGTTCAGGCCGCTGACGACCGATTTCGGTGGAAAGGCGATCACGATGCTGAAAGCTTCTGCAGATGGAAATACGCTGACCACGGGTGTGGATGGATCGGTCTTTTTCCTGGATGTCAGCACCGGCAAATATGGTGACGTCATCCGTCGTATCGATAATATTCCCGGCTCTCCGAAGGATGTATATGTTCGCACTAACTAAACAAAGTATGATCAGGAAATTATTATTATTAGCGGGTTTGTTACCGCTGTTTGCCAGGGCTCAGGACTTTACCCTGAAAGGCCGGATCGGGCATTTCAATGCGCCGGCAAAGATCTATTTCGATCACATGGAAGGGGAGACAAGCCATTCCGACTCTGCTGTATTGGTGGATGGCCAATTTTCCTTTGCTGGAAAGGTCAACGGGCCCGGAGCGGTCCGTATGGCGTTGGCTCCAAAAGGCGAAGGCAAAGAAAAGGCCATCTACGGTGGGGGGGAAGCGATCTATTTTTTTATCGGTCCTGAGCATATAAACCTCCGGTCCAAAGATTCGCTGAGTAATGCGGTCATTACCGGCTCACCGGTCAATGACGCCTATAACGCCTACAATGTCTTTATCGGAGGCAGTATTATGGACCTGAATAAGGCAGCCAATGCCGACTTCAACAAGGGGACAGAAGAACAAAAAAAGGACACAGCTTATTTTCATGCCGTAGACCGCCGGTTCAGGCAGCGTGTAGCCGAAAGGGCCGGCCGGGAGCTGGAATTTGCAAAGACGCACCCGCATGATTTTTTTAGTGTTGTTGCGCTGACGGAGCAAACCCAGGATGCGGCGGGCGCACTCCGTTCAAGGACGATCTTCGCAACACTGGACGAATCCCTGCGCCTCTCTTTTGCCGGTAAAAAGCTGGATGAAAAGATGGCAGCATTGACTGCGGTAGTCGCCGGTTCCATGGCGCCCGACTTCACCCAGCCGGACACGGCGGGGCAGTCACTGACCTTGTCCCGCCTGAGAGGAAAATATGTCCTGGTAGATTTTTGGGCCAGCTGGTGTAGTCCCTGCCGGGCAGAGAATCCCAACCTGAAAAAACAATACCAGTTGTATAAGGGTAAAGGGTTTGAGGTTATCTCTGTCTCTCTTGACGACAATAAAAAGAAATGGGTGGATGCCATCGCAAAGGATGGTCTGCCCTGGCTGCAGGTCTCCGATCTGAAAGGCTGGAGCAACGAGGCCGGAAAGCTCTATGGCATCTCGGCTGTACCTTCCAGTTTCCTGGTGGACCCGCAGGGAAAGATAGTGGCAACGGGACTGGTTGGCGAAACGCTGAATAAAAAGCGTGCGGAGATCTTTGGCCCTGTGGCCGGTACTTCCGGGCAGATTCCGCTGAAAATACTTTATGTGGGGTATAGTCCTGACAGGCCCTTGCCGGAGAAGCAGGTCTATATGACAAAGTCCGACAGCGTTCTCCGGCTCGTTCATCAGAATCGTATGAACGACTGGCGGAAATTCCTGGAAAAGAATTTTATGATGGTCAGGACGGTAGACGTTCGGGATTACTCGGCAAAGCTTTCCGACTCGGCTGATGTGACGATAATGGATGCGGGGCCTGTATCGCTGCCTGCCGGCTTTGACCGGCCGATGATCCTGATGCATGCTATGGCTCCTCTTGTAGGGATGCCGATCGGTCTTAAGTTCGACTGGTATTGTCAATGTCTTGATGCAGATGCGCTGAATATCCGCACCGGCCATGCCATTTTTCATATCCCTAACGAGGTACATCTGACCCTTGTCCAAAAGACGACGCCTCCTTCCTTTTACAACGGTTTCCAGGGGGCGACCACTCCCCCGGTCATGCCTATGTGGCAGGTGAATACGCAGGGATATGTCGGCGACCCTTATCTGATAGGAATGGTAGCTCATGGAGAGGGGTTTGACGACTCCCCGGATGCAGAGTCGATCTCCGGAGGCGTATGTATGAAGAATGCCGAGGCTGTGGCGCTGGGGCGGCAGGGAAATTATTTTATGTGGGGTTTCTCCGGTTCACCCGAATATATGACCGAAGAAGCCAACCAGGTTTTTGTGAACACCATCTGTTATATCAAAAAATTTGACCATCAAACGGCTCTTGTTAAAAAGGTGCAGGTAGAAACAAGGGAGCTCCTCGACGAGCTTATCTATCGCATCGACCGTTCGGTATATGACAAGGCCATAACATCCCGCCGGGAAGGCAATCTCCGGCTGAAAAGGATGCAGGACTCGCTGCGCGCTGAGAAGACCGCAGGTAAAGATATAGGACATGGAAATGAAATGTTCCTGAAAATGCCGATGACTGATGCCGTGGAAAGTTTCGAGGACTATATCAAGGGGTTTGCGGGCGATGAACTTTTTGCAAAATTCGGCACCCATACGGACCTGTACCGGAAATACTACCGGGACAACTACGAATATTATTATCCTCGCGACGGATACAGCCTTCAGTTGGATGCCGATGCGCAGCACCTGGGCTTATCTAACAGGAAGGTAGCCATACTGGAGAAATGTATTGGTCTGCTGGAAAGCGGTAAGGACACGGCAAGGGCTATGCGGGTGCTGAGACGATATACGATGGAGTCTTTTGCCACGGCTGCTCTCTGGCGACGCTGGCTGACGGAAAATAAGAGCCGGCTGTTCTATACGGAATCCGGTGGGTTTAAATTTGTAGTGAATACGTATGCGGCGGCGGCCCCCGTGGCTCCTCCGGTGCAGCCTGCTCCAGCGAAGGCCCTGGGAACCGTTCCGACGTCAGCCGATCCGGTGGCAATCGAGGGAAGACTGGAAAAGGGACGGCTTGTCATCGATGCCGACATCCTCAAAGGCTGGCATATCTATGCCTATGTCGGTAAAGATGCCCCTTTTGTGCAGACCGAGATGCTGCTTGACCTGCCGGAGGGCGCCGTTTCGGACAAGGAATGGCAGAGCTCGGCGGGCTTGCCTTTCCCGGGAAATGATGGTATCTTTGTCTATGAGGGGAAGGTGCGGTTCTCACTTGCAGTTGATTGTTCCCGGGTGAAGCCAGGCTCCACTATCCGGTGCGGGCTTTATTACCAGGTGTGTGACAATACGAAGTGTTTTCCGCCGAGGAGGAAGACCGTCGATATTAAAATATGATCCATCTTATGAAACTTCAGCAGTTACTTCTGTTTTGTCTTTTGCAGGTTGTGACGACCAGCGGCTTTGCGCAAAAGATCACCCCCCCGAAATTACACAAGGAAGCGGCCGACTTTACGCTGCCGACGCCGGCCGGCGAAAGCCTGCGGCTTTCCTCTCTTCGCGGACAAGTTGTTCTTGTTGACTTCTGGGCATCCTGGTGTATGCCATGCAGGGCGGAGATCCCGCATCTCAAGGAGCTCTATGCCCAATATCATGCTGCGGGACTGGAGATCGTGAGTGTTTCCGCGGATGCACATCCGGAAGCCTGGAAGAGGGCAATGGGACAGGAGCAGATGCCCTGGAAACAGGTATTGGATACGTATAGCGGGACGGGGAATTTTTCCGATGTGGCAGGAGGGTATGGTGTCGAGTCTATTCCTTTTACACTGTTGCTGGATAAGGAAGGGAGGGCAATAGCTATTAATCCTGAACCAAGGGCCCTGGACAAACAACTGAAGAAACTATTTGGTAATTAGGCAATTCAGGGCGCTGCAGCTAAGATCTCCTGCGGTGGAGCGCCCATTTTCTGAGTTTCCCGACCAGTTCTTCGAGTTTCACCGGCTTGCCGATATAGTCGTTCATCCCTGCCTGCAGACACTCTTCCTCATCTCCTTCCATCGTATTGGCGGTCAGCGCGATGATAACAGGCTGTTCGGACAACTTTGCCTTACGGATCTGGCGGGTCGATTCCAGACCATCCATCTCCGGCATCTGGAGATCCATGAAGATGATGTCGAAGGCGGTGCTGGTCACTGCTTCCAGGGCTAGCCGGCCATTCTCCACGACGAGAGGTTCATACCCCAGCTTCTGTAGGGTAAAGAGGATTACCTGCTGGTTGATCTCGTTGTCTTCTGCTATAAGGACCTTTAATGGAAAGGTAGTCGCCAGGTCTTCTGGCAAACGGGGCTTTACCGGTCTCTCTTCCCCGCCGGTCAGGCCCTGGTTCTGCAAACCGGAAAGGATCTGCTTATACATCGCCTGCTGTTTGATCGGTTTGGTCATGACGGCGCTGAACAGGTCGTTGTGATGTTTCTTATATTCATCGCCCACCGAACTGAGCAGGATGATCGGCATTTGCGGATGACGGTCACGGATAGACTGGGACAGGCGGATGCCATCCATAAAAGGCATTTGCATATCCGTTACTACCAGGTCATAATGGCTGTCTGTAGACAGGATGTTCAGCGCCTCTACGCCTGAAGCCGCCAGAACGGGCGCCAGGTTCCAGAATTCCAGCTGGCTCTTCAGAATGGTCCGGTTGGTCAGGTTATCATCCACGATGAGGACCCGTTTGCCAGCATGTTCGGAAAGCCCGTTGATGGACAAGGGCGGAACTTTGTCGACACCTGCGCTGGTGCGGATCGTAAAAGAAAATGTGCTGCCTGCGCCAGGCCGGCTTACGGCGCTGATCCCGCCGCCCATCAGCCGGACCAGCTGTTCGGAAATGGCCAGACCAAGTCCGGTGCCGCCATATTTTCGGGTGGTGGATGAGTCGACCTGGGAGAATGCCTTGAACAGGCGATCCATTTTTTCCGGCGGAATGCCGATGCCTGTATCCCTGACCTCAAAACCCAGGGTCAGCCAGCCTGCGAGGGATGTTTCCAGCAGCCTTACCCCGATGAAGACCTCTCCCTGTTCGGTAAACTTCATCGCGTTTCCAACGAGATTGGTCAGGATCTGACGTAACCTGTGATCGTCGCCCCGGATATACAGCGGGACATCGCGGTCAACCTGGTAAAGCAGCTCGATACCTGTTCTCGCGGCGCGGGCGCTGAAGAGATCGAGGATATTCTCGATGCAGCTGTGCAGGTCGAAATCTTCTTCTTCCAGCTCCATGCTGCCGGACTCGATCTTTGAAAAGTCAAGGATATCATTGATCACATTGAGCAGGGTTTCTCCACAGGTGGTGATGGTCTCGGTATAGGTCCGCTGCTGATCGTTGAGCGGGGTTTCTGCCAGCAGGGCGGACATGCCGATAACCCCGTTCATCGGAGTCCGGATCTCGTGGCTCATAGTAGCCAGGAAAATACTTTTGGCACGGTTTGCCCGTTCGGCTTCCTGGCGGGCTGCTTCAGCTTTCAGGTAGGCTGCTTCCAGCTCGTCTTCGCTACGTTTGCGTTCGAGCAGCACGATGGCTTCGCGTTGAAGGGAAGCCATACGTACGGTCTGGGCGATCTGTATCTGTCCTGCTTTTTTCAGCTGAAAGGCCCATAACCCACAGATGAAGACAATGATGCCCGCAAGAATAATATGGATAATAAAGGTTTGCAGACTCAGGTAGTCCAGCTGGCTAAAATACACGGCGTTGCCTGTATATTGGAGATAGTTAAAGACGGCGTGATGCGCTATGATAATGATCAGCAGGGGGATCTGTAATTTCCATTTCTGATAGGTGATGAGGATGGTACTGCCGACGAAAGCAAAGAAATGCATCTCGAAGAGGCCATGCATCTGATAAATATATTGCGCCATAAAAATGGCCAGCACAGCGCTGAGCACGTATTGATAGAGATCGGACCCCGGGAGAAAGAATTTCACCGAATAATAGGCGACAAGCGACAATCCCCCTACTCCAAGGGCAATATTCCCGGTATCGTAATAATGGGCCAACAGCAAGCCGATCACGAAGAAGCCCAGCAGGAAATAATTCATGAGCTTGTCGCTTCGTCGTTTGACCTCGCCCTGAAAAAAAGCTGTTTGTTCCTGCAGGTTACTGGGCGTATTGGTTATTATGTAAGGTGCTGGCTTCATTTGCTGCAGGTTGGTAATTCACAACCATAGGCTTTCAGGGCCAGAGGGCTGAAGATTTGAGAATAGTCCCGGTGAAGGAGGCCATCCAGCGCCAGGCGGGCATACCCTGTCTTTTCATCGCTGCAGTACCGGCTGCGGTTGTAATTGCCGCGATAGAACAGCTGATGGCTGGTATCGATGATGACGGCTTGCGGTGTTGAATACACGCCACAGGCTGCGGCCACTGCCGAATCCGACAATACCGGGATGGGGTAGGGCAGGTCGAATTTTTTCTGCAGTTGCTGAGACGTAAACTTTTTTGGACTCATTACTACAATGGCAAAGTCGGCCTGACTGGCATATCGTTTCACCAGCGCCGCGAATTGGGGCATGTTGAAACGGGAGCAGGGACAGTCGGGATTGAAGAAATGAAGGAACAAGGGTTTTCCGGCCAGTAATTTGTCGGCCGGCGTGGGCAGGGCAACCAGGGCGCCGCGGGCTATAGGGTGATAATTTGCGGGAACCGGAGTTGGTAAATGATACTTCCATTCGTTACGCCAGAAAATGAAGGTTATGCCGGCGAACAGGAAGATAAGCCAGGCTGCGACAAGTCCTTTTCTCATACTGCTATTGGATAATGACTTAGGATAAGGTTTAGCTCATATAGGTTATTGCGGTCATATCAATAACGTGTAAGGTTCTTATTTCTTATAAGTGGTTCTACTTAATTTTTATGCCTGCAACAAAAAATTAGGTTAGCAGGTAGACAGAGTTGTCTGTTTTGTTGAAAAGCGTATCTTTGTATCATATGAAGGAATCAGCGGTAAAAGAAAGGATCCTTGGGACGGCCTCGCGCCTGTTTTACGATCAGGGGTACCATGTGACGGGTATCAATCAAATCATCGAGGAGGCGGATATTGCCCGGGCCTCGCTTTATAATCATTACCCTTCCAAGACCGATCTGTTGCTGGCCTATCTGGACAGCACGCATGCTTCGTGGTTTGCCGAGCTGGACGCTTTTCTGAAGCCGATTGCCGGTGCACGGGAGAAATTACTGGCCATATTTGACTTCCGCATCCAGCGGCAGGTAAAATTGAAATATAAGGGCTGCCACTTTAACAAGATAGCTGCCGAAGCCAGTGACGACCAGGAGGTGCTCTCCCGGGTCAGGACGCACAAGCAGCGGTTGCGGAATGTTATTTATGATCTTGTCTCTCAGACTACAGAGCGGCGTTCGATCCTTGACAATGAAAAGCTGGCTGACACCCTCTTTTTGTTGCTGGAAGGTGGAGTTGCCATAGGAGCGATGTATCGCAGCTCCGAAGCAGCGGAAAAGGCCAAAACAATAGCAGAGACCATCCTATAGAAAGAGTGCCCTTGTAAAACGTGCCTATCCTGACATGCCTGCGGCTATCCCAGGCCATTTACAGACAGAACGGTCTGCCTATACTCCCGATTGCGCCAGTGGAAATCATCCATTCCTGAGCCAATTAATTACAGTGTATGAAATTGATCCTTTTCGCCTTACGCAAGCCAATTACCATTCTGGTAATGGTTGCTGCTCTTTTCTTTTTTGGTCTTGGCGCCTTGCGGACCATCCGTGTGGATATCTTCCCCAAGCTTGACCTGCCCGTATTATATATAGCCCATCCATTTGGCGGATACACGCCTACCCAAATGGAAACTTTCTTTGCCAAGCAATATGTTAATGTATTATTATATGTAAACGGCATAAAGAGCATAGAAACTAAGAACGTACAAGGTCTTACCCTGATCAAATTGAACTTTTATCCGGGCACCAATATGGCGCAGGCTGCCGCCGAGGTCAGCATTGTCAGCAACAGGGCCCAGGCCTTGTTCCCGCCCGGCTCCAATCCTCCTTTTATTATTCGGTTTGATGCCTCTACCTTGCCGGTCGGTGAGCTGGTCCTCAGCAGCGAAAAAAGAAGCAACAACGAGCTGGCTGACCTGGCCAACGTATATGTCCGCGCTTCCTTTACACAGATACCGGGTCTGTTATCTGCTCCTCCGTTCGGAGGGAACGTCCGTACCGTTGTCATAAAAGCCGATCCGGAACTCCTGCGGGCGCATAACCTGACGCCTGACCAGCTGGTAGCCGCACTTCGCATCAATAACCAGACCTCGCCATCCGGCAATGTGCGCATTGGCGACAAGAACTATATTACGCCCATCAATACGACGATACATTCGGTGAAGGACTTCGCCAATATCCCCTTGTACCTGGGGGGCGTTCAGAACCTTTACCTGAGGGATGTGGCAACGGTAGAAGACGCGGCGGACCTGACGGTGGGATATGGGCTGGTCAATGGCAAGCGCTCGGTTTATCTCAGCATTGCCAAAAGCGCCGATGCTTCCACCTGGGAAGTCGTGCAAAAACTGAAAGCAGCGATCCCGAAGATCCAGGCGCAGCTGCCGGAAGACGTACACCTGACCTATGCCTTCGATCAATCCGTGTATGTCATCAATTCGGTTAAGAGTCTTATTTCTGAAGGCGCGATAGGTGCCGTGCTTACCGGTCTCATGGTATTATTGTTCCTGGGTGACCTCCGCGGGGCGCTGATCGTGATCATGACCATCCCAACGTCCATCATTTCCGGGATACTGTTCCTCAGTCTTTTCGGCCAGACGATCAATATCATGACGCTGAGCGGGCTTGCGCTGGCCATCGGGATATTGGTCGATGAGAGTACCGTGACGATAGAAAATATTCACCAGCACCTGGACATGGGCAAACCAAAAAGACTGGCGATCTGGGATGCCTGTAAGGAAATAGCCTTCCCGAAGCTGCTGATCCTGTTTTGCATATTAGCCGTTTTTGCCCCTGCCTTTACGATGGGGGGTATCCCAGGCTCGCTCTTCCTTCCCCTGGCCCTGGCCATTGGGTTTAGCATGATCATCTCCTATTTCCTGGCTCAGACCTTTGTGCCGGTAATGGCCAACTGGATCATGAAAGTACACAAAAGCCAGCACCCGGATTTCGTACATCCTGCCATCTCAAAAGAGGGAGAGAGCACGGAAGAAAAGGAAAAGATGTTGCATGAGGGGCATGGCAAAGGTGGAAAGATGACCCGTTTCGACAAGATCAGGGGTCGTTTTCTCCGGTTCATCGATCGTATGATGCCCTATCGCATGCCTATCGTGCTTACTTACCTGGTCCTTACGACGGGCGCGGCCGTTCTGCTGCTTGGGCGCATCGGAAAGGACGTTCTGCCCAAAGTCAATGGCACACAGTTCCAGGTAAGACTTCGTGCGCCTGACGGCACGCGTATCGAGCGAACAGAGGAAAAGACGCTGAATACGGTCGGCATCATCAAGAACATCGTCGGTCCGGAAAATGTCTCTATCACTTCCGCGTACGTTGGCCAGCATCCGTCGTTGTTCTCCGTAAATCCCATCTATCTGTGGATGGCGGGACCCCAGGAGGCGGTACTCCAGGTAGCATTGAAAGAGGATTACAAGATCAATCTCGACAACCTCAAAGAGAAGATCAGAGCCCAGGTGGGAGATCAGATGCCGGATGTCAGGCTTTCCTTTGAACCTATAGAGCTTACAGACAAGATCCTGAGCCAGGGTTCGCCGACGCCGGTCGAAGTACGGTTTTCCGGGCGGAACAAGCAGAATAATGAGCTCTACGCGCAAAAGCTGATGGCAGAGCTGAGTAAAATATCCTATCTGCGGGACATACAGCTGGGGCAATCGAATAAATATCCTGCTATAAATATTGAAGTGGACAGGGTTCGTGCCGCTCAGCTGGGGGTAACGATGGATGATGTATCCCGTTCAATGACCGCATCCACCTCTTCTTCGCGTTATACGGAAAAGAATATCTGGATCGATGAAAAAGGGAACAACAGCTATAACGTTCAGGTCGAAATACCGGAGAACAAGATGAAAAGCCTCAGCGACATCGGGGAGATACCTTTACTCCGCAATGCTTCCCGGCCTACACTGGGCGACGTGGCCAGTATAAAAGAGGATACTACTTATGGTGAGAATGACAACCTGGGAGCCGTTCCTGTACTGTCTGTCACCGCCAATCTGAACAACAAGGACCTTGGATCGGCCACGGTGGACGTGCAAAAGGCCATAGCCGCCCTGGGGCCTCTGCCCCGTGGTCTTACCGTCGAGCCCATCGGCATGAGCCAGACGTTGACCGAGACATTGGACAGCCTGCAAAGCGGTCTGCTGGTGGCCATTATCGTTATCTTTCTTATGCTGGCGGCCAACTTCCAGTCATTCAAAGTGTCTGCTATCGTACTGGCCACTGTGCCTGCGGTAGTATTGGGCTCGCTGCTGCTCCTGCTGGCGACGGGCTCCACGCTGAACCTGCAGTCCTATATGGGCATCATCATGTCGGTTGGAGTATCGATCTCCAACGCCGTATTGCTGATCACCAATGCCGAACAGCTGCGCAAGCACAATGGGGATGCCCTGTTATCAGCCCGCGAAGCGGCTGCGCTGAGGCTTCGCCCTATCATGATGACTGCGCTGGCGATGGTGGTAGGGATGATCCCCATGGCAAGCGGGCTTGGCGAAGCCGGTGACCAGACCTCTCCGCTGGGAAGGGCCGTTATCGGGGGTTTGATCGCCTCGACCTTTGCGGCCTTGTTTATTTTGCCGCTGGTATTTGGCTGGGGCATGAAAAAGACAGGTACGGAATCGGTATCACTGGAGCCTGAGGATGAAGCCAGTCAGCATTATCTGGCTGCGGCCGGGTTGCCGCATTGGGAATAGGTGCCGGTATGCGGACCCACCCGCCTCTGTTGCCCCGGGGCAGCATGGTGGCCTGCTCAGTTTAGACTGAGTTGGCAATGATCCGGAGAATTGTGTATTTTCCGGATATGAAAAAAATACTAGCGATCGCTTATATAGGCACAGGGCTCCTGCTACATGCGGGAGCCTTTGCGCAGCAGCCCGTAGAAAAATATCAGATCGACTCCGCATCGGTAGAGCATGCGGGAGTACCGAAAGGAGAGGTGATCAAATGCAGCTTCGATCATTCTTCTGTTTTCCCGGGTACCCGGCGTGACTATTGGATCTATATCCCGGCCCAGTACCGGCCCGATCGTCCCGCCTGCGTATATGTCAACCAGGACGGGATCCAATGGAAGGCGCCTGTGGTTTTTGACAACCTCATCAACAGCCGCGAAATACCTGTTACTATCGGTGTCTTTATCCAACCCGGGCGGGTGATAGCATCCGATACCGCTGCGGCGCTGGACCGGTTCAACCGCAGCTTCGAATACGACGGCCTTGGAGATAACTACGTGCGATTTATTCTCGATGAGATCTTACCCGATGTAGAAAGACACCAGGCTGGTGATGGCAGGGCTATTCACCTGTCCCGTAATGGAAATGACCGCGCCATTGGCGGATCGAGCAGCGGCGCTATTGCTGCATTTACCGCGGCCTGGGAAAGACCTGACGCTTTTTCGCGGGTGTTCAGCGCCATCGGTACCTATGTAGGGCTCCGTGGAGGCGACAGGTATCCGACCCTTATCCGGAAATATGAGCCCAAACCTATCCGTATCTTCTTACAGGATGGCTCCAATGATCTGAATATTTATGGAGGTGACTGGTATAAGGCGAATGAAATGATGGAAAGAGCGCTGACCTTTTCGGGATATGAAGTACATCATGCCTGGGGAGAAGGCTCGCACAGCGGCGCACAGGGGACATCGCTTTTCCCGGAGGCGATGCGCTGGCTTTGGAAAGACTGGCCGCGGCCGGTTGCGAAGGGAAATTCCTCCAACCAGGTGCTGCATGATATCCTGATCCCCGGCCAGGAATGGGAGCTGGTAGGAGAAGGATATGGTTTTACCGAAGGCACGGCGGCAGACGCCGGCGGGAATGTTTTCTACCAGGATATCCCGGCTTCGAAGACCTACCGGGTAGGGGCCGACGGCAAAGTTATCTTGTTCAGTACCGATGCGAAAAGAGCCAGCGGGACTTCTTTCGGTCCGGATGGGGACAGGTATGAAGTGGCTGGTGCGACCAGGCAGGTGCTGCGTTATAACGCTGCAGGCAAGGTCAGCGTCATAGCCTCGGAGATCGATGGTAATGACCTTCTCGTTACGCGTAACGGCAACGTATATGTCACTTCGCCAAACGGGACGGAAAAACCCAGTCGTCTCTATCTCATCCGGCCGGGAGGGGAGAAGGTAGTAGTGGACTCTGGACTCCATTTTATCAACGGGCTTTGTCTCACACCCGATCAGACGCAGCTATATGTAGCTGAAAGTGCTTCCCACTGGATATGGTCTTACTCCATCCGCCCGGATGGCAGCCTATTCAACAAGCAGCGTTACGGCTGGTTGCACGTGCCGGACAAAGGGGAAAATGCCTGGCCGGATGGATTGAAATGCGACCGTGAAGGCCGTGTCTATGTTGCCAGCACGCTTGGGATACAGATCCTGGACCCGATCGGCCGCGTCAATGCTATTTTGCCTTTACCTTCCGGGCAGGCGTCAAATGTATGTTTCGGAGGACCTGACTTTGATGTGTTGTATGTGTCGAGCGGGAGTAAGGTTTATCGCCGGAAGCTGCACTTGCACGGCGCCAATAATTTTGAGGCGCCGAACCGGCCGCCGCAGCCGCATCTTTGATCGCTCCGCGCAATCGCGCGGCATCGGGAAAAAGATTTTTTTTGTAAAATATACTTTTTAGTATATTTTTGTATTGTCAAAGCAAATGAAATGGCAACGAAAGCGGAAAGAACGAAACAATTCATACTGGAGAAAGCTGCTCCTATTTTCAACGCTAAGGGTATTGAAGGGACCAATATAGATGATGTGCTTGCGGCCACTAAGCTTACCAAGGGCAGCATTTACAGTCATTTTGTGAATAAGGAGGACCTGGCGCTGCAAACGACGGATTATCTCCTGAAAAAAATCAGTACCGCGACGTTTCAGGCAATAAGCAAAGGGAAGACAGCCAGGGAAAAGATACACGCTTACCTGGATTTTAATAAAGATCCATTGAATACCTATTTTGAGGGTGGCTGTCCGCTGTTCAATTCAGCGGTAGAGGCGGATGACAATCAGGCCGTGGTCAAACAGCAGGTTGCCGGGATATTTCGCAATACGAAGGATACATTGACTAAAGTCCTGGTGAATGGAATAAGGGACGGAGAGTTATCCAAGGCTCTGGATGCCGCTTCATTCGCCTTCAAACTGTTTGCTGCAGTAGAGGGAGCAACAGTTATGTGCCGGGTGATGAATGATATTAAACCCATGCGTGATCTGATCAGGAATTTCAAGGCAGAGCTGGATAGCTACAGCATGCAATAATTTTTTTTCCTATAAAATATACTAAAAAGTATAATTGTTTAAAAATCGGATTGACCGGCGAACAGCATGGGACACAAAATATACTATTTAGTATATTTATAACGATAGGCGATATTAAAAGACAAATAAGCATTTAATACATTTCACTAATAATTTAAAATTTAAGTCATGTCAAACACAGCAACGCAAACATCAGCAGCAGTTCCCGATCTTCACCAGACAGCAGCCACGCAGTTTATCGAAGTAGGCGGCACCCGGTATGCGTACCGGATATTCGGTAAGGAAACAGGCATTCCCCTCGTCTTTTTGCATCACTTTACCGCGACGATCGATGACTGGGATCCCCAGGTGACCAACGGGCTCGCGCAGCATTTCAAAGTGGTCCTGCTGGACAACAAGGGCATTGGCGCCTCGGGTGGACAGACGCCTGACAACATCAAGGCAATGGCCAATGATGCTACGGCAGTTATCAAAGCACTGGGATTCACTAAAGTAAACCTGCTGGGTTTTTCAATGGGTGGGTTTGTGGCTCAGCAGATTGCCCTGGATACGCCGGAACTGGTGGGAAAGCTTATCCTGGCGGCTACCAGTCTTAAAGGCGGCGAAGGATTGTCCAATCTGCCGAACATCATGAAGGAAGCATTTGCTACGGCACCTGAAGACCCGAGGCTCTTCTTGTTCTATTCGAAAACCCCGGAAAGCATCGCTCTTGGACGGCAGTCGCTGGCAAGGGTCAAAAAGAGAAAGGAAGATCGCGTTCCCGCGACGGGCATGCCCTCCATTCAGGCACAGGTAATGTCCATCCTGGGTTGGGCGGCACAAGATAAGAATGTCAATGATGAGCTCAGCCGGATAAAACAGCCTTCGCTGATTATAAATGGTAATAACGATATTATGTTCCCTACCATCAACTCCTACAACCTGTTCCAACGCCTGCCAAACGCAAGGTTGAGCCTCTACGCTGACTCCGGCCATGGCGCCATCTATCAGTATGCCGATCGTTTTGTAAAAGAAGCGGCTGATTTTCTGGAGACAGCTTAGTGCTCAAACCAGGAAACTCACCGGCCCCATACCGGTGAGTTTTTACTTTTTTGGGGCCCATGATCTCACTTCTTCATCTTCAACTTATCCGCTACCAGTTCGCCGATCTGCGAACCCATTTTATGGCTCACTTTCGTGGAATATTCATAGTGTATACCACCGTAAAAACGGGAGCGTTCGGTCTCTGAAGCGGCATCCCGGAACGATGTGTAGCTCCTGCTTTTGATACCAAATTCCAGCTCCGTTGTATCGGTATAGGCGAAGTTATCACCAAAGACACTTGTCAGCGCTTCTGCAGCCGAGGCAGAGATGGTGCAATGCCCGCAGGTATATTCCGGAAAGGGAGGTGTCTGCAGGTGTGGACGCCAGTTGGGATCGAAATATTTGTTGATGGCGGTTTCCGGTCTTAAGGTATTGTAGGTATACTTGATATTCCAGCATTCGATAAAGGCATCGAAAAGGGCGACGGCCGTTTTGGCATAAGCTGCAACGGTAGTATTGAAGTCAGCGCCGGCTTTTTGAGCGGCGATACCGGTAATGCTCATCCAATGGCCGGCAGGAGAGAACTTCTTCGTGCCAAACATAAGGTGGCCGCTGACATTCAATTTGAATGGATTATCGTCCCAGAAATCAGCGATCCAGATCTCTTCTTCGGAAAGGCTGTCGCCTTTTTGCTGGATCTTCTTTACTTCCTGGTAATAAGGTGCTTTTGGGTCCGTCACATTAAAGGCATACGGCGGGTGTGGAATGAACTGCCTGATACTGTCCACAATGACAAAACGGATCTCACGCCAATGGGGTTCCATAGCCGGGGTATAAGCCGGTGGTGTGGGTACCCATCGGCCGGGTGAATCGTTGACCATGTATTCTGTGGCACCTCTTGTCTGGGCATAATTATCCTTTTTGCTCCAGGCCATCACGGCAAGGCCTACCGAGTCGGCATAGGTCGTAGAGGCCTCGATCATATCGGAAGGCATACCATGATCTTTGGCCAGTTTTTTTAAGCTGTCGACATAGAGACGCATGCTTCCTTCCGGGAAGGTGACGGCCTCTCCCAACTTGCAATACGCAAGCAGGGAAGCCAGCTCAAAATTGATCCTGGAGCCGGGGGCTGGCTGGGGTATGGGCTTTAACCCGTGCAACTGGCCGGCCAGGGAAATATAGCTGGCAGGGTAACCGGCGGCGATGACCTCATATCCGGCAACTGCGGCATAGAGGTAATTGCGGGATGCTACAATAGGACCGAAATTATTCCCCATGACAACGGTGTTCAGCTCATGAACGGTATGGGAATAGATGAGAGGGTCCTTAAAGATCTTTTCGTAATCGTTGGTAAAATGGCAAGCGGAAAGAGACATCGCCACGCAGGCGATTAATAAAGCTCGGTTCATGACGATCATGTATGGGTTATTGGCTGTAAATTAATTGATAAAAGAGATAAGGTGTCATACTATCCCTTCCGGCCGGGGAGGCAGCTTTCTCAAAAGCGTGTATCCGGCCGGCAGGGGCGAGGGAAGATAAGCCATAGGATGTACCGTATCGCCAGGGAAACAAGATACAGCAAGATAGTGATCTTCGAGATAACAAACTTTTAGGATATTACTGCCCGTTTTCCCGGTTGAGGCCGGGGCTTTGGTATGGCCTGCATTTTGCAGGTCGTTTACAAGGCTGAAAAAATCGTCTCTTGCCGTACGCAAGCGATTGGTTTCCCGGTCGGGAAGACACAAAAATTCAACCGAATCATTGTACAACCTTTTGCCGACACATCTGTAATGGATGAGGCCGATGTCCACCTGTCCATCGGCGCGTTCGAAACCTGCCGATGAATTGCTATAGGGTAGACGGCCCGCGGATATTTTGACATGGACCAGTTGGCTGGGGTCGTATTGGTCATTTTCCAGCCTTAGCTCCAGCTTAGACTTCACATGGCTTTCGAACCAGGAGATGAAAAGCCAGTAACCTACCCAATTGAAGAACAGAAAGGATAACAATAATATGGTGGCAATCTTTCTAAACAACATTACAAGGTAGCTAACTTTAATTAAATTATGCCTCCCGAAAATAAAAATATTCTGGCTGTCAATGGCGGGTCGTCCAGTATAAAATTCTCCTTGTATGGGGTGGGACAGGGACTGCCGCTTGTGAAATCGCTATCCGGCAAGATAGACAGGATCGGACTACCGGGATCGAAGCTAACATATAAGGATACCCGAAATAAAGAGGGCGAGCTGGCGGTGGAAGCGGGTACTCCCCGGGAAGCGGCGGCCTTCCTGCTTGACTGGCTGGAGAAGCAGGCCGCCGGGCCCCTGGCCGGCGTCGGTCACCGCGTAGTTCATGGTCTGCAGCATCGGCAGGCTGCATTTATCGACGACCCGCTGCTGGAAGAATTAAAAAAGATAAGAGGCTATGATCCGGATCATCTTCCCGGTGAGATCGATCTGATAGAGCTGTTCCGCAGCAAAGAACCGGATACCCCGCAGGTGGCCTGTTTCGACACGGCCTTTCACGCCACGCTGCCACGGCTGGCGAAGCTGCTCCCTCTTCCGCGCCGTTATGACAAGGCCGGCTTGCAGCGATATGGTTTTCACGGACTATCATATGCCTATATAATGGAAGAGCTTACCCGTATCGACATAGCCGTTGCCCGGGGATCTGTTGTCATTGCTCATCTGGGCAGCGGCGCCAGCCTGGCAGCGGTAAAAGACGGGGTCAGCATCGACACTACCATGGGTTTCACTCCCACCGGGGGGATCGTCATGGGCACCCGCACAGGTGATCTGGACCCTGGCGCGATCTGGTATCTGCTGCAGAACGAGCGGCTTACTCCCGCACAATTCAGCCAGCTGGTAAATCATGAATCCGGTCTGCTGGGAGTCTCTGCTACCAGCTCCGATATGCAGGACCTTCTGGCCCGGGAAAGCAGCGATCAGCGTGCCGCAGAAGCTGTGGGTCTTTTTTGCTATCAGGTCAAAAAGAGCATCGGGGCCTTTTCCGCCGTCCTTGGCGGCCTGGATGCCCTTGTGTTCACCGGCGGCATAGGGGAGAGGTCGGCTGTCATACGCTCCCGGATCTGTTCGGGCCTCGACTATCTTGGCATCAGCCTGGACCCTGGGGCAAATGGAAGCAGCGGGACAAATGAAAGCAGCGGGGCAAATGGAAGCAACGTGATGTCGATAGGCGCCAAAGAAAGCCGCACCGCGGTATATGCCATCCCTACAGATGAGGAATGGATGATCGCGCGCAGCGTTAACCAGCTTCTGGAACAGCAATAAAGAGTAGCAAAACGATCAGGAACCTTTAATAAAAATTTATGCCAACATCACAGAACCCGGCTTCGCATGACCTTTTAAGAAAAATGCATGCCTACTGGCGTGCAGCCAACTATCTGTCCATAGGGCAGATGTATTTGAAGGCCAACCCTCTTTTGACAGAGCCGCTGGCCGCCGAACATATCAAACACTTATTACTGGGGCATTGGGGCACCTCTCCCGGACAGAACTTCATTTATGTTCATCTCAACCGGCTTATCCGGCAGAATGATCTGGATATGATCTACATCGCCGGACCCGGTCATGGAGGACCCGCGCTGGTCGCCAATACCTATCTGGAAGGCACTTATTCGGAAGTCTATCCGAGCATCAGCCGGGATGAAGAAGGTCTGTGTAAGCTGTTCAAACAATTCTCTTTCCCGGGAGGTATTCCCAGCCATGTCTCACCGGAATGCCCGGGCTCGATACACGAAGGCGGGGAGCTGGGTTATTCCCTAAGTCATGCTTTTGGCGCTGTCTTTGACAATCCCAACCTGATCGCGGCATGTGTCATCGGGGATGGGGAGGCAGAGACGGGGCCGCTTGCTACGGCCTGGCATTCCAATAAATTCCTCAACCCGGTGACCGATGGGACGGTATTGCCTATACTGCATCTGAACGGGTTTAAGATCGCCAATCCAACCATCCTGGCAAGGATCAGCCACGAAGAGCTGGAACAGCTGTTCAAGGGGTATGGGTGGGAGCCGCGCTTTGTGGAAGGGGATGATCCGGAGAAAATGCACCCAGCGATGGCCGCTGCGTTGGATGAGATCATGGAGGATATCCGGCAGATCCGCGAAAAGGCGCGGAATGAGGGGGGATGGGTGACTGGCTCCGGCACAGGAGAGGCCCAACGTCCCCGTTGGCCAATGCTGGTGCTTCGAACGCCCAAAGGATGGACGGGTCCCAAAACGGTGAATGGCCTTCCGGTTGAAGGCTCCTTCCGCGCCCACCAGGTGCCGATACCTGATCCTGCCGGCAACCATGAACAGCTAAAGCAGCTGGAAGCCTGGATGAAGAGCTATAAGCCGGAAGAGCTGTTTGATGAAAAGGGAGCCTTGCTGGAAGAGCTTGCCGAACTGGCGCCCCTGGGCCAGCGTCGAATGGGGGCCAATCCGAATGCCAATGGCGGTCTGCTGCTGGTGGACCTGAAGATGCCGGATTTCCGGGATTTTGCATTCAAGGTGACCGGTCCTGGCAAAGCTAAGGCTTCCGATACGAGCATACTGGGGGAATTCCTGGCGGCCGTCATCCGTCTCAACCAGGAACAGCGCAACTTTCGTCTTTTTGGTCCCGACGAAACCCTCTCCAACAAATTAGACGCGGTATTCCAATCGACCAACCGCCAGTGGGAGGCCGACCGGACAGAGCAGGATCAATTCCTCAGTACCGACGGGCGGGTAATGGAGGTTCTCAGCGAACACCAGTGCGAAGGCTGGCTGGAGGGTTACCTGCTGACGGGCCGGCATGGCCTGCTCAACAGCTACGAAGCTTTTATACACATTATCGACTCGATGTTCAACCAGCATGCCAAATGGCTGAAAGTTACTTCGCATATCCCGTGGCGTCGTAAGATAGCCTCGCTGAATTATTTGCTGGCCTCGCACGTGTGGCGCCAGGATCACAACGGGTTCACTCACCAGGACCCCGGCTTTATCGATCATGTGATCAATAAAAAGGCAGAGATCGTGCGCGTCTATCTTCCGCCCGACGCCAACTGCCTGCTCTCTACGATAGACCATTGTCTGCGGAGCCGCCATTATGTTAATGTAGTAGTGGCAGGTAAGCATCCTGCTCCCCAGTGGCTCAACATGGACGAGGCCGTCCTGCATTGTTCCAAAGGGGTGGGCATCTGGAGCTGGGCAAGCAATGACCAGGAGAGTGAGCCGGACGTGGTGATGGCGGCTGCAGGGGATGTACCTACCCTGGAGACGCTGGCAGCCATCTCCATCCTTCGCAAAAAGCTACCCGACCTGAAGATCCGGATGGTCAATGTTGTCGATCTCATGAAATTGCAGCCGCAGACCGAGCACCCGCATGGACTTAGCGATTCCGATTTCGATCTGCTCTTTACCCGCGACAAACCTGTCATCTTTGCTTATCATGGATATCCCTGGCTGATACACCGGCTGACGTATCGCCGTACGAACCATGGCAACCTGCATGTCCGCGGCTATAAGGAGGAAGGCACTATCACAACACCTTTTGACATGACCGTACTGAATGATATGGATCGGTTCCACCTGGTGATGGATGTCATCGCCCGCCTCCCGGAGCTGGGAGAGAAATGTGCTTATCTGAAACAGGAAATGCAGGATATGCTGATCCGTCACCGTACATACATCAACCAGGAAGGACTGGACATGCCGGAGGTGCTGAACTGGAAGTGGGAATAGGTCGAAAAGATAACGTTCTGACAGACAACTGGATGAAATAGGGAAAAAAGTGTATTTTTATTTTTTTCCAGTGTGATCATGAAAATAGCTGTTTGCTTCGTCATATTGCTCGCATTCTTTAATTATGCAGGACATTCACAATCTTATGGATTACAGTTCGCCAGCCATGAGGTCGTACAGGAGAAGAGGACAGGCCTGAATCTTAGCCCCGCAGAACCATGGTGTTTGAGGGAGGATGCAGAGCTATCTTTCGATCTCCTTTTTGCCCCGCGTATGGAGACTTACTTCGGGTATGTCTTCCGGATCGTTACGACCGACCATCAGAATATAGACCTGATTTATAATCAGCCTCTCAGAACATTTAATTTTATCATTGGGGAAACAGTAGCAGGCACTTTCAGAGCCGATTCACCGCGACTTTATACTCAGTGGAACCAGGTGGCCTTACATTTTGCGACAAAGGAGGGACAGCTGCAATTTTATTTCAACCACCGGCTGGTCGGAAAGAGCAAGGCGCCATTCAAAGGCGACCCCTGCTTCCGGATAGCGTTTGGGACGAGTGGCATTGAGGAATTCCAGACAGCAGACATCCCGCCGATGAGCATCCGGAATATCCGGCTGACGGAAAATCGCCGGCTGCGTTATTACTGGCCGCTCACGGAAGCGTCCGGAGAAGAATGCCACGACAGCGTAGAAAAGAAGCTCGCCCGGGTGACCAATCCCATTTGGATCCGAAGCCGCCACCAGAACTGGGAGTTGGTCGGCGCCTTCCAGGTCAACGGCTTTCCTTCCGCGGCTTTCGACCCGGGAAAGGAAGTACTGGATCTGATAACCTCCGACTCGCTCTACAGCTTTTCCCTGGCGCGTCCTTCCCTGTCTGGAGTAAAAATAACCGCTCCGGAACAACCCCTGCCCGCTGGTCACCAGGCAGTTTTCGATCCGGCAGATGGCCGGTTCTATGATGGTTATATCGATCAAAAGACCGTCCGTACCTGGATGCCCACTGAAAACCGATGGGACAAACAATATTCAGGGGGACCGCTGACAGAGTTCTGGCACGCCAATAAATTCCTTTCCCATGTGGACTCCTCCATCTATTTCATCGGAGGATATGGTCAGCTCCGCTATAAAAATCTGGTACAGCGGTATAACCTCCCGCAAAAAAAATGGGAGGTGGTACAGACGAAAGGGGATATTCTGCCTCCCCATTATCTCGGAGCGCTGGGGACCAATGCAAGGGGCGATACGGCTTTTCTGATGGGCGGCTATGGCAGCAATACGGGTGACCAGATGGTAAACCCAAAATACTATTACGATCTGGTGGCCTATAGTGTCAGGGACCAGCGATTTAAAATACGCTATCACCTGAAGGAACCCGAAAAGCAGTTCTGTTTTGCCAACAGTCTGATCATCGATGATACCGCGCAGGTTTACTATGCGCTGGTCTTCCCCAATGACCGGTTCAATTCAACCCTGCAGCTGATCAGGGGCTCTCTGACAACACCGGACTATCAGCCGCTAGGCGATACCATCCCTTACTCTTTTTACGATGTGCGGAGTTTTGCCGACCTGTATTACTCCACTACCGGCAAGAAGCTGATAGCCGTCACCTTTTACACCAATAAGGAAAACAAGACAGATGTCCGGATCTATACTATTGCTTTCCCTCCGGACCCGGTAATGGCCGCGGTTCCGGTTGTGCCGAATAGCAAGCCCTATTGGCTGTATGTGCTTGTGCTTGTTCTTGTTGTTGCCGGTGGAGTGTCATGGAGGTTATTGCGCGGGCGTAAAAAAGCAGCTGCTGCCGTTGCTGCGGCCGAAGCTTCCGGGCAGCGGGCTCCACTGGTGCCGGCCCCTGCGGCTCTGACGGCAGCGGCAGCAGCTTCTGCAACGGCCCTGCAGGCGGCCCCTCTGCAGGTGACACCGTCGGTCCCAACCGCGAATATCTTTTTCTTTGGTCAGTTCGAGGTAGTAGACAAGAGCGGCAACGACCTTACAAAACTCTTTACGCCTCTACTGAAGGAGCTGTTCCTGCTTATCGCACTGTATTCCCTGCGCTCGGGGAAGGGCATCTCCTCAGAAAAATTATATTCCACGCTGTGGCGGGACAAGTCCAGCAAGGATGCGCAGAACAATCGGTCGGTCAATATGGTCAAGCTGAAGGCTATTCTGGATAGGCTGGGTACCTGTGCTATTGTGAAGGAAGCGGATAAGTGGGTCTTTCAATATCATGCCGACGAGATCAACATCGATCTCGCGAAATTCTTCCATCTGCTGCAGGCACCGCATTTGCTGGACAAGGCACATGTACGCCAGGTGCTGCAGATCATCCACCGGGGGGCCTTTCTGACAGACACTTCCTATGACTGGCTGGATGATATTCAGTCGGAGATCTCCGGTAAAGTGCTGGATTCTTTGTCGGAAGCGCTGATACCCTTTGCCAACGATTCTGAATTACTGCTGGAGATCGCGGGTGGGATCTTTTTGTTTGACCCGATCAATGAAGAGGCCCTAAGGGTAAAATGCAGAAGCCTCAGCTCGCTTGGCCGGCATTCGATGGCAAAGGCGGCTTTTGAAAAATTCACCCGCGAATATCACCAGATGTACGGAGAGGAATTTCAGCAAAGTTTCCAGGAGGTTATCGGATAGCGTCTCCAATGCGTTAATAAAAAAAAGACCCCGGTTAATTCGCCGGGGTCTTTTTTTATAGAACTAATATAGTTTGATAACCCGTTCGTGTCCCATCGGTCCAGGCTAGTTGATAAGTCCCTCTGGGAATGCCTGGAATATCTATCCTCACCTGAAGGACCCCCGCAGGGACAGCCTGGGTCTTTATAATCCTGCCGGTGAAATCCGCCAGACGGAATACAGAAGCATTTGCTGCAGCAGGCAGGTCGACGAGGAAGAAGCCATATTTCACCGGGTTGGGATAAATGGCCAATAGGGGCGCCGAGCCGCCGGAGAGCTGCAGAGCTATCGAGGAGCTATAAACGAAATGGGTTGTAGTATCCTGCATTTTAAGCCGGTAGTAGTTGACACCGTTCCTGGGACTGAAGTCCGTGAAGGTATAATTGTGTCCGGTACCCGTCTTGATACTGACAGGGACAGTACCGATTACGTTGAACTGGCTTCCATCAACACTCCTTTCCACTGCATAATAGGAGATGGCTCCGTCATTGCGTACCTGCCAGCTGAGGCGGGGCTGATTGTTGTTGACCGCGCCGCTGAACTGGACCAGTTGAAAGGCACCAGTGGTTGGCGCTGTCTGGGTTGTATCCACTATATATACAAAACCGTTCAACGAATCTGCTCCAGCCGGGCTGGCCACTTTTATCTGGCCAGTAGTTCCTGAGCCCACCACGGCTATAATGAGGGTGTCGGACACAGGGATAATGGCGGCGGGCAGGGAACCGCCTAAAGTAACTATGGTGACGCCCGACAGATTGATGCCTGTTATATTGATATTCATACCGCTGCTGGCGCTGTGCGGCGAAAAGGCCGTTATTCTCGGGGGACCCGCTGGTGGAGCACCGGTAATGAAAGTGAATCCCGGATAAGATCCCGTGCCGTTGCTCCCGGTGACAGATACATCACCTGTGGCTCCGCCTGCTACTATCGCATGGATAGTATTATCCGGATATACCTGGTAGGACTGGGCGGGTGTACCGCCAAAGGTAACGCCCGTAATATTAATAAAATTACTTCCGTTGATGATAATTTCCGTGCCCTGCGCTGCACTCATCGGAGAGAAGGAGGTAACCGAAGGCGGTCCGGTGACTGCTGGTGTGTAGGTAAAGTCTGCGCTGCTGACTGCGGTGTTCGCCAGGGATGTCACATTTATTTTACCTGTTGCACCCGAACCGACGACGGCGGAGATCACCGTGTCGGAAATGATAGTATAGGATGCCGCATTGGTATTGCCAAAGATGACCCCGTTGATGGCATTGGTCAGGAAGCCTGTTCCTTTGATGAGCACCGTGGTATCGGTGGAGCCGGTTTGCGGAGAGAAGCTGTTTATTGTCTGCGGTAATATATCAAAGGTAAAACCATCCATTGTTGCAAAGGCGGTCGGGGTCGTTACTTTTACGGCGCCTGAGGCGCCGGGCCCCACCACTGCGGTGATGTTCGTCGGGGATACGAAGGTAACGGAGGTCGCGTCGACGTTGCCGAAGCTGACCCTGGTATCCGTAGTAAAGCTGGTACCGGTAATGCTTATGGTGGTACCGGTAGGACCATGTGCCGGTGTAAAAGATGTAATGTTAAGGGCGTCCGCCTTTTTATTGATCAGTACAGAAAAGTAAGTGCTTCCGCTGTTGGCCGCGATAAGGTCTGGTAAGCCGTCGCCGTCGAGGTCGGCAGCCGCCACCCAGATCGCTGACGAGTTGGCCAGAAAGTTGACATAGGGCGCCAAACCGATATGACCCGGCGTGCTGGTATTGCGATATACGAAGACCTGATCGCTGTTTTCAATGGCAACAACGCTCACATCCGGCAGTCCATCTCCATCCAGATCGCTGATCACGATATTGCCGGGCTCTGCAACGGCCGCGGGCATAACTGTTTCTGCCTGGAAGCCAATATTACCCGGGGTACTGATGTTCCTTAAAAGCACAAGGTCATTCTGGGACACATTGCTGGCCACAAGATCCATTTTACCATCTCCGTCGAGGTCGGCTGCAGCAAGGCCAAAAGGATTGGGGGGGTAACCGTGGCCGTCAGCCGCCGGGCCTGTGGGTACAGCCGGTACAGTTGGTGCAGTCGTGAATGAAAAAGTGCCGCCTGGTGTACTGGTATTATGGTAGAGATAGACCTGGCTGGTATTGGATTCTGCACAGGCCAGATCCGGCATGCCGTCTCCATCGAGGTCAGAAATGACGATCATCCCCGGATAATCCATGCCCGACATTGGCAATTGGGTCCTGGTGGGAAAAGAAATAGTACCAGGCGTGCTGGTATTGATGTAGACATATGCATCACCCGTTGCTCCATTCTGACTGGAACCGGCGATATCCGGCCTGCCGTCGCCATTGACGTCGGCGATGGCCATATTTACAGTATTAAGGGAAGCATTGATCGAAAAAGGAACCGGCGCGAATGAAATGTTGCCCGGCGTGCTGGTATTCAGGTAAGCATAGAAGGTGGTCGAACCATACATGGAAACCACCAGGTCCGGTTTGCCATCCCCATCCAGGTCTCCCACTGCGATCGTCACGGGTACATCAATAGGATCTGGAGTCAGGGGCGAGAGCGCGTTGAACAACGGATAGCCTGGCGTGCTGGTATTACTATAGATAAGCAGATCAGTGCCAGCGATCACCGCGATGTCTGTCTTACCATCGCCGTCGAGGTCTTTGGCGCAGACGGAGACCGGCGTTACGCTGCCGGTAGATACTGGCTGGGCCGTGCCAAAGGCTTGCGCGGTGAACTGCCCCGGGTCGGAAAAGGTGACATTGAAGAGCTTTGTTGAAAATGCGGTGAGGCCGCCAGTCGTGACGGTCACTGGTTCATAGCTGGTGCCGGCAGGCACGGTGACCGTCAGGCTTGTTGTACTGGCCGCAGTTACAGCTGCTTTGGCCGCTCCGAAGTAGACTACATTGGATGAAGGCGTAGCGCTGAAGTTACTACCGGTTATGGTTACTGTTGCCCCTATGGGACCTGAGAGTGGGGCAAAGGAAGTGATCGTGGGCTGCGCCAGCAGGAAAAAAGGAAAGAATACCGAAGTTAGGACGAAGACAAAATATCTTCCTCTGCCAACGGGTTGGGTGATGCCAGGGTATAGCTTCGGCATGGGGTATTGAATTTGCATCCAATATAATAGAAAGACCTGGTAATCAAAAACGTATTTAAATTAAAAGAATATGTAAACGTTTATTTGTCTTCTTACGTTGTAGAATAAAAAAATAGGGTTATTGCTATGCAATAACCCCGTTAGTTATTTAGGATACGGATCCTGAAAAGGTATTATTCTTTTTGTCTCTTACGGCTTTGGCGCCGCAGTGATATTCTCATTGGCATAAGGCCAGGTAATAGGCTTGGTTGCATTGGGTACGCTGATACCTTTATTGCTTCCGCGCTTGGCTGCATCAGGCCCGAAGAAATACAATGGGCGGCCTTTGTATGTCAGCTGTGTTCTTCCCACAACGGTGATGTTGGCGAAGTCTGTTTTATTCAAAGTGGAAGGGACACTGCCAATAGTGGACAGGGTATCGACGGGCCACGTGGCGTTGTTGCTATAGTCTGCCTTAGTATACTTGTTGATATTGAATGAATCGAGCTTGAAGTTATACAGGGTGTGGCCATGATCGTCTGTGATATACCGGGTGAAACCCGCTACCCCGACATTATACAGCGAGTCATACAAATTCCCGTCATTGCCCTTCAGCTGCGAGTTGGAGATCATGACGGTATAGTCGGGTTTGGCGACATACCATACTTTACCTACGGGATCTCCATTGACATCTCCGGCCTTGCTGTCCTGCGCAAAGTAATACAGCGGCCATCCCTTATAGGTAGTTTGTTTGCTACCATCGTTGCGGGTAATTGTAGCAAAGTCGGTGCTCTTCAGGCCATCGGATAAGGTGAGGTTCTTTGAATAAAAGGTCGGCCAGGCTGTGGAGCAGTTGCCGTAACAGGTTGAAGTGTCGGCGGCGTCATTAGAAAAGAAATAAAGCGATCTGCCATTGCTGTCGGTCATGATCTTACCAAAATTTGCGTTGTCTGCCAGCTGCACTTCCAGCTTGGGCACAGGAGGCGGCGGTGGTGTGACAGGCGTGTTGTTGTTGTCTTTCTTGCAGGATGCAGCGGTCAGCAGCATGCCAATGGCCAGACCGGCCATTGCGAAATGGTGGATGTTACGTTTCATGGTGTTAAATAATTGGTGAGACTTTGCTCTAAAGATGAAATTAGTTACTACTGAAATTGTATCGTGAGTGTAAAACGCCGGATGGAAAACAGAGGTTGCCTGAAACACAGAATTAACCGCTTTCGGGGATATCGATCCGCTTTGCAGACAAACTTCACCCGATGGCAGAATCGCAGCCGGGCAGGCCAAAGCTTCTTTTACTTTAGCGGCACAGGGGATAAAAACCTGCTATCCAGCTGGATGATCTTCTTTATGTCGAAGGCATGAGGAACTACCGCCGGATCTATGCGGCGGGTAAACAGATCATGACCCTGCAGACGTTTGGTGAGCTGGAGCAGGCCATTCCAGGTGATTTTGTCTGCCGTATTCACAAATCTTACCTGGTTGCGCTGGGAAAGATCGATTCGGTCGGCCGGGATACTGTCCGCATCGGCAGTGTGGAACTACCCATCTCCGATACCTACCGCAAAGCCTTTTTGAAGAGGGTAACACCCTTTTAGAAATAAATTGTAACCGATTGCATTTTTATGGTCATTTGACTTATATTTAGGTCGCTGCACTCCTGTAAAATTGCTGCTAAAATCGATTGCAATGAAAGCCTTAATGTTTGTCCTTGTTTGTTTTTGCGCTCTGCCACATCTGTTTGCCCAGTCCGCTGTCACGCCGGCGACCCAGCCTGCACCGGCACTCACCACAGCCATGCTCACCAATGGCAATGGCGCCTATGTCACCGGCCATTACCGCAACCTCTTCAAAGAGCGCGGGCACAGCGAGGCGGAGATCACCGCAAAAGTCGAGAAAGCTTTTTCCCAATTGTTTCATGGCGATAGTGCCAGCCAGGCCGTCTATTTTCCGGCAGGCGCAAATGCGAACGGCGCCCTGGCCTATGTCAGTGATGTTCCTCATCACGACATCCGTTCTGAAGGCATGTCCTACGGAATGATGATAACCGTTCAACTGGATAAGAAAGCTGAATTCGACGCCATCTGGAACTATGCCATGACCTATATGTATATCAGCGATCCGGCTCATCCCTCAGAAGGCTATTTTTCCTGGTCGTTGAAGCGCGATGGCAGCCCCAACGAAGAGACTCCCGCCCCGGATGGAGAAGAATACTTTGTGATGGCCTTGTATTTTGCTGCCGGCAGATGGGGCAATGGGCAGGGCATATACAATTACCAGGCCTGGGCTGATAAGATCCTGACGACGATGCGTCATCATCCGTTGAAATCCGGCCCGACGAAGTTTGGTCCGCGGAACATCGCCGCCATGGTGAACGAGAACGCAAAGATGATCCGTTTTGTCCCGGGTGTAGAGCGGGGCGTCTTCTCCGATCCATCCTATCACCTGCCGGCCTTTTATGAGCTATGGGCTCGCTGGGGGCCGTCGGCAGACCGGGCCTTCTGGGCCGCTGCAGCCGATACCAGCCGGGTCTTCTTCCAGCGTGCGACCAATTCCCGGACGGGGCTTGCGCCGGATTATGCAAACTTTGACGGTACTCCTTTTGTCTCTGGCCGGAACACGCGTTCGGCTAATTTCTCCTTCGACTCCTGGCGAACGGCCAGCAACTGGTCTGTCGATTGGGCCTGGTGGCAGAAAGACAAGGGAGAACAGGCCCTGAGCGATCGGATCCAGGCTTTTTTTGCTTCTCAGGGCAGGGACACTTACGGCTGCCAATATACGCTGAATGGTGAAAAGCTGGATAACCGGCATGCCAGCGGACTTGTCGCCACCAATGCAGTAGCCAGTCTCGCAGCTACACAGGCTCTTAGCAGGGAATATACGGAAGCATTGTGGAACTCACCCGTTCCGCAGGAGCTGGTAGAGCGATATTATGATGGATTGCTTTATATCATGAGCCTCCTGCATTGCAGCGGGCGCTATCGGATATATCCGCCAAAAGAGCTATCGATCGCGCCGGGCCAGATGTCCTCTACGCATGCAGCCGCATCGCAGGCAACGGCATCGGCTGCAGCGGCGTCGCCGGCAACCGCGTCGCTGGCAGGCGGCCCATGGCATAACAAACAATGCGCCGTGGTCCTTACCTATGACGACGCGATAGACATCGATCTGGACAATGTCCTGCCTGAGCTGGATTCCGCCGGACTAAAAGCCACTTTCTATCTCATCGGCTCTTCCCCGATAGTAAAGGGGCGTGTCGCGGAATGGAAAAAGGCGGCGGCGGAAGGACATGAACTGGGTAATCACTCCCTCTTTCATCCCTGTGACGGCAGCAAGCCGGGACGTGGTTTCGTGACACCGAAGACCGATCTCAGCAAATATACCGTCAAAAGGGCAGTGAGCGAGATCCGCGCCAACAACGACCTTCTGAACTCCATCGACGGTAAAAAGACCCGAACCTTTGCCTATCCGTGCGGCGATCTTACCATTGGTGATACTTTGTTTTACGATTCATTGAAAGGAGATTTTGCAGGAGCGCGCGGCGTACGTCCCGGGCTGGAAACTGCCGACAGCATCAACCTCTCTGATATCCGATGTTACGGTATCAATGGCCAGTCGGCGGATTATATGATCGGCCTGGTGAAAAAGGCGATGGATACTCATCGTTTGCTTGTTTTTCTCTTTCATGGAGTAGGCGGAGGACATTCCATTAATGTTGCTCTTGAAAGCCACCGGCAGCTGATCCGATTTTTAAAGGAACAGGAGGCCCGGATA
Source organism: Puia sp. (assembly GCA_035492595.1). GTDB lineage: Bacteria > Bacteroidota > Bacteroidia > Chitinophagales > Chitinophagaceae > Puia. Next base: position 35,784 of record DATJJA010000123.1, read on the forward strand.
TGGATCGCCCCAATGGTGGATGTCGCAGAATATGTGCGGGCCGGACAGCCGGTGTATCGATAGCGGACAGTTTCGGTCATGTTATTTCGTTTAAGCACCTGATCCCCAGAATATTATAAATCGGGCATTCCCTTAGCAGCAAAAGGGTATAATCTACTGCTATGCTGAAAAGCTATTTCAGGATCACCTGGCGTAATCTTATGAAAGACCGCCAGTTCACTGCTCTTAATCTCATAGGGCTTTCCGTCGGTCTTGCCTGCACGTTGCTCATCGGGCTATGGGTAGCCGATGAGCTTCATATGGACAAATACAATGAAAAGGACGCTCAGCTTTACCAGGTGATGGGCAATTTCAAATCTGATGCCGGCATAAAAACGGGCACACATACCTCGGGGATACTTGCCCCTGCTTTGAAGAAAGAGATCCCGGAGATCGAAGAGGCCGTGACTGTATTCCCCGCATCCTGGTTCTCTTCCAAAGGAACCCTGACCGTGGGAGACCGACACCTGAAAGCCGATGGACAATACGTCAGCAGGGATTATTTTGACGTCTTTACCTGCCCCTTCCTCGCCGGGGACAGGAATCGTTTGTTTGCCGACAAGCTCGCGGTAGCGATCTCGGATCAAATGGCCGAAAAGGTCTTTGGTACGACAAGCGACGTCATTGGGAAAAGAATAAAATTTGAACAGGGTGAGTTCTCCGGCGACTTTCTTATCACAGGGGTCTTTCAGCATAATCCGCCCAACGCCACGGAACAGTTCGACCTGATCTTCAATTTCGATCTGGCGCTGGAAAGAAGGGACGGCCTGCAGAAATGGTACAACAGCGATCCCAGCACCTACGTGATCGTAAAAAAAGGTACTGATATCAGTCAATTGAATGCCAAGGTCCGTGACTTTCTGCAGGGCAGGAGTAAATACGATCCGCCAACTCTCTTCCTGACCCGTTTCTCGGACCGGTATCTGCATGATCATTATGAGAATGGTGTACAGACTGGCGGCAGGATCACCTATGTAAAACTATTTTCTATTGTTGCCGCCTTTATCCTCATCATCGCTTGTATCAATTTTATGAACCTGTCTACCGCCAAAGCGGCACACCGGGCAAGGGAGGTAGGTATAAAAAAGGTGGTTGGCGCGTCCCGCCGCTCGCTGATCCAGCAATACCTGGGAGAATCGGTATTGCTGAGCCTTCTTGCGCTGCTACTGGCTGTGGGAATGCTGATACTTTTTTTGCCGGTGTTTAATGAGATCACCGGCAAGATATTGATCTTACCCGTCAATACTAAAGTGATCGGTACGGTGCTGGGGATTACGATCTTTACCGGTTTGCTGGCCGGCAGTTATCCTGCCTTTTACCTTTCTGCATTCCGGCCGGTGGCGGTGCTGAAAGGCACTCTTCGCACTTCGTGGAGCGAGCTCTGGACAAGAAAAGGATTGGTTGTTTTTCAATTTACCCTCTCGGTCGTCTTCATTGCCGCGGTATTGATCGTTTACCGCCAGGTGGAATATATTCAGTCCAAAAACCTTGGGTATAATAAGGACCATATTCTGCATTTTGAGATACCCAGCATGCCGGATTCAGCTGCCGAAAGACCACAAATCTCTTTCATCAATGAGTTGCGGAACATCTCGGGTGTCATCGACGTATCGAGCTATTATCACACCCTGACGGGCGTGCATGGAGAGATCAGCGGCCTTGAATGGCCGGGGCGTCCGGCGGGCGCCGATATCCATTTCGCCAACCTGGAAGTAGGGTTTCACTTTTTGAAGACAATGGGGATCCCGATCAAAGAAGGACGCGAGACTTCCCCCGATTTCAACGCCTCAAACGAGATCGTCTTCAACGAAACTGCTATCCGCATGATGGGGCTGAAGGACCCGATCGGAAAGACGATCCGGTTCTGGGGTCACGACAGGAAGATCGTTGGCGTGGCTGCCGACTTCCATTTCGAATCCTTATACCAGAATATAAAACCCTGTTTCTTTCAGGAGTATGCTGTCACGCCCAACGTGATCGTAAAGGTCAGGGCCGGCAGCGAAAAAGCAACGATCGCAGCGATCAGAACGATCTACGCCAAATTCAACCCGGGTCTGGCCTTCGAATACAGGTTTATGGATCAGGACTACCAGGCGCTGTATGCGTCTGAACAACGGGTTGGTCTGCTATCCCGTTATTTTGCCGGTCTGGCAATCCTCATCTCCTGTCTGGGATTATTTGGACTGGCGGCCTTTACCGCACAGAAGAGAAAAAAGGAACTGGGGATAAGAAAAGTCGTCGGGGCTTCTGTCCTGCAGCTGGCATTCCTTTTGTCCCGGGAATTTCTTGCGCTGGTATTCCTGGCCATCTGCATTGCCTTCCCGCTGGTCTACCTTGGAATGCACCGATGGCTGGATTCCTTTGCCTATCGGACGACCATCAAGGCCGACGTTTTTGTTTTGACGGGACTTGCCGCGCTAACAATCACTTTGCTGACCATCGGTTATCAGGCATTAAAAGCCGCATCGATGAACCCGGTCCAAACATTAAGAAGCGAATAAATCAAGCCCATGCTAAAGAGCTATATCACCATCGCCTGGAGGAATATCACTAGACACAAGCTATATTCCGGTATCAATGTCTTTGGCCTCGCCCTGGGCATGACCTGCTGTCTTTTTATTTTTCTCTGGGTTCAGGACGAAAAAAGCGTAGACAATTTTTATACCGGGGAAAATAATCTCTATACTGTTTACCAGACCATCACTGCCGACGGCAGGGTAGAAGGCGGCTACAATACCCCACTTAGTTTTCAGCAGCCTTCGAATGTGCTCGTCAATTTGCTGGATGGGGTCTCTAAGCCCGTTCCCGAAGTGAAACGGATCGCTTATTATGCAACGGGTTACGAGCTGCCCTGGGGACACCAGGAGACGATACAGGTTGGGGAAAAGATCATCAAGCTGAATGGCTCCCGCGCCAGCGGAAGTTTTTTCCAGCTCTTTAGTCTTCCTCTGCTGGCGGGCAATGCGGAAACGGTCTTAAATGGCATGTATAACATTGCTATTTCCCGAAAGACGGCGGAGCTATTTTTTGGCAGTTCGCATGCCGCAATGGGCAAAACCGTTCGATTTGAGAACAAATTTAATTTCACGGTGTCGGGTGTCTTTGAGAACCTGCCGGCACAAACCTCATTTCAGTGTGACTTTTTGCTGAGCTGGGAAGTGATGACGAACCATTTAATGGATTGGGCTTCCGGTAATTTTCGGACCTTTGTGGAACTGGCGCCAGATGCTGATCCTAACAAGGTGGAGACGGGCATGAACAGCTACCTGGCTACCCGCCTGAATCCGCAGGAAAAGGCCTCCGTCCGTGTTGGGCTTCAGCGAGTGGGAGATCAGTATCTTCACAATGTCTTTGTCAACGGCAAGCCGACGGAAGGCCGCATCGAATACGTTCGCATCTTTAGCAGCGTCGCTATCTTTATCCTGCTGATCGCCTGTGTCAATTTTATGAACCTTGCCACGGCCCGGTCGGTCCGGCGCGCTAAAGAAATAGGTCTGCGGAAAGTAGTCGGATCTACGCGCGGCCACCTGGTGGGGCAATTTATAGGGGAGTCCCTGCTTTTCTCTTTTTTAGCCATGGTGCTGTCTCTTGTGCTTTTGCTTTTGTTGTTACCCGCCTTCAATCAATTTACGGGCAAACACATCTCCTTCCCGCTGATCCAGCCCACCTTCTGGATGACGCTGGCCGGGGTTATGCTGCTCACGGGACTTGTCGCAGGCAGCTATCCGGCATTGTATCTTTCGGCTTTAAAACCCATACGTGTATTGAAGGGCGTAATGCGCTACACACAAAGCTCTATCCTGTTCAGAAAAGGGCTGACCGTCTTCCAGTTCGTATTGTCGCTGGTATTGCTCATCGCGACCATCGTCATAACGCGTCAGACCAACTATGTACAGACAACCGATCTGGGCTATAACCGGGAGAATATCATCTATGTCCGAATCGAAGGAGAGCTGTCCGATCCCAAAGGGTATATGCTCTTCAAACAAAGGGCGCTGGCCCAGCCGGGGGTCGCGGTGATCGATCGCAGCAGCGAGACCCCGCATTCCATGAATTTCCTCGTAACAGACAACTCGATCATGTGGGAGGGTAAGGACAAGAATGCCAGGGTCGGCGTCGACCCATCTTCTGTTGGGTTTGACTTTGTCCGGTTGCTGAACCTGAAGATCGTTGAAGGGCGCAACTTTTCTCCGCTGAACCCGACGGATTCCTCGGATGGGTTCCTGATCAACGAAACTGCCGTACGGGAGATGGGGCTCAAGAACCCCATCGGAAAATGGGTGTCCGCGTGGAAAAAGAAGGGGCATATCATCGGCGTGGTAAAGGATTTCCATACTCAGTCCCTGCATGAACGCATATCGCCGATCCTGCTCGATATCAAGGAATACGAATACTTTGGCGTCATCATGATCAGGACCCTTCCCGGCCAGACCCGGCTGGCGCTGGCGGGCATAGAAAAAGTCTATAAGGAGATCAACCCGAAGTTTGCCTTTGCTTACCAGTTCATGGACGAAGAGTACCGGAAAATGTATGAGAGCGAGCTTGTCACGGCCAAACTATCGGTGCTGTTCGCCTCCCTGGCTATCCTCATCTCCTGTCTGGGCCTGCTGGGATTGGTAATGTTTGCGGCCGAGCAACGTACAAAGGAGATCGGTATCCGGAAAGTCCTGGGCGCTTCCCTGGGACAGATCATTACGCTTTTCTCCACCGATTTTCTCTGGCTGATCTTCATCGCATTTTTGATAGCGGGTCCACTGGGCTGGTTCGCCATGAATGCGTGGCTGCATGACTTTGCCTACCGGATCGTCCTTTCGTGGTGGATCTTTGTGCTCGCTGGAGTAACTGTTGTACTCATTGCGCTGGCGACAATAAGCTATCAGGCGGTGAAGGCAGGGCTGTCCAACCCGGTGAAAACGCTGAGGTCAGAGTAAAATGTCGTACCTTAACGCAAGGACATTTTGCCGGACTAAATCATGTTATTGAAAGGAACTCTACTCTTCTATATAGTTATTCTCTTTTTTTCTACGTCTCTCTCAGCCCAGTATTATTTTACGGGTGAGGTTACGGACGCACATGGTGATAAATTGCCAAACGTATCCATCGTCGTTCTATCCACCGGGACCCTTTACAGAACCGGCAACGGCGGCAACTTCGAGATCGTGACGCGAAAGACCGATGACTCCCTCCTTTTTGCGGCGACGGGGTATGAACCTTATACTACGGCTATTCGTTCGTCAGACTTTTTACGGGTCATACTGAAGATACAGCCTTTGCACCTGCCCGGTAAGAAGCATCGTATCCTGAGCTGTTCTATGGGCAGCGAGGTGTCTTTTCCCGCCGATATCAATGGACTGTCCTATAGCATGGTCCACCGCTTTGTTGATATGGGGATGATGGTTCCGGCAGAAGCAATAAGGATAGAGGAGATGCTCAATTATTTTAATTTTTATTATAAGGAACCGGAGGTGAATTCCTTGTTTCATTGTTCGTCTGCTCTGTTGGCCTGTCCCTGGGATTTGTCGCACCGATTGTTATATGTCAATGTGAACACGCGGATCGCCGACAGGCCGCAGGCTCCGCCCGCCAACCTGGTTTACCTGGTCGACGTGTCCGGGTCGATGGATATGCCGGACAAGCTTCCCCTGATCAAAACGGGCTTCAGATCGCTGATAAAGAACCTTCGGGATATAGATACGATATCCCTCGTGATATTTGGCGCGAAGGTGGGGGTTGTCCTTCAGGGGATATCCGGCTCACGTAAAGATCGGATACTCCCGGTTGTTGAAGGCTTATTGGCAGATGGCCCTTCGCCGGGTACGAGGGGGATCAGGCTTGCGTACCAGGTGGCCCGCCAGCAATGGATCGAAGGAGGCAGCAATAAGATCGTGCTCATCACGGACGGGGACATCAGCGATGGAGCGGCCGCACGGGAAGAACTGAAGGATACGATCGCGGCGGAAAGCAGACAGGGTATACAGCTTACCTGTATCGGCCTGGGAATGGACAGCATCAGGAATTCCGAGCTGCCCTGGCTGGCGGAGGCCGGTAAAGGACATTTTGCGTTGGTCAGCGAAGTCAGGGAGGCTGAAACAGTATTGTTGGACGAACTGGCCGGGAATATTTGTACAGTGGCTGACAGTGTCTGTATAACGGCAAGCTTTGATACGGTACTTGTAAACGAACATCACCTTATCGGATTTGACAACAGGATAGACTCCAGCGACACGACGCTGAGGCTGGAAGGCGGTCAGATATGTTCGGGCCATTCCCTGCTGGCCCTTTTTGAACTGGTCCCTAAAAAGGATTCCATCGGGATCGAGAACATTGCGGGTATTAAGATCCGTTATACCCTGCCCGGGAAAAAGGGCAGTCTGCAAATGGACTACAACTGTCCGAACCGCCTGGTCAGTTTTGAAAAGGCTGCCGGTGATGAAAGAAGGGCGGCCTGTATTGCACTGTTTGGCCTGAAGCTGAAAATGTCCGCTTATACATCGGGGATAGCCTGGGCGGATATTGAAAAAATGACCCGCAGGAATTTTTCTGTCAATAATGCAATGGACAGGGATTATATAACTTTAGTGTCAAAAGCCAGAAAGATCTACGAACATGCAAAATAAAAGACCATGAATACTTCACATACAGATAAGGCTGCCGCTTTCAAAGCCCTTCACGAGCGGCCAGGTATTTTTGTTGTTCCCAATCCCTGGGACGCAGGTTCAGCGAAAATGTTGGAAAGTCTTGGCTTTGAAGCGATAGCCACTACCAGTGCGGGATTGGCTTTTTCCCTGGGGAAACCGGATGGCCAGGGGATAGTCAGCCGGGAAGAAACTTTGGCCAATGCTCAGGCTATTGTTCAGGCGATAAGCCTGCCGGTTTCTGCGGACCTGGAAAATGGATTTGGCGATAAACCCGCCACCTGTGGAGAGACTATTCTCATGGCGGCAAAGACGGGACTATGCGGGGGCTCTATTGAGGACGCCACAGGCCGGTCGGATGACCCTATCTATCCTTTCGAGCTGTCGGTCCAGCGGGTTAAGGCTGCGGTGAAGGCGGCGCGTAGTCTTTCTATTCCTTTTACGCTGACGGCCCGGGCGGAAAATCTCATCCATGGCCGTCCCGACCTTGACGATACCATCCGGCGTCTGCAGGCGTATGCCGAGGCGGGGGCCGACGTGTTGTTTGCTCCCGGGCTGACAACAGCGGAAGAAGTCAGCGCGGTGGTGCGGGCGGTGTCGCCAAAGCCGGTAAATGTAGTTATGGGCCTTAACAAGGCGGCTTTTTCGCTAAAAGACCTGGCTGCTCTGGGAGTCAGAAGGGTGAGCCTGGGCTCCTCGCTGGCCCGCGCGGCATATGGCGCTTTTTTGAATGCGGCGCAGGAGATCCACGGGCCGGGGACCTTTACTTTTGCGGAAGGGATCGTTGCCTACAAGACGATCAACGATCTTTTCCATTAATTTCCGTATGAATTGTCAAAAAGGCCGTATGAACTGGAATGACCAGTAAGCACCCTTTGTTATCTTGGGCGCTAAATCATCCGTTCTTGCGACGACTACCAGTACAGTGTCTGTTATTTTTATGTATCGTTTCCTTCCGGCTTCAAGCCCAGCAGCAATATCTTTTTACTCACCTGGGCGTACGGGATGGACTGGCTTCCAACGCCGTCATGTCCCTTCAGCAGGACGCCAAAGGTTATATCTGGATCGCCACCAGGGAAGGATTGGAAAGATACGACGGGTACCGTTTCCTGTTATACATTCACAAGGAAAAGGGCGGCGGCAATTCCTTGCCCAATAATACCGTTCTGCAGATACAACTCGATAGCAGCAATCGCCTATGGGTGCTTTGCGAGTACAACAAGGCAGGTTATATCGATCTGGCGGATCTGAAATATCATGAGGCAGCGGTCATGTTGTCTCCCGATATTACCAGCAGGGCCGCCGGCCGTCTATACGTGGACAAGGCGGGCAACGTCATCCTCATCCTGGCCAGCAAGGCCGTGCTTACCTATGATAAGAATATCAGAACATTTATTCCCGGCAACCTGCCTTTCCCCTTACCAAAAGGTTGGGTGCCGTCTTCACTTTTTCAGGACGGCTCTTCCAATTACTGGCTTGGATCCGATTCCGGATTGATAAAATACAGTCCTACGCGTCAAACCTTGTCTTACCGTGGGCACAATGACGACAGGGACCCGGTCATCGAAAACTATGGGCCTTTGATCGAGGTCAGCTTTCCCTATCTCGACAAGAGCGGTCGATTCTGGCTGCTCTATTGGCCACGGAGCGGAGCGCCGCCTTCTTATTTCAGCCTGGATATTCGTTCCGGCAAAAGGAGCAGCTGGGGAGTGTCTATCGGCAGGATCCTGCACGGCCAGTATCAGGAGTTGCATTTTATCCACGAGCAGCCGGATGGGACCATCTGGTTCGCCGGGATGAATTTGCTGGCCGTCCTGAAACCCGGAAGCGATGGCTTCGAACTGGTGCAATCCAATGCGGGAGGAGAGTTCAGCCTGTATTATGATATTGTGCAATCATTGCTCGAGGACCGGGAACATAATATCTGGCTGGCGACGGACAGGGGCGTTTACCGGTTCAATCCGGAAATGCAATTATTTCATTCGGTAGCCAGCCGCAGGCCTGGAAAAGACAGTGTGTTCACGCCGGATGTGACAGATGTGCTGCAGACAAGCGACGGGGATATTGTGGCCGCTACCTGGGGGAGTGGACTATTTGCTTATGACAGCAATTTCCGGCCTGTGAACCGTTGGTATGTCAACCAGGGGCGCCGGTTGGGGGAGCATGGTCTATGGTGTATTCGTCAGCGGGCAAACGGCGATCTCTGGCGGGGACATCAGCATGGCATTCTTTATATCTCGCATCAGGCAACCCATATTACAGAAAAAGTGGAGCTGCCTGTTTTCCGTCACAGCACCATCCGCCAGATAGCAGAAGACAAGGCGGGCAATCTATGGCTGGGAACACAGTCCGGCGACCTTTTGAAATGGGATGCCAGCTCTAATACATTCAGCCTGGCCCTGGCGCTGAATAATACCATTCAGCGTCTTTACAGCGACTGGAAAGGGAATATCTGGGTCTGCACGAAAGCAGAAGGACTTTATCATGTTGCGGCATCCAACGGGACTATTATTCACCATTATACGGGCGGTGATGGCCGGGGATTGTCCGCGATCGGAACCGCGGACATCCGGCAGTTATCGGACAGTCTCTATGCCGTTGCATCAGGCAGCCTGGACCTGCTGAATGTGGAGACCGGCGTCATTCGGCCCGCGGAACATGGCGGAAACATTCCTTTCAACGGTATATCCAATATCGTCAGGGACAGGAAGGGCTATTTATGGGTTACCTCCAGCAATGGTCTGCGTAAGCTGAACACGAAAAACGAGATCCGGAGCTTTTTCAACGAGGAGGACGGTCTGGGTGCCAATGCCTTTTCCATGGCGTCTTCCTGCCTGCTGAAAGACGGTCGGATCGTTTTCGGAACGGTTCACGATATGATCGTTTTTCAGCCTGCGGATATCACCGGAAGCAGCCAGCCGCCGCCGGATGTAGAGATAACCAACGTTGCCGTTCAGAACAGATGGATCTCCACCGATAGCCTCGCGAGACTGAGTGACCTGCAGCTGTCTTATGCCGACAACTCGGTACATTTTACTTTTTCGACACTGACCTATCAGAATCGTTTTGGCATCTCCTATAAACTGGAGAACCTGGACAAAGACTGGAATAGCGGCCAGATCAATGACGCCGTTTACAATTATCTTCCTCCCGGCAATTATGTTTTCCGGGTCAAAGCCAACAATGCTGATGATGTTTCCAGCCCGCACGTAAGAGAAATAGCCATTACTATAAAAAATCCATTCTGGCGTACCTGGTGGTTCCTCTGCTTTATGCTGCTACTGGGAGCGATCTTTCTTTATTGGCTCGACCGTCAGCGGATGCAGCGAAAGGAAGCATTGGAGAAGATGCGAAGCGATATTTCCGGTAATCTCCACGAAGAGATCAACAAGGCGCTGCAGAATATCAATGTCCTGAGCGAGATAGCCCGGATCAAGGCCGATAAGGCACCCGAGCAGTCGGTCAATTATATCAACGAAATTCATCACAAGAGCCATAACATGATCATCGCCATGGACGACATGTTATGGACTATCGATCCGGTCAACGACAATATGGCCAGGACCGCAGACCGGATGAAGGAGTTCGCGGAAGCGTTGTGTCATCGGCATCACGTGAATATCAGGTTGCAGACGGCCGCGGACATGGCCGTCTTGCGCCCGGATATGAAAATAAGGTATGAGCTTCTGCTGATCTATAAGCTGATCCTTCGCCTGCTGGTTGAGGAAATGAAGGCGCCGGACACACTGGTAGAACTGGATTATCATCGCAATCTGCTGCACCTTAGTTTTTATTCCGCCGGAGTACGCACCAATGATCAGAACACCCGTCTCATCCGCTTGCTGGAAGAGGCAAAGACAAGAGCGATCACTGTCCGGGGCACCCTTGACCTGCAATCCGACGAGAAAGGCACAGCGGTCCTTTTTACTTGCCCATCCACTTTTTGAACTCGGTGACCTTTTCACGGCTGACCAGCGCTTCCCTGTCGATGACAGGCCGAAGGGTCAGGATCAGCCTGTTGCCAAAATAATCCTCTATTTTATCAATACAGCCCGCAGATACATAGAAGGCCCTTCCAATACGGAAAAAGAGCTTTGGATCGATCATTTCCTCCAGCTCATCCATCGTATAATCCACAACGAATTTCCGATTGTCGTGCGTCTTGAAAAAATTAAGCCGGCCATCGCTGAAAAAGTAAGCGATCTCTTCGATACCGATGCTGACCAGCTTCTGGCCGTGCTTCACCAGGAAACGCTGCCGGTAGTCCTTCGGCTCCAGCTGACGTCGAAGCTCCTTTAACAGGGTATCCAGCCGGGCCTCTCCTTCAGAGGGGTCTTTAGTTCCATAGCGCAGTTTCATCTGTTTGTATTTGTCGAGGGCGGACTGAAGCTCTTCTTTTTGTACGGGCTTTAACAGGTAGTCGATGCTGTTGACCTTAAATGCCTTCAGGGCATATTCGTCATAAGAGGTAGTAAAGATGACCGGGCTGGCAATATCGATCAGCTTGAAGATCTCGAAGCTCTGGCCATCGGCGAGTTCGATATCCATGAGGATCAGGTCGGGAGCAGGATGCTGTTGCAGCCATTCCACCGTGCTTTTTATGCTGTCGGTGACGCCGGCCACTGTGGCCTGAGTTTCCAGCGACAATAAAGTTTTCTGGATCTTTTTTACTGCCAGGTCTTCATCTTCGACGATCAGGATATTCATTCCGGTTAGTTTTAATTGTTATTCCAAATAAGGGGCAGGACCACCATGAAATTCTTTTCGCCTTCCACTACCTGGAAGCCTTCCTGCTGTAGCAGCCGGTACTTGCCCTGGATATTGCTCAGCCCGATTCGGGTGGATGGCATACCGGGGGATTTGCGCTGCAGATTATTATTCACTACCAGCTTGTTGCCGGCCGTTGTAAAGATCTCCATGATAAGGGGCTGTTGCCGGGAGACGATATTGTGCTTGACGGCGTTTTCTACCAGCAGCTGCAGGCTCAGGGACGGCAGCTGGTAGGGGTAATACCGCAGGTCGATATCCATATTCAGCTGCAGGCCTTCTCCATACCGGGTTCGAAGCAGCTCGAAATAGGACTGGATGAAACGGATCTCTTTTTCAACCGTGCTGATCCCGCTTTCGTTATTACGCAGAAGATAGCGGTAGACCTTGCTCAGCTCATCGAGGAAATGCTCCGCTTCTGCCTTATTTTCTTCTATAAGGGAAGAAAGGGTGTTGAAACAGTTGAACAGGAAATGTGGATTGATCTGTCCTTTCAGGTTCTCAAATTCGTGCTCCATGTTCATCTTCTCCAGGAGCGCCTTTTCCCGGAGGCTTTCCCTGTATTTCTCCAGCAGGTACAACACTTCCCAGAGAGTATCGAAGAGCAGGTTGATGGACAGCCCGATGAGATAACCCCATTTCAGATCGGACGTACGCATCCGGTATCCCAGTACATGGAAATGGTCGTATAACCAAAAGATTAGCAGCACCGAGGGGGTCATGACCAATGGATTGCTAAGGGCTTTATAAAAGATCCGTTTCCGGGTTTGGCTGAGGGAAGGGAATTGCCGCCGGATAGCATGATCGTATTGGATATGCAGATACCAGGAGACGATGCCGATGCCGTATATCAGTGGCCAGCTCACCATCCATACCCTCCAGTCGGTCAGAAAACGACCGGGATAGAGAACGGCATTATAAGCCAGCACGATAACGGGCATCGAGACCCAGAATCCTATTACCTGGACTTTTAATGGCCGGGAGAATTTCATAGCGGGAATTCATTTTTTTCGGTGAGGGGAATAAGGATGGTGCGGCAGGACGGTGTCTCCTGGATCTCCATTTCAGGACCGCCGAGGAGACGATATTTACCGATCAGGTCGTCAAGCCCTTCTTCCTGGTCGAACCCGTCACCGGTCACGGCTTTGGGTTGAAGGGTATTGCTTATCAGCAATGTTCGCCCCTCTCGGGTGAGGATATCGATGCGCAGCGGGTTAGCTTTGCTGAATGCGTTACGGTAGATGATATTCTCCAAAACGACCAGCAGGCTCATCGGTGCAATTTTCTTCACCCTGTCCCCGGGACTGGCTTCGATGTGAACTTCCAGCGCCGAGCCAAAGCGTGTTTTTACAAGGTAGAGATAGGCGTCGATGAATTTCAGCTCTTCTTCCAGACCGACCAATTGTTCTTCCGCTCCTTTAAGAAGATAACGATAAACCCTGGTCAGCTCATCCAGGAATTTCTCCGCCTCTTTTTCATTTTCCTGTATCAGGCTGGAAAGCGTATTGAAACAATTGAACAGGAAATGCGGATGGAGCTGTCTTTTCAGACTGAGCAGCCGGCTCTTCTGATAGGCGTTCTGCAGCCTGTCGGTTTCTCTCATGGCGCTTCGCCATTTTTCCCAGCCCAGGCCTGCCTCATTGATAAAGGTCAGTATGGCGCTGGAGAGGCAGCCATAACCCGTTACCCACCATTCCATAATCCGCCGGACCATGCAGCCATCCATCTGGATCTTTTCATACAAAAGATAAACGCCCTGCACGGTTAGCAGGTTCATGACACAGAAAAGGGGTAGGAGAATGCCAATCCGCCGGTATAGTTCGTGGTCGCCGGGAAAACGCCTCTTTACCAGCGTCGCTGCTATACCGAATATGGAGTAGATGAATGCGAAATACAAAACAGAAACACCGAGGCGCGAAAAGAAAGTACCGACCGAGGCGAATACGCAGGGTCCGAACAAAAGGAGATTGATCAGCACGGTATAGGGCAGCATGAACCAGATGAAGATCATCGGTTCAATGCGGCTATACCTTTTTATCTGCATAGGTTAGGTATTCAAATTAATATAAAATCGGCATATTTTTCGTCCTCTTTACCGGGCCCCGCGCCTTTACCGGCATCATCCCCTTTTGCCGGCTTATTTTTGACCGTCCGGCGGGATCGGCTGCGGCACCGTATTCTTTACGGGTTTTGTCGTCTTCAGATAAGCATAGATACAGCGCAGGTCTTCGTAGGTCAGCTTGCTGAAATTCTGCCAGGGCATGGGCGGCAACAGCGGACGTCCCTGTTCGAGTCCCTTCCATTTGCCTTCGCGGATACAACGGATGAACTGGGCTTCGGTCCAGTTACCGATGCCGGTAGGGTCGGATGTGATGTTTGCCGCAAAGGAAACACCCCAGGGACCTACGGCTGATGTAAGGTCGCCGCCAAAAAGCACCCAGGTCTTTATGGTATTTGTGTCGTAGGCGGGAACGGGTCTGGACGCCGGATAGCCGGAGAAGCGAAGGGCGGAATCTATCTCCGGTCCGTGTAATCCCATCTTCTTCGGGGAGTGACAGTCGTCGCAGCCAATGGCAGACACCAGATACTGTCCGCGTTTGACCAGCTGCACCGGGTCTGCTATGGGAGTCGAAAGACCTTCCGAATCCAGTGCATTGCAGGAGACTGCTGCGGCAATAAGGATCACGGAAAGGGTGCTGAGAATGCTGTATGTTTTAGGCATATTCGGTTTGATTTAACATTTGTAAGAATCATAGTTCCAGCAACCATTTTTCTGCGAAGGACCTTGTGACCTCGTATACTTCTTTCCCGGCCCTGTAGATCATCTTCCAGTCGTTGCTTTTGTATTGGTATTCGGACTTGTCAAAGATCTTTTTCCCGTTCTTTTCATGGACAGAGGCTGAAAAGTCGACGGTCGCGGCCAGCGCCAGATAGGTCTGGAGCCGTGCTTTGACAAAGAGGCGATGATCACCGGGATATTCGGCCTCCCATTGTTTTGCATACTTTTTATAATCTTCCAGCTCCTGTTTTCTGCGGGTCTGCTGCTCCTGGTATAAGGCTTCGATCTCTTTACTTGCGGGGTCCTGGCAGGCTGCCAGATTTTTGCGATTCATTTCCAGGATGGCCTGCATGGTTTTTTTCATATCGCCGGTAGCGGTTTTTACCGCTGACTCCGCATTCTCGACCAGCTTTTTGGCATCGGCAATTTTTTCCTGGCGGATCTGTTCCTTTGATTTGGTATAGTCTATTGGTTCGGATGGTTTGGATTCAGCGCGCTGCTTATTGTATGCCGCTGCAAATGCAGGAGAGCTGAGGTATTGTTTTGTGTAAGCCAGCAGATCCCCGGTGGCCGCGGCACGGTCGCCAATGGCGATGTTCTTTGCGTTTTTTAGTCCTTCGTAATGGAACCAGCCGTCGAGAAAGCTTTTTTTGATCTTATCAGTCCCGTCCTGCTGGCTAATGCCAAGCTGTTTCCAGATGCCTTCGGCAAGACGGGGGGCAACGACAAAGGATAAAAAACTGCAGCTGAGCAAAACAAAGACAGCCGCCAGAATGAGAGGTGCGTGGGAATAAACTTTACGGTTCATAAAAAATGATCAGTTTTGTTTGAGATTATAATTTGATAAATTCTACCCGCCTGTTCTGGGTCCTGCCTTCTTTTGTTTTATTATCGGCAACCGGTTCTGTCTCTCCTTTACCCTCTGTATCGATACGAACAGTTTCTATTTGCCATTCACTGGTGAGCAGGTCTTTGACCGCTGCAGCCCTTTTCTTTGAGAGCTCGAGATTGGACGCGTCGTCGCCATCGCTGCTGGTATGGCCGATGACCCTGATGCGGATAGAAGGATTTTCTTTAAGGGCGACGGCAATTTCTTTCAGGACACCATAGGATTCGGGTCGGATCACGGCGCTTTGCAGATCGAATAATATGCCGTTGGTAGTGAACTTCCCTTCTTCGATCAATTTGTGCCGGGTATCAGGAAGGCCAGTCGCGATGCGGATATTGCTGACATAGACGCCATAGCTTTCTTCGGGATAGTTGGTGCTGCCGATTTCCAGGCGCAGCTGGTTCATCGTGTCGGCGACAGGGACACCCTTCGGCACGTCGAAGGCTTTTAATTCGTTTATCCAACAGCGGAATCGTTGTTTCTGTACCTGTATTGCGACGTGCATCGGCTGTCCATACCAGCTCTCCAGCTGGCCGATGGAGATAAGGTCGCCCTTGAACACCGATTTGTTTTCCGTAAAGGATTCGAATATCGCCCGGGAAGCGTTGTTCTCGAAGGGGTGGATGGTGGCCGTCGCGGCTGCGAACTGGCGATATTCCTTCAGCAGGCTATTGTCGTCGGGCGTCATGTCCCGGCTGGACAGCAAGGTAAAGAGCAGCTGCGGATACATCCAGCCATTGTTTTTCAGCTGCAGGATAAGATCGAACTCTACCGTATAGTCCTTGCCAAACGTTTTTGTGTTAGCCGTGAGGTAGGCAACCGACTTATGAAGACGCAGCCAGCGACCGGCATATTTGTCCAGTGTGGCCACCTCTGCTGTTCCGCTGGTGTTCCATCCCGTGGGCAATTCGCCGATAGCTTCCTGTGCGAAGTCTTCGGCATAGAGAACCTTTTCCCCGGGGACAAAGTCATATTTTGAATAGCTGGTTAAGGTTGCGGGTGTCGCCGGCTGCGAATTGGCGCTGGTTCCGGCTGAAGGATCGGAGCTGTTTTTGCCTTCGGCTTTGTCCAGGGTTTGGTCCATGGCCTTATCGACCTTATGGTCGATACGCTGGTTGATCTTGTTCTTTGCCTTGTTGATAAGACTTCCGAACTGGGAGAAGCTGCTTTCCGACAGCAGCAGGGAAAGGAGTAATATGGCTGTGATTTTTGACATGTTGTTTTTTTTAGCACACAAAGGTGAAGAAGAAGAGGGGGCGGAACAATGCCGGGATGTATGAACTGCGGTTTTACTTTAATGAAGTGGCGGTGTCTTTGCTGGTTTGACGGTCTTCAGGTATTTATAGATCGCTTTCAGCTCATCATCCGTCATTCGCCCAAAAGAATACCAGGGCATTGGACTGCCCGGTACCAGCTTACCCTTTCGGAAGCGGTTGATAAAATCCTCCTGTGTCCAGCTGGAGATCCGGCCGGTGGGGTCGGGTGTAAGATTAGGCGTGATGAAGCCATCGACATTTCCGCCTCCTGCAAAGGGATCGCCGATAAATCTACCTGCCATATCGCGTTTCGTATGGCAGCCGCTGCATTCGGCTATGCTGAGAGCCAGATACTTCCCGTAGCTGGCAGTGGTATCGGCGGGGACCGCAGCCGGCACAGGACCTTTCGGTCCGACGGGTTTAACCAAAAAGGCCTTGACGATGTTTCCCATGGTATTTAGCTGGTTGGGCGGGACCGGATTATATACCGGCTTCTGTGTGCGCAGGTAGGAGATGACTGCCCGGAGATCTTCGTCGCTCATGTTGTGAAAAGGCATGAAATCGAATACGGCAGTGCCATCCGGATGTACACCATAGCGAAGCGCGCGGGCTATTTCTGCATCGGTAAGATTGCCGATACCCGTACTCTTGTCGGGCGTGATATTTTTTGAATAGATCGTTCCGACCGGAAGCACAAATGCATAGGCTCCGCTGAGGGCGACCTCCTGGCCGAGATTCAGCAGGGAGTCCGGGTTGCGGGCGCTGTGACAATTGATGCAATGGGCGGGGCCGAATACAAGATGTTTACCACGGGCAATCACCGAGGTGTCATTGGATGAATGTATGGCCGGATAAGGGGCCGTATAGTGCAGGTTTTGGCGGCATAGCACAATAAGACTTAGCATGGCTATGAGTGAAAGCAGCGCGATACCCATCCATTTCAGGATCTTTAATAATCGTTGCATAAAGGAAATTTTTCTGCAAAGTAGAGCGGCATACCATCTACGGCAAGATGGAATAGTATGAATTGAGGAATTTGGCACTTCACCCGGTGTTTATCACAGTTGATGCACGAAACACTTTCCTTCAGCCAGTAGGGAAATCATCTTTGTGGCCTAAACAAAAAACACCAACAATGAAAAAGAACTTATTTTTCCTGTCTTCTTTCCTGATCGTACTGGCTTCGTGTAAGAAGCACAACGATGGCGATAGGAACAATTTCTTCAAGGGACCGGAACAAAAATTTCAGGGTGGCAGGGCATGGACCTGGCTGCAGACCGATAAAGACGGTAGACCGGAAAAAATTGCCATTGCCATAGATGAGGCAGCGCTGACGAGCCTGGACCCGGGTACGGATGAGTCGCATGAAGCGACAGATGAGCTGTCGCTTAAATTTCATTCCAAAGCGGCTATTACACCGTTCTCCCATGCCTTACTGGAATGGAATCCCCACGGACATGAACCGGCGGACGTCTATGACAAACCTCATTTTGATTTTCATTTCTATATTCAGCCGGAGGCCGAGCGTCTGGCTATCCCGGCTTATGCGGTGGATTCAAGCAAGTTTCTCATCTTCCCTGCACCGGGGTATATGCCTGATCTCTATGTGCCTGGTCCCGGAGGCGTACCGCAGATGGGGACACATTGGATCGACGTCACCACTCCCGAGCTGAACGGGCATCCTTTTACTCAGACCTTTTTGTATGGCTCTTACGACGGAAAGGTGACCTTCTATGAGCCGATGATCACCAAAGCATTTCTGGATGCCAACCCGCTTTTCGAAAGATCATTTCCACTGCCCGCCAAATTCACGATGGGCGGATATTATCCGACAACCTTGCAGGTGAAAAAAGAGAATGGGGTGTTGAATATAATATTACAGGGATTTGTTTACAAACAGGCTTCTTAGGTAGAATGCAGAGTTAATAGTAAAAGGGGCCCTTTCCAGGGCCTTTTTTTGTTAAAATCCGTGAAGGCTATATCACTTTTAGTATGTTGTTTTGTTCTATGAGCTTAAAAAGAAGAGATTTTATCCGCCTGTCCGGGGTGGCGACTGCCGGTCTCGGCGCTTTGCCATTAAGATTACCTCGCGTAGACGCCGCTGTCCTCGACGACCTGAGACCGTTGACCGGTGATGTCGTCCCTATTACTGTAGAGGAGCGACAGGCCCGGATCCGGAAAGCCCAGCGCCTGATGACGGAAAATAAGATCGAAGCCCTGATCCTGGATTCAGGCACTTCCATGATCTATTTCACGGGGATGAGCTGGGGGCAGAGCGAACGAACGATGGTAGCCATTATCCCGGCAAAGGGAGAAGTAAAATATGTCTGTCCGGCGTTTGAGGCGGAAAGGCTGCGGGAGCTGATAAAGATCGGCACGGAGGTCCGCACCTGGGAAGAACATGAAAGCCCTTATACCGTCATTGCCGGTGTGCTGAAAGACTACGGCATCCGGGCAGGGAACATAGGCATGGAAGAAAGGCTCCGTTTTTTCATCTTTGATGGAGTGAGAAAGGAAGCGCCGCAGCTCAACTTTGTGAGTGGCGACCCGGTGACGATGAATTGCCGTATGATCAAGTCTCCTGCGGAGCTTGCCCTGATGCAAAAAGCCAATGACATCACTGTTGCCGCATATAAGGCATCGATAGCCTTGCTGCACGAAGGCATGACACCCGCCGATTTCTCGTCGATAGCGTCGGATGCCTTTTCCCGTTTGGGCGTCAGAGGAGATCTCAGCGCGAATTTTGGACCGGCTTCCGCATATCCACATGGCAGCATCCAGACGCAGCATCTGCAGAAGGGAGATGTCGTGATCATGGACGACGGCTGCAAAGTGCAGGGATATTGTTCTGATATCAGTCGGACGATCGTGTTTGGAGCCGAGCCTACCCCCCGCCAAAGGGAGATCTGGGATCTGGAGAAGAGGGCCCAGGCAGCGGGTTTTGCTGCGGCAAGACCGGGTGTTCCCTGTGAACAGGTCGACATTGCAGCCCGGAAGGTTATTACAGACGCGGGTTTTGGACCGGGGTATAAGATACCGGGTCTGCCGCACCGGACGGGGCACGGCATCGGGATGGACATTCACGAATGGGGGAATATGGTGTTGGGAAACAAACAGTTGTTACAGCCGGGCATGTGTTTCAGCGTGGAGCCGATGGTAGCCATCTATGGCGAATTTGGCGTCCGGCTGGAAGATTGTGCCTATATGACGGAAGAAGGGCCTAAATGGTTCTCACAGCCAAGTCCGTCCATCGATCGTCCTTTTGCGGTGTGACGACGGTGATCCTGACGGTCATTAAAATTCGTCGGACAGCCCAAACGATGGCTTCCGGAACATCCATTGACCGGCGGTGAAATCAGGGAACTCAACTGTCTGGTTACCCAGCTCGATGGATTGTTCGCTTAGGGGGGTTATGGCGCTGTATGCTGCTGCGTCATATACATCCATGGGCGGAGCCACATTGCGTTTGGCCGATTCGATGAAAGCATGGATGACGAAAAAGTCCATGCCGCCATGGCCTGCTCCGTCCGCGTCCCTGCTCCAGCGTTTCCATAAAGGGTGATCGTATTTGTCGAGCCAGAGCTTTGCTTCATCCCATTCGTCATTCTTTGACTGTCCTTCGACATAAATGCCTTTGGCGACATCCATCCACAGTCCACCTGTTCCCTGCACACGGAAGCCCAGCGAATAGGGGCGGGGGAGACTGGTATCATGCTGTAATAAGATGGTTTCCCCGTTGGCGCAGTTGATGGAAGTGGTTACCACATCTCCCAATTTGAACTGTACCCTGGCGCTGGGATGGTCGGGACCGCATTGCTTGATCACATGGGCATGAAGACCCCGCGCTTTTGAAGAGAACGAGCAAAGGTTGGTAAACCGGTTGCCCCTGTTGATATTTATATAATGGGCCAATGGTCCGATGCCATGCGTAGGATAGAGATCGCCGTTGCGATGAACGGAATGTTCCGTTCTCCAGCGGGCTTCAGAGAATGCTTTTTCGCCAAACTCACAACCGCCGCCATAAGGCTGTTGCCCGTTGTTGAATTTCACATCCCTTAAATTATGCTGGTAGCCACCCTGGAGATGCACCAGTTCACCGAACAGGTTCTGCTGTACCATGTTCAGTACGGCCATGACATCCCGTCTGTAAGCCACGTTCTCCAGCATCATCACATGCGCCTCATGCTTCTCCGCCGTCTTCACCACTTCCCAGTGATCTTCCAGCGTAATGCCGAGCATGACCTCCGTGCCTACGTATCTTATTCCTGCTTCCAGCGCCCCGATGATCATGGGTTTATGCCATTCCCAGGGGGTGGCGATGATGACAGCGTCCAGCTCTGTTTGTTTTAACAGGTCCTTCCAGGCATAGGGATTACCGGTAAAGACCTTTGGCATTTTCTTTCCGCTTTTTGTGATGCTTTGTTTGGCGCTGTCGAGCATCCGGTTGTCGACATCACAAATGGCGACGATGTCCACGTCATCTCTTCTCAGAAGGAGCCCCATATGGTTCTGACCGCGGAGACCGGTGCCGAGGATGGCAAGGCGCACCTTGGGTCCTACGAATTTGGTACCGGCGAATTTCTCGCCGGGTTTGTCGTCTGCCGCCTTATCGTCTTTATTGCGGGCTAATGCCTGTGTGGCGGGGGTTGCGGCTGTGGCCAGGGCCATAGCGGCGAGGCTGCTATTGCGGAGGAAATCTTTTCTATTCATTTGCTTAAAGATAATGGCAATAAGTTAAAAAAAGCTAACGCAATCGAATGCGTAATTTATCCTTATTTTTATAAAAAATACCTATGCGGAGCCTTACCCTCCTTTTGGCGGTCACTTTTATTGCCGGCAGCAGTTCAGCCCAGCTACATATAGATACTTCAAAGGTGATACAGGTCCGCAAGGAACCAAGACATCATGATGTCCTGGACAATGGATGGGTACGGATATTGGATGTACATATACAGCCGGGAGACACTTCGTTGTATCACAAACATTCCACGCCTTCCATTTTTCTGGTCCTGGGCAATACCAAAACGGGTTCGCAGACGATAATCGAACCCCGCCACAGGACTTTTAGCACAGAAGGGCTTTGGTATGAGGATTTTACCGACACGCCAAGGATACATCGCGTATGGAATGAGGATAAGATACCCTTTCATACGATCGATATCGAGCTGCCGCATAAGCCAACGGGAAAAGCCGGGGGGGCTGTCAGGAACTCCGCGTTCACGCTTTTATTCGATGAAAAGCCGGTTCGCGGGTATCGGCTTACCCTGTCCGGGGGCGGGCGTTTCCGGCTGAATTCCCGTCAGACCCCTGTAGTCGTCGTAAGTCTTTCGGGGCCGGCTGTTAAAGCCAGTGTCAATGAAAAGAAGTTCCGCGAAAAAGGAGACTATATCTTTTTGCCTGCCGGTACGGATATCCAGTTTGGCAATCAAGGCGCCGCCGACGTTCAGTTTGCGGTGTTTGAGCTAAAATAAGAACGGGGTCAGCTCTGCAAATTGGTGATATCCTCGAAATCATCTGCCAGCTTGTTGCTCAATCGCTCGAAGATGCGGAAAAGCCGCATATAAACCTCATGGTTGTTCCTGTCCGGCCGGTACATACCCGGAACATCGATCCGGCGGGTTGCTTCTTCAAGACTTTTGTACAAACCCATCTCCGTGGCTGTCACAAGGAATGCGCCCAGCCCGATGCTGTCCGAATTGTTTTTTACATGCACGGGCTTATTGAAGATGTCGGCGATCATCTGGGCCCAGAAGGGATAAGCCGTAAAGCTGCCGTTGATGGATAGCGTATGGATGGCCCGGTGTTCTTCCAATGTTTTGCCGATGCTGTAGATCTCATAGAGTATGCCTTCGATGGTGGCCCGGATAAAATGCTGCTGCCGGTGCTGCATGTTCAGCCCGAAATACAGGCCGCGCGCATTGGCATTCCAAATAGGAGCTCTTTCCCCCAGCAGATAAGGCAGGAAAAGCAGGCCATCGCTGCCGGCGGGAATCTTGGAAGCCTCCTGGATCAATCCTTCCATGGAGTCTTCCAGGTCGAAGGCTTTCCTGAAAGAGCCAAACTCCCGGGTAAACCATTCGAAGATGACCCCTCCATTGTTGGTGGGCCCTCCCGAGACATAATAATCTTTAGTCAGGACATAATTAAAAAGGCGTTGTTTTTCATCGATCAGCACTTCCTTGCCAACAACCCGCACCGCACCGCTCTGTTCCACGGTAATGGTCGCTTTCCCTTCCCCCCATACACCTGCACCCAGGGTGGCCAGGCATCCGTCGCTGGCCCCGGCTATGATCTTTGTTGTTGCTGATAATCCTAAAGAGGACTGAAATTCTCCGCGAAGCCGTAGCGTCGAATAAAATACCGGTACCAGATCCGGCAGCTGGCTGGCGATGATCCCGGCGTAATCGAGGGCTGCCTGTTCCCATTGGAAGGAATGGATGTTGAATAGGCCGGTGGCTGACGCAAGGCTGTAGTCGATTATGGTTTCTCCGGTCAGCTGTTGGATGATATAACTTTTCAGGGAAAGGAACCGGGCCGTTTTATCAAAACGCTCTTTATCCTGGTTTTTCATCCAGGCTATCTTGATCAGGGGAGACATAGGATGGATGGGTGTGCCCGTAGCGTCATAGACGGCCTTGCCGAGCGGAGTGTTTTTTAGCTCCCTGGCCTCCTTTTTTCCGCGGTTATCCGACCAGGTAATGGCATTCCCCAACGGATTTCCTTTTTTGTCGACCGGAAGCACGCTGTGCATCGCAGCGCTGAAACAAATAGCGTTCACCTGGTAACCGGCCGGCTGAATCCGTTCGGTCAGGAGATTCTTCAGCACATAGAGAACGGTGATGAAGATCTGTTCGGGATCCTGCTCACTCTGATCCGGCTCGCGATGAAAAGTGGGATAGGAGCCTTTCATCGACCCGATAAAAACCCCTTGCAGGTCGAAGGCAAAGATCCGTACTGAGCCCGTGCCCAGGTCGATGGTCAGTATGCATTCCTGTTGACGGTTCATGGCTTGTCTGTATTATCTTTTCGAAACTGGCTCGGCGTGTAGCCGGTCAGCTTCTTGAAAGTAGTGGAAAAATGTTGTGATGAATAAAAGCCGGTATCCAGCGCTATATCTGTCAGATTGGTGTCTGTCTTTTTCAATAGCTTGATCGCTTCCGAAATGCGGATATTGATGAGATAGTTCAAGGGAGAAAAACCAGTATAGCTTTTTACTTTTTCAGTAAAGGCCGTGGTGCCAAGGCCTACCAGCGCCGCCATTTCTTCAACGGTCCACTGATGGGAAAGGTTTTTCCTCAACTCCTGTTCCAGCTTCATGAACGATCCCGAGAAATCCCGTTGCGAATGGCTTTGATGAATGAACTGACGGGTGGCCAGGATCAGCAGTGCATCTATGAGCTGATTTACTCTTGTTTGAAAACCGATCTCCTGGAGACACACTTCCTGTGTCATCTGCTGGAAGATGCGGCCAGCGTCTTTCAGACTGCCCGCAACAGGTATGGTATTCAGCCGCAGGATCTTTTGGATCGAACGGCTTTCGGTCAGGGAAAGTCCGCTCCATGGGCCTTCACTGCTATCGAGCGACAGCCAGGAAAAGGCGCCGATGTCGAGGGCGCTGCGCGGGCTGCCAAGGGTCTGACCCGGCAGGACAAATGCCAGGTCGGATGGATAAAGAATATAAGGCTCGCCATCGATACTCCAGTCGTAGCGGCCCTCCCAGATATAATAGATGCTGAAGGTGGAAGTTTTTTCTATGGGAAAAGATGAGAGACGGATAGTCTGTACCTTTTTCAGCCCGAACTCGATGATGTGCGGGAAAAGATCCAGTTCACCGGACAGGCCTTTTTGAAATAGATAGGAGTTCAAGCAATCTCTCTTTGGTGTTTTTTGACACCGGACGGAGTCCGGTTTAGTGTAATATAGATATTTCTCTCCGCTGTTTAAAATTCACCGGTGTTCTTTATTGGAAGTTTTTTTTGTAAAAATTTATCTTCTTTGTATGGTGATAGATAGTATCTATTACTTACTGACGATTTGCTAAAACAAAACAATTGCCATTATGAAAAGAATTGCACCCGCTATTCTTACCACCCTCCTTTTCTTTACCACGAACATTATGGCGCAAACAAGGACCGGCACCGTCACCGACGCGGCGGGTAAAGGTATTGCGGCTGCGACCATACAGGTAAAGGGTGGAAGAGCCGCAGCTACCACCGACTCTCTCGGTCGTTTTCACATCAATGCACCTTCCGGCGCGACGCTGATTGTCAGCTCGATCGGGTTTGTCTTCCGGGAAATTTCTGTCACCGACAGGGATGTCATCGATGTCGTCCTTGTATCCGAGGCACGTAATCTCAATGAAGTGCTGGTGACGGCGCTGGGCATCCGGCGCGAGGCAAGGCGGTTGGGGTATGCTGCGACCAGCGTCAATACCGAGCAGCTGACTACAAACCGCACTACCAATTTCGGGAACAGCCTTGAAGGTAAGGTTGCGGGTTTGAACGTCTCTCCTCCGGCAGGCGGTCCGGGCGGTTCCACCAAGATCCGTATCCGCGGGCAGTCCTCTTTCAAGGGGGATAATTCGCCATTGATCGTCGTCAATGGTATCCCTATCAATAATACGAGCATATCCGGAGGGGGCTCGGCTGGCAACGGGACAGGGAATCCGACGGGCGGCTCTTCCGACCAGGGGGATGGATTGCAAAGCATCAACCAGGACGATATCGAGTCGATGACCATATTAAAAGGCGCGGCTGCCGCGGCTCTCTATGGTTTCAGGGCCAAGGATGGTGCGATCATCATTACCACCCGCAGCGGGACACGGAGCAAGGATATCGGTGTTGAGGTCAATTCTCATTTTCAGGCCGACCAGGCGCTGGACTATACTGACTTTCAATATATCTATGGACAGGGGGAGAACGGTCTTCGGCCTGTGTCGGTGAGTGACGCACAAAGTTCGGGTGTACATAGCTTTGGCGAAAAACTGGATGGTAAACCTACTCCCCAGTTCGACGGCTCTACCCGTCCTTATGTCGCATATAAAAACCGCATAAAGGAATTTTACCGGACCGGGGCGAACTATACCAATACTGTTGCGCTCTCCGGCGGAAATGACAAAGGATATTTCCGGCTGTCTTTTTCCAATACGGATGCGAATGCCATTATGCCCAATTCCGATTATCACAAAAAGATCGCGAACCTGGGTCTTAACTATAAGTTCACTCCAAAGCTGACCTTACAGCTGAATGCCAACTATTCCAATGAATACAATCACAATCCACCCCAGATCGGCATCCAGGATATGAACGCCAATACGACCATTTATACGATGGCCAACAGCATCGATGTACACTGGCTGAAGGCGACCTATAAGGATGCGAACGGCAACGAGCAGCCGTTGTCAAGATTTACCAATCGAAACAATCCCTATTGGGTCACATTACAGCGTTTTGAACACGTCAGACGCGATCGTATCATCGGCAATGCGTCTCTGCGTTACCAGTTCACGGACTGGCTGTATCTGCAGGGACGATTTGGCCAGGACTATTATACGCGGCCATACGATTACGATCGCCCTACCGGTACGCGCAGCATCGGCGCTGCGGCCAGTGGATTCAACGGTTATTACTACCAGGACGAGACGACGTTTCGCGAGCGGAACATGGATTTCCTTGTCGGCGGCAAACATTCCTTTGGAAAATTCGGTATCGACATCACGCTTGGCGGAAACCAGATGGAGCAGGTCTATACCGACATCGGTGCATCTGTCACCAATTTTTATGTCCGGGATCTTTATACAATAGGTAATGGCCAGACAAAGAATCCTTTTTACAATTATACAAAGAAAGAGGTCAACTCGCTGTATGGGGCGGCTGAGTTGTCGTTCAGCAATTATCTTTTTCTGAACCTTACTGCCAGGAATGACTGGTTCTCTACGCTGAACCCCAAATCCAACAATTATCTGTATCCTTCTGCCAGTCTTAGCTTTGTATGGACCGAGCTGTTGGGGACCAAACTGCCTTCCTGGCTGAATTATGGAAAGTTGCGGGCTGCTTATGCGGAAGTCGGGGGAGATACGGACCCTTATTCGAACGCGCTCTATTACGCTGTCAATGCAAACCAGTTCAACGGATCGGCGCTGGGTAGTATCGCCAGCAACGTCAGTCCGAACCCCAACCTGAAACCCTTGAAGGTAAAGGAGGCGGAACTGGGACTGGAGTTACGGCTTTTCAACAACAGGCTGAACTTCGACGGAGCCGTGTACAACAAGAATACTTATGACGAGATCCTGAATGTCAACGTCTCCAATGCCAGCGGATATAGCTCTACAAAGGTGAATCTTGGTCATTTGCGCAACCAGGGGGTGGAAGTACTGTTGACCGGAACACCCGTCAAAACCCGGAACTTTAGCTGGGAGACCGGTGTCAATGGCAGCTACAACAAAAGCAAGGTGCTTACCCTCGCAAATGGTCAGCAGCGTTTTGATGTAGGCTCCGGTGAATTCTTTGGTACCGTATCGCATGAGGTAGGTCTGCCTTTGGCTTCCCTCCGCGGTTATGACTACAAAAAGGATGTAAAAGGGAATATCCTTACCAGTGGCGGTCTTTTCCTGCAGGGCAACCTGAAGACCTTTGGCAGCGCCATTCCGACCTGGGTCGGCGGCTGGCAGAATACGTTCAGCCTGGGCAGATGGCGGCTGTTCACCCAGATCGACTTCAAGGCCGGTGCAAAGCTGCTGTCCAACTCGAACCTCAACTTCCTCAGGGAAGGATTGTCAAAATCCTCGTTGGTAGGCCGGGAGGGTGGTGTCACCTTTGCCGGTGTCAACTCCGACGGATCAGCTAACACCACCCCTGTCGCAGCCGAAATTTTCTATACGCAATATCGCTCCACGGCTATAGCGACTCCATTTGTTTATAATGCGAGCTTTGTCCGATGGAGGTCGTTGTCCTTATCTTATGACCTGTCTCCGTTCCTGAAGAAGACCTTTGTAAGACAGGTTTCCGTTTCCGGAACGATATACAATGTCCTGATGATCAAAAAATATGTGGACAATCTCGACCCGGAGGCATCGGTCTCTGCTTCAGACAATTTACAGGGCATAGAGACGCATACGCTGCCTACTACCCGCAGCTACGGGCTCAACCTGAATTTTAAATTTTAAGCATAGCCTAAATAAAAATATTATGCGACATATTTTTCAAATCCGACATTTTCTTTTACTTCTGCTGCTGGCGGGTGCCAGTTCGTGCGACAAGAACTTTGTAGCAGTAAACACCAATCCCACACAACCGGGTACGCTGGACCCCGTATATCTTTTTTCCGCCGCCGAGGTCAATGCGGCTGTCCCGGTTGTTTATTACCAGTTCCCCATCGTGCAGCAGATAATCCATCCTTTTACGGGTGTTGCTGAAGGGGGAAACCACAATGTAGAGTACGACAACAATGCCAGCACCACTTTTGATTATATGTACAATGGTACGGGCAATGGTGCTACCGTTACCGGCACGACAACCGCTGTGAATGGTCCGGTAGCATTGCTTGCAGACGTGATGAACCAGACAAAGGCCAATGCGGCACGCAGCAATCTCTATAATATGGCGAGGATCTGGAGGGCGTATGTATTTATGATCCTTGTCGACACGTATGGTGACGTACCTTATTCGCAGGCCGGTCAGGGATTTCTTAGCGGGATTGGCCTGCCCAAATACGATGCCCAGCAGGATATCTATACAGATCTGATCAACGAATTAACCACTGCTACGGCGGCGCTGGATGCCAGCAAGGCCATCGAGGCGGGAGATGTCATTTACAAGGGGAATATTGCGCAGTGGAAGAAGCTGGGTAACTCGCTGCTGGTACGCATCGGCATGCGGTATACGAAACTCGACGCGGGCAAAGCGCAACAGATCGTAGCTGCGGCATATGCGGCCGGCACACTGGCTTCCAACGCCGACAATGCCTATGTAGCTTTCAGCAGCACTTTCAATAGTCCTACAGGAGGCTGGTTCCAGGGAACGGAGAAAGCAAATATGTACCTGGGCAAACCTTTTGTCGACTCGCTGAAGCGGACCCACGATCCGCGTCTCGGGGTCATCGCCGTCAAGTATACCAATCCCGGCGGTTCGCTTCCGGCGGGCAGTACCGGCGCGGAAGACACGGCTTTCGCTGACCAGATAGGGATTCCTATCGGCTATAGTGAATCGACTATCAGCACGGAACCCAACTTCCCGGGCAAGGCCGTTACGGGCTGGAAATATTCGCAGCTAAACCGGCGGACGGTGGCCCGTATCGACATCCCGGAATTCTTCGTCACCTTCGCCCAGACGCAGCTGCTGCTTGCCGAAGCCGCCCAGCGGGGATGGATCGCGGCCGATCCGGCCACCTTGTACAATGCAGCGGTAAGGGCGCACATGGATCAGATGGCAAAATATGATGTTTCTGCCACGATCGCCACGGCTGCGCAGGACGCTTACCTCGCTGCTAATCCATATGATCCTGCGAATGCACTACAGCAGATCAACACCCAATACTGGATCGTGTCCTTCCTTAACGGAACGGAGGCGTGGGCAAATTTCCGCCGCAGCGGTTATCCGTCGTTGCCGCCAAACCCTTATCCCGGGGCCGACCCTTCTGTAAAAAATGGATTCATACACCGGCTGCAATACCCGCTGCGGGAAGCGTCGGTGAATACGGCTAACTATAATGCAGCGGTGAGCCATATCGGTGGGGACAATATGGCCACACGCATTTTCTGGGATAAATAACCATCGCATGACCTATTATATGGGAGTCGATATTGGTACGACGTCGGCAAAGGCTGTCGCTTTCAGCAAGGAAGGGATACCCATCGAAAAGCGATCGATAATCTATCCGATGTTGCATACGGCGCCTGACAGAAGTGAGCAGGACCCCGATGAGATATTACGCGCTGTATGCCGGTGTATAAATGAGGTGACAACGGCTCTTCTTCCTGCCCGGCCGGAAATGGTGGCGTTTAGTTCTGCTATGCATAGTTTGCTGGCGGTGGATGAAGCGGACACGCCTCTCACTCCCTGCATCATTTATGCGGATAACCGGGCGGCGGCAATCGCAGAGGAGCTATCCCTGAACGGGAAGAAAAAGGCTTTCTACGAGGCTACCGGCGTACCTGTACATGCGATGACCCCTTTGTGCAAGCTGTTGTGGCTGCGGCGGGAGCAGCCTGGCGTGTTCAATGCAGCGGCGGCATTCATCGGGATAAAGGAATATGTTTTCCGCAAATTATTCGGAGATGGATCTGTGGATACGTCTATTGCTTCCGCGACGGGTCTGCTCAACAGCAAGACCCTGCAATGGGATGAAAAAATACTGGAATATCTTTCTGTTGACCGTTCAAAACTGGGCCGGGTAGTCTCTCCCCGGCATTTTTTATCCTATGAGACCCGGGGAGGGGACCAGTCTGTATCCTTGTCTCTTCCCCGGGGAACACCTATCGTCATCGGCTGCAGCGACGGGGCTTCCGCCAACCTGGCTACAGGCGCCAGCGGCAATCATGTCATGGCTGTCACTATTGGGACAAGCGGGGCGGCCCGGATGATCCTCTCCGGAGCTGCCGTCGATGAAGAGATGCGGACCTTCCGCTATCATGTCAAAGACAATGACTATATCAGCGGAGGCGCTACCAACAATGGAGCCGTTGTGTTACAATGGCTGAAGGAGACGCTCCTGCAGGCCGAGGAAAGTTATGGACAGCTTTTTCAGCTGGCTGCGACGGTGCCGGCCGGCTCGGAGGAACTGCTGTTCATTCCGTATATTCTTGGTGAAAGAGCGCCGGTATGGAACTCAAAAGCCAGGGGACTTTATTTTGGATTGGACATCCGTCATACAAAAGCACACCTCATACGTGCCGCCATGGAGGGGGTCATCTATGCCGTGTACAGCATCGGGCGGATCCTTGCGGAGAAGAAGACCATCACAGAACTGCATGCTACCGGCGGCTTTGCCCGCAGCCCGCTTTGGGTGCAGATGCTGGCGGATGTGTTCAATGTAAAGGTGCTGACCTTCGGGGAAGAAGAAAGCGCTGCCATGGGCGCCGTAGTGGTTGGGATGGAGGCCCTTGACAAAGGCCCTGCTTTTTGCAGGGAATCGCTGGCTGTATATTCACCGGTGCCGGCCGCGCATGCCATTTACCGGGAGAGGGTGGGGAAATTCAGCCGGTTATACGAAAGCATTAAGAACGAATTTTGAATCATCAACAACAACTGAATATGATCAGAAACTGGCTTTTCTTATCGCTATTATTTGCAACAGTCGGGCTTCAGGCCCAGCGGGTCGGTTCCTCACCAGAATACATCAGGGCGCTGACCCCCGGCTGGAAGGGCGAGCGTTCTGCCGACGGCCGGCCAAAAGTATCCGACAACATGTTGCAGCGTCTGAAGAAGATCTCCCTGGAAGAAGCGTGGGGGATACTGCGCAATCATGGGTATCAGAACCAATACGAAGGCGAATGGCACGTGATCCATCCCGATAGTGGAGCAATGACCGGCCGCGTCGTCACCGCACAGTATATGCCTTCCCGTCCCGATCTTATCAATGCGGTGAAGGACCAGGGTGTTAAGGTGGAAGGCCGCAATCCCCAGGGCGGCACCAATTCCTGGCCTATCGATGTGCTTACCGAAGGGGACGTCTATGTAGCTGATGGGTATCTAAAAATGGCCGACGGCACGCTTATCGGTGATAATTTGGGAAACGCGATCTATTCGCGCTCGCACCGCGGAGTCATCTTTTATGGCAGCGTCCGGGACGAGGCCGGGCTCAGCGAGATCAATGGCTTTAACGGCTGGGTAAAAGGTGTGGACCCTTCCTATATTCAGCAAATGATGCTGACCTCCATCAATGCTCCCATTCGTATAGGCAGGGCCGTAGTGCTGCCGGGAGACGCCGTGCTTGCCAACAAATACGGTATAATCTTTATTCCTGCACATTTATTGGATACCGTCGTCATCACCGCCGAATTTATCGAGCTTAGAGATGATTTTGGACACCAGCGCCTTCGTGAAAAAAAATATCTCGCCGGGCAGATCGACAGTCAGTGGTCGGATGAGATCAAAAAGGATTTTCTTCACTGGCTGGACGAGCATCCGGAGAAGCTGCCGATGAGCAGGAAAGAGCTGGATGAATATATGAAAAGCAGAACCTGGTAATTTAAATAAACAATCATGAATCCATCAAAAAGTTTTCTCGCCAAACTCGGGCTTAGCGACCCGGAAGATCTTGCGGCATCGGCCGCCGCGTCCGACCCGGAGGCATCGATGTCTTCTCCCGCCACATCCGGCGAAGGACGCCGGAGCTTTCTTAAAAGATCAGCCCTGGGCGGCCTTTCGCTGAGCGGACTTTTCTTCGCCGGCATCGAAGATACCTTCGCACACAGCTCGTCAAAGGTAAACCGTTACTCGGGTCCTTCTGACCTGAAGATCACCGATATGCGCTACGCTACCGTCATGAATACCACAGGCCGCTGCACCATTATCCGCATTGACACGAACCAGGGCATCTATGGCCTGGGAGAAGTACGCGACGGAGCCGACTGGCGATATGCACTTTTTTTGAAAAGCCGTATCATGGGCATGAACCCATGCAGTGTAGAGCAGATCTTCAAACGGATAAAACAATTCGGATTCCATGGCCGGCAG
>DATJJA010000124.1:0-4491 GCA_035492595.1 Puia sp.
TTTACCCCCTTGTCCACCGGATCTTTCCGCGTAGTATCGGCAACAGCCAGCCCGGGCTTTGCGGTGTCTTTCGCCGGCGTCTTTGCCCCGGTGTCCTTCACGGCGACAGAGTCCTTCGCGGCGACGACCTTATCCCGTCCACCGCCGTCCTTACAAGCTGCTAAAAGGACACAACTCGAATAGATTACAGATAATAGCTTTTTCCTGTTTATTGTTGTGGTTGAGGTTGTCGGATCTCCAAATGGAACGCAGGGTCCCTCGGCGGTTGGAACAAATCGCCTCCCAAAGAATCTGTTTGTCTGATGGTTTCGACTTTTCTTACAAATTGATTTGATATTGTTCATGAACATCACCGATGGACATCTTATACTCAAACATGAACGTTCTGCACCGTATACTTGTTAAAAGGTTCAACGTTGACGTCCGTCAAAGAGACTTTTTTAAATAACGTTCCATACCTGGTCCTTCGCCTACCCAACAGTAAGGAGAGCCGGCTAAGGGTAGTGTCAAATTCTTAAAATCTGTTTTCAGGTTCTCCTTGTACCACCTGCTGTAGATGTCAAAAACTTCGCTTACCACCCTGGCATCTGTATTGACCGGCTTGCCGGTAGCACGGTCCAGCAGCGCCGGCCTGATCGGCGGAAACCCAATGATCAACATTCTTGTGAATGAATACAGCGCTTCGACCTGAACCGAGAAACCTTCAATTCCTTCGGGATGGGTCATAGACGTGCCAGACCTGAGAATATACAACTTATTGCTCGTACTCGTATCGCCCCTGAACGTCAGGTATTCGCCAAGGATCGTTATTTTGATGTCCCTATTGTAGTTGGAACGCGCAATAATATCCCTATCGTCAATCGACAGCTGAATCAGACCTTTGGTGCGCGGCAGTATCTCCCTTACAACAATATGACAGCCATAGTATGCCCCTGATGTATCCAGTTCTGTTTTAAACAAATATTTACGTACCGGCTGATCAAGTGTCGACACCGGTTGATCCATTTCCCGGGGTGGTGTTCGCCCTGAGGACAGCGCGAAAAAAAAGAGTAGTGTAATAAAAAGCTGTTTCATATCGATCAATTATTTTCCTTTTTTCTAATAGTAATTCCTTGTTGCCTGACTTACAGGAACGTTACCGACCAAACCAGTGTTGTCATAATCTGTAACCTTATTCATTCTTGTCCCGTTGGATCTTTCCATCAGGATCAGTAAATCGGGTCGGACTATTTGAAGTTGAGCGACGCATACTTCCGCGCACCCACGCCACCCGAACTGCCGCTGATTCGGTCCAGCCGCTCTGGTTACCGTCGGTGTCATAGGTATAGGTCTGGCGGCCGATATGCGACGCTGTGTGCGGCTGCGCGCCATCATAACTAGACCAGTCATAGGTAGTTTCTTTCTGAGGTATCCATTTGTTGCTGTTCGGGGTCTTCTCATGTCTCTGCGTCTTCCGCGTAATGCTCTCTACGGTGTGTTGGGCGACTGCTGAGAAACGGGAGAAAAAGCCGGGGCTTTCCCCCCCTCGCTATCCTATTTCCTTTGGATCGTGTCGGTATCGCCAGACCCCACCAATTCAAAAAGCCTTCGATAGCTTTCCTTTTTGAAGTTTATCGTTATAAATCCTTCTTTTTTCGTCATATATACTCGTGTCCCTGCATATTACCTTCTTGTTATTGATGCAATCAAATGCAAAAACCGTGGAATCCCGGGCGAAATAATATGTTCGGAATCTCGAATACTGATCCTCACGCGCCTCGTGTCGGTCATCAAGAGAATTCCAAACTATATTTTTCGGAACGATAGGACGCCCCACCAACCGCGCGTCCAACGGTGCAAGAACCGCTCTTTTGTCGATACAGGAGCCTAGCTTCAAAGTAAGTGCGATTGCCGCAACCAGGTAAGTTCTCATCCAATACTTGCTATTCTGCTTTTACAAATTCCTTTCCCTTCCAGATAATCCTGTTCTTGTCCACTATTTTTGCATAATCCCCATCCAGTCTCAGGTAGCTGATAAATCCATAGCTCAGTTGCGGAATGGATATCTCGAATACATTGGTACTGTTGTCCTTCGCGGTATAGGTATCGGTACTCATTTCTCTGACAACGAGATTTTTTACGTATACCGAGCATTGAGGCTGGATGGTAATGGTAAAACTGCTAACACCCGCTTTTTGGGGATTATAGAACCGTATATGGCTATCCTGAAAGGGCCGCATGTTGTCTTTGAAATAGTCACTACCCTGACTGGTTGGACTGACGGATAATGTGTAAGTCAGGTCGCCGCCTCCGGAATTGTATTTTCTGTATTGCTCCTCGATGGGATTGTGAATGATAAACTCTATCGAATCGGAGCCTGGGTTCTTTCGTTCAGTGACATACATTCCAATAAAAATAGGGTTTAGGGAAGGGTCGCTTTTTAACAGTAAGAACCCGCTCCTGTCCAGGCTGATGCCTCCATAGGTCAAGGTGTCGCAGCAAGGCGTTGCCAGGTCGCCACCCTTGCGGGCATCAATGTAGGTAAAACTGCCGTCCCTGATGACCAGCTTTAGTCTGGCGTCATTTTTCCACGCGAATACACCATTCACCATTTTGTACCTTTGCGAATAACTTTTCATCGTCGTCGCAAGACAGATCATCAAACAGATCGTGATATTTAGTTTTTTCATAACTATCAGAAATCTCAATTGAATTTCTCGGGATGCTTCTCCATATCAGGAACCATTTCTGTGACAATGGAGATGATGGACTCTCTACTTTCTTTTGTATACAACCTGCCTTGAATGAAATTTATTCCGTTAATATTCAGTCTTACAGGAGTGCCTTTTAATGAAACAACAGAAACGGTGTCGGTAAAAGTTCCATCGGCATTGGCACCCTTAAGTTTTATGAATCTATACAAGCTCTTGTGTGGCAACAAATATTTTCCCTCTGCGATGGGCCTTAATACTCCCTTCGCAACATTAAATCCAGGCTCGGTCCGAAAATAGATCGAATCCTTTATTTTCTTTTGCTCAGAAGATATAATAACGACTGTGTCATCTTTTATGTAATAGGTATCAAAACTGCCTTCCTTCCAATCCACTACTTCTGGTATCCATATCCCATTTACACTTCCCTTTTTCCTGCTTTTATCGCAGCAACTAATGATGAGCAATGATAGAAAAATAAAATAGCGCATGCTCTAAGGGATCAGACGTGTTAAGTTCACAATCAACGAACTGCGTTTTGTATTTATTGTCAGCGACCTTATCCAGATAATTGTCCATGAACAGGATTGATGAACATTTTCGCAGAGTTCAGCTTGCTGTAAGTTTCGCAACTAAAAGATATTCAATAAGATCTGCACTTTCGTCTAATGATCCAAATAAGGTTTATAGATTTGATAGTTATAAAAAACCTCTTAAAATGAGTAGCGTTCCGCTTTTTGATAAACTAGATCGCGGGATACGGCTTGAAAAATTAAGTGTCACTGACGGGCCGTTTGCTACGCATATTCGCTACCGTATATTATCGTAGTCCAGCCCCCTACCGGGCCGGGCCGGAAACCTCTTTCTTGAACACATAATCCGCCGATGTGTTCAAAAGTTCCGGCTTCTCCCATTTTCCATGCGAATACCCCTGACTGCTGATGGGTCTCAATAAATTTCCGCTGAAAAAATATCTGGTACGCCAACGTTCCTTCCCTCCACCATCTTCGGATTCGCTGACCCAGCTGACGATGATCGTATCGTTGCTTATGACATAGATGCC
Source organism: Puia sp. (assembly GCA_035492595.1). GTDB lineage: Bacteria > Bacteroidota > Bacteroidia > Chitinophagales > Chitinophagaceae > Puia. The sequence goes on from DATJJA010000124.1 coordinate 3,754, forward strand.
GTCGTACCATTCATCTACCTCGCAAGAATAGCTCCGTGCCCGGTGGCCGGATCTAAACACCAGCGAATCCGTACACCCTTTGGCTACGCTCGCTGTCCATTTTGTTCCCGTAAAAGGATCCCTGGCCGGCAGCCAGACCATCCCGAGCAGTACGATTGCAAAATATTTCATGGGTTGCTGAAAATTTAAAAAAACTCAAAAATCCGCCCGGCGGCCTTCCGCCATGATCACGAGACTCTCCACCCGCAACGAATCCGGGACATCGGCCAACTCCGAAACCCCGGTGACTAACCGCGAATCCGCTGCCACCCCGGAAATATCCAGCTGGATAGAGACGGCACTGTCTTTTTTATAGGCTAAAAACAAATACCCATCCGGCCCCGATGGTATCGTCCCTGAAACCAACCCGCTGATATCTTTCACCCGCTGCCCGACAAATAGCGCACCTTCCTTTATCTGTGGCCCAAAGACCGTGACCCGGTGGATCCTTTTCGCATCCTCCCAGTTGGTCTCGGCGAGAACAACCAACTGCCACCCCGAATACCAGGCCCGCCCCTTCCAGGACACGCCCTCATCACCTTCAAGCACCGTATCCTTCGAAAGCCAATCGCCGAAGGCCGGCAGGCTGTCGATATCGGCACCCAGCAATGCCTTCTTGACACTAGTAAGCGTAAGGGCCCCGTCCGCCGCCTCGCGGACGCTGACTCCTTTGCCGTTCCTGCATCCGCAAGCAACAAA
>DATJJA010000125.1:0-9607 GCA_035492595.1 Puia sp.
TGCGTTGTTATGAAAGCCCGACAGAATCGGCGGGGCAAAAAAAGATCGGGATGTTCAATGATGCAGGGGAGATCGATATTTTTAAGAAGGTCGGCGCCCGTCCCGTATTCTTCGGGGAAACGATCATCGGGGAACGAAGACCCAATCTGACGTATATGCTTTGTTTTGATAATATGGAGGCGCATGATACGCACTGGAAGGCGTTTGGTACTGATCCGGAATGGAAAAAGATCAGTTCGATGCCGGAATATTCGGACGCCCTGCTGATCTCTAAGATCACGCGGACGTTTCTGACACCTGCGGGCTATTCCCAGATCTAAACTTCTTTGTGGCTTTGCACCAATCGGGTATGTATCAATTCCGGCAATTCCGAAAAGGTATTGAGACGCAATGAACCGTCATCGACATTGCCAAAACCATAGGCCGCATAAATAAAAGGGATATTGTTGACCGAACTGGCTTCCTGATCCCAACCAGTATCTCCGATGTACACAGGGGCTAAGAGCTTATTCCTTTCTATTATCATTTGAATATTCCTGCTTTTCGGGAGATTGGTTCTTCCGGAACATTCAAAGTCACTAAAGGTATCCGTCAATTGTGTAAAGTCCAGGAAATTTTCAATATAGCCTGCCAGACAGTTGCTGACAATAAAAAGCCGGTATGTCTTTTTGAGATCACCCAGGACTGTTGGGACCGCCGGGTATAATACCCCACCCCTTTCCTTCATTACTATGGCTTCCTTTTGTTTATAAAGTCTTGACAGGTCTGCCTGGTGCTCTTTTGGAATAAAATTAAAATATAACCCGAAAATGTCTTCGATCTTCAGGCCGGAGAAAGATCGGATCGTTTCTTCGGTCAGCGAAACATCCTGAAAACCGGCCTCCCCCAAAGCCTCATTCCATGCTGCCGTGCAGGAGGCTGAGGCATCCCATAAAGTTCCGTCCAGGTCAAAGATAATACTGTCAATGAACACCGTTTGCATGGCTTAAACTTACAACTATAAATTTATTTGCAATACATCTGAATCCTATGTATATTTGATAAAACAACTTTTTACCGTCGCCAACAAACGGAAGCATGCCCCTTTTTACATAAAACTTTTATCATATGCTTTTTGACAAGATCATCAACACGGCCTTTTCATTGGGGGCGGCGATCGTAATATTCGGCGCCTGGTCGAAGATAGAGCACAAAGAATACGGGGACGATGCGCTGACGGCGGGTCTGCTAACGGAAACGGCCATCTTTTGTATCTATGGGATACTGGAATGGCGCAGGGAACCGGCCCGGCAGGAGGTTCCCCCTACCCCGCCTGCTCAGGCCGGTACTCCGGTACATAAAGAGAACGTAGAAGAGCTGACGGACTCCATCCGGCAGACGGCGCGGATCCTGAATAAAATATTCCGGGTATGAACAGATCGGGCGTTTGATCTACTGGCGAAATATATCCTACCGACTTATATAGCCGGCCAACGCCATGATTAACATTGACAATGTAATCGTTTTGACCATATTGGCGTATATTGTCTCTTTTTTATTTATGAAGAATCCGATCTCTTTTACGGTCCTCGCGTTAATATTGTCAGCATGTAAAGTCAACCCCTATAAGGCCACCAATAAAGTTTATAAGGACCAGGCCAAAACATATGCCGGCGTGATCCGGCAAAGCCCCCTGCCCACCGGGGTCGATTCTGTACCGGCAGCCCCCTACTGGGTAGGCACGATCAATTTCAACCTGCGTAAGCCCAATTTTGTGATCATCCATCATACTGCGCAGAACAGCTGTCCCCAGACGTTAAAGACTTTTACCGTTGTCAGCACCCAGGTCAGCGCGCATTATGTGATCTGTAAAGATGGGACCGTCCATCATATGCTGAACGATTATTTAAGAGCCTGGCAGGCCGGTCTCAGCAAATGGGGAAATATAACCGACATCAATTCCATCTCCATCGGGATCGAACTGGACAATAATGGCAACGAACCATTCCCCGATGTCCAGATCGCCAGCCTGGAACATTTGCTGACGAAGTTGAAAACAACGTATAATATTCCCGCCACCAATTTTATCGGTCATGGAGACATTGCGCCTACCCGCAAGAACGATCCCAATTATCTCTTTCCATGGAAACAGCTGGCGGATAAAGGGTTTGGATTATGGTATAATGATACAACGGGGGTGACGCTCCCCGCCGATTTCAGCAGCCTGACCGCCCTGCGGCTTATAGGGTATGATATCCGCGATAGCAGCGCGGCAGCAATGGCGTTCAAACGTCATTTTGAACAGGACACCATTCGCTCCTGGGGGGATCAGGAAAAGAAGATCCTTTATGCGCTGTATCCGAAATATGAATAGTGCAGGCTTGAAGACAGTGTTGCTGATGGCCAGGATCTTGTTCCTGATCTTACCGGCCGGGTCCGGGCTGATCTGTTGCTGTAGCTTGTGATAGCCGGTTTGTTTTTTTTAGCCCCCGGCAGGAGGACAGCGTTGACACGATGGACAGGATAAAGACGATCGTACGCAGGGGAATGTTCATGTCGTTGTGGTATACCCTAAAATACGTAAATTGAGACCATAACCGAATAAAAATCTTATGGACCAGGTCGGGATCCTAACGAAACAAACTTCAGACGCCTACGACTGGACAAACAGGCTGATCAATTCCATTCCCTATAAAAAATGGGACCAGACCCCGGATGTCATCGAATCAAATATAAGCTGGCAGGTCGGGCATCTTATCATGAGTTTTTATTATCATTCTATTATGGTAATAACCGGTCACCAAATGGAGATATTGCAGCAAATACCCATGAAGGAATATGATAAGCTGTTCACCCTGGCCGCGCCATTTAATGTTATCGGCAAGACAGACCCGGCCTTACTTCAGAAGCAGCTGCTGCTGTTACAGGAAAAGTCATTAAATACGATAAGGAGTTTGTCTCCGGCCGACCTGGAAAGTCCGCTGGTGCCAGGCCCGATCCCACATCCCATTGCAAAGACCAGGTTCGAGGCGATCGACTGGAATATCAAACATACGATGTGGCATTGCGGGCAGATAGGCATGATCAAACGTGTCATCGACGAACGTTTTGACTTCGGCCTGAAGAGGGACCTGTAAGGGGCGTCCTTTACCGAAACAGTTGCCGGCCGGCAGCTGACCAAAGTTGCCGACTCCAAAGTTGCCGACTCGCATCTGACCAAAGTCACCAACTATCTCTGACCAAAGTCGCCGGCCGGCATCTGACTAAAGCCCACTATGCACTGCTTCCGGCGCTGCGCTCGCGGAACGGGGCGCTACCACAGGATTGGCAATGCCATTCAGGTCATAGACGATCTTCCCATCCCGGATGGTCATCTGGCATTCCAGCTTCTGGCTGCCTTCTACGCGGTAGCCGACATAATCGAAGAAGCCAAATTTTCCATGCTGTACACCCAGGATCGCGATATCCGCCAGGCCGCCTACGGAAAGATTTCCCAGCTCTTCGTGCTTGATCTCCCGGGCAGGATTCCAGGTCACCGTCTGGATGACCGATTCCAGGTCCATGCCCATCGCCATGAATTTGGACATGATATTCAGGAGGTCCTTCATGGCGCCGTTGATATTACTGTTATGGATATCCGTGGAAAGCGAATTGGGCCGGAAACCGGCTTTGAACGCCGGGATGGCCTGGGAAAAGGCAAAGCTGATCTCCCCATAACCCACATCGAAATAGGTCCCCTTTTGCTGGGCTTCCCTGACAAAAGGTTTCAGGGTCTTTGTGAGAGTGTCTACGACGGCTTCCCTGGTCCTCAGCTCCCCAAAGCAATGGGTAAAGATGTCTCCGGGGCGAAGATGTTTGAAGAATAGTTCGTTGATGGATAAGGGAGGAGTATTGCCGCCAAAATCCACCATCACAGGGATATTTGCCAGGTTGCCTGCTTTTACGGCTTCATCCACCACCGTCCATTCCGGTCCGGAATAGTGTGCAACTTTTACTCCTACGACGAAGTTGCGGTACTGACGGGCTACAGCCGCTGTCAGCTTGCCATCCATGTCCTTCGTGTCCTGCTCGTACGGAGTGCCGCGCATGCCCGAGCCTACGATATTGAGAAAAGCCAGAACTCTTGTGCGGGAATTATCGATCACCTGCTTTTTAAAGATGGGGAAATCGCGCCAGCCGGAAGAGCCTGCATCGACGACGGTAGTGACACCGGTCCGGAAGGTAAACCCATCCGGAACGATCGCCTCAATGCCGCCGGCATAACTTCTTGACGGATCCGTGCCGAAGTAGACATGGGTATGAATATCGATAAGACCCGCCGTGACGATCATACCGGCAGCGTCTACGACCTGCACGGCCTGGTGGGGATCGATGTGTTTTTCCATCCGGACGATGCGGCCATCTTTTACGGCGATATCAAGGGTATCATGCAGCTTGTTCTTAGCATCGATGACATACCCGTTCTTTATAAGAATAGCGTATTGCTGAGCCTGCGATGAAACTGAGACACAGGCCAGCAATACCAGGATACAAAATTTGTACATGGAGAGAGATTCAATTTGAAAAAGAAGGGCTACGATCAGGCCATGGCGATACAGTCCATTTCCACGAGGGAATTGCCCGGTACACCGCCCTTGGCAACTGCTACGGTCGTACGAACAGGAGGTTTGCTTCCAAATCGCCCCTTATAGACCTCATTCATTCCGGCATAGTCAGCAATGTCATTAAGGAATACGGTCACCTTGAGGACCTTTTCCATGGACGAGCCGGCGGCGATCAGTTCCTTTTCCAGCTCTTTCAGCACGATCTCGGTATGCGCCTTGATCTCGAAGGGTTCGACATGCGCTCCTTTACCCGCAATAAAGATCATTCCGTTGAACTTGGTCGCACCGGAGAACAGTGGCACCTGCTGGTCTTCCACTACATTGAATACCTCTTTTTCCGCGGCGGCAGCAGGCTGTCCTTCTTTTTGAGCGGGGGCAGCCGTACCTCCGGCTTTAGCCATAAGACCAAATCCGGCAGCACCGGTCACAGACAGTAAAATTCTTTTAAGGACGTTCCTTCTTTGCTTTTCCATAGATTCCCTTTTTTTTAGCGTTTTAGTAATTGGTGTAATTTTTGCAATTTATTTGCAATAAATATAGGCATAATTTCAAACAAGTGACCACTTTTGCAAAATAATTGCAACGAATACCCATAACAATTTTTGATCCATCCCCTGTCCTATGCTATATTAGGAAGATGAAATTCAGCGCTGGTGTCACACCTGCCTGCAGGATCTAAATTGAAAATATATGCTTGCGATCTCTTTGCTGATCTTTGATAAGGTCGTCCCTTCCTCTATCACCGGGGTGATCGATCTTCTTTCCGGCGCCAATCTTTATCTGGCTGGCATCGGTCAACCACCTGCTTTTCACCTGGAACTGGTCGGTGAAAAAGAGAAACCTCCGCCCGGATTCCCACTGATCGGGTATCATACCTATGCAGAAGCCGTCCATCCCCATCTCATCATCATTCCTTCCTTTATGGTGGGGGATGTCGCCCTGCTGTCGGAAAACGTCGCCGGTATCGAATGGATCAAGCAACAGCGGACAAAGGGCACGGAAGTGGCCAGCCTTTGTGTGGGCAGCTACTTCCTGGCCGAAGCCGGTTTGCTGGATGGAAAGGAAGTAACTTCTCACTGGGCGGTTGCGGGCGATATGCAGCGGCGTTATCCCGCCATACGGATGCGATCGGATCAGGTCATTACAGACCAGGATGGGATCTACACCAGCGGCGGAGCCTTTTCTTCTTTAAAACTGATCCTCTACCTGATTGAAAAATTCTGCGGACGTGAAGCGGCAATCTGGATCAGCAAAATGTATGCGATCGAAATGGACAGGACAAGCCAGGCACACTTTGCCGTGTTCACAGGTCAGCATCAGCATGAAGATAAAGAAATATTGCGAGCCCAGCAATATATCGAGCAACACTACCAGGAGCCTGTTTCGATGGACAATTTATCAAGGCTCGTAAATATGGGACAGCGAAATTTCATCCGGCGTTTCAAAGCGGCAACGAACAATACTCCTTTTGAATACCTTCAGCGCGTACGGATCGAGTCTGCCAAAAGGGCGCTCGAAAACAACGACAAGGACGTTGCATCCATCATGGATGATGCCGGTTATAAGGACCAGAAAGCATTCCGCTCTATCTTCCGGCGACTGACAGGCCTTTCTCTCCAGGAATATAAAAAGAAATATGCGAGGGCTTCGGCTCCGGTTTAAATAACTCAGGCCATTACTGCTACGAGGTCCAGAACCGATCGTGCCAGAATGGGATCACCTTCGGTCTTTATATGGACCTCGTCCGGTCTTATACTTTTTGAGAAGAGCTTCCAGGCGATCTCTGGCGGGAGGCTTACCGCTGCGGCATAGGTCTCATCTTCCCGTTTGGAGCAGAAGCTCCAGCCGCTATCGTTCTTTTTCAAATACCAGTCTCCGCCGGCATCAGATGTGATCGTGATCTTTATGACCGCATCCGTTGCCGCCTCTGTCTGCCGCAGCGTATAAGGCAGGCCGCGAAGAAAAGTGTCGATCATCGGGAAAAAGAATTCCCGGGTCATGATCCCATCCCTGCCGGTCGCCTCCCGTATCTGCTGCTGGTGATGCCATTTCTCCGTGTATTCCCTGGCAAGGTGCATCCAGTTCAGGCTCCTGGTCTCGCCGGCCCAGCTTACCGCAAAAACGGCTTCTTCATAGAGATCGAGCGATTCATACCAGGCGTTGACCAGGTCATTGGTAAGCCGGTGCAACAGGATCAAAACCCCCGGGCTTATCCTCCGGGATGCCTTTACCCAATCGGCATTGAGCCCGTTCAGCCACCCGACCAGGTCCTCAAAGGAAGGCGAAGCCGGCGGAGCCTCTCCGTAATAACGGTCTCTTTGGATGGACAGGAGCCTGATATTGCCATCGAGCAAATGGGCAGCCACATCCTTGACGGTCCATAGTCGCGCTGCCGTTGGCCGGTCCCAGTCTGCAGCATCGAGGGACTGCAACAGGACAATGAGCCGGTCATCCAGTGGTCTGAACAGATGTCTGACATCGATGACGGCGCCGGTAGATGGTGTCATATTTATGCAGTAAATTTAAGCAATTAAAACCCTTTACCATGCCTGCTCGCAGAGAATTCCTCCAACAGATCGGATCGGCCGCCGCCGGGCTTTTTCTTTTGCCGGCGGTTTCATTTTCGCAGAACAGCTTGCCCATCGGCCTCTCGTTGACCGCCCTGTCCCTTCCACGCAGCACTCCCGAAGCACAGGGAGTTTCTTCTGCGGTCATCATCCGTTTTCTCGACGCAATAAAAGCCAGCGGACAGGAGTTCCACAGTGTCATGGTCATCCGCCATGGCCATGTGATAGCGGAAGGATGGTGGTACCCCTATTCGCCGACCCTGAAGCATGACCTGTATTCTCTCAGCAAAAGTTTTACCGGGACGGCCATCGGACTGGCGGCGGACGAGAAACTGTTTTCGATAGAGGACCCCGTGCTCTCTTTTTTCCCGAATGACAAACCACCAGTTGTCAGCACCGATCTGGCTTCGCTGAAAGTAAAACATCTTCTGAGTATGTCGGTAGGTCAGGAAAAGGATTCCATTCTGACGCTGGAAGCAACACCGTCCGGAGAGAGATGGGAGAAGACATTTCTCAGCCTGCCCATCGTGTATGAACCCGGTCTTCACTTCTTATACAACTCCGGCGCTACTTATATGCTCAGTTCGATCATCCGGCAGGTGTCGGGACATTCGACACACGAGTTCCTCAGCTCCCGCCTGTATGAGCCGCTTGGCATTACCGGCGCCACCTGGACAGAGAATGCAGAAGGAAATAATATGGGCGCATCCCATCTTCGCATCCGGACCGAAGACATTGCCAAACTGGGTCAGCTCTATTTGCAGGAAGGCCGCTGGGGAACAAAGCAAATACTTAGTAAGGAATGGGTGGCGCTGGCGACAAAAAAGGAAATAGAGAACGGGAAGAACGATAATCCCTGGGGATACGGCTACGGTTACCAGTTCTGGATGAACCCGACCGGCGGGTTCAGAGCAGATGGCGCCTTTGGTCAATATAGCATCGTCCTGCCGGATAAGGATACGGTCGTGGCGATCACCAGCGAGAGCGCCGACAAAGCTGCCACGATGGCGACCGTGTGGGATCATTTGTATCCCGGCATCAAAGAAACCAACCCTCTCCCACCCAACGCCGCCAAACACGGTCGATTGGAAACGGAATTAAAATCCCTGGCCTTCAAACCACCATTTATCAAAAGCCGGTCACCCATTGCTGCGGCTGTCTCCGGCAGGAAATTCATTCTCGATAGCAATCCGTTCAATGCAAAAGCAGTGTCCTTTACCTTTTCCGGCGACAGAACGGTGTTTCGGCTGATGGAGGACGGTAAACCGGACATCGTCATCACCTGCGGAATGAAAGAATGGATCACCCACGGCAATAAAAAGCCTTCGGCGCATTCTCTTTTCTCGCTAAGGCGTATCGACTTTGATTCAGTGGTAGCGGCCAGCGCCACCTGGAGAGACGAGCATATCCTGCTACTTACCTTCCGGTTTCTGGAAACAGCACATGGAGACAGTCTTACCTGTATCTTTGACGGGGATAAGCTGAGGATCCAGTTTTTGTTCAGCGCAGCCCGGCTGGAAAATACACCCGAGGACCGGGCAGACCTGATCGGGAGAATCGAAAGTTAAATAAAAATCTATGATAGCATTTTTAGGCATGGGCTTACTGGGCTCCAACTTCGTCAGGGCAATGATCAGTAAAGGGGAGAGTGTCCGGGTATGGAACCGGACCACATCAAAAGCGGCAGAGCTGGAAAAATATGGCGCTAAAGCTTTTGAAAATGCAACAGAGGCCGTAAAAGACGCAGATGTGATCCATCTTACGTTAAAGGACGATGGTACGGTAAATGAAGTATTGGCAATGGTCAGGGCGGGTCTTAAGCCGGGCGCCACGATCATTGATCACACCACCACTTCTGTCGGAGGCGCGATACAGCGGACGGCGGAATGGAAAGAAAAGGGATTTACCTACCTGCATGCCCCTGTATTCATGGGACCGGCCAATGCGCTGGAGAGTACGGGGTTTATGCTGGTCTCCGGTGACCAGGTGGTCATCGCCAGGCATGGTTCGGCATTGGCAAAAATGACCGGGAAGCTGATGAACTTCGGCCCCGAAACAGGCAGGGCCGCGGGGATGAAGCTGCTCGGTAACAATTTCCTGGTAGCCTTCACCGCAGGGCTGGCGGATACGCTTTCACTCGCCAGTGCATTGGAGATCCCCGCCACCGATATCGCTACCTTATTCGATTCCTGGAATCCGGCTGCTACGCTGGCCGGCCGTCTGAAAAAAATGTCCGGCGGCGACTATAGCAACCCCTCATGGGAGCTGAATATGGCAAGAAAAGATGTAGGGCTGTTCCTTGACGCTGCAAAGAAGGCCGGGACAAACCTGGTGGTTATCCCGGCGATTGCGGTCGAGATGGACCGTTATATCGCAAAAGGCCACGGCAACGAGGATTGGACGGTGATCGCCAAAGATGCGGTGACGCCATAACACGTTGCCGCATCTGCGCCGGGC
>DATJJA010000126.1:0-13326 GCA_035492595.1 Puia sp.
AGCGGGGCTGGCTCCCGCGCCGCTGAAGGCGATAGTGCGCACAAGGAAGCATCGGCGCCATCGGCCCGGCTAACCGAAGGCGATAGTTCGCATAAAGACGCGATGCCGCCGGCGGCCGCCGATGAAAAAAATGCGGCGTATCCTATCGACAATATCAGCGCATTTGAGGGGATTGTGCAGATCAGCGATACCGCCCACTATTCCGATGGCTTTGACTTCACGGTCTACAATAAGGACCTGACGGTCTGGAAAAAGCTGCGGTTCTCTCCGGAAATGGCTGATAGCGCCGGTATGATGCCCTATATGTTCAACTACGATCACAATTTAATGATCTATCGGTGTCTCCAAAGAAAAGGCGACTATTACCTTGTCATCGTCAACGAAAAACAAGGCTTGCAAAAACTGATATCGGTACACGAAAAATTCCTGATGTTCCAGAACTGGTCGCAGCACCTGGCCAGCGCCTACGCCGTGGAGTTCGATGCTAAAAAGAACCCTCTCTGTAAGGATGCGGATAGCCTCGCGGCGAAGATTGCCTTTGATAAGGAACAGACCTACAGGCCGGATAAAATTACCGGCGACTGGCTACGTGTGAAATGGGGCGGGGAGTCCAGCCCGAAAAGAGGATGGATCAAATGGAAGGATATCGCCGGCAACCTGATGGTAAATATATTTTACGAGGAGTGAACTGTTTCATCCTGCGTCTCTTGTCCTACTTCCCAGGAAGTGGGATTTTTTTTAACCCCGTTGCGAAAGCATTATCCGCCGGGTCTGATTCACCGCTTGAATCAAACACTAAATACAGACAATAGGGGTAGCAACAAGAAATAGAACACGGCGTACTATATTCATGAACATTCGTTGTACCGTTTCGTATTTAACATAATGTTAATTATAAGACAAATCAGGCAAACAAATTCCCGCTCCGGAAACCCGTCTGCCTGATTTACCAACCTGCGATCCAGCAAAGCGTTCAAAGCATTATTGCCCCGGGATCATACCCGGCGCACAGCTGATCATAGCTCCGCCCATCGGGCTCTTGAAATCCAGCCGCTGCAGGCTCATTTTAACCAGCTCGTCTTTTCCTTCCGTTATTTTTAAGAACTGCCGCGGCTGGACATTCTTAAAGACCTGGACGGTACCCGAAGTCGGCCATTTGATCGTCATCTCGTCGATGATCGTCGCTTTCCCGATGCCGATCTCTTTGCGAAGCGGATTGCCCCCGAAACTGCTGCCGCAGTTGATGTCCGTATAGACGGTTCGGCTCTTACCACCCTCGCGGAAGTTCAGGATAACGTGCGCTCCTATCGCCGAGCGGTTGGATTTCGTCCCTTCCAGCAATACGCTGATCCAGTTATTATTGTTCTGACCCGGATTGATGTAAAGCGAGTTGAAATAGGCATCTCCTGCCTGTGCGCCGCCTACTTCCACGAAAATGTCCTGGTTGCCATCATTGTTGACGTCGGCAAAGGCTACACCATGTCCTTTTTGCAGATTGCCTACCCGGGCGGAGGCGGTTACATCTGCAAAACGTTGTCCGTTGACGTTCTTAAACAGCTTGTTGGGAACCAGCGAAGCAAAATCGGGATTGCCGGTACCGAGATACATATCGGGCCAGCCGTCATTGTCCAGGTCACCAAAATTGGAACCCATGGAAAAGACCGCATGGTCGAGTCCTGCCTCTTTCGAAACGTCGGTGAAAGTTCCGTCATGATTGTTTTTGTACAGGTACATCCTGCTTGTACCGGACGGGAGCGGTTTGCCCAGAGCTTCTGCAGCTGCGGATACGGCTAAAGAACCCTGATATTGGTAGCCGCAGACAAAAATGTCCGGCCAGCCGTCATTGTTGTAGTCCCAAAACCAGGTCGGGAATGTATAGGTCAGGGATTTATCCAAACCCGCTTCATGCGTCACGTCCTCGAACTGGGGGATCCTGGAGCGCTCCCCTTTGTTCTTAAGCAGTATCTTCTGACCGTCACGGCAGGAGACAAAGATATCCGGCCATCCATCGTTGTTGTAATCTCCTGAATTGACACCTTTCATAAAACCGATCCTTTCACAGCCTGCTTCGGCAGCCACATTTGTAAAAGTACCGTCGTGGTTGTTGACGTATAATTCGGATGGACGTGCGGGCCTATCGGGTAAGGACTCCTTGCCGATGAACAGGTCCAGCCATCCATCGTTGTTGAAATCGGCCCAGGTACCTGTTTGCGTTGGACCAAAAGAAAGGATACCGCTTTCGACCGTTACGTCGGTGAAGGTCCCGTCCCCATTGTTTTTCAGCAAAGTCACAGGTTGTTTGCCCATCTCTCCCAGCCAGGCTCCGCGTAAAACCAGGATATCTGTGAAACCGTCGTTGTTGTAATCCGCTTCGTTGATATTCAGGCCGCCTTTAATGTCGCTGAGGCCCGATTCCTGCGAGACATCCTTATAGGTCCCATCCCCATTGTTCTTAAAGTAATGCATGGTCTCTTTCAGGTCCCAGGACGAGGTTACGATGTCGAGATAACCATCATTGTTGAAGTCATCCACAATGGTGCCGCCGGCCTGACTTCTGAAGGCATTTATATTCAGGTCGCGGGATACATCGGTAAAAGCGTTCAGATGGCAGGTGGAAGTATCTTTATCCAGATCCGGGATAAGCCAGGCCAGAGGCACTTTGTCGGGATAGGTCCCTACCGTCATATATGCCATGTTGAGCAGCCATCTTGACTCGAGATCACTGGAATCGCGCTGCAGGATCTCTTTATAAATTTCGATGGCACTGTACGAGGCTGTCGGGTCTGTATATACGCCTTTTCCGCTGATCGGGAAGATACAGGAACCCGAAGAGTGGTTGGAAATACAATTGCTCCTTTCCCCCAGTCTCAGCCAGGCCAGCGCCAGCTGTTTTCTTGCCTCGCTGCCCAGCGGATCCTGCCCGTTTGTGCCGGTTCTGTTTACAAGTGCCTGAAGGAGCTCGATGGCTTTTTTCTCCTGGCCCAGTTTTAAAAGGGACATTGACTTGAACAGCTGGACCACCAAAACCTGTCGTTCGCTGGAGGTTGGCAGGAGCTCGAGCGAATCATAAAAAACAAGCTCTGCTTTTGGACAAAATGGATTGTCCTTGCTATATACCTCTTTTAACCCCTCTCTGTATAATTGTGTAGCTTCCTTCTCTGCGTAGTATTTTTTTACGTGTATATAGGTCACCGATGAAAGAAGGATAAAGGCGGCTCCTGTAATGATCATTACAAGGATCTTTCTTTTCATAAAATTTATGAATAAAGTATGAGTGCAGTAAAATGCAGTAACAGCCCTCCGAAAGAAGAGACTGCATAAATTAATTGAAGAAAAAAGAGGGCTGTATTATCCGATCAGTTCCGGCGGATGTTCGGAAACCCGGGTATAAGAAGAGTAAATGGGGAATGAGGCTTCGCAGAAACGCGTGACCAGGATGTTCGAAAATGGTCTTATAGGAAAGGCTGCTGCTATGGGGTAATAATCCGGTGAGAAAGGCCGGGAATTGTATGTATTGGCACCTTGTCTTTTTCCCTGCCCGGGATGCTGGAGGTCGTTGGCAAACCGGAAAAAATCATTTCTGACGGCTTTTAACCGGATGGCGGTCTCATCCGGTATACACAGCACTTCCAGGGAGTCGTTGTAAATCCTGCGTTTGACATATTTATACTGGACGCCTCCTATCTCAATCTTTCCATCGACGTTTTCAAATTCTTTTGAGTTTTGATAGTAAGACAGATAGGTGACGGGTACCTTTAGCGATACCAGCTGTGTCTCGTCATATTTATTTTCGATGAGCTGAACTGCCAGTTCTGTGCTGGCTTTTGCTTCCATATATAAGGTCAGCAGGCGGTATCCAAACCAATTGAAAAGAAGGATCCCAATAAGCAGTATGGCAGTAACAGTCTTCAAGCTCTGACAAATTATGCCAAAAAAATGAAACATTCCCGCTGTTCGCGCTACTAATTCTGGAAACTAATCGTAAAAACATGCTGGAATTATACAAGGTCCAAAAAAGCTATGGCGGAGAAAAGATCCTTGACATCTCTGATCTTCAATTACCAGCGGGGATCTACTGGCTCCAGGGTGCCAACGGCTCCGGGAAAACCACCCTTCTGCGGCTGCTTGCCGGTCTGCTCCCCTTCAGGGGGGATGTCCGCGTCCATAACCACAGCCTGCGCGAGAGGCCTGTGGCTTACCGGCGCACGATCAGCTGGGCCGATGCTGAACCCTTGTATCCCGGTTTTTTGAACGGCGACGACCTCATTACTTTCTACCGGAAGATCCAGCAGCCGCCGCCCGGTCAGGTCGACAAGCTGATCGGCCATTTTGGAATAAAGAGCTGGCTTTCTTCGCGGGCCGAGACCTGGTCCAGCGGAATGACCAAAAAGTTGTCCATCGTGCTGGCTTTTACCGGGAAGCCCTCCCTGATCCTGCTGGATGAGCCATTGATCACCCTTGACCAGGATTCTACAGGACGACTGATAGAATTGATTGTTGACTATCAACGTCTTTATGATACCAGCTTCTTTTTTAGTTCACATCAGGCCATCCCGGATGAATTGAGGTATAAAACCCGGCTTTTAGAGTTAAAAGAACATACTATACAAATGATTGACTAGATGCTATGAGCTCTATCCCCAATAAAATTTTAATAAAAGAATTTTACCGGCAGAACTCGGGGTTTTTTCTGCTGCTCTTTGTCCTGTTCTTTGGCGTGGTAGCGCCTTCCCAGCAGCTGGCCTATCACTATACCCTGATCCTGGGGATGCTGGAAACACCGCTGTTCCTGGGGATCGTCCTTTTTGCGTGGTTTTTGTACGGGTTGAAAACGATTCGTTTTTTGTTGGGATCGCTGGACGAACCCGAAGCGAACTTTCTTTATAAGCTGGCGGCATTGTCCAGCGGGCGTTTGTTCTGGCTGTGTATGAGCATCCAGGGGCTTCTGCTCCTGCCGGTATGGGCTTATTCATTTGCGGTCATGGGGGTGGCGGTATACAGGCATGCGGATGGAACGGCGTTGCTGGTGCCCCTATACATGGTTGTAATAAATACAGCCGGTGCTGTCTGTTTGCGGTCGCGGCTGCTTTTCCCGGGCAGGCTGCCGGTATTATCGATGCGGCGCCGACCCCGCCGTAAGGTCCCCTACTGGTCCATCCTGATCCGGTACCTGCTGAAAGAGGAGAAAGCGCTGGTGGGTGGCATCAAGCTTTTTAGCTGTGCGGCCCTTTATCTACTGCTAAAGGAACAGGGGCCTGATGATTATGATCTCCGGATGCCTTTTCTCTTTTACAGCCTGTCATTGTTCGGGCATGGGGCAATCCTCTACCGTTGCCGGCAGATGGAAAACACCCGGCTTTTGTTCTACAGGGCGATGCCTGTCTCACAGGCTGCCCGTTTCGGGCAATATGCTTTGTTCTACTGGCTGTTGCTGCTGCCGGAAATGCTTGTCCTGGGCTGGCTGACGCCGCACCCTATCCGGGTGACAGATACTGCGGCCTTCCTTTTTTCAGGATACAGCGTCCTGCTTTTACTGAACAGTTTACTGTATACAGCACCTTTTACGAACCGCGTCTTTCTTCGGATATGTCTTTTGATCTTTGGGATATTGTACTGCTGTGTGCTGGGGAACTATCTGATCTTGCTGTCAGAAGTGTTTTTGGTCACAGCGACCGTCTTGTTCTTCAGGGGATATGCCCGTTATGAGATGCGGGCTTAGATAGAGGGAAGATATTGGGAACTTACTTCGACTTCAGGATGACCATGTCGGCAAAACCGGGCCGGTAGGCAGGAATTACGATCTTGTCTTTTGCGATGCGCTCGGCAGCCTGCAGCTGGATATGCAGCTTTTCATGTTTTTTAGCCTTGATGGTCACCAGCTTTTCGACGCGGTCGCGGTGCAGGCCCTTGCACTGGATCGTCACAAAATACTTGCCGGCGGGTACAGCGGGGATGGTGATGCCATGTGTGCTGTCTGTGGCGAATACCTTGTAGACGACGCCGGCGCCGGTGCGGTTGTACTTGTCAAAAATGATCAGTACAGAATCCTGGTGGTCAGCGGAGCCGGAATTGCCAAACTGGAAGCGGATAGCGCCGGAATGGTCTGCCTTTTTTGTTTCTGCGACGGCGCTGCTGTTGCCAATAGGCTGCGGCCCCTGAGCTCCCTGTGCAGCCGCCACAAGGAGCAGGCTGAAGAGGTAGAGGGTAAATTGTTTTGCGTTCATGGGGTGATTATTTGAATATAATAAATCAACCCCGATGCCAGTTGGTAATTAATTGAAAACCAATCACCTTCGTATCCCGCCTTCCTATTATTCTTCCACCGATGGGAATGACTATTCCCGCCCTAGCGGAGTATATCTTCTATCGTCTGTAGTTCTTCCGGGGAGAACCAGGTATTCCGAAAACACTGGAGCGAGTCCGTTACCTGTTCGGGCTTACTGACACCGATGAGGACGGAGGTGACCCGCTTATCTTTCAGGATCCAGGCCAGGGCCATCTGGGCAAGCGTTTGTTCCCGTTTGATGGCCAGCTCGTTCAGCCTTTTGATCTTGCCGACCGTCTGCTCCGTGACAGCCGATTCCTGCAGGAAGCCGGTAGGTTTTGCCGCCCTGGAATCGGATGGGATGCCTTTGAGGTATTTATTGGTCAGAAGCCCCTGCGCCAGTGGTGAGAAAGGGATACAGCCTACTCCTTCCTTTTCCAGCAGGTCGAGCAGGCCTTCTTCGACCCATCGTTCGAACATCGAGTATTTGGGTTGGTGGATCAGGCAGGGTGTGCCCAGCTGTTTCAGGATCTGCAGGGCTTTGGCCGCCTCTTCCGCCCGGTAGTTGGAGATCCCGACATATAATGCTTTACCCTGGCGGACGATGAGGTCCAGGGCCGCCATAGTCTCTTCAAGAGGTGTATTCGGATCGGGCCGGTGATGATAAAAGATGTCCACGTAGTCGAGTCCCATCCGTTGCAGGCTCTGATCGAGGCTGGATACCAGGTATTTTTTTGAACCCCATTCCCCATAGGGACCGGGCCACATATAATAACCGGCCTTGGTGGAGATGATCAGCTGGTCGCGATAACCATGGAAATCCTGTTTCAGGATGCGGCCGAAATTCTCTTCCGCCGATCCCGGCGGTGGGCCATAATTGTTAGCCAGGTCAAAATGAGTGATACCGGAGTCCAACGCCAGACGAAGTATACTCCGACAGTTCTCCAGGGTGTCCACCCCCCCGAAATTGTGCCAGAGCCCAAGGGACACTGCGGGCAACAAAAGCCCGCTGCGGCCGCAGCGTCTGTATTCCATGGAATCATAGCGGGTAGAAACTGGTTTATAGCTCATTGTCGGGGAAATTGTGGGCTAAATTTAGGTAACTTTATCATACCTCCAACAGGACAATTGCGCTATCTGCGCAGTTGATCTAACCAGCACTGCTCACCTTGATCTTTTGTTCCAGCTGATCGACTCCTGTTTTTAACCTGACCGAATCTCCGATGCTGAGCACCGCCGTCTTTGATATATTGAAGATGGTATCTATCCGGAAGACCACGCCGGTCGCGATCATATAATCTACTCCTGCACCGGTCCGGCTGATACGTTGCGCCAGTATTGGTTCCAGGGCCTCGGTCTCAAACTGCACCGCAGCGGTATCGGGCATTTTTATTTCGCCCTCGCCGGTCTTCAGCGAAATAGTAAGCGGACAAAGGATATTGTATTCAGCGGTCAGCGGGTCCTGGCCAAAGGAAAGTCCCGTCAGTGTCCATTGGTCCTTTCTGCTCAATTCCTTTATTCCGCCGGGATTGGGATCTTCGTAGATGACCTTTAGCGT
This sequence comes from Puia sp., assembly GCA_035492595.1. GTDB lineage: Bacteria > Bacteroidota > Bacteroidia > Chitinophagales > Chitinophagaceae > Puia. The sequence continues at coordinate 7,824 of DATJJA010000126.1, forward strand.
ATCACCTATGTAGCCTACGAGTTCGGAATACATGTGATCGCTGTCGCCGCGCCAGTCGATGATCAGGGCGAGCTTATCAAAACCGATGGTTTTGGTCACATTGGTGATGTGAGTATACGCTGGATCCACCCTGACCCCGCCAAGGTTTACCGAATCTATTCGATGGCTTGTCTTATCATAGAGGATCAGTACACTTTCCTGTCCTTCCTTGCGGGATTGCATCACAAGACGATAATGAGAGAGATCGGCCTGCTTTATCCCGGTGGGCATGCTGTCCTGCATTGCTGTTGTCGCAGGCTTTTTGCTGTTGCAGGCGGCCAGGATGAACAGGCACGAATAGATCAGATAGCGCATTATACTTTCTTTTTGCTATATACTTTCACTGGCGAGCCTTCTGCGAGGAAAACCGACTGGGGCTGGCGCGTTTCAAGCGTACCGAACGCCGGACCGTATAATTTCCCAAAGTCGCATTCGACCTCGTATTCCTTTACCGGATAGAGATCCCAGCCCGGGTGCGCCACCTGGTATTCATTGGTCCGGTTCGTTCCGGCATGGGCATAACCCCAGAAATGTTCGGTGATGAATTCCTCCTGGCTGCCGGTGATCAAGGGCTGGGAGACACTGTCAGCAAGTACGCTCAACTGGTTCCAACGCCCTTTGAATTTCCAGCGATAAGCCGATCGAAGGGTCCGGCTCTGGTTGTCCAGGTTTTCCTGGTAAGCCATCGGGAGACTTATATAGCGTTCGCGGAAAAGGGTATTTGCGACGAAGGTGACGGCTGGCAGGGGTACGATCTCCCGGATGAAGACCACCCCCCTTTTCCAGGTCTCCCCTTCTTTGAAACGAATATAAAAACGAAGGTTGACCTCGGGAAAGCGGGTATGGAAAGGGATCGACAGGCCCCGTACCCTTACCTCGCGGAACTGAAATCCGACCAGGCTCACATAAACCTCGCCATCCCATTTGTCGAGCTCTGTCCGGGCAGGCAACAGGGGTTTTAAGTCAGCCGGGTCGACCGCGTAATTGGCCATGATGAGCTTCCTCCATTCAGCGGTCAGGAAAAGGGTCGTCGACATGGCGTGCCGGGTTTATCAGTACAATAATCTTGTCTTGATCGTCTGTTTTACTTTCTTCAGGAGCTCCAGCGCCTGGTTAGACAGACGTTTGTCGATGTCCAGCACCACATACCCGATCTCATCATTGGTCTTCAGGTATTGCGCGAGGATATTGATGCCGTGCTGGGAAAGCGTAAGGTTGATCTCAGACAACACCCCCGGGACGTTCTTATGCACATGGAGGATGCGGTGTGTGCCTTCCTGGTGCGGGAGACTCAGGGCAGGGATGGTATGGCTGCCGAGCGTCATGCCCGTCTCGAGATACTGGAAGAGCTTATTGCTGACATCTTCCCCGATGTTCTCCTGCGCCTCTTCTGTAGAGCCCCCGATATGAGGGGTAAGGATGACGTTGGGGAGGCCCTGCAAGGGGGTGGTAAATTTATCACCGTTCTTCTCTGGTTCCCAGGGATAGACATCTACCGCGGCCCCGGAGAGCTGACCTTCCTGGAGGCATTTGGCCAGACCTTCGAGGTCCACGACTTCGCCCCGGGCGTAGTTGAGAAGGATCGAACCCTTCTTGAACTGTTTCAGGACGTTCTTATTGATCATATTCTTAGTCTGGGCCGTCTCAGGTACGTGAAGCGTGATGATATCGGCCTGGCTGACGACTTCTTTGATCGTTTTTTTGGCTTCTGCGTTGCCCAGGGGGAGTTTGGTCACCGTATCGTAGAAAATGACCTTCATGCCGAGGGCTTCAGCCAGGATGCTGACCTGGGTGCCGATATTCCCATATCCTATGATTCCCAGTGTCTTACCTCTTAATTCATAACTTCCCTTGGCTTCTTTGAGCCACACGCCCTCATGGGCGGCCTTGCTTTTGTCAGGAATGCGGCGGATCAGCATGATGGCCAGGCCGATGACCAGCTCGGCGACTGAACGGGTATTGGAATAAGGGGCGTTGAATACCACGACTCCCTGGTTGGTAGCGGATTTCAGGTCAACCTGGTTGACTCCTATGCAAAAGCAGCCGATGGCCTGGAGCTTTTTGGCGGCGTTCAGCACTTTGGAAGTGATCTGCGTCTTGGAGCGGATCCCCAGCAGGTGAACGTCCTTGATCTCATTGATGAGCTGCTCTTCGGATAAGGCGCCGCCCAGCTTTCGGACGGAGGCATAACCCGAGTCTTTAAAATGTTTTACCGCTGCATCACTGATGTTCTCTAAGAAAAGTATGTTAATCTTTTCTTTAGGATAGCTGGTAGTTTTCTTATCCGCCATAATTTTGCCCTGCTTTTTGCGTTAGTTTCCGAAATGGAATGCAAATTAACACCGGATTATTTTATTTTTGCCGTTTTCTAACCCAAATAATTATTGAAGCTGGATGACACGAGCCGTAAGGCGACTGCATCTGACAATTAAAAGACAAATTTCTCCGGATGAAGAGTATTGGATATTTAGTGTTGTCCGTAACCTTGTTGGTCGTATCGTGTGGTCAGGCTCAGCCTCCAAAATCCGCTCAAATTGATACTGTCGCAGTCGCATCTTCGCCTGCTCCGGCGCTGACGGGACCGGAATTGCAGCATTATACTTCGATCACGGATCGTTTTTTCGATCCGATGCTTGGTGGACATTTCAACGGTAGTATTCTGGTGGCCAAGAATGGCGTGATCATTTTTGAACGCTACAAGGGATTTCGCAATCCTGCGCGGAAACTGGATTCGATCAATGACCATACCGCGTTCCATCTGGCTTCGGTCTCCAAGACCTTCACCGCAATGAGCACCCTGAAGCTGTGGCAGGAAGGCAAACTGGACATTCATGACTCGGTAAGCAAGTATTTACCGGCCTTCCCCTTCCCTGCTGTTACGATCCAGACCCTGCTCGATCACCGGAGCGGTTTGCATAACTATGTCCATTTTATGGACAAACCAGGGATCAACAAACATTATTTTCTTGAAAATAAGGACGTATTGCAATATATCGTCGATCATGCCCATGACCGGGAAGTGTTCAGCGGGGTGGCCAATCGCCATTTTGAATATTCCAATACGAACTTTGCGCTGCTGGCCCTGATCATCGAGAAGGTATCGGGTCTCTCCTACCCCGACTATCTCAGCCGGACCTTTTTTCAGCCGCTGGGAATGAAGGACACCTATGTTTACACCTTGTCCGATTCGGCAAAGGCAATGCCCTCCTATTATCAGAATGGGCGTCCCTTCCGGATGGAGTTCCTGGACCTGGTGTATGGGGACAAAAATGTCTATTCCACGGTTCGGGATATGTATAAATGGGATCAGGCGCTGCGCTCGGGCCAGCTTTTCTCCAAAGGGATTTTGGACAGCGCCTATTCAGGATACAGCTTTGAAAAACCCGGCCAGCGGAATTATGGTCTTGGCTGGCGGATGCTGATGATCCCCAATGGCAAAAAGCTCATCTATCACAATGGCTGGTGGCATGGCAACAGGACCGTCTTTGTCCGGATGCTGGACGAAAATGCGACGATCATCGCCCTCAGCAACAACGACTATAAGAACGTCTATTCGGCCAAACGTCTTTGCGATCTATTTGGCGACTACCGCCAGGGCAACGAAAGCTTCGACGAAGGGGAATCCGATCCGACGACGATATCCGGCTCTGCTGCCGGCGAAGAACCCCATGAGGTGAGGCCGGTGCCCAGGAAAAAGGTCGCGGCCCGTTCCCATGCGGCTGTTCGTACTCATCATGGAGTCAAAAAGGCGCCCGCCCATACTACCCACCCGGCAAAAAAGAAAGTGAAGAAGAAAATTGCCTAAATTTCCACATGGAAATTTTTTCAGCCGACCAGATCAGGGCCTGGGATGCATACACTATTTCACACGAGCCGGTAAGCTCCATCGACCTGATGGAAAGGGCGGCCACCAGCTGTCTGAACTGGCTGGAGAAGAATAATTACCTGGGCCGCAGTTTTTCCATTTATTGCAGCAAGGGCAACAACGGCGGGGATGGCCTGGCGCTTGCCCGGATGCTCTCTGTCCAGGACTGCCCTGTCACCGTATACATCCTTGAATTTGGTCATATCGGGACCGAAGACTTCCAGGTCAACCTGGCCCGTCTTCACCAGACGCCTGTAGAGGTACGTTTCATACAGGGGGCGGAGCATTTTTATCCTGTTGAGCCCGGGGAGGTGCTGATCGACGCACTGTTTGGTTCGGGCCTGAACCGGAAGCTGGAGGGCGTGGCGGAAGAGCTGGTCCGGCACTTGAATGCATCCGGCAATGAGATCATCGCCATCGACATTCCCAGCGGGATGTTCGTGAGCAGCACATCGCGCGGGAACACGATCATCCGGTCCACTTATACGCTGAGCTTTCAATGCTATAAACCGGCCTTCCTGGTTCCGGAAAATGAGCCCTTCGCCGGTGAGGTCCATATCCTGGACATTGGTCTGGACCCAGCCTACCTGCAGCAGGTCACGGGGGAAGCCGAACTGCTTGACGAAGCGATCATCGGCGCCATCTTCAAACCCCGGAAAAATTTTGCGCATAAAGGAAATTTCGGTCATGCCTTGCTGATAGCGGGCAGCTATGGCAAGATGGGGGCCGCCGTTCTTGCGTCGCGGTCCTGTCTGCGCGCGGGGGCGGGACTGCTGACCTGCCAGGTGCCGGGCTGTGGATATGCCATCCTGCAGACGACGGTGCCGGAGGCGATGATCGAGGTCGATGCGGACGAGAAGATCCATACTTCCGTTGCCGGGGAGCTGGGAAGGTATTCGGTCATCGGCATCGGGCCCGGCCTCGGGACCGATGAGCAGACTTTCGTGTTTCTTCGCGATGTCCTTTCGCGGTATAAAAGACCGATGGTATTGGATGCGGACGCACTGAATATATTGAGTACACATCCGGAGCTATGGGAGTCGGTTCCCCCCTACTCTATCCTGACGCCGCATCCCAAGGAATTCCATCGCCTTTTCGGTCCTTCGCCCGACGATTTTGCCCGGCTGGAAAAGGCCCGGGAGATGGCGCGGTTACATCAATGTATCATAGTGCTGAAGGGGCATTATACTTATATCGCGATGCCCGGGGGCAAGGGCTATTTCAATTCTACGGGGAATGCAGGAATGGCGAAGGGCGGAAGCGGAGATGTGCTGACGGGCATACTTACGGCCCTTCTTTCACAGGGGTATTCGCCGGGTGAGGCCGCATTACTGGGAGTCTACCTGCATGGGCTGGCGGGAGATTGCGCGGCGGCCAGCTGGTCACAGGAAAGCATGCTGCCGTCCGATCTGACGGAACATCTGGGCGCGGCGTTTCGCCTGATCGCGAAAAGGGTGTAAACTATTTTGAGAAATTGGGGAATCGTTTTATTTTTGCAACCCGTTTTATCGATTTTCATATCTCGGGAAGTAGCGCAGCCCGGTAGCGCACTACGTTCGGGACGTAGGGGTCGCAGGTTCGAATCCTGTCTTCCCGACT
>DATJJA010000127.1:0-100171 GCA_035492595.1 Puia sp.
ACACTCCCATCAACGCCAAAGAGTTTTTCAAATTAGGCGACGAGCATCAGGCCAAGGTTGTCACCCTGGATAAGGATGCCCGTAAGATGAGCCTGTCTATCAAGCAACTCAGTGAAGATCCCTGGAATACGATCGAAACGAAATTCCCGCAGGGCAGCCGTCACAACGGTCTTGTGAAGAATATCACTCCTTATGGTGTGTTCGTTGAACTGGCTCCTGGTATCGGTGGTATGATCCATATCAGCGACCTGAGCTGGCTGAAACGCTTTAATCATCCTTCCGAGTACACGAAAGTGGGACAGCATATCGACGTGATGATCCTTGGTATCGATAAGGACAACCGTAAGCTGCAGTTAGGACACAAACAGCTCGAAGAAGATCCCTGGAATGCTCTGGAGGAAACCTTCGCTGTTGGTTCCATCCATGAGGGCACGGTGATCCGTAAAGATGACAAGGGCGCTATCGTGCAACTGCCATACGGACTGGAAGGCTTTGCTCCCAACCGTCACCTGAACAAGGAAGATGGGAAACAGATCGTTGCTGATGAAACGGCTTCTTTCATGGTGATCGAATTTGATCGCAATGAAAAACGTATCGTATTATCGCATACACGTCTGTGGGAACAGGCTAAGAATGATGAGAAGGAAGCTGTGAAGAAGGAAGCCAGAGCTGATGCTGACAAGACACGCAAAGCTGTTAAGAATATCCAGAGCAAGGTAGAAAAGCCTACGCTGGGTGATCTGGGAGCTCTTGCCTCTATCAAGGAAAAGCTGAAGCAGGAAGAGAAGGATCAGAATGCTGGTGGTGAAGGTGCTGCGCAATAAGATTTGAAGCCAGTGCTTAAAATATAAGGTCCCGGTGCAAACCGGGACCTTTTTTATTTTGATTACTTATTCAGCGCATTGAGCTGTTCGTCGCCAAATTCGAGCAGGGAGCCCAGCTTCAGGTCGGCGGCGCCCCATTTGGGGAGGTGAGCCTGGTCCTGAACGGGTATGGACACACATTTCAAACGGGCGGCTTTGGCGGCAATGAGGCCGTTGAAGGAATCTTCGAAGGCCAGGCATTCGAGGGGATTGGCGTTGAGCTGGCGGATGCAATCCATGTAGACCTGGGGATGGGGCTTGCCGTAGGGCAGGTGTTCGGCCGAGGCGACTGTTTCGAAGCAGGAGCCTATATTCAGTTTGTCGACGACAACCTGTACTAAAGAAAGGGGAGAGGAAGTTGCAAGGCCGACGCGGAATTGTCTGGCTTTGAAATATTCAAGCACTTCGTGGACGCCGGGGAGAGGAGCGGCTCTTGTCTTTATCTTTTCGATGACAGTTCTGTGAAGGGCGGCTTCGGCTGCGGGGATCGTTTCTTTGCCGATACCGAAGTGAGTGAACCAGTAATCCAGCCATTCGCGGGTACGAAGACCGGTTGTGTGGTGATACTGGACCGGCGTCAGCGTGACGTTGAACTCGAGGAGCGTTTCCATGCCGGCTTCCTGCCAGCAGGGTTCGGAGTCGATGAGCAGGCCGTCCATGTCGAAAATAACTGTATTGAGTTGCATAGGGTGGCAAAGTTAGGGAGATGTGTCGATTGGGGCAAACTCTTAGGAGATATGATGACTATCTAAACCCAAACTGGACGGAGGCCAGTTAGTTCACGAGGCTTGCCGAGTGGACAGATATTATGAGTATTGGGGCAAAAAATACTTTTTTGCCAATTTTTTGCCCCAATCTTCCGTACATTCGAAGCGACGAAGCAGGTCAACCGTCTGCGACACCAAAAAAATATGTGATGAGTTCACTGAGAGAGAGATTGAAGCGTTTTCGCCTTGTGCGGAAGCTGGTCTATGCCATCGTAGGGATGGTTTCTTACCCCGGACTGACGATTGTAAACCGCCTGAAGATCAGCGGTACGGAGCATCTGCGCAAACTGCCGAAAGGCAATGTTCTTTTTGTCAGCAATCATCAGACATATTTTGCAGACGTCATCACCTTTCTCCATATTTTTTGTGCGGTCAAGTGGCGGAAGAAGAATCGTCTTGGACTTCCTTATTATCTGTTGAATCCGTTCACCAACGTTTTTTATGTGGCAGCGGAGGAGACGATGAAGGCTTCATGGGTGAGCAAGCTTTTCACGATGGCGGGTGCACTGACGGTAAAGCGGACCTGGAATAACGGCAGCAAAGAGGTGCGACGGGGTTTGGATCCCTCGGATACACGAAAAATATTCCGGGCGCTGGAACGTAGCTGGGTGATAACATTCCCGCAGGGAACGACCAAGGCTTTTGCTCCGGGCAGAAAGGGTACGGCCCATATCATCAAACAGAACAGGCCAATCGTTATACCGGTGGTCATCGGTGGATTTTGGCGTGCTTTTGATAAAAAGGGGTTGAAGTTCAAAAAGAAGGGGGTGCAATTGACCGTGACTTTTAAAGAGCCGCTTGATATTGACTATGATGCGCCGGCGGAACAGATACTGGAGCAGGTGATGGAGGCAATAGAGCAGAGTAAAAGGTTTATGATGCTGGGCGCGCATCATTGGATAAAAGAACCGGTTTAGGATTTCATAAAGAAGGCCTTCAGTTCGCCAGCGTCTTCGGGTTTCATTTTTCCGCCGAGTATAAGGCGCAGCTGTCTTCTCCGAAGAGCCCCGTCATACATTCTTTTTTCTTCTTCTGTCTCAGCGACGAGTTCGGGAACAAGGCGGGGACGGCGGTTGGGGTCCAGGGCTACGAAGGTATAATAGGCCTCATTGCTTTTGTATTTATATTGCTGTGTATGATCTTCTCCCCAGACCTTCATGTGGACTTCCATGGAGCTGTTGAAGGCGCGGCTTACTTTGGCTTCGATATGTACGACGTTGCCGAGCTTGATGGGGTTTTCGAAAGATATATTGTCAACGGAGGCGGTGACTACAGGAGCATTACAGTGTTTGCCTGCGGCGAGGGCGGCTGCGATGTCCATCCAGTACATTAGCCGGCCCCCCATGAGGTTTCCAAAGACATTGGTATCGTTGGGCAGGACTAATTCTGTCATGACAATGAGGGATTCTTTCGCGGTCTTGGCTTTAATTTGCATACTGCAAATATATAACACAGGAAGGGACTTATCACTCCGATATGGAGAAAGAGGTTAGACCGTGACCTTTTCACACTGTTGCAAAAATGTCTCATCTCCGTCGGCGCCGAGGCCGGGGGTATCGGGGATTTCGAGGAAATAGCCTTTGTAGCGCACGCCGCCGGTGACAGGATCGGTCTTGTGGCCTAACATACAGGTGTCCATATCGTGGAAGATGATGTTATCGTGTGCAAGGGCGAAGTGGGCAAAGGCAGTAAGCGCGACGCGACTTTCCAGCATGCCGCCCATCATGCAGGGGATATTGTGCTGTTCGCAAATGGTATTGATACGGGTTGCTTCGAGGAAACCTCCGGATTTGGCGAATTTGATGTTGACGTAGTCGCAGGCTTCTGCCTTGATGAGGCGGAGCGCGTCGTGATGGTTAAAGGCGCTTTCGTCGGCCATTAGTTTTATAGGGACGTTTTGCCGTAGCTCAGGCAGGCGGGGATCGTTATAAGTGCGCATGGGCTGCTCGCAGAACTGGACATTGAGATCTGCCATTTGCTGAAGGGCTTCGCGGGCGGTGTCAAAGTCCCAGCCCTGATTGGCATCTATGCGCAGGATCATCTCTTCTCCGACGGCAGCGCGGATCTGGCGAACACGCTGTACGTCCTCCCCTGCTGTTCTGCCCAGCTTGATCTTGATCATCCTGACCCCATCGGCTTTGAACTGAACGGCCTTTTTGGCCATGTTCTCCGGGCTGTCGATCCCGATCGTGAGATCGGTCTCTATGTCTTTTTTCTTCCCCCCCAGGAATTTATATAAAGGCTGGCCTGCGGCTTTGGCTGCAAGATCATGGAGGGCTATGTCGAAGGCGCTTTTGATGGTGGCGTTGAAGGCAGTGAAATCATGGAGCTCCTGCATACGGGCTTCGGTGGCCAGGGCGTCCTTACCTTTCCAAAGTGTGGCAAAATCCTTTGCCATTTCGAAGCAGGTAGCCTGGGTCTCGCCGACTATCATGGGAAAAGCGGAGCATTCGCCGACCCCATAATACCCGGCGTCGGTGTGCACGCGGATCAGTATATTCTGGGCGTAGTGCATGGTGCCGGTGGCTATGGTAAAGGGGAACATGGGGATGCTGAACTTGTAGATGTCGGTGTGAAGGATCGTCATAGGCCGGCAAAGATAAGGCTTGGTTGGAAATAGGAGGCCCCGAGTGGGATTTACTCCTTAAATTTGCCGCCAAAATCAAGGTCTGATAGTTATGAATACAGAGCCGGCCCCTGTCTCTTTTGAGAATACTGCAAATGCGTTCGAGCATAAGTCCAACAAAGAATTAAAGAAAGCTGCCTTTCTGTTCTCCAGTATGGGTTATTCTTCGCTGGTGAAGCTGGGGACCCGGTTGACCCCGTGGATGATCCGGTCGGGGATGCCGGTGAAAGGGTTGATCCGGGATACGATATTTGCGCAGTTCGTAGGCGGAGAAACGCTGGAAGAGACTGCTGCTGTGGCCAGAAAGCTCGGCGAGTACCATGTGAAGGTGATACTCGATTATGGAGTAGAGGGGGGGGATGAAGGGGAAGCTGGTTTTGACCATGCCCAGGCGGAATTTATACGGGTGATCAATTATGCCGCGACGCAGCCCAATATACCATTTATGAGTATAAAAGTGACGGGTTTTGCGCGTTTTGGGCTATTGGAGAAACTGGATGGAGCGATGGAAAGCTATTCCGGCAGCCTGATGAAACGATATGCGCAGGCTTTGGAAGTGCTGACGCAAGCCGAGAGAGAGGAATGGCAGCGGGTCAGTCAGCGGATGCAGCAGATCTGCCGTACAGCGGCCGACAGCAAGGTCGGGGTGCTGGTGGATGCAGAGGAGACCTGGATACAGGATCCGGTGGATGTGCTGACCATCGTGATGATGGAGCAATTCAACAAAGACCGTGCGGTAGTTTATAATACGATACAACATTACCGCTCTGACCGGCTGAGCTTTTTGAAGGATTCGTATGAAGCTGCGATCCAGCGGAATTTTATCCTGGGGGCGAAGCTGGTACGGGGTGCCTATATGGAAAAGGAGCGTAAGCGGGCCGAGGAGATGGGATATGTCTCGCCTATCCAACCCGATAAGGAAACAACTGACCGGGATTACAACGATGGAGTATTCTTTTGCATAGAGCACCTGGACAGGATCGCGGTGATAGTAGCTTCACATAATGAGTACAGCAATTTATATGCAGTAGAACTGCTGAGACGAAAGGGCTTCCCGCTGGATCACCCGCATATTCATTTTTCCCAGTTATATGGAATGAGTGATAATATTACGTTCAACCTGGCAAAGGCCGGTTGTGCGGTGAGTAAATATCTTCCTTTTGGTCCCATCCGGGATGTCATTCCCTACCTCATGCGCCGTGCACAGGAGAATAGCTCCATGTCCGGTCAGACGGGACGGGAACTGGGTCTGATACGGAGAGAAATGAAGAGAAGGGGGATTTGACGGAGGTAATTTGACGGATGATTTGGTAAATACGGAAATTTATTTAAAATTTGCAGTCCCAATAAGTAAGAGCATCTTATTAAGGATCGTTAGCTCAGTTGGTTAGAGTACTTCCTTGACATGGAAGGGGTCACCGGTTCGAATCCTGTACGATCCACAAGCCCACGGCGTTCGCCGGGGCTTTTTTGTTTAGGGCATTAGTATCTCATTAACAAATGTGGAATAAACTCAGCAAAATTTTGGTTGTCGAAGAGCCGAAATTCCCCTTGTTATGAAAAAGTTTTTTGTTTTTTTTCTGATCGTAGCCAGTGTTAGTGCAATTGTTTCCTGCAACAAAAATTCTTCCGGCCCAAATGCAGGTCATGGTCCGAATGCTCTTTTTCCTTTGACGGCCGGGGATACCTGGTACTATGCGGATTCTACTTTTAATGATACTATGCTTACTGGTTTTAAGCCGGATACGATGACGATAAATAGTCAGCGGCTGACGGATAATGCCGGCAATGTATATACGGGTATCACTGATCCGCAAGGCTGGTTCGAGGGAAGCTACATATTGGTCGATCCGGGTAATACCGCGGTGTATGAGGTGGACAGTCCAGCCTATTCTCCCTATGTTTTTTTCCAGACAGTAGGTCAGGATGGGCCCGTCGGTACGGGCGCCGATTATTCCAATCCCGGCTGTCCGATTCATTCCATCCAGTATGGTTATGCAAACCCTGTAACGATCGCCGGTTATTCCTGTCTGAAGAATGCGGAGGTAGTTACCGATTGTAATAATATTATCCGGGAGGAGGTGGTCTCTTATGTTAGCCCGGGAGTCGGAGTTGTGCGGATCGAGGACTATGTTGCCGATTCGACAAAGGGCAATAATTTGTATGAAGACTACTCTCAGACGTTGACAAATAAGGTGTTGCATTAATATATGGAGGATTGATCCTCCAATGGTCGGGAAGGGGCGGGGTAATAAAAGCACGATTTTTGCGTTAGCAAAGCAAAACCTACTGTTATGCTTCGAAAACATGCGTATTTTTTGGTTATAGGCTTTTTGCTCCTGCTGGCGGCGTGTAGTAAAAATACTTCCAAGCCAAATGGCGGCTCTGGTTCGACGCAGCTGGTCGGTAATTACGACTTTCTTTATATGACCACCAACATCCAGGTGACAGAGTCGGTAAGTCTTGCCGGGCAGACTGCTACTGTACTTATTCTTTCCGGTTATAAAACGCAGCAGAATACGGGGACGGTCCTGTTCACCGCCGACTCAGCGATGGGAAGTGGTATCGGGTATTCCTATGATACCTCTGCTACAGTGATCCAGACGGTTCCGGGTGCTGGGCCTGATACAACCGTACAGGCGTTCACAGGGTCGGTACTTCCTACTACTTCGACCTCAAAGTACCAGATTATCGGTACTGACTCGGTCTACTTCCCCGGCGGGGTACTTGGTGGAGGCGGGATCACCGGGGCGCCCGCCGCGATTGCACCACCGACGGGAGGGCATTTTACGATCAAGGGTGATACGCTGATCATCACTACAAAGATCAACCAGACGTATCCGGACAATATCCAGGGCGTTCCGACGACTGCGACTGCGAATGTGAATGCGACGATCACTTTGCTGAAGCAATAAATGTCAGCCAGATTATTAATCTAATTTTCGTATATTGAAACAGCGTAGATGATCTCTACGCTGTTTTGCATATGAAAAAAACGCGTCGCAATTTTTTACAACAAAGTTCAGCCCTGGCCGGAGGGGCTTTTCTACTTCCGTCATTCGGCATTCAACCATTTTCATTTTCGCGTCCTGTGGGTGCGGCTGACCAGATCAATATCGGTGCCATCGGGATCAACGGCATGGGCTGGGCTGACCTGCAAGCTGCTCTGAAGCTACCGGGGGTAAATGTCGTTGCCTTGTGCGATGTGGACAAGAATGTGCTGGACAAGCGGATGAAGGAGCTGGCTGACAAGAAAGTGGATACCAGCAAGGTCAAGACTTATGGTGACTACCGGAAACTGCTGGAGCAGAAAGATATTGATGCGGTGATAATCGGTACGCCCGATCACTGGCATGCTATGATCATGATCGAGGCTTGTCAGGCGGGCAAAGATGTGTATGTCGAAAAGCCGATGGGCAATTCCATTGGAGAATGCCGGGCCATGATAGCGGCGCAGAAAAAATATAACCGGGTTGTGCAGGTGGGACAATGGCAGAGGAGTCAGCAACATTTCAAGGATGCTGTGGATTACGTGTATTCCGGTAAGCTTGGGAATATCCGTACCGTAAAAGTATGGTGTTACCAGGGGTGGATGAAACCCGGGCCGGTAGTACCTGACACGGCGCCTCCACCGGGAGTGGATTATGCTAAGTGGCTGGGACCTGCTCCGACGCGTCCTTTCAACTCCAGTCGTTTTCATTTTAATTTCCGCTGGTTCTGGGATTATGCGGGAGGGCTGATGACGGATTGGGGGGTACACCTGCTGGACTATGGATTGTTGGGAATGAAGGCAGAAGTACCAAAGACGATTGCGGCCCTGGGTGGAAATTTTGCTTATCCGGATCTGTATGAAGAAACTCCCGATACGCTGACGACCCTTTATGAGTTTGATACCTTCAATCTGGTATGGGATCATGCGATGGGGATCGACAATGGTTCTTATGGCAGGGATCACGGCATCGCCTATATCGGGAACAATGCTACGCTGGTGCTTGCCCGCGGGGGGTGGGAGGTAATCGAGGAGAAGCAAAGCAGCAGTAAGGTCGCCAAGCCTTTTGCGGCAGTTTCGGATAATGGGCTGGACAAACATATGGCTAATTTTATCAGCGTTGTCCGTAGCCGTAAGATGGAAGAGCTGCGCTGTCCGGTACAGGAGGCTTCGCATGTGGCGACGGTTGCGCAGATGGGGAATATCAGTTTGCGCAGTGGCCAGCGGCTTTCGTGGGATAAGGGCGCTGGTAAATTTACGGATGAAGCCGTAAATGCGAAATTCCTGATGAAGGAGTATCACAATGGGTATAAGCTCCCGATGGTATAGGGGACTTGACTCAATTCTGATTTTTGTTCACGGGATTCCAGATTTTTAGGATTCTATAACAAATTATCCTAATATCGTGTTAAAGTGAGAGGCTAAAACCGCTTATCCAGAATTGCATCAAAATTTCTGTGCATTTTTGCCGTTCAACATTAAACTTAAGGAACCCCACTATGAAGAGACTCGCAGCTGTAATTGTCATCTTGATTGGATCTAAGGTGACCCAATGCCAGAATATTGATACAACTGCCCGTCTGGTCATTGAAAATGCCGGAATTGTGAAACCGGCAACGGGAGATACGATCAGAGAAGTAAGCATGACCTCCGGCTGGGGGTCAAAGGCGGATACGGTCCCCCGATTCGACTGGCGCCAAAAGCTTCCTGCTTACAAACAGCCATTTCCTTTCCAGTCTTTTGTTTTGCCTGCGGCAATGATCGCCTATGGTGCGACGGCTGTACATAACCATCCATTGCAGAATCTGAATGGGCATGTCAAGGATGCGATCTGGGACGACAACCCGCACAAAACGACTAAGGTAGATAATTACCTGATGTTTGGGCCGGCGGCAGCTGTATATGCATTGAATGCGCTGGGAATTCATGGAGCGCATAATTTTAGAGACAGGACAATGATATTCGTGATGGCCAGCGCATTTGCAGACGGGTCCGTCTTTTTTGTAAAGAAGTGGGCGCATGAGCAGCGGCCGGACGGTTCGGATTATCTGTCTTTCCCTTCCGGGCATGCGGCGCAGGCTTTTGCAGCAGCAGAGTTCATGCGGATGGAATACAAGGATGTCTCACCCTGGTATGGGATAGCGGGTTATGCGATGGCTACGGCAACCGGTGCGTTGCGAATGTATAATAACAAGCATTGGATGAGCGATGTGGTCGCGGGCGCCGGTGTGGGGATCGCTTCAACCCGGCTGGCTTACTGGTTATATCCAAAGATGCAGCATTGGTTCGGCAAGAAGGATGCGGGCGATAAAGCTCCTGTGACGATGGTGATGCCGACTTATAATAATGGATCGATCGGGCTTTCGTATATAAAGTCTTTTTAGGTAAAGACCTTTTAAAAATAAAAAGGCCCAACCGTTGAGGCTGGGCCGATGGCAAAAATTTCAATGATAGGGCGGGCGATGGCCTGCCCTTATTTTTTTCCCATGGCGTACTGGATGCCTGCAAGGAGGTGGTGCAGGAAGAGCGGATCTGCCCATGCCGCGTCTGTGTGGCCCAACCCTGTATAAAAGGACCTTCCGCCTTCGAAGTCGTGGTACCATGCGATAGGATGGTTGTCACCGTTGGCTCCGCCGGTATAGGAAGTTTCGTCCAGTTTCAGCAGGACTTTAATGTCGGGATTGTAGTATTTGTAATTGTACAATTCGTCGAAGTGTGTCCAGGGGTCGGGGATGCCCTGAGTAGCTGGATTGCTCTTATCAACAACGATAACCTTTGCTTCCTGTTGTTTGGGATGCGATTTGAAAAAACCGCCTACCAGGTCGCCATACCATTGCCAGTTGTATTCACAGTCTGCTGCGGAGTGTACGCCAACAAAGCCTCCGCCGTGGTGGATGTATTCCTTCAAGGCTTCTTCTTCTTCGGGGCCGAACACTTTACCGGTAGGGTCGAGGAAGATGAGCGCGGCATATTTTTTCAGCACTTTTTTGCGAAACATCAGGGAGTCCGTGGTCGTATCCACATCGAAGCCATTCTCTACTCCGAGCTTTTTGATGGCTTCAATACCGGTTGCAATGCTGGCATGGTGGTAACCGTTAGTTTTCGAGAAGATCAGCACTTTGGGTTTGGAAAATGCGGGATCGGGATGAGGGCCGCTGGCGCTGATCAGCGGCATAAAAAATACAAGGCATAAAAGGGCAATCGTTAATTTTCTAAGTACTGATCTCATGGTTATTTTGTTTGAGGATGAAGGTCTGGTCTTATTTTTTCAAGGTCATGATATAGGCTACCATGGTCTTGACGTCTTCTGCTTTCAATGCAGGGTGTGGTGTCATTGGTATAGTGCCCCAGACGCCACTGCCTCCGCTGATGATCTTCTTTACCAAACGGTCGACCGTGGTATCCGCCGCGGGTGCGTATTTTGCCGCGACTTCGCTGTATGCGGGTCCGATGGAGGCTCCGCTGCTTTCCTTATTCAGGCGATGGCAGGTCGTACAATCGCTTGCGCCGATGAGCTCGAGGCCTTTGTCACTGGCGGCTGCTGAAGGTGCTGCGGTGGTGGGAGCGCTGGCTGCGGCGGCTGTGTCTTTTGTGTCTGCGGGTTTCGTCTCTCCTGAATTCCCGCAGGCTGCCATCAATACGGCTGCGGAAAGGGCTACTACTAGTTTCTTGCTCATAATGATCTAATTTATAATAAAATACAAGTTCGCGGTTAAAATGGACGGAGTCCATTTTGTGCACCTGTGCACCGAAATTAGCGGAATTGGATCAAAAAATTATTTTTCGACAATTTTTTGATCCAATTTCCAATTCAATTTTTTGGCGCAATTCTAATCCAATCCAAGTACGGTGCGGTTAAATTTTTCATTGCTGCCGGTGCCAGCAAAGTCGTCAAAGGCTCTTTCCGTCACACGGATGATATGATCTTTTATAAAGGGGGCGCCTTCGCGGGCTCCGTCTTCGGGATGTTTGAGGGCGCATTCCCATTCGAGTACGGCCCAGCCTTTATAGTCGTATTGGGTGAGCTTGCTGAAAATGCCTTTAAAATCGACCTGGCCGTCTCCAAGGGAGCGGAATCTACCGGCGCGGTTGACCCAGCTTTGGTAGCCGCCATAGACGCCCTGTTTGCCCGTGGGGTTGAACTCGGCGTCCTTTACATGGAACATGCGGATCCTTTCGTGGTAATTGTCGATGTATTCCAGGTAATTGAGGCATTGCAGGACAAAGTGCGAAGGGTCGTAGAGCAGGCAGGCGCGGGGATGGTTGTTGGTATGTTCGAGGAACATCTCGTAGGTGATGCCATCGTGCAGATCTTCCCCGGGGTGGATCTCATAACAGAGGTCGACACCATATTTGTCAAATTCGTTGAGAAGGGGCATCCACCGGGCGGCCAGCTCTTTAAAGCCGGTCTCTACGAGGCCTGCCGGGCGCTGAGGCCAGGGATATAACGTTGGCCAGAGCAGGGCGCCGCTGAATGTTGCGTGAGCATTGAGACCGAGGTTAGCCGAAGCCTTTGCCGCATATTTCAGCTGTTGTACGGCCCACTCCGTGCGGGCTTTCGGATTGTTGTGCACGGCTTTTGGTGCGAAGCCATCGAACAGGGCGTCGTAGGCCGGATGAACGGCTATCAGCTGGCCCTGCAGATGGGTGGAAAGCTCGGTGATCTGGAGGCCGGCTTCGTTTACGATCCCCTTGATCTCGTCTGCGTAGGTCTTGCTTTCCGCGGCTTTTTGCAGGTCGATGACGCGGGAATCCCAGCTGGGGATCTGCACGCCGATGTAACCCAGGCCGGCAGCCCATTTGCAAATCGAGGATAATGAGTTGAACGGGGGCTGGTCGCCGAGGAATTGAGCTAAGAAAATGCCGGGTCCTTTGATCGTGGTCATATGACAAAAATTTTGATAATTAATTAATCTCGAAGAAGGTCCATTTTTCGAGGCTTTCGTTGCTGCGGATGACATTCTCTATGAAGGCCATGCCGCGGACACCCTCTTCGACGGAGGGGAAGTCAGCCTCTTCGGGCGAGGGTTGTCTGCCTTCGAGTCTTGCCGAAAGGGTCAGCGCGAAGTTCCGGTAGAGGTTGCCAAAGGCTTCGAGATAACCTTCCGGGTGGCCGCCGGGTGTGCGGGTGTTGTGTTTGGCAAAGGAGGAGAGATATCCTTGTCCGGCGCGGTAGATCTGGGTGGGCTGGTCCAGCCATTTCACCAACAGGGTATTTGGTTCCTGCTGGGCCCATTCGATGCCGCCTTTTTCGCCGTAGACGCGTATCTTAAGAGCGTTCTCTTCCCCTGCCGCCACCTGTGAGGCGACGAGCGTTCCGGTGGCGCCGTTGTCAAATCTCAGCAGGACATTGCCGTCGTCATCGAGAGCGCGGCCTTCAACCATTATACTGAGGTCTGCGCAGAGCTGTTTGATCTGGAGGCCGGAAATGTATTCGGCCAGGTGGGCGGCATGCGTGCCGATGTCTCCCATGGCGCCGGCTTTGCCGGAGCGTTTGGGGTCTGTCCGCCATTCAGCCTGTTTGCTGCCATCTTTTTCGGAGAGGCGGCTCAGCCAGCCCTGGGGATACTCTACATAGATCTTACGAATTTTTCCGAATACTCCTTCTTTTACCATTTGCCGGGCCTGCTTTACCATGGGATAGCCGGCGTAGGTATGAGTCAGGCAGAGGAGCAGTCCGGTCTCTTCTACCTTCTTTTTTAGCTGGATGGCTTCCTTGAGCGAAAAGGTCATAGGTTTTTCGATGACCACGTGGAAGCCTTTTTCAAGGGCCAGCATGGCGGGAGCAAAATGGGCGTGGTTGGGAGTTACGATCACAACGAAATCCATTCGTTGCGTATCGGGCAGCTTGCTTTCCTTTTCGATCATTTCTTCGTAGGAGGAATAAACTCTGGTCGGGGGGAGGAAGAGGTCTTTGCCGGACTGCCGGGCGTTGTCGGCGTTACTGCTGAAGGCGCCGCAGACCAGCTCGATAAGACCATCCATGTTGGCTGCGATGCGATGGACGGCGCCGATGAAGGCGTTGCGGCCGCCGCCAATCATTCCCATTCTTAATTTTCTGTTCATGACATCAAAGTTGTCCTGCAATTTTAGGACTTCTTTATTAAAATAAGATATTATTTAAAGAATTCGATTGCTATTTAAAAAAATAGCTATTGAAATAACCGGCAAGGCTACATTTATTAAAAATAAAAAATTACATTTACCTTCGTCTATCTGACAGCTAAACCGATCTTGCCATGAGTAACATCACGACAATTGATGCCAAAAAACTCTTTCTTGCCAGCCGTATCGCCCTCATTTTTACGGCCATGACCTTTGCCTTCCGCGCTTCGCTGGAAGGGGTATGGGGGAATGAATTTCATCTTACGAAGGAGCAGATCGGCTGGATCTTTGGTCCAGCCTTTTACGGGTTCACGCTGGCCATGGTCTTTGGAGGGCCGCTGTGTGACGTATTGGGGATGAAAAAACTCCTGGGGCTGGCTTTCATCGGGCATATCGCGGGGGTGGTCGTGTATCTTTTCTCGAAAGATGCGACCATGTTGTTCATCGGTACGCTGTGTATCGGGATCGGCAACGGGATGGTCGAGGCGGCCTGTAATCCTCTGACGGTTACGCTTTTTCCGAATAATAAAACGACGATGCTTAACCGGTTCCACGTCTGGTTTCCCGGCGGCCAGGCCGTTGGCGGCGTCATTGCCTATTTTTTAATGGACCGGCTGCATCTCGACTGGCATTTGCTCATCTCGGTGTTGTTCATCCCGGCGATCATCTATGGATTGATGTTCCTGCGGCTGGACTTCCCGAAGACGGAAAGGGTGACTTCGGGAGTAAGCACGAGGGAAATGTTCCTTTCCTGTCTGACACCGCTGTTCCTGGTGATGTTGCTGAGCATGTTCCTCACCGCCGCAACCGAGTTGGGTACCAATCAGTGGATCGTGGCCTTGTTGCAGGGGTCGGGTGTTTCGGGTATTCTTGTGTTCGTCTTCATAACCGGCATCATGGCGATAGGCCGGTCGTTTGCCGGAGCGGTTGTGCACCGGCTGAACCCCAATGGAATGCTGATCTTTTCCGCCATTTTTGCGGCGATCGGGCTTGTTCTGCTGAGCAGGTCCAGTGGTTATGCCGCATTCGGCGCGGCGCTGGTATTTGCCGCGGGGATCTGTTTTTTCTGGCCCACGATGCTGGGTTTCGTAGCGGAATATGTGCCTAAGTCCGGAGCGCTGGGCCTTTCGCTGATGGGCGGCGCGGGGATGTTCTCCGTTTCGCTGATCCTTCCCCTGATGGGGAAATGGTATGACGATTTCAAGGCAGCCGCTGTTGCTTCGGGAACGAATGCGGCCGGAGCCGATGCCGTGGCGGGGTCAAATACTTTTCTTAAAGTGGCCATCATGCCGGCGATACTGGTCATCATATTTGTGCTGATCTATATGGTGCGGCGCAGATCGCAGATCGCGGGCAAGGCTCAGACACCTGCGGGCGTGGCGCATTGATCATTTTTTTGTAACTTGTTTTTTTATCAGGGAACCACGACTATGTCCAAATCATCTTCAAGACGTATCGCTATAAAAAACATCGTTGCGGGCTCGGCAGCCCTTGGGACAGCAGGAATGCTGACTTCTCTAAATACTTCAGCGGCGACTATCGGAAATGCTTCGGAAGCGACTATCAAAAAAAATAAAGCATTGAAACTAAAAGGTAATATCAATCATTCGGTATGCCGGTGGTGTTATGGGGATATACCATTGGAAGATCTGTGTGCAGCGGTAAAGAAGATCGGCTTCGCGGCTATTGACCTGGTAGGGCCGAAGGACTGGCCGATCTTAAAAAGTCACGACATCTTTTCTTCCATGTGCAATGGGGCGGAGATCAGTCTGACCAAAGGATGGAATCATAAGGAGTATCATCCCACTCTTATCAGGAGTTATACTGAACATATCGACCTGGTCGCAAAGGCGGGGTATAAAAACCTGATCTGTTTCAGCGGCAACCGGGAGGGCATGGATGAGGAAACGGGCTGGAAGAATTGTGTGGATGGCCTCAAGCAGATCATGAAACAGGCCGAACAAAGAGGAGTGATCATCCAGATGGAGCTGTTGAACAGCAAGGTCAACCACCATGATCAGATGTGCGACAATACGAAGTGGGGTTTCGAACTGGTGAGAAGGGTGGGATCGGAGAATTTTAAATTGCTCTATGACATTTACCATATGCAGATAGATGAGGGTGATGTGATCAGGACGATCACGGATGGGCATCAATACATCGGGCATTATCATACCGGCGGGGTTCCGGGAAGGCATGAGATCGACGAGACGCAGGAGCTGTATTATCCGGCGATCATGCGGGGGATCCTGGCGACGGGGTATAAGGGGTATGTAGCCCAGGAGTTCATTCCGGCGAAACCGGATAAGCTGAAATCGCTGGAGGAAGGGGTACTTATTTGTGATGTCTAGGAGAGGCGGGGGAGTGAAATTAAATACTAAACAAAAAAATAGTTAACGATTATGGCTGACAACACGTATGATGCGATCGTGATCGGTTCGGGTATCAGTGGGGGCTGGGCTGCAAAGGAACTTACAGAGAAAGGACTAAAGGTAATAATGCTGGAACGCGGGCGTAATATAGAGCATGTGAAAGACTATGTGAATGCGAACAAGGAAGCCTGGGATTACCCTCACCGGGGACATGCT
The DNA here is from genome assembly GCA_035492595.1 of Puia sp. Classification (GTDB taxonomy): domain Bacteria; phylum Bacteroidota; class Bacteroidia; order Chitinophagales; family Chitinophagaceae; genus Puia. The sequence continues at coordinate 15,939 of DATJJA010000127.1, forward strand.
ACAGAACAGATGAAAAAGGATTATCCTGTATTGAAGAGGGATTATCCACTGAACGAAACAAACCTCGATTATTGGGTGAAGGACAGCGAGTGTCCGTATACGGAAGTCAAACGCTTTGATTGGTTCAGGGGCTATCATGTCGGCGGCCGTTCGCTGATGTGGGGGCGGCAGTGCTATCGGTGGAGCGACGTTCAATTCGAGGCAAATGCAAAAGAAGGGATCGGTGTCGACTGGCCTATCCGGTATAAGGACATCGAGTCCTGGTATACTTATGTGGAGAAGTTTGCGGGGATCAGCGGGTCGAATGAGAACATACCTCATCTTCCCAACAGTCATTTCCTTCCGCCTTATGATATGACCTGTGTGGAAAAGGATATTTCGGCCCGGCTGAAAGCGCATTATAAGGGAGCCCGGCAGATGATCATCGGACGGGTAGCAAATATTACCGTTCCGCACGAGGGGAGGATCGGCTGTCAGTTCCGGAATAAGTGCTGGCTGGGCTGTCCCTTTGGCGGCTATTTCAGTACGCAGTCCTCTACATTGCCTGCGGCAGTGAAGACCGGGAATCTCACTTTGAGGCCCTGGTCGATCGTCACTAAGATCCTGTATGACAAGGATACGAAAAAGGCGACGGGAGTGGAAGTCCTGGATGCGGAGACGAACCAGACCTATGTATACAAGTCGAAGATCGTCTTTCTGAATGCATCCACGCTGAACAGTGCCTGGATCCTGATGAACTCGGCTACCGATATCTGGCCGGACGGGCTGGGCAGCAGCAGCGGAGAACTGGGACATAACCTGATGGATCATCACCTTGGAGTAGGGGCGAGCGGTACTGTCGAGGGGTATGAAGATAAATATGTTTTTGGCCGAAGGGCAAATGGCATTTATATCCCGCAGTTCCGGAATATAAACGGTGACAAGCGCGATTACCTGCGTGGGTTTGGCTACCAGGGCGGAGGGCTCAGGGCAGGATACGATCATATGCCTGTAGCCGAATACAGTATTGGAAAGGAATATAAAGAGTCTTTGACGGAGCCCGGTCCATGGACGATGAATATTGGTGGTTTTGGTGAAATCCTTCCATATCACGAGAACAAGGTGACAATTGATAAGACGAAGAAGGATAAATGGGGGTTGAATGTGCTTTCCATTGATTGTGAGCTGAAGGATAATGAGCTGAAGATGAGAAAGGATATGGAAGCCGATGCGGTAGAGATGCTGGAAGCGTCCGGGGTAAAGAATGTGAAGAGCCGTAGCGACAATCCTTTCCCGGGAAGGGGTATCCATGAGATGGGAACGGCGCGTATGGGGAAGGATCCGAAGACGTCGGTGCTGAATTCTTTTAACCAGGTATGGGATGCGAAGAATGTGTTCGTAACGGACGGTTCGTTCATGACCTCTGCGAACTGCGTGAATCCTTCGCTAACCTATATGGCAATGACGGCGCGTGCTGTGGATCATGCAGTGACTGAGTTAAAGAAAGGGAATATCTAATTAATTCAATTATTAAAACGATTTAGCTATGAATAGAAGAGATGCGATCGCCCGGGTAAGTCTTTTACTGGGCGGCACTATTTTAGGGGCTGAAGTTTTTTTATCGGGTTGTCACAATGCACCGGAAAAAACGATTGGCGGCGGCGGTGTCAACTTCGCCAACGATGATATAGCCTACCTGGATGAGATCTCGGAGACGATCCTGCCTGCGACAAATACGCCGGGCGCCAAAGAGGCGAAGGTGGGGGAATTTATGGCCCGTATTGTGAAAGACTGTTATACGGAGAAGGATCAGAAGATCTTTTTGGATGGTATGCAGGCCTTGAATGAAGCAAGCAAAAAGAAGAATGGCAAATCCTATATGGAGAGTACGCCGGAGCAAAGGCACGATCTGCTGGTAGACCTGGATAAAGAGCAGAAGGCGTATACGGATAAGAAAGGGAAGGATGATCCGACCCATTATTTCAGGATGATGAAGGAACTGACGCTCTGGGGTTATTTTACATCGGAGCCCGGCGCTACGAAGGCGCTGCGGTATGTTCAGGTGCCGGGGAAATGGGAGGGTTGTATAGATTATAAGAAGGGCGATAAGGCCTGGGCGACTACGTGATCAATAAACTATTGGAATAGAAAAAGGCACCAGTCGGTGCCTTTTTTATTTGGGGTAGATTGGGATCTGCGGCTGTTTTGGCGGTTAGGGGCGTTTCGTAACGGTGGCGAAGTCTTTTGTTATGCGGCTTTTAATGATGCCGGTTGTGTCTGAACCGTCGGGTCGCGTGAGCTTGACCCTGAACTCACAGTCATAGTAATCGGCTTCCTCGAAATAATAGACGTCCACCATTTTGAAGTTGCGGGGCGGGGTATCCTGCCCCTGTTCTTTTTGCAGGAACTCCGTCATGGATCTCTCCAGGTTTTCTTTTACTTCCGAGGGAGACAGCTTTCGCTGACAGGAGACTGCAGTAAGACCTAAGGCTAACAGTATCGGGTAAACTTTTTTCATGATAAAAATTTCATATAAGTGTTGAAGATAAACTATTAAGTATAAGTTACTAAAGTATAAAGCATAAGCGAAAGTGTAATATCTAAATAGTATAAGAAATGGTTAAAATAATATTATATTCTGAATAGTCAAACCCTGTAGATTCGGGCAACTATTCAATAGCGTTTGTAGTTAAATGTTATAAAAAAAGAATAAATCTTGCCTATGCCATTCAAAACTAGCTCCTTCTTAAAGGTGTGCCTGCTCGCATGCCTTGTCTTCACGAGTTTTCAGCTTTTTGCTCAGAAAAAAGTCTCCGGAAAAATTATCAGCAATGCAGACAACAAGCCTGTTGTAGGTGCTACGATCCAGATCAAAGGAGGCCGGGGCGCTACCCAGACGAGTGCTGATGGAAGTTTTGTCATTGACGCCGGCGAAACAGCGACGCTCATCATCTCATCTATTGGATTTAACAGGCTGGAGTATCCCGTTTCAGGGAGAAGTATGCTTGGAGAGATCACATTAACAGCTTCTACATCAGCCCTCAATGAAGTGGTGGTGACAGGTTACGCCACCCAGAGGAAGAAAGATCTTACGGGGGCTGTATCGGTCGTCGATCTGGCAGATGCAAAAAAGCAGCCAGTAGCCGATGTCGTAAATATGCTGCAGGGCCAGGCTTCCGGCGTTTCGGTAGTCAGCTCGGGGCAGCCGGGACAGACGCCGATCATCCGGATCCGCGGTTTCAACTCTTTCGGGAACAACACACCGTTGTATGTTGTGGACGGAGTGCCTACGCAGAATGTGAGCGATCTGAATACAAACGATGTTGCCAGTATGCAGATATTGAAGGATGCAGGTGCTTCATCGATCTATGGGGCCCGTGCTTCCAATGGGGTAATTATTATTACCACTAAGCGGGGAACAGGCAAGGTGAAGGTCTCTTATGACGGTTATGTGGGCACGCAGGTACCCAAAGGAGGAAATGTGTGGAACCTGTTGAATCCTACGGAGGGCGGCCAGCTGTTGTTTTTGGCCGGTCAGAACTATAACCAGCTGAATCCCGGCAACCAGCAGGCTCCGGGTAATAATATCTATGGATTTGGTGCGGCTCCAGTGCTTCCGGACTGGCTCGTGGCCGGAAATTTTGGCGGCGCCGCCGTCACCGGTGGGTTTAAGGACGGGGATCCTGCGGCAGACCCGGCGCGGTATAATGCGGATCCCACAGGGGCGGCTTATTACCAGATAGCCAAGGCCAACAAGGGCGGGACAGACTGGTATCACCAGATCTTCAAACACGCGCCGATACAATCGCATAATATTTCGGTAGCCGGAGGAAGCGACCAGGGCAGCTATCTTTTTTCGATGAATTATTTCAATCAGCAGGGTACGCTGATCAATACGTATCTGAAACGTTATACTATCAGGGCCAATACATCCTATAAGGTAAGCAACCGGATCAGGATAGGGGAGAATCTGGCCTATTCCGCCATCGATAATCCGCAGGCAAATGGCGGGATACTGGTAGAGGGCAGCGCTATCGGATACGCGATGAGGGAAAACCCCATTATCCCGGTGTATGATATCGGCGGGAATTTTGCCGGTTCTGCACCAAAGGGACTGAACAATCCGCGCAATCCCGTGAGCATCCAGAAGACTACTTCCAATGACCGCGGGTTGGCCGGTCGCCTTTTTGGAAATGTCTACGGCGAGGTGGACGTATTGAAGAATCTCACCTTCCGGACCAGTTTTGGCGGTGAATTTTATAATGGATGGAATCACTTTTACCATACACCGGATTTTTACGATGCTGAGCCCCAGTATACCCAGCCTTCCTATACAGAGCAATCGTATAACGGGTGGGACTGGACCTGGACGAACAACGCAACCTATAGCTGGATCAAGGGAGATCACAGCCTGAAGGTGGTAGCGGGTATGGAAGCCTACAATTTCATCAATCATAATCTGGGCGCTACGACACTGGGATCCTTTACGGGTGATCCGAACGCGGTGAACCTGTCAACAGGTACTGGTACTACAACCAATTACAGCAACAGCAACAGCCTGATCAATTTTAATCCCAACAGCCCCAATTATCAGGCTCCTGTGGGAGCCGGAGAAAGCCTGGTCTCTTACTTCGGGAGGGCCGACTATGTATTCAAGGACAGGTATCTGTTAGGTGCAACTTTCCGCAGGGATGGTTCTTCCAAGTTCATCACCAATCGCTGGGGGAATTTCTATGCAGTGAGTGCCGGCTGGCGTATTTCGCAGGAGAACTTTATGAAGAATGTCGACTGGATCACGGACCTTAAGATCCGTGGATCGTACGGGATCATGGGGAATCAGTTCAATGCGCTGGGTACCAATTCGTATACGCTATATGGTTCCAATAAACAGACCAGCTACTATGATATCAATGGAACGGGGGGGAGCGGTATCGTTTATGGAATGGCTCAATCGCAGATCGGCAACCCGAACGCCAAATGGGAACAGGATGGCAATACGAATATCGGGTTTGACCTGACCATCCTCCGGGGCAGACTGACGGTAAGCGCGGACTGGTATAACAAAAGCATTAAGGACCTGTTATATCAGCTGACGCTGCTGGGAGCTCAGGGGTCTGCGATCGTGCCTGCCTATAACGTAAGTAAAATGAGCAATAGTGGTATCGATGTAATGGTCAGCGGCAATGCGGATATCACCAGGGATCTGAAGTTTACCGGAACATTGAGCTTTACCACGATCAATAATAAGATCAAGCAGATCGACGCGAACGGGTCGCCTTATTTTGACGTGGACTCCCGTCGGTTCAATGGAAGCTTCATCGTGCGAAATGCTGTAGGGCATCCGGTAAGCTCGTTCTACGGGTATAAGATTGCCGGGTTCTGGAACAGTCAGGCCGACATCGATGCGGCGAACCTGGCTGCGCAGAAGGCCTCTAACGGAAACGTATCTATTTATCAGGCGGACGCTGCGGTTGGCCGTTTCCGGTATGCGGATGTGAACAAGCAAGGCTGGATCGACAACAACAGCAAAGCCTTCCTGGGTAATCCCAGTCCCAAGTTCACTTATGGCGCAAATCTTGGCCTGGACTATAAAAACTTTGATTTCAGCGTATTTCTTTACGGGGTATATGGCAACGATATCTGGAACAACGTGAAATGGTGGACTGACTTCTACGGATCGTTCCCAGGGGCCGCTGCCAGCAAAACGGCTTTGTATGATTCCTGGACATTCAACAATCACAATGCGAAAGCTCCGATCCAGGATGACAAGCAAGGCAGCAATGCGAGTACCAATACTGTTCCTAACTCTTATTTCGTCGAAAAGGGCTCTTATCTCAGGGCCAAGAACCTGACGCTGGGGTATACTTTCAACAATATCCACGCGGGCAAAGCAACCATCAGCCGGATCAGGGCTTATATACAGGCTGCAAATCTGTTTACGGTGACGAAATATTCGGGTGTCGATCCGGAAATATCTGTGAATTCCACCAACGGACAGAATGGAGCCACGGATTTCGGTGTGGATGAGGGTTCTTATGCCAACCCACGTCAATATATGTTTGGTTTGCAGGTAACCTTTTAATTTCCTATAACGATCAGGATCAAAAAAATAAAGACTATGAAAAGTAAAAGATATTGGGTGTTTTTTTCGGTACTCGCAGCGGGTGTGGTGCTGGTGATCGCAGGCTGCAGCAAGGGGTTTCTTAATAAAAATCCCCAGGGTACTTTGGTCGCCAACCAGATCAACAATGAGGCAGGGCTCACAGGGCTGCTGAATGGCGCCTATGCGGCCCTGGACGGGCAGGGACAGAATGGCACTGCCATAGGCGGCGGCGATCCGTGGCAGGCGTCTCCGTCCAACTGGATATATGGCAGCATAGCAGGGGGCGACTCGCATAAGGGCAGCAGTATCGGTGATCAGCCGCCTATTGTCCCTATTGCCAATGCGCAGGGAGTGCCTTCCAATGGATTTTTCAACAACAAGTGGAGGGCTTTGTATGAAGGGGTCACCCGTTGTAATAAAGTGTTGTCCATTATTGCCATTTCTCCTTCTGTCAGTGCCGATGACAAGAAACAGTTCGCTTCCGAAGCCAAATTCCTTCGCGGGCATTATTATTTCGAGCTGCGGAAGTTCTTCAAGATGGTGCCCTGGATCGATGAGAATACGACGGATTTCAACCAGCCAAATGACGCGGACATTTTTCCCAAGATAGAAGCTGATTTTCAGGCGGCGATAGACAGCCTGCCTGCTACCCAATCCTCCGTTGGCAAGGCTAATAAATGGGCGGCCATGTGTTACCTGGCTAAAGTCTATCTGTATGAGAAAAAATATCCTCAGGCCAAGGCGTTGTTCGACCAGGTGATCCCTTCTTCCTATGGTGGTCCCGGAGCAGGTGGGGTTACTTCCAACAACCTGTCTTATGGATTGACAGATCGTTTCGAGGACAACTTCGATGCAGCCACCAAGAATAACAAGGAGTCAGTATTTGCTATCCAGATGACTGCCAATGACGGGACGAACTCCATTGCCAACGCGAACGGCGGTGACATGCTGAATTTCCCTTATAACAGCCCTTTCCGTTGCTGTGGATTTTACCAGCCATCTGTAGATCTTGCGAATTCCTATCGTACCGATGCCAACGGTCTTCCGATCATCGACGGCTATAATTCAGATGTCAATGCGGTAAAAAACGATCAGGGCCTGACTTCGGACAAGCCTTTTACGCCGGATGCGGGTAATCTCGATCCGCGTATCGACTGGACTATTGCCAGGAGGGGTATTCCCGTTCACGACTGGGGTCTCCACCCGGGTAACAACTGGATCCGGGAGCAGGTGTCTGCGGGCCCTTATTCCAACAAGAAAAATCTCTACTGGCAGGCAACAGCATCCACCTATTCCGATCAGAGCAGCTGGGCTCCGGGATCTGCGATAAACTACCTTATCATCCGGTTTGCCGATGTATTGCTGATGGCTGCAGAGGTGGAAGCGCAGCTTGGTAATTACAACCAGGCCGAGGTCTACGTCAATGCAGTGCGTGCCCGTGCCGCCAACCCCGCCAATATATTGAAAAGGTATATCGATGACACTCACCCGATGGCAGGTTTTTCCAACACTCCTGCGGCTAATTATAATATCGGACTATATCAGCCGGGAGCTTTCACTGGCGCTACCGCTCTTCCTGCGATATACTTCGAGCGTAAATTGGAGCTGGCCTGCGAAGGCCATCGGTTCTTCGATCTGGCCCGCTGGGGTATAGCGGCGACGACGTTGAATGCGTATTTCCAGTTTGAGAAAAAGATCACGAGTGACCTGGTAACTGGTAATTTTACTCCGAACAAAAATGAGTATTACCCGATTCCCCAGGCTCAGATAGACCTATCGAACGGGAAGCTGAAGCAGAATCCCGGATATTGATCTGTGTCGAAAGGATAGTAATCCGGTCAATAATAATGTTCCTGAAGGGGTGGCAGCTCTGCCGCCTCTTCCTATTTTTATGCGATATGAAAAGAACGATAGTTGTTGTTTTACCCTGTTTGCTCCTCTATGCCTGTGGAACCGGTGTTTACAAAAAGAACCGATCGCATGCGGATGTGGAGGATAAGCAGATCGCCAGGGGGGATAGCCTGGCCAGAAAATATTGCGCCGGATGTCATCAGCTGCCGGCGCCTGAGCTGCTGGATGCGGGCTCATGGGAAAAAAGCGTTTTGCCGCAGATGGGGCCCAGGCTGGGTATTTTTCAGTTTATGAATCAACGTTATCCTAACAATATCGGAGATCCGAATGTGGGAAGGGCATTCTATCCTTCTTCTCCTGCAATGTCACAGGAGGATTGGAAAGCTATCATCGACTACTATACGTCTCTGGCTCCGGACAGCCTGCCTCCGCAACAGCGTGTCCTCTCTCTTCAACCGGATACCTCCAGCTTTAGGATAGAGGCTGCCACCCGGACATCTCCGTCTCCACCGGCCACCTGCTTTATCCGGTGGGAGCCTGCAAAACAGCAGGTGCTGACCTCGGATATAATCCAACACACGCTGGATACCTGGGACGGAGGACTGCGGCAAACCGACAGTCTGCTGATCGGCGGTTCGATAGTAGATGTAGCGGCGGACGACAGCAACGGCTATTTTGCCTGTAATATCGGGCCTTTCGGGCCCAATAATGCGCCTGCAGGGCATATTGACCATCTCTCCATTCCGCCGAGACTGCTGGCTGTGGGCAGGCCGCTTCCCGTCGTCGTGGACAGCCTGTTACGCCCGGTGAATCTTGCCGTTGCCGATCTGAATGGGGATGGCCTGAAAGATATCGTAGCATGTGAGTTCGGGTTTATCAAGGGAGAGCTGGCCTGGGAAGAAAATAAGGGGAATGGGTTGTATCAGAAACATGTCCTGCGAGGAATAACCGGAGCTATCCGGGCAGTGGTCCAGGACTATAACCACGATGGCCTGCCGGATATCTGGGTGCTGTTTGCGCAGGGTAATGAAGAGATCGCACTATATACCAATCGGGGAAACGGGCAATTTGACGAACAGCAGATCCTGCAGTTCCCACCTTCTTATGGTTCTTCCTATTTTGAGCTGGATGATTTTGATAGAGACGGGAACCTCGATATACTTTACACCTGTGGCGACAATGCTGATTTTTCCACGGTGCTGAAGCCTTATCACGGTGTATATATTTACATGAACGACGGACATGCGCATTTTACGCCCCGCTATTTTTTCCCTATCAACGGCTGTTATCGTGCGGTAGCCCGGGACTTTGATGGGGATGGGGACCTGGATATTGCTACTATTGCTTATTTCGCTGATTATCAGCATCAACCAGAAGAGGGCTTTATATATCTGGAAAACACTGGAAAGTTCGAATTCAAGCCCCGCAGTGTGCCGGGGACGGAGTGTGGTCGATGGATAACGATGGATGTTGCAGATACTGACGGGGATGGGAGACCGGATATCCTGTTGGCAAATTGTTCAGTTGGGCCCGGGTTTATACATTCTGCCATTGACTGGAAAAAGGGACCACCATATGTATTGCTGCATAACCGAATGGGGCGTCGTTGATAGAATTGGTGAATACACTTAATAGAAAAAAAGTATAAGAAAAAGTTAAAATAATATCTATTAATTATATAAATTCAACCTAATTTGTTGAAGGAAAGGTTTCTGACTTGTTAGAAATCTGAAAATCCAAAATGTTTTTCAGCTAATCTTAAAAAGACACTTTGCTTATGCCATTCAAAACTAACTCGCTTCTACGGGCATGCCTGCTCGCATGCCTCGTCCTGTCCGGGTTTAATTTACTTGCTCAAAAAAAAGTTTCAGGTAAGGTTATCGGCACTGCTGACAAGCAGCCAATTGTGGGCGCCACTGTCCAGGTCAAGGGTAGCAAGACTGCTGTCCAGACAAGTGGTGACGGAGCTTTTACTATCGAAGCCGGAGACAACAGCACGCTTGTGATATCGTCGGTGGGCTATGAGAGACTGGAATTTCCGGTTGCCGGCCGCAGTATGCTCGGGGAAATTTCCCTGGCCACGTCCAATATGGCTTTGAACGAGATCGTCGTTACAGGCTATTCAGCGCAAAAGAAAAAGGACATCACCGGCTCGGTATCGGTAGTGGATGTCAAAAGTCTTCGTTCGGTACCAAGCGGTACGACAGAATCTCTTTTACAAGGTCAGGCTTCGGGCGTTAACGTCGTGAATTCGGGCGTACCCGGAGGCGGCAGTAACGTGCGAATCCGGGGTATCACTTCTTTTGGAAACTCCGATCCGCTGGTTGTGGTGGATGGTGTGCAGATCCCGGGTGGTCTTCATGATCTGAACGTGAATGATATAGAATCCATCCAGGTATTGAAGGATGCCGGCGCAGCTGCGATCTATGGTGTGCGTGGTTCCAATGGGGTAATCGTGGTCACCACCAAAAAAGGTCGTCAGGGTAAGGCTGTGATCACGTATGACGGGTATATCGGGACACAAGTGCCGTTGAGCGGTAATCCTTTCAATATCGCCAATACGCAAGAGACTGCCAATGCGATCTGGAAGGAATTTGCCAATTCACCCGGGATACCTCTTAACGCGACCAACTACAAGAACAGCCAGTTCGGTTATGGTCCCACCCCGGTGATCTACGATTATCTTACGCCGATCAACACCAATAACGGCGGCCCCAATACGGATCCATCGACGTATAAGCTGTATTCCAACCAGATAACCAAGACGAACAAAGTGGGTACCAACTGGTGGGACGAGATCACGCATCCTGCGCTGATCCAGAGCCATACTCTTGCAGCCAGCGGCGGCAGCGACCGGTCCAGCTATTATTTTTCTTTTGGCTATTTTGACCAGCAGGGCACGCTGATCGATACTTATCTCAAACGGTATACGGCCAGGATCAATACGACTTTCAATATCAAGGATCATATCCGGGTGGGTGAGAACGCAACCATCATTTACCGGAAAACTCCTGGTTTACCTGGCAATAATCAGAATGAGGGGAACCCGATATCGTATGCTTATCGCGAAAGTCCTATACTCCCTGTTTATGATATCATCGGCAATTTTGCCGGTTCCGGAGTAAAGGGGGTAGGTAACCCACAGAACCCGGTGGCCAATCTCGAGCGTACCAAATACAACAAGTACAATGATTACCAGATAGCCGGTAATGTATTCGCGGAGGTAGATCTGTTCAAGCATTTCACGGTGAGAACTACCTTTGGCGGTGTGGTTGATAACTTTATCAACAATGAGTTCAAGTATACGGCTTACGAGAATGCGGAAAACAATACCAACCCGAACACGTATGTTGAGACCAATGGGTTCAATACCAGCTGGACCTGGACCAATACCATCAAGTATACCAATACCTGGGGTGACCACTCGCTGACGGTGTTGGGCGGGGTCGAAGCGATCTCCAATTACAATCGCCAGGCTCAGTCAACGAGGAGCAATTACTATCTCACGGACGCAACCCACATGCTGGTGGATCCCGCACTCTGGACATTGAGCTTTGGTGCACCTGCCACTCAGACCAATACGTCCCGGGTGAATAATATTGACTACCCGATATCCAGTTCGATCTATTCCCAATTTGGCCGTGCCGACTATGCGTTCATGGATAAATATCTCCTGAGTGCTACGGTAAGACGGGATGGAAGCTCCATTTTTGATCCTTCCCACCGATTCGGTGTGTTTCCTTCGATCACTGCAGGATGGCGGATATCCAGGGAGGATTTTATGAAAGGAGTATCCTGGATCAACGATCTGAAACTTCGTGGCGGCTGGGGTAAGCTGGGATCACTGGCCAATACCAGAGCGACGAACAGATTTACTCTTTTTGGACAGGCGGCAGGTAATTCTTCGTATGATCTCTCCGGCACAGGGACTTCTTCTTCATTGGGCAGTTATGCCAGCCAATTGGGTAATCCGGCCGGTACCTGGGAAGAGGATAAAGTGACCAATGTCGGTTTTGACGCCACGATCCTGCATAATATGTTCGATGTTTCGGTTGAAGCATACAAAAAGTCGGTGACGGGTCTGTTGTTCAACGCGCCACTTCCAGGGACGGCTGGGAATGCCTTGTCTCCTTTCAACAATACCGCCAACGTAGAAAATAAGGGTATCGATGCTTCGGTCACCTATCATGGCAATGCTGTCAATAACCAGCTGAAATTCGATGTGACCGCTACATTCACTACCTACAGCAATAAGATCAAAACGCTTGGGCCGGGCATAAAATACCAGGCAAAACCAAGTAACGGATCCAACCGTATCGGCGCCTTCACGCGTCTTCAGCCGGGCCAGCCTGTAGGTGAGTTCTTTGGCTACCAGGTTGTGGGTATCTTCCAAAACCAGTCCGATGTCGACAAGGCCCCCAAACAGGATGCGAAGGCGGTAGGGCGCTTCCGGTATGCGGATATCAACGGGGACGGCAAGATCTCGGATTCCGACCGTACTTTCTTTGGAAACCCCAACCCCAAATTCGTGGCAGGCATCAACCTGGCTGCGAGCTATAAGGGGTTTGATTTCTCGGCATTCTTCTATGCTTCTGTCGGAAATAAGGTCATCAATTATGTTCGCTACTGGACGGATTTCCCGCAGGTGTGGGATGCGGCCATGAGCAAGGATGCTGCTTTGCATAGTTTTGGTCTTCCCGGCTGGAATGGCAAGACTCCTATCCTGGAAAGGGGCGGTACCTTCTCTACCACCGACCAGTTCAACAGCTACTATATGGAAGGCGGAGGTTATTTCCGTTGCAAACAGATGCAGATCGGGTATACTTTACCAAGTTCAAAGATCAAGCCTTTTGGCCTGGATCGTTTCCGGATCTATATACAGGCGGCGAATCTGTTCACGATCACCAAGTATAAAGGTCCCGATCCGGAGTTGCAGACATCTGATCTGAATGACAATACCAACTTCGGTATCGATCTTGGCAACTATCCTGCAAACATGAGGAATTACAACCTGGGCGTACAGGTAAGTTTCTAACCCATTACTATTTGACTTGCAATAAAACAGAAGAAATATGCAACTATTAAAATATAAATACATTCTACCCGGACTGATATTGTTGACCGGATTCACTTCGTGCAGTCACAATTTTCTTGACAAGACGCCGGCCGGAGCGCTGCAATCTGCTCAGCTCGCGAATACTGCCGGGGTCAATTCGCTATTGATCGGAGCGTATTCCATGCTGGACGGCGAGGGCGCCGCCACACAGGGTAATCAATATGGGTCCGGCGCATCCAACTGGGTATTCGGTGGGGTTGTGGCGGATGATGCCTATAAAGGTTCTACCGGTCCCGACCAGAACGATATCACGCCGTTGCAGACCTGGACGTTGACCAACTCGACCAGCTCTTATCTTCAGCAGAAATGGACGGCCTTATATGACGGTGCGCAGCGTGCCAATGACGTGATCCGGGAATTGGCGATAGCACAGGGTGTAAGTGCAGCCGACCATGGTCAATTGATGGCCGAGGCCAGGTTCATTCGCGGATTCTTTCACTTCGAAGCAAAGAAGATATGGGCAAATGTCCCCTGGGTAGATGAGACGATCAGCGCTGCCAATCATAATGTCAATGTGCCCAATAATGTAGATATCTGGCCAAAGATCGAAGCCGATTTCCAGTTCGCTATCGATAGTCTTGCTGAGGTGCCTAAAGACAAGGGACGTGCGAATAAATGGGCTGCCAAAGCGTTTCTCGCCAAATGTTATATGTATGAGCACAATTACGCCAAGGCTAAACCGCTTCTTGACGATCTTTTGGCGAATGGCAAGACCAGCACCGGCACCAAGTATGATTTCAACCCCGGAGGATATTTCAATAATTTCAATCCGGCTGCCACCGCAAAGAATAGTTCCGAAGCGGTGTTTTCCGTGCAGATGTCGGTCAATGACGGGTCCGGTACCAACGGTAACTATGGCGATGTGCTGAACTTTCCCAACGATGGTAGCGGCCCTGGCGGATGCTGCGGTTTCAACAATCCTTCCATCAATCTGGCCAATGCCTATAAAACGGATGGGACGACGGGCCTTCCGCTGTTCAATACCTTTAATAGCGGGAATTCGGTGAATGATCCCAACACGCCTTACACGGGCACACTGGACCCCCGGATCGATCTTGTCATGGGACGTCCCGGTATTCCTTACCTGGATTGGGGGCTGCATCCCGGTGCGCTGTGGGTCCGGGACGGTACGGACGGTTATTTCAGTCCGAAGAAGAACGTCTATGCAAAGAGCCAGAAGGGATCGCTTTCTTCCAATGAAACGAGCTTCTGGGGTCCTACCCAGATAGTGGCCAATAACGTGAATCTCATACGATATTCCGATCTGCTGCTTTGGGCTGCGGAATGCGAGGTGGAGATCGGCGACCCGACGATCGCCCTGACCTATGTGAACATGGTGCGCAACCGGATCGCTACTCGTCCTGAGACCTGGGTCTATAAGAATTCTGATTTCGATCCTGCGACCTATACCTATAAGACGCAAACAACGCCTGCGGACTCCTATCTGATCAAGCCTTATCCTGCTGGATCTTTCGCCGACAAAAATTATGCGATCAATGCCATTCGCTGGGAAAGAAGGCTGGAGCTGGCAATGGAAGGACAACGATTCTTTGACCTGTCCCGATGGAATTCGGATCCGACCTATCCGCAGGATATGTCGCAGGTATTGAACACTTACGTATCAGTGGAAAAAACAAGGGCAAGCAGCTACAGTGCGAACCCGTCCGCTACCTTCCACAAAGGTGTAAATGAGATCTTTGCCATTCCGTTGAATGAGCTTGATCTGGAGAATGCAACCGGTACAATTATTCTGAAACAGAATCCCGGGTACTAGTATCAGAAGTATTAAATGTTCAATATAGAAAAGGGGAGAGCCATCTCCCCTTTTTTCGTTACATTCAACGCTAAATAATCCCGTCATGCGTTTTTCGATAGCTTGCGCCGTTCTGCTGGCGATCCTCCTCGCATCCTGTCACCAAAAAAAGCCTTTGTTCGTGTCCCTTCCTTCTTCGCTAACGGGCATACATTTCAACAATACCATTGTAGAGAATGATTCGATCAACCCTTCGGATATGATCAATGTGTATAATGGAGGCGGGGTAGGGATCGGGGATTTTAATAAGGATGGCTTGCAGGATATATATTTCACCGGTAACCTGGTGGCGAATAAGCTTTATTTGAACAAAGGTGATCTCAGGTTTGAGGATGTGACGGCTGCTGCGGGGGTGGATGGTGCGGGTAAGTGGTGTAAGGGCGTGGCGGTGGTGGACATCAACAATGATGGCTGGCCGGATATTTATGTCTGTGCTTCTATATATAGCGATCCGGAAAGAAGAAAGAACCTTTTGTATATCAACCAGGGGAATGATGCGAGGGGCGTTCCTCACTTTAAGGAGATGTCGGCTGCCTATGGACTGGATGCGAATTGTCATTCTACCATGGCTGATTTTTTTGATTATGACGGAGATGGAGACCTTGATATGTACCTGGTGGTGAACGAAAATGTGCGGTCGGACAATCCCAACTTTTTCCGGCCGATCCGGAAGGATGGTTCGAATCCGAGTACCGGCAGGCTGTACCGGAATGACCGGAACGATTCGCTTGGGCATCCTGTTTTTACGGATGTTTCGCGTCAGGCGGGTGTCCTGGTGGAAGGATACGGGCATGCTGCGACTATTACGGATATCAACCAGGATGGCTGGCCGGATATTTATGTATCGAATGATTTTTTGTCGAATGATATTCTTTATATCAACAATCGGGATGGAACATTTACGGACCAGACGAGACAGTATTTCAAACATACATCTGCGACGGCCATGGGGCAGGATGTAGAGGATATCAACAATGACGGGTTGGCCGACATTATGGTACTGGATATGAATCCTGCGGACAATTACCGGAAGAAGACGATGATGGGTGGGAATAATTATCTAACCTATCAGAATTCGGATTATTTCGGATATCAATATCAGTATGTACGCAACACGTTGCAGCTGAACCAGGGACCGAGAGTGGGACAGAATGATAGTGTCGGAAGTCCGGCTTTCAGTGAGATCAGCTACTATGCGGGCGTTTCGGAAACGGACTGGAGCTGGGCGCCGATGGTGGCGGATTTCGATAATGACGGGTATCGGGATATGGTTGTCACCAATGGGTATCCGAAGGATGTGACCGATCATGATTTTACTGTCTTCAGGGCCAAGGCGAATAATCTTTTGCCAAAAGCGGATCTGATCAAACAGATCCCGGAGGTGAAGCTGCATAAGTATGCTTTCCACAATGAAGGGGGCTGCCGGTTCTCGGACGTTTCGCAGGCCTGGGGATTGACGGCAACGGCTTATTCCAACGGGGCGGCATATGCTGACCTGGACAATGATGGCGATCTGGATATGATCATCAGCAATATCAATGATGAGGCGCTGGTGTACCGCAATGATGGCATCGGAGCTTCGGATGGACATCATTACCTGGGGTTGAGGTTTTTGGGGGATACGCTTAACCGGGACGGATTGGGGGCGAGAGTGGAATTGCATTATGGGGAAGGGAAGCAGCAGGTGTATGAGAATACGCCGTATAGGGGATATCTGTCGACGATAGAGGCGGGCGCGCATTTTGGATTGGATACGGCGCGGGTGGTGGATACGGTGCTGGTGAGATGGCCGGATGGGAGGCAGCAGGTCCTGCTGCACGTGGCGGCAGACCAGGTGCTGAAGGTGAATATAAAGAGTGCGACGAAGGTGAATGAAACCTTGGGCAGCGGGTTAGCCGCGGCGAGCCTGTTACGGGAGGTGACCGATTCGGTGGGCATCCATTTTCGTCAATCGCAGAAGGATTTTATTGACTTTAATATCCAGAAGATGCTGCCGCATAAATTCTCAGAATATGGGCCTGCGTTGGCGGCAGGGGATGTGGATGGGAACGGGCTGGATGATCTTGTCATGGGTGGAGCGCCGGGGCAGGCGACGCAGCTGTTCCTGCAACAGGCGAATGGGAGATTCGTCCAGCGGGCCTTGCTTCCGGGTGACAGTGCCGGCGCCAAGCTGGAGGAGGACATGGGGATGTTATTGTTTGACGCGGATGGAGACGGGGATCTGGATCTGTATATCGCCAGTGGGGGGTATGGCAGTAGTCCGCAGAAGGCTGCTTACCAGGATCGTTTGTACCGCAATGATGGGAAAGGCAGTTTCAGGCTGGAAGAGGGCGCTCTGCCGGCTAATCTCAATAGCAAGTGTTGTGTCCGGGCGGCGGACTTTGATCATGACGGCGATCTGGACCTTTTTGTATCCGGCCGGGTTGAGCCGGGACATTATCCGAAGCCGGTGACGAGCTATCTTTTGCGCAACGACAGTCGTGAAGGGAGGATAAAGTTCACCGATGTAACGACGTCTGTGGCGAAAGACCTGGTGAATATCGGTTTGGTATGTGATGGGCTCTGGACGGATATGGACAATGATGGCTGGCCGGACCTGGTGCTGGCTGGAGAATGGATGCCGGTGACTTTTCTGCACAACGACAAGGGGATCTTCCGGAATATTACTTCGTTTACGGGTGTCAGTGACCATATAGGTTGGTGGAACAGCATCGTGGCAGGAGATTTCGACAAAGATGGGGACATGGACTATATAGTGGGGAATATGGGGCAGAACTCTTACTATAAGGCGAGCGCTGCATATCCGGTCAGGGTCTATGGCGGGGACTTTGACAAGAATGGCATTTACGATATGATCCCTTCATTGTATTTACCTGACCGGGAAGGGAAGATGGTGGAATTCCCTGCTGAATCGAGGGATGATATGTTACGTCAGATAACTGTGCTTCGGAAGAAATTCCCGGACTATAAATCTTATGCGGTGGCTACGATGGATGTGGTGCTGGGGCCGGAGGAGCGGAAGGGTGCATTGGTTGTTGCGGCTACTGATTTCCGGAGCTGTCTGCTGAGGAATGAGGGCGGGGGGCGTTTCACCCTGGTGGCCTTACCTATGCAGGCGCAGTTGTCTTCCATCAATGGGATGCTGGCGGAAGACGTCGATGGGGATGGGCAGCTGGATGTCGTAATAAGCGGGAATGACTATGGGACGGAACCTTCGGTTGGGCGTTACGATGCATTGAACGGGCTTGTGCTGAAAGGGGATGGGAAGGGTGGATTCCAGCCTTTGTCGATCTTGCAGAGCGGCTTGTATCTGCCTGGGAACCAGAAGTCGTTGGTAAAGCTGCGGGGGGCAGGCGGAAGCTGTCTGGTAGCAGCGGGGCAGAACAGGGGGCCATTGCAGGTATTGAAGCTAAAGATGGAGGTGAGGATGATACCGTTGGGGGCTGCGGATGTCAGTGCGAAGATCACCTATCGGGATGGGTCGGTGCGTAAGGAGGAATGTGCGTATGGCGCTTCGTTCCTGTCGCAGTCGGGGAGATTTATCAATGTGACTGGTCCGGTGGTTTCCGTGGAAATAAAGGATGGGGCGGGGAAAGTAAGAAAGATCTCATTATGATAAAGAGGATTTGTTTTATCGGTTGGATATTGCTGTTAGCTTATTGTATTTCTGCTTGTAAACATTATCCGCGCAATTTATCGCATGCGCAGGTGTCGACGTCTTCTATCCGGGAGGGGGAGCGGCTGGCGGCGGTGTATTGCGGGTCCTGTCATTTGTTGCCGGATCCGGCGCTGTTGAATTCCAAAAGCTGGGAGAAGGGAGTATTGCCGCAGATGGGGCCGCGGCTGGGGATCTTTAATCGTGGTTTTGAGCGTTATCCTTCGAACCGGAATGATGCCAACCTGGATAAGGGGTATTACCCGGCGGCGCCTTTGCTAAAGCCGGAGGAATGGGAGCATATATTGGATTATTATACGGCGACCTCGCCCGATAGTCTGCCGGGGCAATCGAGGTTGCGGCCGATAGAGAAGCGGGGGCCAATGGTTGGTGCAACGGCGGGCGGGTCGGGGGGATGGCCGCTGTTTGAAGTGCAGACGCCGGGTTTAAGATATGACATGCCGGCGACCTCAATGGTCAGAATTGATAAGCAGGGATTGTTTGTCTTTGATATCCATTATCAAAAGCTGTATCGGTTTTCGCCGGGATTGGAAGTGCTGGATAGTTTAAGGGACGAGGGGGGAATGGTAGATATGGTGAAGCGGGATAGTGAGTGGGTGGTGAGTAATATAGGAGTGCTGACGCCTACTAACGGGAAGTTTGGGAAATTACAGGTTTTGAGGACGGTTCCGGCAGCGGGGGGTGGGGCTTTGGCAGCTGGTGGGCCGGTCGGAGGCATCGCTTTGGCAGCGGGCGGTTCGCGATTGTCCCTGGATTCGGTCCCATTGGCGGCGGGGTTGGAGAGACCGGTGGAGGTGCAGGCGGCGGATCTCAACGGGGATGGCCGGATGGACTACCTGGTCTGTGAGTTTGGAAATCTGGTAGGGGCCTTGTCCTGGCTGGAGAATAAAGGCAGGGGCGAGTATGAGCGGCATGTTATCCGGGCAACGCCGGGTGCGATAAAGGTTTATGTGAATGACTATAACCATGATGGTTTGCCGGATATCTGGGCTTTGTTTGCGCAGGGGGATGAAGGGATATTTCTTTTTACGAATCAGGGGAAGGGGCGGTTCAGCGAACGGTCTGTATTGCGTTTCCCTCCTTCTTATGGGTCTTCTTATTTTGAGCTGGCGGATCTCAATAAGGATGGGCAGCCGGACATTGTATATACGTGCGGAGACAATGCGGATTTCTCTCCCGTGCTGAAGCCTTATCACGGGGTTTATATCTTTTTGAACGATGGGCATAACCAGTTCAGGCAGGATTATTTTTTTCCTATTCACGGTTGTTACAAAGCCGTGGCGGGTGACTTCGACGGAGATGGGGATCTGGATCTGGCGACGATTGCTTTCTTTCCCGACTTCAATCATCAGCCGGAGGAAGGGTTTGTATACCTGGAAAATATTGGGGGTGGGGATTTCAAGCCTTATAGTCTGCCGCAGACCCAGCGGGGTAAGTGGTTGACGATGGATGTGGGGGACGTAGATGGGGATGGGAGGCTGGATATCGTATTGGGGAATTTTTCTTTTTTTGCGCCTGTTACGAAGGCAGGGGTTGATTTTAAGAAGGAGGCTCCATTCATGGTGCTGAGGAATGTAGGGGCGCGGGGGCGTTGATGAGAGAGTGCGGCTGGCGTTGGCGGGGATAATTCTCCTACCTTTGGCCGATGAAAAAATTTGTTCTCTTTCTGGCTTTTATGGCCGGTAGCATAACCCTTGTATTTGCGTGGGGCGCCTGGGGCCATCAGCATATCAATCGTGCTGCGGTATTTGCTTTGCCTGTGGAGATGCGTCCATTTTTTTACAATCATATTGATTTTATTACGGAGGAAGCGGTGGTGCCCGATCTGCGGAAGTATACCATCAACGACAGGGCGGAGTTTCCCCGTCATTATATCGACCTGGAACTGTATAATCCGCAGGGCGATATGACGGGGCTGCCTTCGACGATGAAGGATGCGAAGGCCAGGTACCCGGATAGTGTGCTGAATAAAGCGGGGACTCTTCCCTGGACGATACTGGAAGTCCTGGATAAGCTGACGGCTGCCTTTCGTTCGAAGAAAAAAACGGAGATACTTTTTCTGGCGGGCGATCTCGGCCATTATATCGGAGATGCACATATGCCATTGCATACAGCGTTGAATCACGACGGGCAGCTGACCGGTCAGAAGGGGATACATGCTTTATGGGAAGGGCAATTACCGGAGACTTTTGGAGATGGCTATAATCTTTTTACGGGCGAGGCGAGATATATTACGGACCCTGGCCGGGAGACGCGGGCGATGATCGATTCTTCGCACCGGCTTGTCGCGCAGCTGCTGGATGCAGATAAGGAGCTGTCGGCTTCCATGCCCCGGGAGAAGGTTTATATACTGGATTCTTCGGGGCATATTGTTGTCAACCAGTATGGGGATATGGTGCATGCTGCCGGATATGTAAATATGTTTCATCAGCGTTTGGCCGGGATGATCGAGCAGCAATTAAGGGGGGCAATAGCGGAGACGTCGGCTTTCTGGTATACGGCCTGGGTAAATGCCGGTAAACCGGATCTTTCGGATCTCGATCCGCCTGCATTGACGAAAAGGAACCGGAAGGATATGGACAGGGATCTGCGGCGGTGGTCACAGGGAAAGGTGGAGATGGTAAAAGCTTCCGGGGAGTTTGGCAAGTGGGTTGGAACCGGGCGATAAAAATTAAAAACGTATTA
Source organism: Puia sp. (assembly GCA_035492595.1). Classification (GTDB taxonomy): domain Bacteria; phylum Bacteroidota; class Bacteroidia; order Chitinophagales; family Chitinophagaceae; genus Puia. The sequence continues at coordinate 37,162 of DATJJA010000127.1, forward strand.
ACGATTAAACTTTGGTCATGACAAGTCTTCCATATTGGCTGATATATGCTTTGTTGTCGGCGGTGTTCGCGGCCCTGACGGCGGTGTTTGCAAAAGCCGGTCTCAAAGATGTGAATTCGGATCTGGCGACGGCGATACGGACGGCGGTGATCTTACTTATCACCTGGGGGATCGTTTTGTGGCGTGGGAGTGGCAGTGGATGGCGAAATTTGACCCGTTTCAACTGGTTATTTCTGATCTTGTCGGCGATAGCGACCGGATTATCCTGGCTTTTCTATTATCGGGCTTTGCAACTGGGGAAGGTATCGGAGGTGAGTGTGATCGACAAGGGGAGTATCGTATTCACCATATTCCTTTCTTTTCTTTTTTTACGGGAGCCGTTGACGGCGAGGGTGCTGATCGCTGCTGCGATGATCTTTGGAGGCATGCTGGTGCTAATTTGGAAATAGCATAGTTATTGCAGTGTCATTGCAGTTTTATTTTGTTGTTATACCTATTTAAAACATAAACACTATGCTAAAACACACGCTGATCAGAAACGCTGTTCTTTTATTTCTGGGGATTTCGGCTATTGGGATGGGGTCCTGTACGAAAAAGGTGACCCAGGTGGTTGACCAGGGTTTTTCCGCTATTTACAATGTCAAGGCCAGTGGTTGGCAGTCTAACTCCTCGTCAACTTACATCAATTATGAATTCAAGGTTCCGGAGCTGGATCAGTTCATGCTGGATCATGGTGGAGTGATGGTCTACCTTTCGTTCGATGGTGGGGATACTTACGAGGCATTGCCCCAGGTTGTTGGGAATGTGGCTTATGGGTCGTATCATTATTTAAACACGGTGGGTATTGATTTGAGCCCTGCGGACAATACCGGAACGGTGACGGCGCCCGGAACGGATCTGCTTGCGAAGGTCGTATTGCTGGATGCCACGCCACTGGATTAAGAAAGGCGATTTTTTGGTTTCACTCCTTTTGACCTGAAGACATTATCGAAAATACCCCGGCGTACTTTTTGTGACTCGCCGGGGTCCCCTGAAACGTTAGTTTCAGGACATTATCGAAAATACCCCGGCGTACTTTTTGTGACTCGCCGGGGTATTTTTTATACGTCATCCGTATAAAAAAAATAAAATCTTTGAAATAGGCGGAAAATCAGGGCCAAACGGGAATAACTTGCTATTTTTAAGTACAAGAACTTCGATCGTAATGATGTTATCGACCAAAACCCTTTTGAGACATGCGACAGGCAGCCCGGCCCAGTCCTGGTCTCACTTTTATACGATGTCCTTTCCACCTTTTATTGTCCAATCCCCGATCTCATCTTGTGTCTTCTGAGGGTATTCATAACGAAAAAGAGCTGCTGTTGCGGATAGCCCAGGGGGACAGAGACGCATTTAGGGTGTTGTATACGGCCTATTTCCCTCATGTTCAACAGTATGTGTCCTTGTTTGAGCCTGGCGGGGCGAGTTTGGACGAATTGACCCAGGATGTATTCGTACGGATATGGGAGAAAAGAGAGCGTTTGAATGGTGTGGAGTCGTTTAAGAACTATTTGTTCTTAGTGACCCGTAATGTGGTGTTCAATTTTATCAGGGCTTTAAAGGTACGACACAAAGTTCAGGAGTTGAATGAATCTACGGAGTTGGCTACCAATGAATTAGAACATGAACTACTGTTCAGGCAGTATTACCGGTTAGCCATCGAAGCGATGGACAAGCTCCCCCCGGGCAGGCGTAAGATATTGAAAATGAGCATTGATGACGGTCTTACGCTGGATGAGATAGCCATACAGCTGAATATAACCCGCGCCGGAGTAAAAAAGCAATTGTATGCCGCCACTGCATTTGTACGGCAGTATTTGCAGGAATATGGTGAGATCACTCTGCTTTTATTTGTTTTTCTTTCTCTTTTTGAATTTTAGACTTTTTTTTTCCGGCGAGGTATCCTCTTTCAATTACGGAGTGTCTTTATAGTAACACCTTATTTTTATGAGTTTACAGGAAGCCAAGCAGTTTGTCGCCCAGTTCATCAAAGGAGATTACACTCCTGAAGAATATGCGGCCTTCCTGCGATGGCTGAAAGGGGCGAATTTAGATGAGTTGAATGAGATAGCGGATGAACATGAGTCGAAGCACGACCAATGGGTAGCCATGGCTGCGGTGCCTTCGTCCGATTGGGTAAATGGGCTGGAGCAAAAGCTTGACGGTGTGAGAGATGGGAATGGAGCATTGGTCCGGAGGTTTAGTCCGGAGCGGTGGGTGCGTCGGAGGACATGGGTTGCAGCTGCTTCTGTGATAGTGTTGTTGTCGGCAGGGGTATATATGTTCGTCCGGGAAGAGAGAAAGCCTGCTCAATCGGGAGCTGAAGCCGTGAAAGTTACTTTGAATACCTATATGAATCCCCGTGGGGGCGATCAAAAGGAGCTGATACTGGCGGATGGCAGCAAGGTTTGGCTGAATGCTGCGTCTTCGTTGAAGTTCCCGAATCAGTTCGATGGTCCTGAGAGGGTTGTGGAATTGTCCGGAGAGGCTTTTTTTGAGGTGACAAAGAATTCGAACAAGCCATTCAGGGTTAAGATAAAAGATGCAGAGGTTGAAGTTCTGGGTACACATTTCAACGTAATGGCCTATGAGGATGAATCGATTAGCAGGACTACGCTGATAGAAGGCTCGGTGAGGATGGAGAGCGGCGCGGCGCCTGTGGTGCTGAAGCCGGGGGAGCAGGCAGAGATACCTTATCCTTCGCCGGGAGTTGTTCCGACGATAAAGGTGGTGCCTGCGGCGAATACGAGTGCGGTACTGGCCTGGAAGAATGGGCTTTTCCAATTTGACAATGAAGATCTGCATACGGTAATGAGGGCGATCGGAAGGGCATATAACGTTGAAGCACAGTTTGATTCGAATGTACCTGAAACAAGGATCTCAGGTGTTTTTCCCCGGCAGCAGAGTTTGGCAACGACATTAAATTTTTTAGAGCATTTAAAACTAGGTATACACTTTAAGAACGACGATGGAAAATCAATAAGGGTCACACTTTGATATAATATTTTCCATAACCATTGAACCTTTCCGCCAGTTACAGCCGCGGTCATGGGCAGATAAGAATAAATAAGTATTTATTTTATATCTATTCATGATTTGTAGGCTGTAACTTTATTTATTCAAAACGTCTGGCTTAATGGGTGTACTCAAACTGGCTGTTCCCCTCTTATTGATTGCCTGCTTATTTCAAAGCCTGCCGGCAAATTGCCAGTCCAGTCCCCTTATTACGCTTAAAGAGATAAATGTTCCTTTACAAAAGGCCCTGGAAGATATTCGTCTGCTGACCGGTTATACTTATGCCGGTGAGGCGACCTGGGTGAAGGCCAGCCATCGGGTGAGCTTTTCGGTCAGGAAGGCATCGTTAAGACAGGTGCTGGACAGCTGTTTCAAAGATCAGCCATTTACATACGAGATAATTGGGAAAGCAATTTCCATACAGGCCCGTCCTCCAAAGGAGCTGGTGGTGCATGGCTGGATCTTTAATGAGAAAAAGGAGCCGTTGGAAGGAGTGACGATACTGGTCAGGGGAGAGCTGTCTGCGGCGGCGGTTACCAGGGAGAATGGGGAGTTTACTATCCGGACGCGGTTCGAAGACGACAGGCTGCTGATCAGTAGTGTGAATTATGAACCGCAGGAACTGCGGCCTGACGACAGTAAGGACATGATGATCTATTTAAGGGAGCGGGTGGGGGAGCTGAGTGATGTAGTTGTGGTGAATAATGGCTACCAGGAAAAAAGCAGGAAAGGAACTACGGGGGCTTTTGATGTGGTAAATGCTGAGCTGATAGATAGAAGAGTATCGACCAATCTACTGGACAGGATCGATGGGGTGACTAATAGCGTACTGTTCAATAAAAATATTGTATCGGGCACGAATCAGTCGGCTATTACGATCCGGGGACGGAGCACCATCTTTGCCAATCCCAATCCGCTGATCGTCATTGATAACTTCCCGTATAGCGGGGATATCACCAATATCAACCCGGAGGATGTCGAGAGTATAACGGTGCTGAAGGATGCGGCTGCGGCGGCGATCTGGGGGGCATTTTCGGGGAATGGAGTAATTGTTATTACAACGAAGAAGGGGAAGCTGAATCAACCTGCGAAATGGAGTTTTACGACGAGTCAGACGATAGGGCAGAAGCCGGATCTTTTTTATCAGCCAATTCTTTCTTCTTCCGATTATATTGATATACAGCAGTTCGTTTATAGAAAGGGTGGGTATAATGGGCAGCTAAGTAGTTTTCAGCATTTTGCGATATCTCCTGCAGTAGCGATATTCGATGCAACGACAAAGGGGATGATTTTGCCTGCGGATTCGGCGGCCCGGATAAATAAATTAAAGGGGCAGGATGTTCGCCGTGATCTGAATAAATATTTTTATCAGAACAGTCTGAATAGTCAGTATTCTTTAAATGTAAGTGGTGGCGGGCCCAGGAATCAGTTCTTCTTATCTGCTGGATATGATGAGAACAAAAGTAATCTGGTCAGGAATCTTTATAAGCGGGTAACATTGTATGGGAATACTACACACCTGCTTATTCCGGAAAGATTGGAGTTGACCACCGGGATGAGCTTTTCATCCAGTAAAGCCTATCTTAACAATAGCGGGATCGCTGGTGTCAATTACCCCTATGCGCGATTGGCAGATGGTAACGGTAACCCATTGCCTGTAAATTTCGGATATAAGAATTCTTATATTGACACGGCTGGCGGTGGACAATTACTCGACTGGCATTATGTGCCTCTGAATGAACTAAAGAATTCGGACAATACTGTACGGCTGGCCGATTACCGAATTAATTTAGGTCTGCGATACATTATTCGCAAGGGATTGGATGTCCATTTATATTATCAATATGGTTGGGGTGATTCTATTGGTAATATTTATCAAAACCCGCAGACATATTATACCCGGAACCTGATCAACAGCTACGCACAATATAGCAATGGCTTATTCACTTTCCCAATACCAATGGGTGGGATACTTGATGAACAGCATAATACTTATACTGCTAATAACGCGAGACTCCAGGTTAATTATCAGGACTCCCTGTTTCGCCGTGGATTGTTGAATGTTATCGGTGGGGCTGAGGTGCGTGATCTGGAAGGGGAGGGGCATCGTACCCGGTTGTATGGATATGAAAATGGGGTGGCAAGTAGTGCAGCATTAGATTATGTTACTTTCTTTCAACAATACCCCGGCAATAATAAGCTGAGGATACCCTATTATGATGTAAATGAGGCTAACAGTGAACGGTATCTTTCCTATTATGTCAATGCAGATTATACATACCTGGGGCGTTATATTTTTTCAGCCAGTGCCCGTCGGGATGAATCAAATCTTTTTGGCGTGAAGGCCAATAATCGGGGAGTACCGTTGTGGTCAGTGGGTGGAGGCTGGGTAATATCAAAAGAAAATTTTTACCACGTAACCTGGCTGCCTTTTCTCAAGTTGCGTATTACTGATGGGTTTAACGGCAATGTTGATCGAAGCACATCGTCGTTTACAACAGCTTATATTAACCCATTCGGTAATTCCTATGGCGCCAGTAGTACTACGATTGCCAATCCGGCTAATCCTTCGCTGCGCTGGGAAAGGATCAATATCTTCGACGCGGGCCTGGATTTTTCTCTGAGGAAAGATTGGTTAGGCGGCAGTTTCGACTACTATATCAAATCCGGCCAGGACCTGATCGGACAGAGTCCTTTGGACCCCACGGTTGGTCTCACTACATTCCGGTCTAATACGGCAAACATGGTGGACCATGGTATAGACCTTACTCTTCATGCCAATAATATGATAGGCCCAATACGATGGAGCAGCGTATTGTTATTCAGCTATGTGCAGGACAGGGTGACTGTCTATAAAGAGAAAATAGGACCTGTATCGACGTATTTTCTAACCAATGTTATCAATCCTTTTGTGGGCCGTCCTCTTTATGCATTGTATGCCCTTCAATGGAAGGGGCTTGACCCTCAAACAGGTGATCCGCAGGGGATGCTGGATGGAAAGGTCAGCAAGGATTATGGGTCGATGCTCAATTCCGGTAAGCTGACTGATATGGTATATATGGGGCCTTCGACTCCCCGGGTATTTGGCGGCTGGCGCAATAGCCTGGTATGGCATCAATGGGGGCTTTCCTGGAATATCGTATACAAGTTGGGCTATGTCTTCCGGAGAAATTCGATCTTTTACTCGCAGGTATATAGTGGTGCGTCATCCGGACATTCGGATTATCAGCGGCGGTGGCAGAACCCGGGGGATGAAAAAATAACAGATGTACCCTCGATGATCTATCCGATCGACAGGAACCGGGATGCCTTTTATCAGGCTTCCACCGTATTGGTTGAGAAAGGAGACCATATCCGGTTGCAGGATGTGCAATTGAGTTATGAATTAACGCGGTCAGCTTATCCCCGGTTGCCGGTATCAATGGTCCGATTCTACCTCTATGCAAATAATCTCGGTATTTTATGGAGGGCCAATCATGCCGGGATCGATCCGGACTATGTGACAGGCATTCCCAATCCCAGGACCCTGGCTATTGGGATGAAAACAGACTTTTAAAGCTATCAACATGAATAAACAATCCTGGTCATCTTTAATAAGCCTGCTTCTGCTGGTAATGACCAGTGTATTGACAGCAGGTTGTCATAAGGACGATTTCCTGGGTAAGAATCCCAATTCCAGCCTGGTAGTACCCTCCACATTAACGGATTTCCAGAACCTGCTGGACAATGACCAGGTCATGAATTTGTTTCCGGCACTGGGGGAGATCTCCGCGGATAATTATTTTATTGACCAATCATTGTGGCAAAGCGCCGGCACCCGGGTGCAGAATGCATATACATGGCAAGGGGATATCTTTGATGGGGAAGGGAGTGACGAGGACTGGAATGCCCCTTATCAGCAGGTATATTATGCCAATGTCGTACTGGACGGAATTGCCAAACTAAAAACAGATAATAGTACTATTGCTACGTATAACAGTATCAAAGGACAGGCTTTGTTTACACGGGCTTTTGGCCTTTACAATGTCGCCCAGCTGTTCGCACCTGTCTATGACGCTGCAACAGCGGCAACCGACTCCTGTATCCCTTTGCGATTGAGTCAGGATGTCAAAGCCCCGACCGTACGCAGCACTGTAAAACAGACCTATGACCAGATAACCGGGGATCTTCGTATTGCGGCAGGATTATTGCCTGCGTCCGTCTCCATGACTTATGTCAATCGTGCTTCACGCCCGGCTGCGCAGGCTTTGCTGGCCCGGATATATCTAAGTATGAGAAAGTATGATTCGGCAGGAATTTATGCCGATAGCGCTCTGTCATCTCATTCGACATTGATCGACTATAATCTCTTTAATTCGGGTTCTCTTTTTCCTTTTTCCAGGCAAAATGCCGAGGTGCTTTATCAGAGTAGTTTTGTTACTTATGAAGGGTACACCCAGGTATTGACAGGATATAGCTATTCTGACTGTTTTGTCGATTCTACTTTGATGCGTAGTTATAAGCCCAATGACCTTCGGCCTTCTTTTTATTATTATCTGCTTGGTGTCACGGACTCTTTTGGTCTAAAAGGAAGTTACACCGGTCTTGTATTTCCATTTGGGGGTTTGGCTACGGACGAAGTCTATCTGATCAGGGCTGAATGTAAGGCCAGGAGTGGCGATACGACCGGGGCTGCGAGTGACCTGAATACATTATTGGTAAATCGATGGAAGACCGGATCTTTTATCAAGTATGCCTATGCCACGCTGGACACGGTCTTATCCGAAAGAAGAAAAGAATTGCCTTTCCGTGGAGTGCGCTGGTCGGATCTGCGAAGACTAAATAAAGAAGGCGCCAACATAAAACTTTTCCGAAAAATTAACGGAATAGTAGATTCGTTGGCGCCAAATAGTATCAGGTATGTTTTACCTATTCCTCCCGATGTGTTGCTTTTCAGTGGTATTTCGAATAATCCCCGATAATAGTTTACAAAAGAAGGAATGAGGGCGATTATTTTTTACCTGCTTTTGCTTTTTGAGTCTTATTGATACCTGTTATCAGTCTATATTCTCCTTGTCTGCAACCTGTATAATTCCCGAAACCATCGGTAGTATAGGTGCAGATATCAATCCCCGAGTCACAGAGGTAAGTGGCCCCCCATGCGCCGGCGGGCATATAACCGCTACCCGTCCAATAATACTGTGGGTCTGTCCTGCAGTCATGCTGAGGAGCTGTTGCAAGAGCACCGCCTACGCTTAAAGAGATAATAAGGGTCATGATCGTCCATTTGATCCTTTTCATACGAAACTGTTTTTAGTGATTAATATGGATTTAAAAGATTTCCTACGTTGAAGGATGATGCCCCAAATCGATAGGGCTACAAAAAAGAGATTGAGAACAATGTGCTGATTCCACGTCAGGCGTTTGATCACTCCACCACAGGAACAGGGTATCCGCCCAAAGAAATTGAAAACGATAAATAAGCTATAGATAGTAAAAAGGGACATGAAAAAGAGAGAGGCGTAAAGCCCGATCAGGCGTGTGCGTTCGAAGAGCAGCGCTATACACATCAGGATCTCGCTACAGGGGATGAACCAGACCAGGAAGGGTGTCCAGGAATTGGGCAGAGGCTGGTTATTCATCTCACCGGTAAAGGTGTAAAAGTCCAGAAATTTACTTAAACTGGCGTAGAGGAAAAGCATTATCAGCAAGGCAGAGATACACTCCAGGAGTACCTGTCTTTTAAGCATGGTTGAAAAGGTTTAAACGCATCACACGTAAACTTGTGGCTAAGCCAAGGTTGTTAAGGTAATCAAGAGCGGATAGGAAAACGAGCATTTACGGGTCGGATAACACTAAGAGGGATAAAAAGGAACAGGTTATAAATTAGATTTTAAATATCGGCAAATTTTATAAAACTGCAAAGATCAATTCGAAAAAAATCATGCTAGAAGATAACATTTACGCAGGATTGGTCGAACCTCTATTTTTTATAAAATTCTTTGCAACAATTCCGATACTCTGTCGTTAGGGAAATTTCACCGGGCAGCAAGTGTTATTATTTATAAACGACGAGTTATGCGCTTCAACTATTTTTTGTTATCCTCATTTCTATTATTCTTAACCTATACAGGACGTTGCCAGACGACAAAAACTGTTTACAACGATTCCAATTTTATCTCAGCTGTTCTAAAACAAAACAATACGTATAGAAGTGCATTGGAGTTGCCTGCGTTAACATGGTCACCCGCGCTTGCGCAGGATGCATTGGCCTGGGCGCAGCATCTGGCAAAGATTGACAATGGTCAACATGACAGAGCTATCGTAGGTAAAGAAGGGGAGAATCTTTGGTGGGGATCGGCGGATGCTTTTTCATATACCGATATGGTAAGCGCATGGGGGAGTGAGAAAGCTGCCTTTCATTATGGAGTATTTCCTGATTGTGGCAAGGGCATGATCGGGCACTATACGCAGATGGTGTGGAAGAATACGCAGTCCGTTGGGTGTGCGTTGGCCTCCAATGGGAAGACAGATTACCTGGTCTGTCGTTATTCGCCAGCCGGGAATGTGATCGGGCAGAAGCCTTATTAGAAGGCGTCGCGAAGGGGCAAATTTTAAAAAGCCCCTGAAGCGTCGACCAGAACGGACCAGAGGTCCGTTAGGCCGAAGGCCAGACATAAGCTGTTGTCGCGCGAAGGGGCAAATTTTAAAAAGCCCCTGAAGCGTCGACAATCTCGTCCATTGTAATACCCATATGACTCTCGTCATAGACACATTTCCCGTCGCGGATGAGCAATACCTGGGGTGATTCGTGATGGATCATGAACGTATCGGACACCTTATTGGATATAGGCCGGAAATTTATCAGATCGAGGTAATAAAAGTCGATGGAGTCGGGTGGCTGGTTTCTTTCGAGCCTGTTCTTAACAAGGGCGCTGGTAGAGCAGCGGGTACTGTGCTTGAAGATCACCTGGGGACGGGTTGTTGATTTTTCTCTGATCTCATCAAGTTGATTTTCAGAGTCTAATTTGATCCAATTCATAGTTGCAAAGATAATGTGCTGTAATAACATTCCACAATGCAAAAAGGTTACCACGGAGTGATAACCTTTTTATAATGAATTATTCTACTGGTTCCGGGGATCTAGGGTAACCGGACCTGGGGGAGGGGGAAGCCTAGCGGCCGCCATATCCAACAAAACCCTGGCTCATTTTGCAACCGCCGTGAGCGCCAACGCCGCGTGAAGAAGCGCAGGAAGTAAAGGTTGCAGCAATAGCTAAAGCGAAGGTTAAGATTACAATTGTCTTTCTCATTTTTGTGGTATTTAAGATTGAAACGATAAATTGCCTGGTAAGGAGAATTGGAACCAGGTAATTCAAAGGAAGGGAGGATTAAAAGGACCACGGTCCGGAACGAGAATCAATAAGAGATTGGGGGAAGGCTGTTCTAAAGGATAGAGAAAGAATTACCGTTGAACTGACACAAAGTAAATACAAAATTTTGAAATTGGCAAGCCCCGCGGTACCGAAAATAGAAACTTTTGTCTAATAGGCTGATCTTGAATACTTTTATTTGATAATAGTGGACTCCATGAAAATACATTTTATAGCGATAGGCGGCAGCGTTATGCATCAGTTGGCCATAGCGTTGCGGCGGAAGGGATATGTTGTGACAGGCAGTGATGATGAGATCTTTGAGCCGGCAAAGAGCAATCTGGAAAAGGAAGGGATATTGCCTGCTGCGGTCGGCTGGTACCCGGAAAAGATAAATTCCGGTCTGGATGCCGTCATTTTGGGGATGCATGCCCGGGCGGATAACCCGGAGCTGCTGCGGGCGGGTGAGCTGTCAATACCTATTTATTCCTTTCCTGAATATATATATCAGGAAAGCAGGGATAAAAAAAGGGTGGTTGTTGGCGGAAGTCACGGAAAAACAACGACTACGGCTATGATCATGAATGTGTTGAAGTCCGCGGGGCTGGACTTTGACTACCTGGTAGGCGCGAGACTGGAAGGCTTTTCGCAATCGGTGAATATTACGCAGGCGCCGCTGATCGTCTGTGAGGGGGATGAATACCCGGCCAGTACGCTTGAAAAAAGGCCTAAGTTCCATTTTCTTTTCCCGCATATTGCGGTTCTTACCGGGATTGCCTGGGATCACATCAATGTTTTTCCCACCTTCGATATTTACCTGGAGCAGTTTCGCATCTTTTTGAGGAAGATCGAGCCGGGTGGTGTGCTTATATATAACCAGACGGATCCGGTGCTGACCCGATTGGTCGAAGAGCACCAGGCTGCGGCAGCGGGGCCTGGCAAAGGCGCCGGAGTGGGTGCGGCGGCAAGAGGAGAGGGGGGAGTTGTCGCTGGAGGGCAGGCGCCGCTTCGGGTGATCGGTTATGGGATTCCCGCTCACCGGATAGAAAACGGCATAACTGTTGTTACGCTGGAAGGGCAAACCGGGACTTTGAAGGTGTTTGGCGATCATAACTTATTGAATCTTAACGCGGCTTTCCTGGTTTCCAGGGAGTTAGGCGTTAGTACGGCCGATTTTTTAAAAGGGATGGCTTCTTTTTCGGGGGCAGCAAAAAGGCTCGAGCTATTGGCTGCGAATGAAAAGATGAATATTTACCGGGATTTTGCTCATGCGCCTTCAAAGGTAAAGGCGACGATACAGGCGGTGAAAATGCAATTTCCGGAAAGACAATTGATCGCCGTCCTGGAATTGCACACCTATAGTAGTCTGAACGAGCAATTTCTGTCTGAATATAATGGATCGCTGGATCCGGCGGATAAGGCAGTGGTTTTTTATTCCAAACATGCGCTGGAGCTGAAACGGCTACCTCCCCTGCCGGAGTCGACTGTTAAGGCAGGGTTCGGGAAGCCGGGATTGACGGTTATTCAGGATAAGGAAGAATTACTGGCCTGGTTGATGTTACAGTCTTACAAAAATGTTAATTTGCTTATGATGAGTTCGGGCAATTATGATGGGCTGGATCTAACAGCGCTGTCGGCCCAGATAAACCAGGAGTCCTTATAATATCAGAGAATGTTACAACTTATACGCCCCTTAGCTATTATTGACCTTGAAACGACCGGTATCAATCTAGGGTCTGACCGCATTGTGGAAATTGCCATCGTAAAGATCATGCAGGATGGCAAAAAGACAGTAAAGCGCAAGCTGATAAACCCTGAAATGCCGATCCCCCAGGGCTCTACGGATATACATGGGATCACCAACGAGATGGTCAAGGATGCTCCTACCTTTCGGCAGGTGGCGAATGAATTAAAGCAGTTTTTAGATAATTGTGACCTGGCGGGGTATAATTCCAATCGGTTTGACATCCCTATGTTAGTGGAAGAATTTCTACGGGTGGGGATGGAGTTCGAAGGAAAGGGAAGGAAACTGCTGGATGTGCAAAAGATCTTTCATATGATGGAACAGCGGACGCTGAGCGCTGCCTACCGGTTCTATTGTAATAAAGAGCTGGAAGGAGCACATGGCGCCGAGGCGGATGCTTCCGCCACCTGGGAAGTGCTGGAAGCGCAGGTCGTGAAGTATCCACAGCTGGGTACAAATATTGAGACTATTCTTAAATGTATAGGCGAAGAGCCGGTTGTGGATTTTGCGCGTCGTTTTACGTTGGAGAACGGCATAGAAGTATTTAACTTTGGCAAGCATAAGGGGCGTAGCGTAGCCGACATACTAAGAGCTGAGCCTCAGTATTATGATTGGATGATGAAAGGAGATTTCCCGCTCCATACGAAGCAGAAGCTGACAGAGATATTTAACAGGACGATGTTAAAAAAGTGATAACGGGCGGGAAAGGGGCCTAAAAATTGTAATTTTGCACCTGACTGGACGGAGTCCAGTCGTGATTGAGGCAAAGCCGAAAGCACAATAATCAGATATTTTGGACTAAAAAATATATTTGTACTTATTTTTTAGTCCAATTAAAATTTATATCAGGCAGTTGGAAAAGATAGTCATTATACCTACCTACAACGAAAAGGAAAACGTCGGGAATATCCTCGAAGCCATTTTTCAATTGGGCCAGGGCTACCATGTACTGGTCATCGATGATAGCTCACCGGATGGAACGGCGAATATTGTCCGGGACTTTCAGACAAGGTATCCGGGGCAGCTGTTCCTTGAGGAAAGGCATGGTAAACTGGGCCTGGGGACTGCCTACATTCATGGCTTTAAATGGGCTGTGTTAAATAATTACCAGTTCATTTTCGAAATGGATGCAGATTTTTCCCATAATCCCAAGGACCTGGACCGGCTTTACAACGCCTGTAAGTACCAGGGAGGTGATGTAGCTGTCGGGTCCCGTTATGTGAAGGGCGGTGGGAATGTGAACTGGCCCAAGGACCGCATTTTACTTTCACGTGGCGGCTCGATCTATACCCGGCTGATCACCTGGATGCCTGTGCAGGATCCTACTGCGGGGTTTGTCTGTTATCGCAAAGAAGTTCTTGAGACGATAAATCTTGACCAGATCCGTTTTGTCGGCTATGCTTTCCAGATCGAAATGAAGTTTGCAGCCTGGAAGCTGGGCTTTAAGATAAAGGAAGTGCCGATCATTTTTGAAGACCGTAAGTTTGGGGTTTCCAAGATGAATAAAGGTATTGTGAAGGAAGGGATCCTCGGCGTGCTGAATTTGCGCTGGCAGTCGTTGTTCAAGAATTACCGCAACCGCGTAAAGAATGACATTGTGGCCGTACGCAATTTTACTAATGAAGCCATCGCAGAGTCAAAATAAGCTGCGAAGACCATCCCCCGAAACAAATAAATTGAAGAAAGCATTCATCCAGCTTCACATTGCTGTCCTATTAGCTGGTCTTACCGGTGTATTGGGTAAGCTGATCTCCCTTAATGAAGGTTTATTGGTTTGGTACAGATTATTGCTGACGGCGCCTTCGCTGTGGCTGCTTGCATTATTGCGCAAACAGGATGTGCGGATCGGCAGGCGGGATGTCTGGCGGATTTTTGGAATAGGAGGCATCGCTGCCCTTCACTGGGTCGCTTTTTATGGCAGCATAAAGTATTCCAATGTTTCTGTGAGCCTGTTGTGCTTTTCGGCGATAGGTTTTTTTACAGCTATCATCGAACCCCTGATCCTGCGTCACCGGGTGGATGTGGTAGAGCTCATGTTGGGATTGCTGGTCATTGTAGGGATATTCTTTATTTTCCAGGTCGATCCTCATTTTAAGACAGGTATTATTATCGGATTGGTGTCCGCTTTGCTGGGCAGTCTTTTCCCGGTGTTGAACAAGCGTATTTTGCTGCGGGTGTCTCCCGAGAACGTTACGCTGTATGAGCTGAGCGGTGGGTTTTTAGTACTGACAGCACTGATGCCTTTGTATCTCTGGCTTTTTCCTGCGCCTTCCTTATTACCGGGCTGGCAGGACCTGGGCTGGCTGCTTATCCTCGCCTGGGCTTGTACGGTGCTGGCGTTCAATCTCTCCATGAGCGCACTGCAGAAGATATCTGCGTTTACTGTGAATCTCAGCTATAACCTGGAGCCTGTTTATGGAATTTTACTGGCTTTTCTGTTGTTCCGGGAAGACAAATATCTTAGTGGTGGATTTTATGTCGGGTTCTTTTTAATTTTACTTTCCATTGTGCTGCAGACGGTGAGGTTGAGAAGGAGACACCTTAAGGCCGCGTAGACTGCACGGCTGCGCAAACTTGCCTGATCACGTATTAAAACCTGCGTAATGCGTATTACTCTTTTTATCTTATTGGGGTTGCTGTTAGGCCGGGAAGCTTCGGCGCAACGGCATTATGTCTGTTATTATACTCCGGAGCGGCTGAAGATTGACGGGATGGGGAATGAGGCGGCATGGCAGAAGGCCGCATGGACGGAAGATTATACGGACATTGAAGGGGACATCAGGCCGCGGCCGACCAAACGGACCGGAGGGTCGTTGGCTGAAAGCCCGACATTAACGGATTCGGGGCGAGGGGATACTTTTGGACCTGAACCCCTCGCCCCGAAATTTCGTACAAGGACGAAACTGTTATGGGATAGGGAGAACCTGTATATCTACACCGAGCTGGAAGAACCCGATCTTTGGGGCGAGCTGCTCAAGCACGATACTGTCATTTATCATGATAACGATTTTGAGGTCTTTATAGACCCTGACAACGACATGCGCAATTATTTTGAACTGGAAATAAACGCGCTGGGGACAGTAATGGATCTCTTTTTGGGGAAGCCTTACCGTGACGGCGGGCATGCCTTGCTGGGATGGGATACGCAGGGGTTACGTTCTGCTGTGCATATATCGGGAACGATAAACCGGCCGGGGGATACTGACAAGGGCTGGTCCGCAGAGATGGCCATTCCGCTTGCCAGCCTGCGGCTTTGGAACGAGCGGGCGATGGGCGACAGTTCGCTTGTCCGGATCAATTTTTCGCGGGTAGAGTGGGATAAGGATGTTGTCGGGGGGAAGTATGTGGTGCGAACAAATCCATCGACCGGACGGAGATTACCCGAACACAACTGGGTATGGTCACCACAGGGCATCATTGCCATGCATGCGCCGGAGAAGTGGGGTTATTTGTTGTTGAGTGCGCGACCGGTGGGGACTGACACGGTGGCTTTTGTGCTGCCGGCGCAGGAAAAGGCAAGGTCTTTTTTGTGGGAAGTATATTATCAGCAACAAAAATATCGCTCGGAGCATGGGGCTTATGCCACCGACCTTGGCGCCCTGGGCTTGTCCTCACGGGGAGGCGCACTCGAGCTTATAGGGACGAGCCTGCAATATACAGCGTTGTTAAAATGGGATGGGGTCGGGGGGAAACTGACGATCGATCAGGAGGGAAGAGTCGCGAACTTAAAATGATCCTTTGTTGGGACTAATCCTTCCGGAATTGGGAAAATAAATATTTTTCTTTTCTTCCGAACTTTCAAGGTTACAATCGGTTATAAGCTGGCACCTGTTTGGGTAACTGGACGGCGAGGAAGAGAAATGAAGAGTACGTATTTTCGACCCTGAAAACTATTAACACATGCGACAAGTAGAACTACGAGTATTATTACTTAGGGGGCTTGTTATAAGCTTTTCGTTTCTATTTTTCCTGCCTTTTTCGACCAGTTCTGAAACCTTTAAGAACGTTGACGCTCAGTCGTCGAATAAGATGTACCTGGACAAACGTGCCAGGGAGTTCGTTAAAAATTACATCGAGTATAACCGCGAAAAATTATTGGACATCAAACAGAGAAGTCATCGGCCTTTTGCCATTGCCGATTCTGTCTTCAATCAGTATAGTCTGCCGGTACAGCTGAAATATCTTGCGGTGATCGAATCCGAGCTGAATGTAAATGCGGTCTCGAAGGTTGGTGCTGTCGGCGCCTGGCAGCTGATGCCAAAGACTGCGCAATTGCTGGGGCTAAGAATTACGGATGAATGTGATGAGCGTACGCGTTTTGATAAAAGCACCAGGGCGGCCGCGATGTATCTAAAGGACCTCTATTCCGAGTTTGGGGACTGGTTGCTGGTGCTGGCGGCTTATAATGCCGGGCCTGGATCAGTGCATCGTGCGATGCGCCTGGCGGGAAGCCGAAATTTCTGGGACCTCCAATATTATCTTCCTATGGAGAGCAGACTGCACGTAAAAAAGTTTGTTGCCTCCCTGTACTATTTTGAAGGATAAGAGTCTTTTGCGGGCCTGTGGGTTGCCTGTCCGGCGGTTTTGGGTGCTATTGGGTCGCCTGGCAGCTCATCAGGCCGCTTTGCTGCTGATGTAGCGCACAAGGCTTCTTTTGGCGATGGGCAGCAGGGTCTCTTCCATGGGGAATTTTAATTCGGTTTCGATGGAATAGACAGCGGGGTTTGGCAGGCCGCTCTTTATGCGAATCAGCTCCGATTTGATGTTCTCATATGTATTCACGATGTTCCGGGACCAGCTGTCGATATATTCGGTGCGGATGCTGCGGTATTTCTCATCGTGTTTTTCAAAAATGGAGAGTCTGTATTGATAGACGCGGGTATCGGAGTAATTACCTGAGCTGAGGAAGAAATACCCTTCATGGCTGTCCAGGGGGACGAGACCTACGGGGAAGATGACGAGTTTTTCTTCTACAAATTCATAAATTTCTGTGCCGCTGCTGATAGTCTGGCGGATCTCCTGTGTCGCATAGTTGATGATCTCTTCGAGTTCCTGCATCAATTCGTCGTCTTCGATGAGCTGTTCGTAAAGGACCTGTAATCTTTCTATTTGTATACCGGTGAGCTTTTTGGGGAACTGTTCCTGCAGGTATTTTTTGTTTTCCCGGAAGGCAGCCAGGTTATTGTAATGGAAGATGATATCTGCCAGTTGGGGGTACAGCTTGTTTTCGTTGAAATACCGGCTTATCTCCTGCAGATAGGCGAGAAGGGTATATTTTTTCAATTCGAAGTCAATGTAACCGTCGGCGAACCAGGTTTCGGATAGTGCTTTCATGTGGATCTTCTTTGCTAATAGATCAATTTACGAAAATCCACGCAGAAATGCAAGGCCCAGACCGACCGGAGGGAGGTCCGCGGAGCAAAGCGGAGCAGACATTCCCGAGCGCAGCGAAGGGAACGAATGTTCTCGAGCAAAGCGAAGAGAATGAACGAGAAAAGGCAAGGGACGAAGCCTTTTCGAAGTTCTAAGCGAGGGACGAAGCCTTGACGAAGTTCTCCCGGTTAGGCTTCGCAAAGCGGAGCCGCAGCGGAGAAAGGGGTAAAGCCGTCTGCACCTAAAATTCCCTCTCAGGCGAAAAATTTTCCAATTCGCGGGCTACGGCGGAGCAGAAGGTTGCACCGAGACTGCCGTCTATGATGCGGTGGTCGTAGGATAACGACAGATACATCATGTGACGGATAACGATAGCATCGCCTTCGGGGGTTTCCAATACCATGGGCCTTTTCTTTATAGCGCCAACGGCAAGGATGGCTACCTGCGGCTGGTTGATGATGGGGGTGCCCATTAGGCTGCCGAAGGTGCCGACATTGGTCAGGGTAAAGGTACCTCCCTGGGTGTCTTCGGGCCGCAGCTTGTTCTGGCGGGCATTGTCGGCGAGAGTGTTTACCTGCCGGGCGAGACCGGTGAGGTTGAGCTGGTCGGCATTACGGATGACCGGTACGATGAGGTTACCGGAAGGCAGCGCTGTGGCCATGCCGATATTGATGTCTTTTTTTACGATGATCCTGTCGCCATCAAGGGAGCTGTTGATAAGCGGGTACTTTTTGATACACCGGATAACTGCTTCGATGAACAGAGGGGTAAAGGTGAGTTTTGTATTTTCTCTTTTTTCGAATTCCTTTTTCACCTTGTCACGCCAGTGCACCAGGTGTGTTACGTCGGCTTCAGAGATGCTGGTGACGTGAGGGCTGGTATGAACGCTGCGGACCATGTGGTCAGCGATGAGGCGGCGCATCCTGTCCATTTCTATGATCTCCACGTTGCTGCCATAGGAGCTGATGGCTGGCTGGGAAACGGGTGCCTCAGCTATGACACGGGCAGGGGTGGTCTGGGCCGGGTATGCAGATGGGATGGTCTCCGATCTGGCGGCGCCCATGCCTGTTGGGGCTATGATACTTGTTGGAGTATTAGCGCCGGACCTTTTGTTCTCTATATATTGAAGAATGTCTTTTTTTGTGACGCGGCCTTCGTTGCCGGAGCCGGGTATGGACTCCAGCTCGCTGAGGGGGACGCCTTCATTGGCGGCAATATTGAGGACCAGGGGGGAGTAGAAGCGGGGGCCTGCGCTGGCTCCGTTGGAGGAGGGCGCATAGTTCGCTGCCAGGCTGGTTGCGGCGGGTTGTGTGTAGGCTGGTTGTACGACTTGTGCAGTCTGGGCTTGTGCTGCCGGAGCTGTTGGTTCAACAGAGGAAAGGGAGCTGGCGGTCTGGGTCCCGGCGCCGTTTGTGCGTATCCTGGCGATGACCGAGCCGATGGGAACCACATCATTCACCTGGAAGAGTATTTCCTCCAAAACGCCCGCAGTCACGGAAGGGACCTCACTGTCTACCTTGTCGGTTGCGATCTCCAGCACGGTCTCATCCTGCTTGACGGCATCACCGGGTAACTTGTTCCACTTCAGGATCGTTGCTTCCATGATACTCTCACCCATTTTTGGCATTACCAGGTCGACAAGAGACATAACGTTAGTTGAATTTTAGATGGACAATACGGCCCCGGATCCGGGGAAGTCGTTTAGCGCCGCGCCAAAGGTAATTAATTCACCTGAATCCGCGCCAAACGGGTGAGTTAGTTGGGACGGCATGGATAGATCAGTCTGCTGACAGGATGAATTTTCTCAACAGATTTAATGCATTTGTTGCTGCTAATTCAATATTCCGCTGTCTATCGAAACGGAATGCGAATTTTTGGGTAATAATTTTTTGATGGTTTCCAACTGCCACCCAGACGGTGCCAACCGGTTTTTCGGGGCTTCCGCCGCCTGGTCCCATGATACCGGAGGTGGCGATGACGAAATCGGTATCCAGCAGCTGGAGGGCGCCTTTGACCATTTCCTCTACGGTAGGTTCGCTGACGGCCCCGTTGGCGGAAAGGGTTTCGGGGCTGACATGGAGGACCTTTTTCTTGACCTCGTTGTCATAGCTTACCACGCTGCCCTTGTAATAATTGCTTGAGCCGGGTATTGTCGTTATAAGATGCGCAATGTGACCACCTGTGCAGCTTTCTGCCGTGCCGAGCGTTTTGCCGCGTGTTTTCAGCATTCGTCCTATGGCTTCCTGCAGAGATATGTCCTCGTCGGTGGCCATCCACTCCGAGACAAGTCCTTTGAGGGTATCGAATTGCTGCTGGAGCAGCGCTTCGAGCGCTACCGGGTCTTCGCCGTGGATGGTGAGCCGGAGCCGGACCATGCCATAGTTGGGCAGGTAGGCCAGTTTGATGGATGGGGGCAGGGCTTGTTCGAATGCGGCGATGTGATCTGCCAAAAAGGATTCGCCGATGCCTGCTGTAAGAAGGGTCCGATGGGCGATGAAGGGCAGCTTGAAGTGCTTCTTCAGCGCAGGAATGACCGAGTCGGTCATCATGCCTTTCATTTCATGCGGTACACCCGGCATGGAGACGAAGATCCGGCCTCCCTTTTCGAACCACATGCCCGGGGCAGTGCCTCTTTGGTTGGGGATAACGGTGCAGTTGTCCGGCACTTCCGCCTGTTGGAGGTTGCGTGCGATCATGGGACGCTGGAGCTTTTCGAAGATCTTCTTTACGTTGTCGAGGGCTTCGGGGCTGACAACCATTTTACCTCCGAAATAGTCGCAGAGCAGGGGCTTGGTGATATCATCTGCGGTGGGGCCCAGGCCACCGGTGATGAGGATAATGGAAGCCCGCTTGAATTCTTCGTCCAGTGCCTGCCAGATATCTTCGCGGACGTCGCCTACGGCCAGGCGGTGACCGACCCAGATGCCGTTCTTATTTAATTCCTGTGCCATCCAGGCGCTGTTGGTGTCTATTACTTGTCCTATCAGCAACTCATCTCCAATGGTTATTATACCAGCAATGATCTTTTCCATCCAGTAAAGTTAAGCACCGTGATCGAATGTTGACGCTTAGCCGAAAAAAGGTTGTAGCCTGTCTGCCATTTCCGTTGGCATCCGGGTCTTTTCCATGGTTGCCGACCTCAGAAAATACAGGAGTACGTCTCCGACGGTAAGCAGCTTTCCTTCTTCGTTAAAGACCTCCTGATGAAAACGGATACGGTGATCGGCGGGCCATTCGCGAAGGGTGGTGCGGATGGTCAGCAGGTCGTCGTAGCGGGCCGGGCGAAGGTATTTGACATTCATTTCGACTACGGGCATGATGATGCCTGTCGACTCCAGGTCTTTATAGCTGAAGCCCAGCTGGCGGATGGATTCTACACGTCCTACCTCAAAGTATTGGGCATAGTTGCCATAATAAACGACGTTCATCTGGTCTGTCTCCGCGTACCGGACGCGGATGGTTGTTTCGCTGCTATACATCTTTTTATGAGTTGGGCACGTTTTTTATGGGTTGAACACCGGTTATCTATTTTCCCATCATTCCATCGACGCTGACCCTGCCGGGGCCGACCATCAGCACGGCGAAAAAGCCTGTCAGGTAAACCAGGTCGAGCTCGCGTGAACCGAGCGAAGAACCTTTATGAATAAGGAAGGAGATGACCGCAAATTCGATGACCAGGATGAGGGCGGCGATGCGGGTAAAGAGGCCGAGAGCCAGCAGGAGCGAGCAAAAGACCTCTGAGAAGATGGTGCACACCAGCGTCCAGCGATGTCCGATGTGGAAGGGGTCGGAGAAGGTGTATTCCAGCTTGCTGAAGTGAAGGAGTTTTTCGAAGCCGTGGTTGACGCAAAGAAGAAGGCCAAAAGTCAGGCGCAGTACGAGGGAAGCCACGTTGAAGGCGGTCTCTGAATACTGGGTCGATAAGAATTTTTTCATGTTAGATTGGAATTTGCGCCACAATATATGGCTTTTATAAGGAAATGTTAATGTACACAGTTATCCACACCTGTTTGGAACGATGTTTGGTCAAAGGCAAAATAATTAGAAACTTAGTGCGTTGAAAACACCAATACCATCCATACAACCAGGGCGAGAATAAAAATCAAATTATTTCCAGTGAAGTATACTGTATTATTTTTCGTCATTCTCATCAGTTCTTCGTCATTTGCTCAGCAGACACGTTACTATGACGACCCGCAGGCCAGTTTCAGACAGGGGATAGAATTCTTCGAGCATGAGTATTATAGCCTGGCCTTCCCCATTTTCCGGGACCTGAAGTATTCCCTCCGGGAAACAGACAAAAGCAATAATGCCGTTGAGTACCAGGACGTAAAGTATTATTACCTGGTCTGTGCCCTCGCGCAGAACGATAAGACGGCTGTCACAGCGGCGCAGGATTATATCAACCTCGAGAACAATGCCCCGAGGGTAGGGATGATCAGCTTCCATCTGGCTGAATATTATTTCCGGCAAAGGGATTATACTGCCGCCCTCAAATCATATGAGCATGCAGACATCGACAATCTGAATAACAAGGATATCGCTGACATGAAATTCCATCAGGGGTACTGTTATTTCACGAAAAAGCAGTTTGACAATGCTCTTCCGCTGTTCAACGCCATCCGGCAGCTGCCAAAGGACCCGAATTATATCGATGCGAACTACTATTATGGGTTCATTTGTTTTTACCAGAAGAAGTACAATGATGCGCTGGCCGCATTTAAGGTAGTGGAAGATAATCCCGCATATGAGAAAGTAGTTCCCTACTATGTGGCAAATATTTACCTCGTGCAGGGTGAGAAGGATAAAGCGATCGCCTATGCGGAGGCCCGGTTAAAAAAAGGGAACCAGTATTATGATACGGAGCTGCGGCAGCTGGTAGGACATGGATACTATGAGAAGCAGGATTTTGCAAAGGCGCTGCCTTTTCTCGAGCAGTATGTTTCCCTATCGAAGAAGGTGACAAGAGAGGACCTTTATGAACTTTCCTATTGTTATTACCAGACAAAGAACTGGAATAAGGCCATAGATGGGTTCAAGCAGCTGGGTGGCAGTAAAGACTCCCTGGCTCAGAATTCCATGTATCTGCTGGGGGATGCATATTTGCGGACCGCTCAGAAAGCGAATGCCCGGAATGCTTTTCTCTTTTGTTCGATGAACAGCAGTAATGCCAGACAGAAGGAGATATCCAAGTTCAATTATGCCAAGCTCTCTTATGAGCTGGGTTACCAGGACGTGGCATTGACGGAGCTGCAGGGCTTTCTCCAGCAGTATCCCAATTCCGAGTATAGCAGGGAAGGGCGGGAGCTGTTGGTGAGTGTGCTGGCGGGGACCAATAATTACAGGGATGCCCTGACCCTTCTTGACAGTCTCGATCATCCCTCAGAGAATGCGCGTCGTCTTATTCCACGTATATTGTATGGACGAGCGACGGAGCTGGTCAATGACGGCCTGCTGCTGAACGCGAATGAATTGCTGGATAAGGCGCTGAAGGATCCCAACAATGGCAGCGTGCTGCCTTATGTTCAATTCTGGAAGGCGGAGATCGCTTACCGGTTGAATAAGATCGATGATGCCATCCGCTATTATCTGGAATATCTGAAAAGCAGCAGTGTAAACGGGGAGGTTAATCCTCAGAATGCCCGTTACAATTTGGGATACTGTTTTCTAAAAAAGGAGAACTACCGGCAGGCGCAGGGATTTTTTGAGCAGGTGGTACGAACCCCTCAGCTGAATTCTTCTTCCATGGAGCAGGATGCCTATATCCGGGATGCGGATTGTTATTATATGAACAGGGACTACAAGACGGCATTGGCCATGTACAATAAGGTGCTGTCCTATTCCTGGCCGTCCAGCGACTATGCGACCTTTCAGAAGGCGATGATCGCGGGTGTCAGCAACGGGAAGGACAAGATCACGCTTCTGAATACGATAAACCGTCAGTATCCTGCCAGCAATCTGTCAGCCGATGTGAATATGGAGATCGCCGGGACTTACCTGGCGGGTGAGAACTACCGGGAGGCGCTGCCGTATCTGAAAAATGTGCTTAAGAGCCCCGGAGCCGATGCGCTGAAGCCGAAGGCTTATCTTCAGTCGGGTATTGCCTGGTACAATCTGAACAACAATAAGGAGGCGCTGAGCCAATACGATTCCCTGCTGCGCCAGTATCCTAATTCTCCTGAGGCACAGGATGGGCTGGACAATGCCAAGACGATCTATGTGGAAGAGGGACGCAGCGCTGAATACGTCAATTTTGCGAAAGGGATGGGGGTGGAAGTGAGTGCAAGCCAGGCCGATCAGCTGGCTTATGAGGAGGCGGAAGTACAATTCAACAATGGAAATTTCCCGGGGGCGATCCAGCGGTTTGAGGCCTACCTTGCCAAATTCCCTGACGGCAAGTACTCTCTCGAGGCCAATTACTATAAAAGCGAGATCTATTTCTCCCAGAAGGATTGGGCGAAGGCGGTAGTTGGCTATGCAGCGGTTTCGGACCGTGTCCCAAATAAATTTGGCGAAAAGTCCCTGTTGCAGGCTGCGCGGCTGTATTTCTTCAATCTGAAGGATTATGCCAATGCGGAAAAGTATTTTACAAAGCTCAAGGATTTTTCTGCTTCGCAGGAAAACAAAATGGAGGCTATGCGTGGTCTGCTGCGCAGCCAGTATCAATTGCAGAAATGGCCTGATGCTGTTGCCAATGCAAAGGATCTGCTTACACAAAAAGGATTGAGCGTGGACGATAGGGTACTGGCCAATATGGCTATCGCCAAATCTTATCAATCGGCGGGCCAGTGCGAGACCGCACTGCAATATTTCAGGATAGCGGCTCCGCTTACCAAGTCGGCCTATGCGGCTGAGGCCCGATACCAGATAGCCGATTGTCTTTTCCACCAGAATCAGTTGAAAGATGCCGAGAAAGCTGCCTTCGAGGTGATCAACAAGTCCGGCTCGTACGAGGAATGGGTTACCCGGGCTTATTTGCTGCTAGGTGATGTTTATTTTGCCGAGAAAGACTTTTTCAATGCCAAAGCCACTTTCCAGAGCATCGTAGAGAATGCAAAAATAGAAGAATTGCGGTTGCAGGCGCAACAGAAGCTGGCGCAGGTGACCGAAGAAGAAAAGAAGAACAGCAAGGTAGAGAGTGGGAATAATTAATCATTTCAGAAATTCGATCCATGTATAGAATATCATTTTTTCTACTGGGTATGGTTTGTGCCGGGCTTTCGCTACAGGCGCAGGATACGACGAAGCGCAGGACTATCGAGATCACTTCATCATTCAAGCCGGTGCTGCGTGAGGCGGTGAAGATAAATTTCAATGCCGCGCCGCCGGCCATCGATACTTCGAAGCCTCGTCTTGCCTACAATATTCCGGCTCAATATCTGTTCCTGAGCTATCAGCCTGCGGAGATGAAACCGGTTGCTTTGCAGCGGGATTCGGTGAAGCCGTGGGAGAACTACAATTATATCAAGGTGGGAGTGGGCAATGTGCATATTCCCTATATCCGGACGGGGTTCAGCTTTGGGGACGGGAAGACCAGTTTCTTTAACCTGTTTGCGAACCAGCTAAGCTCAAAGGGTAAGCTGCCTTATCAGAAGAACAGTCTGACGGATGTGAAGCTGGTGGGAACAGTGAAGACGGCTAATAACCTGGAATGGAATGGGAGCGTGGGGTTCAAGAATGATGTGTATCACCTGTATGGCTACCGGCCGGATACGCTGCATTTTACGGGTGACCAGCTAAAGCAGGGGTTTCAGACCTATGAAGGCAAGCTGAGTCTGCGGAATACGGAGCCGACGGAGTTTGGGTTGTTATACCATCCGAATATCAGGGTATCGTATTTTACCGACAATCACGATCCGAAGGGGACGGAGGCGGGTACGGTGCTGAACCTCCCACTGGAGAAAACGCTTGGGGACGACTACGCTTTTGACCTTGGTTTTACGGCCGACCTGACGCACTATAACCGGCCATTGAAAACGGATGCGGGACAGAACAACAATATATATATGGTTAACCCGGCCTTCCTGGTGAAGACATCGAATTTGTTCTTGCAGGCGGCGGTGACCCCTTCGTGGGATAATAAGACCTTTCACCTGCTGCCGAATTTCCTGGCGGACATTTCTACTTCTGATCAGCGATTCACCATTCAGCTGGGTTGGATAGGCTACTATGACAAGGGTTCATATCAGCGTTATGAGTCGATCAATCCCTGGCTGGCGCAGCCGGATTCCCTGATAAATACGCGTGTCCAGGAGTGGTATGGTGGTTTCAAGGGATCGATAAGCAACCACTTCACCTATGCGGCGAAGGTGGGGTTCCTGCAGTATAAGTATATGCCTTTGTTCGTAAACGATCCTACGCCGGGCAGTGGTGAAAAGAGCTTCCTGGTCGATTATGAACCTTCGATGAACGCACTGCAGGTGCATGGTGAGGCAAGTTATATCCAGGGGGATGAGTTTACGGTCACGGCTGGTGTTACCGTCAACGATTACCGGAATTTAAAAGTGAATGAGAAGGCATATGGCTTGTTGCCGATGGAATTCAACACGCATTTGAAATGGCAGGCCTTTAAGGATTTCTGGGTGAAGGCCGATCTGTTTACCTTCGATGGTGCAAGGTATCTGACCGATGACGGAAAGGCTTTTAAAGGGGATAAGGGGACGGACATGAATGCAGGGGTGGAGTTCCGGATCCTGCGGCAGCTGAATTTATGGTTCCAGATGAATAATATCTTCAATAATAAATACGAGAGGTGGCATCAGTACCCCGTATATGGGTTTAATGTGTTGGGGGGAATTGTGTTTACGTTTGGGCAGAAATAAGTAGATTCGCAGCCTTAAGCTATAAACGGAAAAGCCATGTTTGCGGTATTGAATGCCTACTTATTTCAACATAGAAGTATCAGTATTCCGGGTTTGGGTACTATTTACCTGGAGACTTTGCCTGCTGACGTAGATGTGGCTGAACGTACTATGCTGCCTCCTGCCTACCGTTTTCGTTTTGACAAATACTTTGATGCGCCGGACAAAGAGTTCTTTTCCTACCTGGCGACCCAGCGTAATATACTTGATTATGAGGCCATTAAATGGTATAACGAGTTCTCTTTCGAGCTACGCAACCGGATCCGTGCGGAAGACGAGGTAAGCTGGGATGGGGTTGGGATCTTAAGGAAGGATGGCTCGGGGAATGTATTATTCGAGTCGGTCAGGGCCCCGGCCTTTTTTCTGCAGCCTACGCCTGCCGTACGGGTCAACCGCCAGGATGCCCAGCACACTCTTCTTGTGGGCGACCGGGAGAGGACCAGCGGTGAAATGAACGAGTTGTTACAGGAGGAAGGTACAGGCAGGCGACGACTTTCCTGGTGGATCATTGCCCTGATCCTTGCTGTCGCGGGTCTGGCCGTGCTTGGCTGGCATTTTTATTCTCATGGCTGGTCTACAGGCAATCAATTAAAATTTTAAGGCAGCCCCTATCTACTACACTATGTCCCTGATCCATTACAATTCCTGTCCATCCTGTCACTCCGAAAATCTGCAACTGGCCCTGAAACCCAGCGATCATACTGTCTCGCACGAAACTTTTGAGATATGGGAATGTCTGTCATGCGGGCTGCGGTTCACCCAGGATGTGCCGGATGCGGTTTCCATCGGCGTGTATTACCGGTCGGATAATTATATCTCTCACACCAATACCAATAAGGGGTTGATCAACCGCCTTTATCATATTGTGCGGCGGCAGACGCTGTCGAACAAATATCGCCTGATCTCTTCGGCCACGCGGATGAGGCAGGGCAAACTGCTGGACATTGGAGCCGGGGCCGGGGCTTTTGTTGCGCATATGAAGGAGCAGGGCTGGGAGGTGACGGGACTGGAGCCGGATGAAGTGGCGCGGGAAAAGGCGCGGACGGACAACCGGGTTCAGTTGTTAGGGATGGATGATCTTTTCACGTTTCCCACAGAGAGTTTCGATGCGATAACGTTGTGGCATGTGCTGGAGCATGTTCATGATCTGCATCCCTATATGGAGCGATTGAAGGCATTGATCAAGCGGGACGGTCGTATCTTTATTGCGGTTCCTAATTATACCTCTTACGACGCAAGTGTCTATGAGGGGGCCTGGGCGGCTTACGATGTGCCCCGGCATCTTTACCATTTTTCTCCGGATGCCATGGAAAAGCTGCTGAACGGGCATGGGCTGCAGCTGCAGTATAGTCAGCCGATGTGGTTTGACAGTTTTTATATCAGCATGTTAAGCGAGAAATACCGGAATGGCCGCGGGAATACGCCGAAGGCGGTTTGGATGGGGCTCGTATCGAATATGAAGGCTTTTGTCGATAAGTCGAAATGCAGCTCGCTGATTTATGTGGTATCGAAATGATGGTCAAAAAGGAAATTTGATCTCATAGATATTCGACCATAACTTCCCGGTCACATAAACCTTATTATTGGTGGAATCATACGCAATGCCGTTGAGGACTTCTGCTCCGGGGTATTTGTTGCGAGCCTCGCTGTCGAGGGATTCCAGGTTCATTTTTCCCACTACTTTTCCGCTTGCCGGATCGATCTTCAGGATGTAATTGGTTTGCCATTGATTGGCGTAGAGGTAGCCTTTTATCAGCTCCAGCTCGTTGATATTGCTAACGGGTCCATTGTTGTCGGTTACTCCCAGCACTTTTATGAGGCGGAAGGTGGTCGGGTCCAGGTAGTTGATATTACTGGTGCCATCGCTCATGATGAGGTGGGTCCCGTCGGTGGTCATTCCCCAGCCTTCTTTACTTGGAAAGGTAAATTCCCCAAGCTTTTTAAATGTTTTGGCATCATATATGAAACCGACCCTGGTTGTATAGGTCAGCTGATAGACTTTGCCGTTGAGGAAGACGATGCCTTCGCCGAAGAATTTATTGCGGTCGAGCTCCACCTTTGGAGTGATCTTACCGGTGGTCATATCGACGGTACCAAACATGGATTTTCGATTGACCGGCATTTCGGGTTCGGTGCCTGTCGCTTCATACAGCTGGCCATCGTGGAAGAGGAGGCCTTCTGTGTAGGCAGTGGTATCGTGGGGAAGAGCCCTTATGACGGTGTAATTGATCGATGGAGGAGTGTTATCGGGCGCCTTCGTCGTTCCTGTGGAGGAATCTTCTTGCCGGTCGGTATTGTTACAAGCGGCTGTAAACAGGCTTAGGATCATCAGAAAGGCGAAGGATCTGTTCATATATTGGCTATAGTTGGCAAAAATAAGGCTCCGCAACCTTACTATCCAATGAGAATGTGTAAAAATTGTACAAAATGCTTGCATATCCGGCTTTTTTTTTATTGTTTTACAGCAGCTTACAACCTGAATACTGCCCCTTCGCACCGCAATAACCAGCCAGGCCCATTTCCGGGCATTATTCAAAGTCAGAGGCCACGTATCATGCATACGGTCATCTGTCTCTCCAACAAGCGGTATCCTTCCTGAATAACCAATCCAATTTCTTACTATTCTGCTACCCCTCCAATACCGATGATGAGCCTTTGTAAAAGAAGGTATAATGAAGAATTTTCTACCCTTTGTAGGATCCCTGTTGATCACAGTATCCGGTTGGGCACAACGCGACTGTCGTTGGCTCGACTACAAGCAGCAACAGCTGAAAGCAGACCCTTCGCTTGCCGAAAAGGTGGAGGCTGTCGAATCTTTTACGCGTATGCAGCTGCATAGGTCTTCTGTAACCATTACGGGACAGGGGACAGGGACAAAGGATATTATTCCCTCGCTCATCACCATTCCGGTCGTCGTTCACATCGTATATAATTCCTCTTCGCAGAATATCAGCGATGCGCAGGTACTGTCGCAGCTGGATGTGCTGAATGCTGACTATGGCAAGCATAACGCAGACACCTCTGCCATCCCTTCCTATTATTCTTCTTTGGCTGCCAACAGCGGCTTCCGTTTCGTACTGGCAGGTGTCGATACTGACGGACATGCGACTACCGGGATCATCCACAAGTACACCAATGCCACCTCTTTTTCTCTCAATGACAATGTCAAATATAGTTCCAGGGGAGGAGATGATGCCTGGGACCGGGATCGTTATCTGAACATCTGGGTATGTAATCTGAACGGCGATGTGCTGGGGTATTCCAGTATTACCGGTGGGTCAAAGGAAACGGATGGAGTGGTTATTCGCTATACGGCGTTTGGGACGAAGGGCACGGCCACAGCTCCTTATAACAGGGGCAGGACCGCGACGCATGAGATCGGTCACTGGCTGAATCTGATACATGTCTGGGGCGATTCGGATTGCGGGGATGACGAAGTTGCGGATACGCCGCCACAGTCTACTGCAACTTATGGAAATCCCCGCGGTATTATTATTTCCTGCGGGAATACGCCTTACGGCAATCTATATATGGACTATATGGATTTTACCGACGACTTGGGGATGCATCTCTTTACCTACGGTCAGCGGGACAGGATGCGTAGTCTGTTTGCTGAGGGCGGATTCCGGCAGCCGCTGCTGAATTCTGCTACGGGGGCGGTATCCACAGGCAGCATCGGCGGTGGGGTGACGGTACCCGGAACGGGCGAGGTGGTCGGGGTCGACCTTCATCCGAATCCGGCGATGAGCACTTTGTCGGTGAATCTGCAGGGCATGGCCAGGATCGGAGGAATGCTGGAGGTATATAACCAGGTGGGAATGAAAGTTATGGCGGTACGGATTACGGCGCTTTCATTTTCGCTGAACCTATCGAGGCTTACGGGGGGAGTTTATTTTGTGCGGACGGAAGGAGGGGGCAGTTCCAGGTTTGTAAAGTTATAAAGATATTTTATCGATATTTAGCAGGTTTTCAGGAGGCTGGTTCAGCGCCGCCGGTCATCAACAGAGCTATTTTTTCTCCGACAACAGGGGCGAGCGCAACGCCCATCCCGCTCATACGAACGGCGCAGAATATGTGATCATTGACAGCTTTAATGATGGGCATTTTTTCACTTCCCATTCCCATGATGCCGCTCCAGCGGTGTTCGATGGTATAGAAACGATCGGGCAGGACCACTTCCTGTAAGAAGCGTTCGAGTTCGTGCTGGATAAGATCGGTGAGGCCCATTTCGGTGGTTGTCTCTGCTTCGATCGCCATATTACGGGCTCCTCCCAAAAGGACTCTGTCCCCTAAATTCCGGAAATAGTAAAATCCTTTGTCGAAATGGAAGGTACCTTTGAACGGCAGTCCGTCGATAGGGGAAGTGACCAGGACCTGGCCGCGTGCGGGGGTGATGTCGAGCTGTGGCAGCAGCTGTTGGGCAAAGGCGTTGGTCGCCACCAGCAGCTGTTGGGCTATCAGGGGAAACGGGTGTTGGGTATGTATCAGGAGATGGCCGCTGACTTTTTCAAAGCTGGTGATCTCGATGTTATTGAGCACGGTGACCCCTATAGATTGTACGAGGCGGAGGAGGGCCTGGCACAGTTTGCCCGGGTGGAGCTGGCCTTCCGATCTGTTCTCTATCAGGTATTGAATATTGGAGAATCCGAATTGGGCGATGTTTTCGTTTTTGAGGCGGAAAGTTTTTTGGAAGCCGGTGATCTTTTTGAGGATGCGGTTGAATTCGTCGATAGACGAGCGGAGCTGGTCGAGGTCTGACAGGTCGGGAGCAGAGGATGGGGCGGCGCTTGTGGATGTGTCTGCGGCAGAGGATGTAGCGGCGTTTGCGGATGGAGGTGAGGCCGGAAAATTGCCGATAAGCTCGTAACCGCCGTATTTTTCATAAGTTATGTCTTCGGCGGAGAAAGTTTTTCTTATTCTTTTTAGTCCCCTGTAGCGCATGTCTACGAGTTCGAGCAACTGGTCCATGCCCATTTGTCCGGCGTCGGAGACCAGTTCGGACAGGCTGCCAAAGCAGGCAAAGCCGGCATTGCGTGTACTGGCGCCGGTGGGGATAAGGCCACGTTCGATGATAGTGATGCTTAAGGAAGGGGCATGTTTCTTTAGGTAATAGGCGCTCCACAGCCCTACCAGGCCGCTGCCTGCAATGACGATATCGGCCGGTGCAAAAAAACTTTCCTTTTCCCAGACGGACAACTGTGCCATAGTATTAATTACGACTGAAAAGTAAACATTAATTTTGATAAAACCGGACAGAGTCCGCAATACAAATGACGAAAAGAAGTAGTACCATACCGGTGCATAAGCTGCAGGAGCACACCGATCAGAGATATCACCTGAAGCGGGTGAATGTTCCGAGCGAGCTGGATAAGAAAGCTGCGCGGATGGATGATCACCGGGATGATCATTATATTTTTCTATTACTGGAAAAGGGATGGGGCAGGATGATGGTGGATTTTAATATGCAGGTCCTGAAAGAGAATACAGCAATTTTTGTTTTGCCGGGCCAGGTGCATAATTATAAAGGCTCCTCGCCGGATGCGACTGGTTGGTTCCTTGCCCTCGATGCCGGTCTGATCCCCGATCTGTACCGGGCTGTGCTGGAAGACCCTTTGCTCATGGCGAAACCTTTGGTGATGAGTGACGCAGAACTGCAACCGTTGGTGCAGTGCCTGCAGTTGGTGTCGGCTGTTGAGCAGCAGCGGGAGTCGGTGTATGCGCGGCAATCCCTTTATTCGCTGCTTGCTTCATTCGTGGGGATAGTGGCGGACCTTTATGCGGGGCGATGCGGGGTGGCAGAGGGGAAGTTAAGCCGGCCGAAAGTGATCACGCTGGAATTCAGGCAAATGGTGGCGCAGCGGTTCAAGACGCTGAAGAGTCCCGGGGAATATGCGGAGGCTTTGCATCTTTCGCTCTCCTATCTGAATGAGATCGTAAAAGAGACGACAGGTTTTACGGTGAGCTATTGGATACAGCAGGAGATAATCCTCGAAGCCAAGCGACTATTATATTACAGTCAGTGCAGCGTGAAGGAGATCGCCCATGAGCTGGGGTATGAGGACCATACTTATTTTTCGCGATTGTTCAAGAAGCAAGTGGGGCAAACGCCGGGGGAATTCAGAGGAGAATATCGGGGGCTGGCAAGCGGGGCGGCGAGTGATGCCCGGGTGGAGAGAATAGGGTGAGGGGCTGTGACCGCGAATAGTCCAATGATTACCGGTGTTATACTATTGGCTGCCCCGCGATGTTGTCGTTGCTTTGTATCATGAATAAGCTAGCGCAAAAAGCACTGACCCTGGCAGAGACCGTATTTATCCACAGCGCAAGGGTACTGGCTGTGCGGGTTTGGGAGCCGGATACCGTTCGGGAGATCGACTTGCATTTGCCTGACTGCGACATGAATAAATGGGGCAGCGCTCAACATATCAAATGTAAAGTGGATACACTGGTGTACCGCGATTATACTCCTTCCGGATGGGATGCAGAGACGAGGACCTGCACCCTGATCATTCATACAGCACATGATGGCCCGGGCAGCCGCTGGGGCAAGCAGCTACGGACAGGGGATACTGTTGAATACCTTGGTGTGGGCTCTTCCCATCAGCAGCCCGTTGCCGGCAAGCCGCTGGTCTTTTTGGGGGATGAGACTGCTATCGGCCATTTTTTGGCGCTGCGCCAGCTGGCGGGCGATCGTGCGGTTATCGGAGGAGCCATTGTGCTATCGGAGAAGCATCACAGGGACGAGTTCGATCAGTATTATTCGGGATTGGGGCTGCAGTCGCTGGGGAAGGGAGCTTCGCGAAAGTATGAGGCGCTGGATGAATGGGTGGAGGGAGCGGGTAATTTTGAACATCGCGATGCGGTGTATTACCTCGCGGGGTATGGCCCGGAGGTGGTGCGATTGAGAAAGTTATTGAAAAAGAGGGGGATGCAGGTGAAGGCGCAGGGTTTCTGGGATTAAAAAAAAGTATTGAGACAGGTAGTCTTCTTACCGGTGAGGGCTAACCGAGGGGCAGGATGATCGGGTTAAAGGCTTTGGAGGCGACGACGACTTTTTGGCCGATGTGTAAGGCTGCGGCTTCTTCACCGGTGGCAATGACCTTGACGATGTTGTTGGCGGACAGGATGCTGATGATATAGACGATGTCGGCGGGTTTGATGTCGATGATCTCACCGGTTGCCCTGAATTTACTGCTGATCTTTTCTTCGAGAAAGATGTTGGCGGCTGTATCCTGTTTCGAGATCCGCCCGTTTTCGAGGACTATCACCTCATCGGCTAATCGAAAGATCTCCGGCAGATAGTGGCTGACAAGGATGGTTGTCAGCTGGTAGAACCGGTGTGCTTTCAGGATAAAGTCCTGGAGGCGATAACGCATTTCGTCGTCCAGTGCGGAGAGTGGTTCGTCGAGGAGCAGGAGCCGGGGGCGGCGCGCGATGGCGCGGGCAAGGGCAACCCGTTGTTGCTGGCCGCCGGATAACAAGGCCGGCTTGCGATGCTGGAGTTCTTCCAGTTCCATCATCGTTAGCAGTTCGGTTACGATGGAACGGTCTGCTTTTTTGGGTAAGGCAAACTCGAGTTGTTGACGGACTGTCAGATGAGGGAAGAGGGCGAAGTCCTGGAAGACGAAGCCGATGGGTCGATGGCGGGTGGGGAGGTTGAGGTGACGGGATGTGTCGAGCCAGATCCCGCCAGTCTGGCTGCTCTCGTTGCCCGGGCTGGTCTCGCTGCTTTGGCTGCCCGGGCCGCTGGGGTTGCTATTGCCGCTCTCGCCGCCTTTGTGGTTGCCGTTGCCCGGGCCGCTCATTTTGATATAACCGGTAGTGGTATCGGTGAGGCCTGCGAGAATGCGCAGGATGGTTGTCTTGCCGGCGCCGGAAGGGCCGTAGAGGGCGAGTATGCTGCCTTGTTTCAACTGGAATCCGATGTCGAGCAGTTGATGGCCCGATGAGGTGTGGAGCATTTTGGTGGCACGGAACTCAATCATAACATCGATTTTGGCTTATTATATCGGTGATTGACAAGGTAGACCAGTAGCAGGATGGTGAAGGAGAGTGCTAAGAGTACCAGTGCATAACGGTTGGCCTGCCCGTAGTGCGGGGATTGCACCTCGTCGTAAATGGCTACCGAAGCGACTCTTGTTTTGCCGGGTATGCTGCCGCCTATCATCATCACGACGCCGAACTCTCCTATGGTATGGGCAAAACTTAGCACAGCACCGGTGATGAGGGGGCCCCGCATGTTGGGAAGCAGAACGCGGAAGAGTGTCGTCCAATCCGATTTACCAAGGGTGCGGGAAGCTTCGTGCAGGCCGGTGGGCAGGCTTCTGAAGCCGGCCAGCAAGGGGTTGATCATAAAGGGCAGACTATAGATAATGGAAGCTATGACGAGTCCGGGGAAGGTAAACACGAGACGGACATCGAACCACTGGTCGAGAAGCCTGCCAAAACCTCCAGCAGGGCTGAAAGCAAGGAGAAGATAGAAACCCAGGACGGAAGGGGGAAGCACCATGGGCAGGCTGATGATGGCTTCCACCGCGGCCTTCCACCGGGCGCGGTGGAAGGCAAGCCACCAGGCGATGGGTATGCCCAGCAGCAGCAGTATCGCCATGGTGAAAAAAGCCAGGCGTAAGCTAAGCCATAGAGGTGACCAGTCAATCATGTGCCAAACTTACTTCATTCGTTTTGATCAGCGCTATAATCGGGTCATTCTCTTTGAGGCAGAGTGCGTCGCATGCGGCGCGGGTTATGATTGCTTTTATTTGGGGGCCTGTGGACAGCGTAAGGGTCAGCTCACAAAGGATAGTGCCGCTGATGATGCCCTGTATGTGACAGGGGAGCTGGTTTCGGACGCTGATCTGCAGCGGGGTGGATGTGGGCAGGGCAATCATTACCTCCGTTTCTTTGAAGAGAAGGCGGACGGGGGAGCCTGTTCTAAGCCAGGGGCTCGTATCGGGAGTATCGAGGATGACCGAATAGAGGAGCTGCCCGAAGGCAAGGACTTTTACCAGGGAAATATTGTGTTCTGTTGTGATCGCTGTGATCTCACCGGTTAGCGTATTCATAGACCAAATCCAAATTTTTGCAGGATGGCGGCGGTTGCGGGGGCGCTGAAGAATGCGGCGAATTTTTCAGCGCCTGCGTTGCCTTTTGCGTGGTGCAGCAGGACATACCCTTGTTGCAGGGGTTGATGAGAGCTGGCGGGGATCAACCAGTATTTGCCGCCGGTCTGCTGCATGACGGGGGAGAGGGCCAGTGAAAGGGCGATGAGTGCGATGTCTGCGGCGCCGGTTTGTGCATACTGGGCTGTCTGCGAGATATTCTCCCCGATGACAAGCTTGTTTTTTACCTTATCAAATAACTGATAATAGTGCAGGCTTTCTTCTGCGCGTTTACCATAGGGTGCGTGTGCAGGATTGGCGATGGCTATTTTTTTTATAGCGTTGTTTAGCAGGCTATTCATTTTTTCCTGGTTTGGATCGAGGGTTCTGCTCCATAGGACCAATTGCCCTGTACCGTAGAGCTTTACATCGGAAATGGTCTTGTTCTTCTGCTGCAACTGGCGGGGATAATCGATGTCGGCAGAGAAGAAAAGATCGAAGGGCGCGGAATTATCGATCTGTTGAAAAAAGTTGCCTGAAGAACCATAGACGACTTTTACTGTTATGTTTGGGTTTTGCTTCGAGAAGACGGCGACAACGGAGTCCATGGCGAATTTGAGATCTGCTGCGGCGGCGATGAGGACTTCGGTAGGTTGGGCAGAGGTGATGCTGGTTGGGGCCTGGGGGGTAGAATTGGTCGGGGCCGGAGAGATTTTGTGGGTCGGGGTAAGAAATGCCAGAAGCAGCGGTGCTGTGACGGCAAAAAACAACAAACGGCGGAAGGCTCTTCTCATGGAGGGGAAAATTGTGCCATAAATTTAGGACCTTCGCGGGTCAAATATTTATCAAGGCCGAATTATTTAATATGAGTCAATTATTTACACCCCTTACTATAAGGGATATCATTTTGGGAAATCGTATCGTCGTTTCGCCCATGTGTCAGTATTCCGCCCATGACGGAGTAGCAGGAGACTGGCATCTTGTGCATCTGGGGAGCAGGGCTGTGGGTGGGGCAGGGCTGATCATTACAGAAGTGACGGCTATTTCGCCGGAAGGGCGGATATCGCCTTATGACCTGGGCATCTGGAAAGATGAACATATCGAAGGGCTTCGGCGGATCGTCAAGTTTGTCCGGGCGCAGGGTAGTGAGATGGGCATACAGATAGGGCATGCAGGACGTAAGGCCAGTGTAACCGAACCCTGGAACGGCGGCAAGCTGTTGAAGGAAGAGGAAGGAGGGTGGCCGGTGGTGGCGCCCAGTGCTATCCCTTTTAGCGAACATTACGGAGAACCAGTGGAACTGACGATAGCGGGGATCCGGCATGTGGTGGAAGATTTTAAGTTAGCTGCTCGGCGGGCCATGCTGGCCGGCTTTAAGGTAGTGGAGATACACGCCGCTCATGGATATCTTGTACACCAATTCCTTTCACCGCTGAGCAATCATCGGATGGATGAATATGGCGGGAGTTTTGACAACAGGGTAAGATTGTTACTGGAAATCGTCGAGGGGGTGAGATCGGTCTGGCCTCCCGGTTATCCGCTGTTCGTGCGTGTTTCGGCCACGGACTGGGCTGAAGACGGGTGGTCGGCCGATGAGACTGTGCGGCTTTGCGCCCTGTTAAAAGAAAGGGAAGTGGATGTGATCGACTGTTCCACGGGGGGATTGGTACCCTATCAAAAGATCCCGGTGGGACCGGGCTACCAGGTGCAGTTTGCCGAACGGATCCGG
Organism: Puia sp.; assembly: GCA_035492595.1. Classification (GTDB taxonomy): domain Bacteria; phylum Bacteroidota; class Bacteroidia; order Chitinophagales; family Chitinophagaceae; genus Puia. The sequence goes on from DATJJA010000127.1 coordinate 74,373, forward strand.
AAAGAGACGGGGATGCTTACGGGGGCGGTAGGGATCATTACCAACCCGATACAGGCGGAGACCATATTGGCGAGCGGGCAGGCGGACCTGGTTGTCATGGCCCGGCAAATGCTTCGGGATCCTTATTTCCCATTGCATGCGGCTGACGAATTAGGATTTAAAGACATGCATTGGCCCCTGCAATATGAGCGCGCTAAGAAAGTTAGATAGAAAAATCGCTTTTTTCTGAACTTTCGACAGACCGTTTTGTTTCTTTTAACAATTCAAAAATCACTGATGCAACTAACATTTTACGGACACGGTACCCTATCAATTACTGTAAATAAGAAAACGATTCTTTTCGACCCATTTTTTACAGGCAATCCCTCTGCGAAAAACATTGATATTGATAAGATTAAGGCGGATTATATCTTTATTACCCATGGACATGGGGATCATACGTCCGACCTGGTGAATGTGGCAAAGAAGACTGGCGCAAAATGTGTCGGTGCGGCGGAAGTTGTGGGGTGGCTTTCCAAAAACGGGGTGGAGAATGTACATCCTCTGAATCATGGGGGGCCGGTTTCCTTTGATTTTGGTAAGGCTCGTGCGGTGAATGCCATTCATTCCTCTTCTTTTAGCGATGGAAGCTATGCCGGCAATCCTTTGGGGTTTGTTTTTACTACGCCGGAGGGCAATTTTTATATAGCCGGCGATACGGCTCTGACGATGGACATGCAGCTGATCCCTTTATGGGCAAAGCTGGATTTTGCCGTAATGCCTATCGGGGGAAATTACACCATGGACCCGGCAGATGCGCTGCATGCCTCGGATTTTGTAAAATGTAATAAAGTAGTTGGCGCTCACTATAATACCTGGCCAATCATACAAATTGATACGGAAAAGGCCAAGGCGGATTTTGCGGCAGCCGGCAAACAGCTGCTGCTCCCCAATCCTGGTGAAACCATTGAGATCTAGTGACTATTTTGGGATATTTGTTATTGAATTGTAAATAGGCTCATATGACGGGCTATTTCAGGCAGGATTTTTAGAATCTTGCAGCACAAACCGTACATTGGCTGTCAATTATTGGCAGGGGAATTGATAAAAAAACCAGGAACTGACCTAAAGAATCTGGATTTGATAAAACTTTACAAGCATGGACATTAGCGGTTATTTACGAAGGATCAATTACGACGGCGTAGTATACAGAGAGTTGGATACTTTGCGCGAACTGCAGCGCAATCATGTTCTTTCCATTCCGTTCGAGACGCTGGATATTCACAATCAAATACCCATTTTATTACAGATCAATTTCTTGTATCAAAAAGTGATACTGGATAAGCGTGGGGGATACTGTTACGAATTAAATGTTCTATTCCATCGTCTGCTGACGCTGTGTGGATTCGACGTAAAGATGATCGGGGGACGGCTGCATCATGGCAATAATAAGTTTGGCCGGGAGTTCGAACATATGGCGCTGCTGGTGGAACTGAATGGTCGTAAATGGCTGGTAGACGTAGGATATGGAGATTTTTCCATGGCACCTTTAGCTATCATGCCTGGTGAGATACAAAGTGATGGCCGCAATTATTACCAGATCATAGATCCGGTGGTGGTGGACGGAAAGTCTTATTTAGCGGTTGCAAAATGGAATGCGACCAAGCAGGACTTTAAGATCGATTATATTTTTACGCTTACTCCACGGGTACTGGCAGATTTCCACGATATGAATGAATTTCATCAGTCTTCGCCGGAGTCTCACTTCAGACGGAGTCTGATCTGTACGCTGCCCACGGAAGAAGGGAGGATCAGTCTTATCAACAACAAGCTGATCCGTACAGAAGGCGGGAAGCGGCAGGTGAGGATCATCCAGGACGAGGATCATCGCGACGAGATATTGGAGAAATATTTTCATATGGATATGGTTTATCTGCCTTAGGTCAGTGCTGCAATAGGGGTGAGGATATGAAGAAAGACCTTATTTTTACAGCATGAACCTTTTTAACCGACCACTGCTTATTTGTTTGTTGGGTATAGCTGTTATTGCGGGTTGCGACGAACCTCCGAAGAAACATGGTACTCGTCATACTGCTGCTTCGGCGCCTGCCACTCCGGGTGTCGATAAGAATACGTTACCGCCGCCAGATATCTTTGTTGCTTCCCCGCATACGATCGAGGGGTGTGTAGGGTTATATACATATGATTCGCTGAAGACCTCTTTTGATAATATGGATGTTGACAAGGGAAAGAAGATCCTGGCGACGAAGACAGCGGAATTTGCTTTTTTGCGCTGGCACGGGAAGGATGTGGTGATGAAGTATGATAAAAAGGAGAGTAAGGTAGTGGATAAGACGATGAATAAGGAGGTGTACCGGGGGAACGGGTTTGTGGTGGTGCTGATGATGCAGGTGATCCAGGTAAAGGGGGAGGAGATGTTGTCGACGGGGACGCTGGAGATCATCCAGGGGGACAAAAAGATAAAGATTAAAGTTAGTGGGGTATCGGGGTGTTAGAGACCCTCCCGGACTGATAAATGATAGTATAAAAAAACCTCCCAACCGGGAGGTTTTTTTATTGGAGAGGTATTTATTACAGGTGTATCGCTTCGCCATAAGCCGCTTCGATGGCGTCTTTGACCCCTTCGCTCATAGTGGGGTGAGGGTGAACGCTGTCGAGCAGTTCGTGGTAGGTCGTCTCGAGTTTGCGGCCGACTACGGTCTCTGCGATGATCTCGGTTACGTTGTAGCCGATCATGTGGGTGCCGAGCCATTCGCCGTATTTTGCGTCGAAGATGACTTTTACGAAGCCTTCTGTATGACCGACGCCGGTCGCTTTACCGGAGGCGGTGAAGGGGAATTTGCCAACCTTTATTTCGTAGCCTGCATCGCGGGCCTGTTTTTCGGTGTAACCGACAGAGGCGATCTCGGGCGTGCAGTAGGTACAGCCGGGGATGTTGTTATAGTCGAGTCCTTCGGGCTGATGCTTGTATTTCTTTTCGTTGTAGGCGATGTTTTCCACGCAGATGATGCCTTCTTTTGTAGATACGTGGGCAAGGGCCTGGCCAGGAACACAGTCGCCGACGGCATAGATGCCGGGTACATTGGTCTGGTAGTATTTGTCGACGCTGATCTTCCCTTTATCCGTCTTTACGCCCAGGGTTTCGAGACCGATGTTCTCGATATTGGCAGAGATGCCTATAGCGCTGAGAACGACGTCGGCTTCGAGGGTCACTTCACCTGTTGGCGTCTTGACTTTTGCCTTTACGCCATTGCCGCTGGTATCTACGCTGGTCACTTCGCTGTTGGTCAGGATCTCGATACCATATTTCCTGTACATCTTTTCCAACTCTTTCGAGATGTCTTCGTCTTCAACGGGAACGATCCGGGGCAGGAACTCTACGATAGTGACCTTTGTGCCCATGCTATAGTAGAAATAGGCGAATTCTACGCCGATGGCGCCGCTGCCTACGATGATAATGCTGTTGGGTTTTTCAGGAAGAGTCATAGCTTCCCGGTAACCGATGACCTTTTTGCCGTCCTGTTTCAGGTTCGGGAGCTCGCGGCTGCGCGCGCCTGTAGCGACGATGATATGTTTGCCTTCGACGATCTGGGTTTTGCCGTCCTTGTCGGTGACTTCGAGCTGACCTTTGGCTTTCAGCTTACCTGTGCCAAGGATCACGTCGATCTTATTTTTTCTCATCAGGAACTGTACGCCTTTGCTCATCTTATCCGCTACTCCGCGGCTACGTCGGATCACTGCCGGGAAGTCTGCTGTGCCGGTGGCTTCGATGCCGAAATCTTTTGCATGCAGAATGTCCTGAAATACCTGGGCACTTTTTAGCAGGGCTTTAGTAGGAATACATCCCCAGTTAAGACAAACTCCACCAAGGTTCTCTTTTTCAATGATTGCTACTTTAAAGCCAAGCTGTGCGGCGCGGATCGCGGATGGATAACCACCGGTCCCGCTGCCTAGAACGACTACATCGTATGCCATGTCTAACCTTTTTTATTTTTAAAAATTTATAAAAATGCGACCGGCGAAGGTACTTCACAAAGCGGAAATCGCCAAATGCCCCGGTTGCGCCGGAGGGTGTACATTTGCGGCCATGAAAGCAATTAAACTGGATATATTGGCTATAGCCGTTCATCCTGATGACGTAGAGCTGGGATGTTCAGGCACTTTACTTATGGAAAAGCAAAACGGGAAGAAAACGGGAGTGGTGGACCTGACCCGCGGGGAACTGGGGACGAGAGGTACGGCGGAGCTGCGGGCGGAAGAGGCGGCAAAAGCTGCGGCCATTCTCGGGCTGGATGTGCGGGAGAACCTGGGAATGGCGGATGGCTTTTTCCGGAATGACGAGGCGCATCAGCGGCAGCTGATCCGGGCCATCCGGAAGTATCGCCCGGAGATAGTGCTGGCCAATGCACTGGATGACCGGCATCCTGACCATGGACGTGCGGGGCATCTTATCACGGAGTCCTGTTTTCTCAGCGGGCTGCGGAAGGTGACGACGGAAGACGAGGAAGGTCGTCCGCAGGAGCACTGGCGTCCCAAATATGTATTCCATTTCATCCAGGACCGCTATGCTCATCCTACGTTCGTATACGATATTACGCCGGTCTTTGAGGCCAAACTGCAGTCGATAAGGGCCTATTCGTCGCAGTTCTTTTCCACCGAATACAGTGAGAATGAGCCACAGACCTATATCTCCACCCCGGAGTTCCTGAATGCCATCATCGGGCGGCATCAGATGTTCGGGAAAATGATCGGAGTACCGTATGCGGAGGGTTTTATCACCGAAAAAGTGATCGGCATAAGGGATTTTGACGCAATTGTACAGATGGATACTTAATTGTGTGGGAATCAGCGTGCCTGCATAACAAAAGCCAGGAGATGGCGTTTGTATATTGTATCGGTTTTAACACTCAAATACCCTCAGAAAGGACTAAATTTGCACTACATTATTAATATTTACTATCATGCTAACACCCAAATTTGCCAATACACCTCATTCTTTTCACACGGAGCTGAAGAAAAGGATCAGCAACTATTTTGAGGAGGTTGGTAAATCGACTACAGGAAATTATAATCTTTTCCTGAAAGCGGTAATCCTGATGGTGAGTTTTGTTTTCGTATACATTCACCTGGTCTTTTTTACACCGGCTGCTCTTTGGGCGATACTGGAATGTGTGCTGCTGGGCGGCATTGTTGCCGCTATCGGTTTTAATGTGATGCATGACGGGGCTCATGGCAGTTTTTCCAAATACAAATGGGTCAATCATTTTGCGGCTTTCTCACTGAATATACTTGGAGGGAATAGCTTTATGTGGAATCAGAAGCACAATGTCATCCACCATGCGTTCACCAATGTGGATGGAGTAGATGACGACATAGATATTCAGCCCTGGATGCGGATGAGCGAAACGCAGAAGAAATACAGGCTTCATAAGTATCAGCACCTGTATTTCTGGTTCCTTTATTCCCTGCTGTACATCTTCTGGATCTTTGTGCTGGACTATATAAAATATTTCAAGAGCAAGGTTGGCGGCATGCCTTTGAAGAGAATGACGATCGGTGATCATTTCGTGTTCTGGGGCTTCAAGCTTTTCCATGCCTTCCTATTCGTATTCCTCCCGATCTATAAGATCGGCTTTTCTGACTGGCTGGTTGGCTTTATCATTTTCACCTGTGTAGCAGGGTTTGTGCTGAGCATTGTCTTCCAGCTGGCTCATACAGTGGAGCATACGGCCTTCCCCGTTGCCAATGCAGAGACCGGTAAGCTGGAGGATGAATGGGCTGTTCACCAGATCAAGACGACGGCTAATTTCGCTACCAATAACCCGGTGGTGTCATGGCTGGTTGGCGGCTTGAACTTCCAGATCGAGCATCATCTTTTCCCCAAAATATCGCACGTTCACTATCCCGCTATCAGCAAGATCATCCGGCAGGCTTGTCAGGAGTATGGTCTGGTGTATATCGAATATCCAAGAGTGCGTTATGCCGTTGCATCGCATGTGGCTTTTTTGCGCCAGATGGGAAGGAAATAAAATTGTAACTTTGCACCCCGTTGCGGTTAAAACTGCAGCGACAAAGTAAATGAGCAAAGTAAAGATAGGCCTCGTGCAGATGAGCTGTACGGCTGATAAAGCCGCCAATCTGCAGAAGGCGATGGACAAGATCAGGGAAGCCGCCGCCGGTGGGGCGCAGATCGTCTGTCTCCAGGAGCTGTTCACCTCCTTATATTTCTGTGATGTAGAAGATTACGAGAACTTTAAGCTTGCAGAAGCCATACCCGGGCCGTCTACGGACGTCCTTGGAAAACTGGCTGCCGAGCTGAATGTCGTGGTCATAGCTTCTCTTTTTGAGAAGAGGGCGCAGGGGCTATATCATAATACAACCGCCGTGCTGGATGCCGACGGTACCTACCTCGGAAAATACCGGAAGATGCATATCCCGGATGATCCTGCCTATTACGAAAAATTTTACTTTACTCCGGGGGATCTCGGGTATAAGATCTTCAAGACCAAATACGCTTCTATCGGCGTATTGATCTGCTGGGACCAGTGGTATCCTGAAGCTGCGCGGATCACGTCGCTGATGGGAGCAGAGATCCTTTTTTATCCTACGGCGATAGGCTGGGCGACGAGCCAGGATGAGGGTACCAATACCGAACAATACAATGCATGGCAGACCATTCAGCGGAGTCATGCCGTAGCTAATGGGGTGCATGTGGTCAGCGTGAACAGAGTGGGTTTTGAGCAGGACGGAGCGATGAAGTTCTGGGGTGGAAGTTTTGTTGCAAATCCATTTGGATCGCTGATCTATAAAGCTTCCCATGATACAGAAGAGACGACGGTTGTGGAAGTGGATACTGCTGCGACTGATCGTTACCGTACGCACTGGCCTTTTATGCGGGACAGACGAATAGATTCCTATCAACCTATTACGAAGCGATATATTGATGAAGGATAATATGACTCCTAAAGATTCTGGTTATTATTTTCCGGCAGAGTTCAGCAGACATGCAGCGACGTGGCTTTCCTGGCCGCATAAAGAGGCTTCCTGGCCGGGCAGGATTCAGGCCGTTTACCCGCACTACAGCCAGTTTGTAAAGGAACTGGCCAAGGGCGAGGCCGTTTGCATCAATGTCGTGGATGAGGTCATGAAGGCGTCGGCCATCGGTCATCTCGAGGCTGCCGGTGTGGACATGCAAATGGTATCTTTCTTTTTACATCCGACGAACGATGCCTGGTGCAGGGATCATGGGCCTGCCTTTTTGATAAATCCTGCGGCTCCGAAAAAGAAGGTCATCGTCGACTGGAACTACAATGCCTGGGGTAATAAGTACCCGCCATTCGATCTGGACGATGTAATACCCACGCTGGTAGGAAAGGCGCTGAACCTGCCGGTATACTATCCGGGTATTGTAATGGAAGGCGGGTCGGTGGAATTCAACGGCAGGGGAACGTTGCTCACCTCTACCTGCTGCCTGCTCAATCCAAACCGCAACCCTGAATCAGACCAGGAGCAGATAGAGTCCTATTTACGCGATTACTATGGTGTAGAGCAGGTGTTATGGGTAAAGGAAGGAATTATAGGAGACGATACGGATGGACATATCGATGATACGGTTCGTTTCGTGGATGAGGATACTGTCATTACGGTCATCGAGGAAGATAAGCAGGATGAGAACTATACGTTGCTACAGGAGAATCTCAGAGACCTGAAGAAGATGCGGCTGCTGAATGGCAAACAGCTCAATATTATCGAGCTGCCGATGCCGGAGGCTGTCATTTATGAAGATCAACGTCTGCCGGCTTCCTATGCCAATTTTTATATAGCCAATGAATCGGTCATTGTGCCGACCTTTCGGTGTGACCGGGATGAAAAGGCACTGCGGATCATACAAGAGTGTTTTCCTGCCCGTAGAGTGGTGGGGATCGATTCGACGGATATTATATGGGGATTGGGCAGTTTTCATTGTTTGAGTCAGCAGGAACCGGAGGTGTAATCTCTGAGGATAAAATGATAAAAAAAGGGCGGTTAACCGCCCTTTTTTCTTTTATGCGGTGATCGCAACGATCGGTACGTGGCTATGATAGGCCAGTTTGGTTGTGCTGGTCGTTTTGAAGACATTCGAAAGGAAAGAATGTTTCCTGGGGAAGGTCAGGATCAGGTCGATGTGGTTGTCGGCTACGAACTGGTTGATCGCTTCCACGAAGTCGAAGAGCCGGATGAAATAGAAATCGGGTTTGTAATCACTCAATTTTGCTTCCAGCTTGGTCCTTTCCGCCTTGTATTCCTCGGTTACCTGTACATAATGTTCATGGTCGACATTGACGATGTGCAGGCGGGGGTTGAAAAGGTTGAGCACTTCTTTTACGGTCTCTACCGGGATAGTATCGTCAATATCCTTAAAATCAGTCAATAACATAACATTTTTTGCTGACTGGGAATGCGCATCCGGGGGCACGATGATCACCGGGGCGATGGCTCTTTTGACGATATTGAGGGTATTGCTGCCCATAAAGATCTGGCCCAGGCGGGTGGCTCCGGTGATCCCCATGATGATCAGCTGGATATTGTTCTTGACCACATAAGCTTCGAGGGTATCCAGGAACCGGTTGTTCTCTTCTGCCACCAGGGAGATCTTCGCGCTGGTAATGGTGGCGAGCTCGGTCTGAACGCTGCCCAGCGCCAATTCGACGATGGCTTGTCTGCTGGCGTCCTCTTCTGCGTCTGTACCAAGGGGGCTACTGTCGGAACCGTATTCCAGGGCGTCAAACACATTATAAAGAATAATATGAGCATCTGAAACCAGGTTGGCGAGATGGGCTGCATACCGGGCAGCATTCTTGGATGCGTCGGAAAAATCGATTGGGACTATAAAATTATTCATATATGAGCTGTTTGATCTGTCAGAACAGTAAATATATACAATTGACAACTTTTTTTTACGCTCAGGGCACAAAAAAGTTGTTATTAACCAGTTTTCAACAAGGGACACCCGGTGGGGATCATTTTGGCAAAGATTACATATTTTAATGTAGGTTTGTCGCCCGACCAAATTGAATGGGCGCTGCGTGGGTGTCATGGACGCATCCGCATTGGTGCTGGCGCTGGAAGGATTATCATAAGTAAATTATATAAACCGTGCGATTAAAGAGCCTTGAAATAAAGGGATTTAAGAGTTTTGCTGATAAAACCCTTATCAGCTTTGACGAGGGCATTACGGGCATTATCGGACCGAATGGCTGTGGGAAGAGCAATATAATCGACAGTATCCGCTGGGTGATAGGGGAGCAGAAGATCAGTCACCTGCGATCGGAGAACCTGGAGAGCCTGGTGTTCAACGGGAGCAAGACCCGTTCGGCATCCGGTCTTGCCGAGGTGAGCCTGACCTTTGAGAATACGAAGAATCTCCTGCCTACGGAATTCAGCACGGTTACGGTCACCCGTAAGTTCTATAAAAGCGGGGAGAGTGAATATCGTCTTAATGACGTCTCCTGCCGGTTGAAGGATATCCAGAACCTTTTTATGGATACGGGTGTCAGCACGGACAGCTATGCCATTATCGAGCTGGGGATGGTGGATGATATCATCAAGGATAAGGAGAACAGCCGTCGCCGCATGCTGGAGCAGGCTGCAGGGGTCACCATTTATAAGACCCGGAAGAAAGAGGCGCGGCAGAAACTGGATGCTACCGAACAGGATCTGGCCCGTATCGAGGATCTTTTATTCGAGATCAACAACCAGCTGAAAAGCCTGGAGAACCAGGCGAAGAAGGCGGAGAAATATTATGAGATCAAGAAGGAGTACCGCGAGCTCAGCATCGAGCTGGCAAAAGCGGCCCTGGAAGGGTTCAATCTTACCTACCGTGAGCTGAACGAGAAAGCCGATGCCGAGACGGATAAAAAGATCAGGCTGGAGGCGATGATCGCGCAGGAAGAAGCCGATGTCGAACAGCAGAAGGTGGGTTTTATCGAAAAGGAGCGTGCGTTGCAGTCGATGCAGCATGAATTCAACGACCTGCTGCAGGCGTTGAGGACGAAGGAAAATGAGAAGAACCTGGCTTCTCAACGGCTGAATTTCCTGAAAGAGAAGGAAAGCTCTTTACAGGAGTTCCTGCAAAAAGGGGAAGGGCAGCTGAGAGGACTGGAAGAAAGTATTGTTTTTACCCGTCAGCAGGTGGGCGAGGAAGAGAATAAATTATCCGGTTTGCAGGAGCAGCTGGAATCCCTGAAGGATTCGGTGGATGAGACGCGGAAGGTGTTCGATGAAAAGAGAGTGACGGTCGATGCGCTGCGCAGGGAAAACGCGCAGATCCAGCGAGACCAGTTCGATGCGGAAAAGAAGGTCGCAGTGGCCGATACGTCGATACAGAACCTGCAGCGGGGGATCCGCCAGCTGGAAGAAGAGCGGACGGTCCGGGACAGCCAGCTGAAGCAGTTGGAAGAAGAGCGGCAGCTGAAGGAACAGGAGCTGGAATCCAAGCAGGCGGGTTTGCGCCAGCTGCAGGACCACCAGGAGCGTACCAAGGAAGCTATCCTTCAGGCACAGGGGCAGATGGAAGTGTTGCGGCAGCAGCTGGCAGACGAAAGCCGGAAGCTGGATGCAAAGAAGAACGAGCATGACCTGCTCAAGAGCCTGGTCGATTCGATGGAGGGTTACCCGGAGAGCATCAAGTTCCTCCATAAGAACAAGGGCTGGAACCATGAAGCGCCGATACTTTCCGATATCATTTATGTAAAGGAAGAGTTCAGGGCGGCGGTGGAGAACGTTCTTGAGCCATATCTGAACTATTATGTGGTAAATAACCTGCAGGAGGGCATGCAGGCGGTACACCTGCTGGATGATAATAAGAAAGGCAAGGCCAATTTCTTTATGCTGGACAGGGTTTCGGGCGCTGCGGCGGACGCATCTCATGGTGGAGAAGGATTGGTGCCGGCGATGTCGGTTATTGAAGTGGACGATACGTACCGGAAGCTGGCGGAACATCTACTTGGGAATGTCTTTATTGCCGAGAATGAGGAAGCATTGGAAAACAGCAATGGGGCTGTCGTGCTGGAGAAGAGTGGTAAATATGTAAAGGGGAAATATACGCTTACCGGGGGCAGTGTTGGTCTTTTTGAAGGAAAGAAGATCGGCCGGGCCAAGAACCTGGAGAAGCTGCAGAAGGAAATCGAACAGCTTCAAACCACGGTCGGTGATCTGAAGACGTCCATACAGGACAAGCACAATGAATTAGCCGGATACAACGAACAATTGAAAGAGCAGGTTATTCGTCAGACACAGGATGATATCAACCGGCTGACGAATTTTGTCTTCTCTCTTCAGAATAAGGTAGAGAATCTCCACTCCCAGCAGGAATCCTCTCAGGGCCGGCTGGAAGAGCTGCAGCTCAACCTGGAAGAGACCATTGCGGGTATCGAGGATACGCGAAATGCCTGGGCCGAGCTGGTGCGGATAGTGGGTGAGCTAAAAGAGAAGGCACAGGCGGCTGAGGAAGATTACCGGTCGGCGGAACATGCGTATAACAGCAGCTCGGCGCAGTATAATGAATTCAACCTGCAGGTGACCCGTCAGCATAGCCGGATCAATGGCCTTAAGCAGGAATTGGATTTCAAGAGCAAGCAGCTGAACGATCTGCATAACCAGATCGAAGCCAATGCTTCCCAGCTGAAGCAAACCAACGAGAGCATCAGCGAGAGTGAAGAGTTGCTGGGTAATTCAGAAGGCGCATTGCTGGAATTGCTGCGTAAGAAAGAAGAAGAAGAAAAGAAATTGAATGAAGCCGATCAGGCCTATTATAATCTGCGTAATGCCCTTGGCGAGCGGGAGACCGATCTGCGGCATAAAGTGAAGGAAAAGGAAATGCTGGAGCAGATGCTCAGCGGCATTAAGGACCGGCTGAACGAGCTGAAGCTTCAGCTGGCGGGGATGAAGGAACGATTGAATGTGGAGTTCCGGATCAACCTGGACGATATTATCGATCAGCCCCGTACAGGTGAGACGCCGGTGGAAGAGCTGCAGGAGAAGGCAGACAGGATGAAGAAAAGGCTGGAGAATCTCGGGGAGGTCAATCCCACGGCGATAGAGGCATTCACGGAAATGAAGAAGCGGTATGAGTTCATCCTTGAGCAGAAGAATGACCTGGTGAGCGCGAAGGATAGCCTGTTGCAGACGATCCAGGAAGTTGAGGCTACGGCCAATCAGCAATTTCTCGATACTTTCAATAAGGTGCGGGAGAACTTTCAGCGGGTGTTCAAGTCGCTGTTTACAGAAGAAGATACGGCTGATATGGTGCTGGAGAATCCGGAGAACCTGGCGGAGACGGGCATCGATATCGTCGCCAAGCCCAAGGGGAAACGACCTTCGTCTATCAGCCAGCTTAGCGGTGGAGAGAAGACACTGACGGCTACGGCATTGTTATTCTCAATCTATCTGATCAAGCCGGCGCCATTCTGTATATTGGATGAGGTGGATGCCCCGCTGGATGATGCCAATGTCGGCAAGTTCACCAATATGATCCGTCAGTTCAGCGAGAACTCTCAGTTCATCATTGTTACCCATAATAAAATGACGATGAGCACGGTGGATGTGATCTACGGGGTGACGATGCAGGAGCCTGGGGTGAGTAAGCTGGTGCCGGTGGATTTCAGGGGATTGAATTAGCGCTATGCACCGCCGTTACAGTGCCAGTTTTGCGACACGGCCGCCAGCGCCTGCGAGGAAGATCGTTTTTCCTTTCTTAGCCTTGCGGCAGACGTGGAAGCTGGTGGAGGCAATGAGCTGCCAGTTCATGCCGTTGTCCTTGGAGATGTCCACTCCGGATGTGCCGCAGCATATGACATTTTTTTCTCCGAAATATTCTACGCAGCCCCGATAGCCATGTGGGGGAGTAGTGGGGCGGATCCAGGTGGTACCGCCGTCCAAAGTCAGAAAGCAGTTGCCTTCCTGGACTGTATCTTTTGCAAAGTCGCCGCCGGTGACAATTATAGTATGCGGGTTTTTTACGGCAACAGAATTTGCGCCCGTGCTCGCGGCGCCGCGGAGCAGGGGTAGTTCGATCGCTTTGTCGCGGATGAAGAGACGGGAGCGGAGAGGGCCGCCGCTGACAAAACAGGCTTCTTTCAGATCGAGGGCGCGGACGTTGGTGCCGCTGGTGGCGAAACAGCCTTCGGTGGAATCGGCTTTTGGCAGTTCCATAAAGGGTATCTCGTGCCAGCTGTTGCCGCCATCAAAAGTCCTTGCTACAAAGAAACGTCCGTTTATCGGGTCGCCGACGACAATGCCGCTGTCGTGATTCCAGAATTCCATTGCATCCATGAACATTCCTTTTGTCGTATTCTCATAGACGAGCTTCCAGGTCTTGCCACCATCTGTGGTCTTTAGTATGTCGGCGGGCTCGGAGATGGCCATGATGATCGCTGTGTTCTCATCAAAGGCTTCGATGTCGCGAAAATCCCTTTTTTCATAACCCGGGACGGTGATCCAGTTCCAGGTCTTGCCACTATCGATGGACCGGCCAACGGTGCCGCTGCTGCCGCTGACCCATACTATCTTATCACTGACCGCGCTGAGGCCACGGAGGGAGACGTGAGGGCCTGTAGCGAGGATCTGGATGGAGGGCGGAGCCTGTGTCTGTTGGGCAATTGCAGGGGACACAAATGGGGTAAAAAAGCAACAGATCAGCAACATGCAACTGCCAATACGGGTAAAACTGCCGGAGCCAGCCGTCTTTGTAAGGGGATGTTTCATACCTGAAAAATAGCACAATATTGGTATCCTTTAAGGTATGTCTAAAGGTTTAATTAGCCTCTTTTCCCTGTTTATTCCGTTGTGCCTGTCGGCTCAGACCCCGAAAGATATGCTTGTGGCTCCGGCCAGTTCGCTTGAAAGGGATACGACGGGACAGCGTGACCTCATCGGAATATTCCTTGATGTCACAAAGATCCAGATCCATCATCCCCGGCAGGAGAGGGGGCGAAGGGTATATTTTACCGTTCTGCCGTTAAGCACTTCTGTTCCGGGGGGTGGGAATGCGCTGATCACCTCTACAACGGCGGGCTTTTACCTGGGTGACCGTAATGATACTTATTTATCTACGGCCACTTTTTCTCCCAGCTTCAACTTCAGGGGACAATTCAATTTTCCGATCCGGGCAAATATATGGTCGCCTTCGAATAAGTGGAATTACCAGTTGGACACACGATTCTCCATTTACCCTCAGTATACCTGGGGGCTGGGGGGCAAGCAGCCGGAGAATGATAAGATCCTGGTGCGATATAGCTACGCCCGTTTTTATGGGAGCGTGCTGAAACGCATAACGCCCTATCTGTTGTTTGGCCCCGGTCTGGATATCGACTACAATATTCATATCCGTCCTGATATAGATTCGGTGAACATACCGCAGTTCACAAAATATAATTATGGGACGGATAATCATACCAACTCTTTTTCGCAGGGTATCACCTTAAACCTGCTGATCGATACAAGATATAATTCCTTCAATCCTTTGCCGGGAGCTTATCTGAACGTTGTATTCCGGGAAAATCTAAAGGCATTGGGAAGTAATACAAACTGGCATTCGTTGTACATCGATGCAAGGAAGTATATTGCCTTCAGCAAAAAAGGGCAGAATATGCTGGGTATCTGGAGTTATTTCTGGACAACGATGTATAGCAATGCGCCTTATTTCAACCTCCCTGCTATCGGTACAGAGCCTTATCAGCGTAGTGGAAGGGGATTTTATCCGTTCCGGTATATGGGCAAATCGTTGTTCTACCTGGAAACGGAGTATAGGAAAGATATTACGAGGGACGGCCTCTTTGGGTTTGTGCTGTTTGCGAATATGAATACGGTGACGGAGCCTGCGTCACATCAGTTTGCGTACATCCATCCGGCCGGCGGCGGCGGGTTGCGGATCAAGTTCAATAAACATTCGGGGTCGAATATCGGGATCGATTATGGGATGAGCAAGGGATATCATGCGATCTACTTCAATTTGGGCGAGACGTTCTAATAAGGTTTAAATGTAAAAAAGGTCTCCACCGGGAGACCTTTTTTGTGTTGTTATGCGATAGTGATGCTCTTGTCGAGATAAACGTCCTGGATGGATTGTATGACCTCAACGCCTTCGGCAAAAGGATGCTGGAAGGCTTTGCGGCCTGCGATCATGCCCATTCCGCCGGCGCGTTTGTTTACCACGGCGGTGAAGACGGCGTCTGCCAGGTCGGAAGCTCCCTTACTTTCTCCGCCGCTGTTGATCAATCCTACGCGACCGTTGTAGCAGTTGAGCACCTGGTAGCGGGTGAGGTCGATGGGATGATTATCGGGATGTGTCAGCTGGGAGTAGACGAGAGGGGAAGTGCGGCCATGTTTGGTTGCGAGATAACCGCCATTGTTGGTCGGTAGTTTTTGTTTGATGATGTCGGCCTGGATGGTGACGCCCAAATGATTGGCCTGCCCGGTAAGGTCGGCGGAAGTGTGGTAGTCGACCCCATCTACTTTAAAGCCTGCGTTGCGGGTATAACACCACAGGATAGTCGCCATGCCCAGTTCGTGAGCCTGTTCGAAGGCCTCGGAAATTTCCTTTAGCTGGCGGTCGCTTTCTGCGCTGCCCCAGTATACCGTAGCGCCTACGGCAACGGCGCCCATATTCCAGGCGTCCTTTACTTTACCAAAGAGGGTCTGGTCGTAGCGATTGGGCAGGCTGAGAAATTCGTTGTGGTTGATCTTCACGACGAATGGAATGCGGTGCGCATATTTCCGGCTCATGATCCCCAGCACGCCGAAGGTGGATGCTACAGCGTTGCAACCGGCTTCCACTGCTAATTTGATAATATTTTCCGGATCGAAATACATGGGGTTGGGGGCGAAGGAGGCGCCAGCGCTGTGTTCGATGCCCTGATCCACGGGAAATATAGAGAGATAACCGGTATCCGCCAGTCTCCCGTGACTGAACAGGGTTTGCAAACTTCTTAATGTCTGGTTGCTGCGGTTGGAATAGCTCCATATTTCTTCCACGTGTTTCGGGGAAGGGAATGCGCTGAGTGTCGATTTGTCAATGACGGGCTTGTGATCTAAAAGAAAGGAGGCTTTATCGCCGAGCAGGTCGAGAATTTTCTTAGACGCCATGATTTTGACTTTTTGATTGTATTGCAATTTACCGTTCCTGGATCAAAAAGAAAAAAATGCCCTTTCAGTCACCAAAAGGAACCTTAATATGTACAACAAATAAGGTACTTTGATGGTTAAACAGGGAATATGGAAATAGGAATAGACAGCTTCGCTGCCATGTTTAGCAAAAATAGCGGCAGGGAATTAAATGATGCGGACGCGATGGCGCAATTGCTGGAAAGGATGGTTCATGCGGACCAGTCGGGTCTGGACATTTTTGGTATCGGGGAACACCATCGAAAGGGGTTTTTGGATTCGGCGCCTGCCCTTATTTTAACGGCCGCTGCCGCCAGGACGGAACGTATCCGGCTGACGAGTGCGGTCACTGTGCTGAGCTCGGCTGATCCGGTAAGGGTGTTCCAGAATTTTGCGACGCTGGACCTGATCTCGCGGGGGCGAGCCGAAATGGTCGTGGGGCGGGGTTCATTCGTGGATGCTTATCCGCTGTTTGGGTTTAACCTGGAGGATTATGATGAACTTTTTGTGGAGAAGCTTGGATTATTATTGTCGATCAGGCAGAATGAGTTTGTCACCTGGTCGGGGAAGTTCCGGCCGGCTTTGAAGAACCAGCCGGTCTATCCGCGGCCTTTGCAGCAGCCATTGCCTATTTGGCTGGGGGTGGGGGGAACGCCGGAGTCATTTGTCCGGGCTGGCAGCCTGGGCTTGCCGTTGATGGTGGCTGTCATTGGCGGGGAAACGCACCGGTTCAGACCATTGATAGATCTTTACCGGGAGGCGGGGAAAAGAGCCGGATTTGCGCCCGAGCAATTAAAAGTGGGATTGCATTCGTTGGGATATGTGGCTGAGACGACGGAGCAGGCGGTGGAGGAGTTCTATCCCGGATATGCCGCCAGCATGACGCAGGTGGGTAAGGAGCGCGGCTGGCCGCCGATGACCAGGGGCCGGTTCGAGGCGCAGAGCGGTCCTTTGGGCGCGTTGCTGGTAGGTGGACCAGAGGAGGTGGCGGAGAAGGTGCTGAGGCATGCGGAAGCGCTTGGAGGGATATCGAGGCTTACGTTCCAGATGGATAGTGCGGAGCTGCCACATGAGAAGCTGATGCGGGCGATAGAATTGATCGGGCAAAAGGTGAAGCCGCTGATAAATAAATAAGCTAAAAAAAACCACCCGGAGGGTGGTTTTTTTATTTATGCGTTGCGGTTGATGCAATTGAGGTCTTCAAAGGCTACCTCGAGGCGTTTGCTAAAACTTTCCTCGCCTTTGCGCAGCCATACCCGGGGGTCATAGTATTTTTTGTTTGGCTTTGCAGGTCCGTCGGGGTTGCCGAGCTGGCCCTGGAGATACGCTTCGTTCTTGACATAATACTGCTGGATACCTTCCCAGAATGCCCATTGCAGATCGGTGTCGATATTCATTTTGATGGCGCCATAGCCGATGGCTTCCCGGATCTGATGCTGGGGGCTGCCACTGCCGCCGTGGAAGACGAAATAGACGGGTTTGGGACCTGTCTTAAAGGTCTTCTCGATATAATCCTGGCTGTTTTTGAGAATGATGGGGCGCAGCTCTACGTTGCCGGGGCTGTATACGCCATGTACATTGCCGAAGGCGGCTGCCACGCCAAAAAGCCTTCCGACCTTACTGAGCTCGGAATAGGCATGTGCCACGTCTTCTGGCTGGGTGTATAATTTATGATTTTCAACACCGCTGTTGTCGACGCCGTCCTCTTCACCGCCTGTGACGCCCAATTCGATCTCGATAGCCATGCCCAGGGGCTGCATGCGTTTGAAGAACTCTACGGAAGTATGGATGTTCTCTTCGAGAGGCTCTTCGGAAAGGTCGAGCATGTGTGAGCTGAAGAGAGGTTGTTTCTTTTCTTTAAAGAATTGTTCACCGGCGTCGATGAGTCCGCTGACCCAGGGGAGCCATTTTTTTGCGGCGTGGTCCGTGTGCAGAATTACCGGAACGCCGTAGTATTTGGCAACATTGTGGACGTGGAGGGCTCCGGAGACCCCGCCGGAGATATTACCCTGGAGCTTATCGTTGGGCATTCCTTTTCCGGCGATGAACTGGGCGCCGCCATTGGAAAACTGGATAATAACGGGGGAATTTACTTTAGCTGCAGTTTCGAGAACGGCGTTGATCGTATTGGTTCCGATGGTATTGACAGCGGGCAGGGCGAACTGGTTGTCTTTAGCGTCGTTGTATAAGGCTTCCAATTCTTCGCCGAAGAGGACTCCTGCTTTGTATTTTTTCATGTTTACTGAGCTTTGAGGCCGCAAGATACGCCACGGGCGTATTAATCTTCGAATTTGCTCAGGTTTTTTTGGAGGAGGGAAA
Source organism: Puia sp. (assembly GCA_035492595.1). GTDB lineage: Bacteria > Bacteroidota > Bacteroidia > Chitinophagales > Chitinophagaceae > Puia. The sequence continues at coordinate 92,832 of DATJJA010000127.1, forward strand.
GGTTCTTTTGCAGGGTTTGTTTTAGCTGTCTTTTTACTACCTGGCCCATCGAGCGGCATTTGAGGAAGGCGGGGTTTTTGAAATAACCGGCCAGTTCGGTCTTAAGCTGGGTGAGCTTTTCGGGACTGGAGATGGCATGATCCCGGGACATGATGTTGAGCAGCTCCATCAGGCGGAACCGGGAAGAGGCTACACGGAACGCCATCATGGTCCTTTCCTCTGTCTGATATTGTTCGATCGAGTCTTTGTTCAGGTATTTAAGGCTGAGCTCGACGAGTGCTTTGTTCTCTTTAAAGAACTGGGGGATGTAGAGATTTTTCCGGCCTTCGTAGGATTGCTGGTCAAAGTCGATGGCGCGGATCCGGTATTGGTAATCTTCTATGTCGGGGGTGATGTCGATGACAAAATTGTAGGAACGCATGTCGCCCAGGAGGCGGACAAAACAACGTTCGTTGAACTTGACGAATTCTTTTGAAAAGCGGATCTTATTGGTTTGGGGGTCGTCGAGGAAATTCTTTATGAACAGGTCGCCGGGGATGCCGGGAATATGTTCTTCCACGAGGGTATTGTGATGTGTGAAATAGGTGATGCGATTGGGTGACAGGAGGTGTTCCAGCTCCAGTCCGTAAATACGTGAAGCATCGGCCTGTTTGATATAATAGTGATCATAGTTGTCGTTGAACTTATTTACGATACGGATGCGAAAGGGGTGGGAGTTGGCAAAGCTGCAGAAGTCTATCCGCGCTACGTCGAGGTGCTTCGTATAGCTGAGGTCGCCTTCTGTTTTGAGGATCGCATACATCTGGACGAGCCCTTCGCGGATGAAGTCCCAGTGACGCATGTCATACAGGGCTGTTTCCCAAAGGGTATCCTGGCCGTTCTTGTCTTTTAAAGGGACGGAATAGGTGATATGCTGCAGCAGGTCGCGGTAGGACACGGGGAGCTTCACTTCCCGGCCATGATTTTTCAGGTAACTGCGTAAGGGGTCGGTGACGGGAAAAATGGGCTTTTTCCGGGAGGGTTTGTTGGACTCACCGGGTGAAAAAGAAAGCTGGTCGCTGAACTGCATGGATCAAAGGTCGGATTTTTGGGGCTAATTTTTGTCTTCAGGGGCCGGGCTCTCCTTTTGGGATGAAGAGCCGGGCGCCGAAGTTCTGTCAAAAAGGGTGCTGAACTGGGCGGTCATAGAGACAAGGCAGGTAAGGAGACCGGTGAGTTTTTGGAACAGCGCATCCTGTGTAAAAAAGAGGAATAACCCGAATGCGGTGAAAAGGATCATCAGGGGCATTTTAAACGACAGCCATTCTCCTTTGTTCCTGCTTTTTCTCCAAAGCGCTACGACATCGGGGTCTTCTGCTTTTTCAAGCACGTATTCCCGGAAGCTCCTGGTTATGAAATTGAGCTGACCGTTCTCACGGAATACCAGCAGGCCGTCTCTCAGGAGGCCATAGATGATATTACCTGTCCGGTAATTGGAGAAACCATCGCGGGACAGATCATAGAGGATGAATTTTTTTTGCGGTGTCAGGGTTTTCCAGGTCTCGTCGAATCTTTTCTCAAAGTTGAGCCGGTTCTGCAGGATCTGTTCGGCATCGGAGGGAATGTTCTCCCGCAGTGCCTTTTCATTCTCCCGGATATCGGAAAACGGTGAGGCGGTAGAAATGCTGAGCTGGCCTGCCACCGGGCCCGCCAGCTGATGTCGGGAATGGAGGCCATCGCTGAACATATCGACAAGAAAGATGCGGGTGGCCATCGCCATCGTCAGCTTATAAACGAGGAACAGCGCAAGTAGCTGGCCGCCAAAGAAAAGTAAAAAGAAGATTAGGCCGGCGGATCGGGTGGTGTTGTATATAAGCCTTATGGCAGACCATTTTGCTTCGTCGCCGGCTGCCAGCCGGAAGGGACCGGGATTGCGATGGTCGCCGGAAGATGCATACTGCAGCAGGATATGCGAGGTTCCATTCCTATCGCTGTCGGTTGGGTTTACCGCAAAGAATTTCCATGTCCCATCGGTGGCGGAGTCCGGTGGGATAGCTGATGCGAGGATGTTGGTGTCGCTTGAAAAGAACATCCGGTGAATATTACTGTACTGGGTAGTAAAGGGCAGGGAATGGCCGCTAAAGGCTCCGCTGGGGTAATAGATCCTGTCATCGTTGAGAAAATAGATCCCGTTATCGAATTTGAGGGAGGCAAGCGTTCTTTCGCTGCATGGGGTAGCGGTATCAGCGAACTTGTATGTCATCGCCGCGGTGTTGAGGTCCAGTCTTCGATTGTGGATGGCTCTGGCCTGCTCTATTCGTGAGCTGTTGCGCTGGATACTGCTCTCCTGTCTCATCAAGAGCCAGAAAATGCTGCAGCCTGGTATTATGCTTATGACGATCACGCCGGTGATAATAGCAATGGAATAGAGCTGAAGGCAGCGGAGCTTATGAAGACGGTTATACAGTCGCCAATAGATCCTTCGGGGCAACTGGCAAAAATTGCGGATGCGCCGGTCAGCGGGTGTGATGAAATTCTGCAGAGAGTGGAACCAGTTGGGCAGCCCGGAAGGATGATAAACGATATAACGGCAAACGGAGGAAAGATAGATCCAGAAGAAGACGATCTGGGAGAGTAAAAAGATAATGGGAATCGCAGGCGCTGACGAAGCATCGTAACAGGAGAAGAGGAAAAGCAGGATAAGGATCAGGAATAAAAAGTGCAGGAGGGGAGCCAGCTGGCGGGCTGTCCGGTCTCTGCGCCGCCGTTTTTCCCTGAGGGTAAAATAATAAAATGCTGCATAAAAAGGGAGCGATACAGAGATATAAAAAAGGGCAAATTCGTATTTGTGCGGGGGGAGGGAGAGGATCAGCGCCATGATCAGCCAGGCGATGATCAGCCGTAACATACCGCGGATAAGATAGCGATAATATTGTTTTTTACGGGGGATGGGTCTCAGCCATTCGAAATGTCGTGAAGGGAGCAGCAGAATCCCCGGTTTTTTACCAGTCCATTCGTTGATGACGGCGGACAGGATGATCAGCACGATGATACATAATGTGAAAAAGGCCGAGAGCCCGATGATATGGATCTGGAAATCGTCAGCGTTGGAAAGGTCGCTATAGGTTAGCAGCGTATAGGGCGTCGATGCAAGAGGAGTGATGTCCAGCGCCATTTGCCGGCCTCTGATGCCAAAGCGATGGAAATAGCGGTGGTCACGGAAATGAAGACATTCCTCGATGGTCGATGGATCTTCGCTTTCGTTGAGTATGTTGGAGACCAGGGCTCTTCCGGGTTTTGAGTCATACAGTACGGAGCCTGTTTCGTCTATGATGCTGAAGTTATAACCCGTGGGGAGAATGGTGCGGGTGACGGAGTACATTTGGGAGGAAAGTCCGATGGCAACGGGCTGGTCTTTATTCGCCGGGTGATCGCTTCTTATCGTTACCGTTATCGTGTATTCTCCATCCAGTCTTGAAAAGGTGGGCAGGATGGTGAAATCAGATGTATCCGTACCGTCCACCAGGGATAAGTAGCGTCCTTCCATAAGGTCTTTAAAATAGCCGCGATCGCTGACATCGATGAGAGGTGGCGGAGGTCCTTTTTTCCCGCTCCAGGTGCCGAGCCATTTACCGGAAGAACCGATCCAGAAACCATAGTCGACATAGGGGTAGATCTTCGGGTAGAATTGATCGTCCACTCTGATACTGTCTTTTGAAAGAGAGTCCTGGCCGCGTATCGCTTTGAAAAGAACGGGGTCTTTGCCAGCGACCTGGAAGGTCTGATCCCACTGCTTGAGCTGCCGGTGGATCAGGCCGATCTCACCGATGAATTTTGTTTGTATCGAATCGGACAGGACGCTGAGATTGTTCTGTGTGCTCACTGCCTGGGTCCGGTCGAGAAAAAGCCAGGAGAAAAGAAAAAAGCAGGTAAAGGCAATGGCAAAATAGGAGCCGATGATCAGCCGGATATTACCATCGTTGATCCTTTCACCGGAGCCGAGTATGAAGATCTTCAGGATGGGCAGGCTGATCACGAGCAGGAGAATGATGATCAGCGCCGGCACGAAAAGCCGGAGCGGGAAATCCTTGTATCCGGAGGTGTAATCACTGGTATTGATCAGGCCCGTCAGCAGTAATTGCTGGCCGTTTAGCTGAAACGGATAAAGGAACATCTTTTGGCTTACGCCTTCGATGCTGACGTCATGGACATAGGGGAGGCTAAGTCCATCCTGTTTTTTTAAAAGAGAATCCAGTCCGAGGCTTTTACCAAGCGGGAGATTGTCGGAGTTAAAGAGGATCAGACCTTTTGACTTTAACGAATCATCCATTTGGATAAGCAGGTAGTGCTGGAAGATGTCCTGGTAGGTGAGGACAATAGGGCGCAGGAAGGAGTCTATGCGTAACGAGAAAGATGATGCGTCTGAAAGGGGATAGGTAATGCGCCAGTTGCCTATGCTTTTTTTGTCGGGAGAAAGTAGGGGAGGCAGGGACGTCAGCAGGGTATCCGGTTTGGAAGAGGGAGTGTAAACAAAGGAATGAAGGAGCGGACTGGTCGTTTTTTGGGTGTAGGAATAAAACTTTGATGCAGCATAGGACCTGACTGCGCCGGTATAGCCGGTATTTTTTCCTTTTACAGCTTTTACGATCTGTTCGAGCTCGAGGGAGGCGCGGCTATTGTAGTCATTTTGCCGGGCGGGAATATATTTCAGCAAATACAGGGATAGGAAGATACCCAGTACCACAAGGGTGAGCATGACCGGTACGATCTTGCGGATGAACTGATTTTGTTCCATGGTGCTGGCGGGATGAGATGAGTTTGTTTTTGCAGGCAGGACGAAGCTAGGTGAATAGGAGGTAGGAGACAATGGCCTGAAATGGGTATTTTTTGGGGAGGCGGGGAGTTGCTGCGAATCGGTGAAGTGGGCAGGCTAAGGGGGCGGGAGTCTTCGATGAAGGCCTCCTGCTAAATTTTGCGGTGCTCTAATCAGTTATTTAGCAGGAGGGGCTTTGGTGAAAGCAGGTTTGGTTCAATAGGATTGGACTGCTTTTCGTGGTTTCTGTTCGGACGTTGGATTTCGAGAAGAATAGGTTTTAGTCTTTAAGGGCCAAATGACGTGTTATCGTTAGCGCTCTGGATTAGGGTTTCACAGGTTAAGGACAATTAAGGAAAAAAATAGAAGTTGACTGATATTGGATCGAAATTTCTTAGGTATTGGTTTTACGGTCTTTTAACGGATATTAGGATCTTTTTGGGTTTTTCCCTGGATATTGGGTGATTGATAACTCAATTATCAATCAACTTCTATATCAAAAATAAATTGTTAAAGTTGATAAATCAATAGAGGTTTTGCTTTATTTCCACGTCGCAGCTTTTACTAACGTTTTCGTAATCATAGCATAAAGCATTAGTGAAAGCACTCGTTGATGCGATCGTAAAACTACGAGTCCGCCTGTCGGCTAAGCTCCAAGTGCTTGAATTACATCGTATTTGGTTACGATATGGTACTTGCCGCTCTCATCTCTTCCGAGTACGGCTCCATTCTCCCTGGTAATGAGTGTGCTGAGTCTCTCCAGGGGCGTATCAAAGGCAACGACCGGATAGGCCTTTTCGAGCACTTCGCTGATCTTTTTGCTTTTGATATCGGTGCCATTGCTCATCATGCGGGAGAAGAGTCCGCTTTCGCTGATGGCGCCGATGACCTCTCCGTCTTTCAGGACCGGGAGGTTTTCGATATTGTATTTCTGCATGAGCTCGAAGGCTTCGGAGACGGTCTGATCGGGGTCTGCCGTAACGAGTCGTTTGGTCCCGCGGCCGGCGATGATGTCCTTGAAAGTTTTAACATCGAGGAAGCCGCGTTCCATCATCCATTGGTCGTTGTATATTTTACCCACATAACGGCTGCCGTGGTCGTGCAGGATGACGACGACGACATGGTCTTTTTTCAGCAGGTCTTTTAGCTGGAGGAGGCCCTGAATAGCGGTGCCGGCGCTGTATCCGCAGAAGAGTCCCTCTTCACGGGCAATACGGCGGGTCATGAGGGCGGCGTCTTTGTCCGTCACCTGCTCGAAGACATCGATAAATTTCATGTCGTAGTTCTGGGGGACGAAGTCTTCCCCGATGCCCTCGGTGATATAGGGATGAACTTCTTTCATATCGATCTCCCCGGTGCGGAAGTATTTGGTCAGCAGGGAGCCGTAGGGGTCCATGGCCCAGACCTGGATGTCGGGATTTTTCTCTTTCAGGAACATGGCGGTCCCTGTTACGGTGCCGCCGGTGCCGGTTGCTACGACCAGGTGGGTTATTTTTCCCTCTGTCTGTTCCCAGATCTCGGGACCGGTGCTCTCGTAGTGGGCAAGGCGGTTGGCCAGGTTGTCGTATTGATTGGCATAAAATGAGTTGGGAACTTCTTTGGCGAGACGGCGGGACACGGAGTAATAGGATTGGGGGTCGTCCGGTTCGACATTGGTCGGGCAGACGATGACCTCGGCGCCCAGCGCTTTCAGGATATCCATTTTTTCTTTCGACTGTTTGTCGGTTGTCGCGAAGATGCATTTATACCCTTTGACGACTGCGGCGAGGGCGAGGCCCATCCCGGTATTACCGGAAGTGCCTTCGATGATGGTGCCGCCGGGCTTTAGTCGGCCTTCCTTTTCGGCCACTTCCACCATTTTCAGGGCCATGCGGTCCTTTGCGGAATTGCCGGGGTTGAAGTATTCCACTTTGGCCAGGACGGTGCAGGGGAGATCTTTCGTCAGTTTGTTAAGACGGATCAGGGGAGTATTACCTATTGTCTCGAGTATATTATTTTTGATATTCATATTGAAATGCAAGGTTGATACTTAATGCACTATAAAGGTAGGCTTTTGCCCAGCCGCTTGTTGATAAATCAAAATTTTTTCTTTCGGGCGAAACTTTACATTTGCTCCCCGCAATAAGGGGATAACGTACCGCAGGGCCGACATGTAAATTGCGATGCAGCCCCAGGGCGCAAAATTTAGAACTATGGAACCAGTTTATATACAAAAGATCGCCGAGAAATTGAGCTTTAGCCTTAAACAGGTCAATAACATCTTTGATCTGCAGGCTGAGGGAGCCACTATTCCTTTTATGGCCCGTTACCGTAAGGAGGCTACCGGAAATATGGATGAAGTGCAGATCAATGACGTTGTGGAACAGATAAAGTACTTCACCGAGCTTGACAAGAGAAAAGAGACCGTTATCAAAACGATAGAAGGGCTGGGGAAGCTGACACCCGAGCTGAAGGACCGGATCGAAAATTGCTACGATGCGACGGTGCTGGAAGATATTTATCTGCCGTATAAACCCAAGCGGAAAACGCGGGCTACCACGGCCATCGA
>DATJJA010000128.1:0-49269 GCA_035492595.1 Puia sp.
GGATCAGTGAATATTCCTGCGGATCCGGCTCAGCGACTGTGGTGTGATCCCCAGGTAAGAAGCAATGTCCTTTAATGAAACACGCAGCGCAATGTCCGGCTGGTTTTCGACAAAAAGCTTGTACTGCGTCTCAGCATCCGCGCCCAGGAATGCATTGCGCGTCTCGATCTTTTCCAGGAGCTGGCGCTGGAACATCCGGTCTATAACATCCTTCATGTAAGGCGCAGATACATACAGCTCATTCAGTGTCTTTTTGGAGATGGCCAGCACTTCAACATCACATGCGGCCTGTATGCCTGCTTCTGCGACAGATGCCTCCTGGAAGCTCTTCAGGATCGTGCAAAACTGCTCCTCCTTATAAAAATAATGGGTGCGGTCCATTCCTTTATCGTTCGTCGACACAATGCGCAGGATACCGCTGCAGACGTAGAACAGCTGTGAGCAGACCTTTCCCTCCCGGAATAGGTACTCGCCTTCTTTAAAAGCCCTGCGCTCGAAACAGGAGAAGATCATGTCCTGGTCTTTTTCGGCAATGGACCCGAACTGCTGGAAATATGAAACAACTGCGCTGCTCATGCCACGAAGATACGAAACTTGACCAGCCCATACACCCTTATGCCCGGTTCAGACAATCCATTGAGGGTTTCCGGCCTGCATCCCATAGCTTTGGGCAACCGGACGCCATAATAAAAGGTTTTCTTTGTATATGAAAAAACACCACACCTATCTATGCTTTATGTTTGCCCTTATTGCAATGGCAACAATAGCTCCCGCCTGTAAAAAAGAACACCAGACAGCAGTGCAGACGAAAATTCAATATCAGCTGTACACCGCTAAAGACTTCTCTAATGTACACGATACTATTGCTTTTAGGCTGGTCATCCGGGCAGGGAACACTACTTTGTTTGATTCTGCTCTTGCGCCCATGCGCATTTCTGAAATCCCCGACAAAACCCATCAGCTGGCCTTCGGGAAGCTCGTTCCACCAGGACATGAACAGACCGACCTGGTTGTTGGATTTCTTTATTCGATAAAAAATATCGGTATGTCCTGGTATCTCGACAGCTGCAAGGCTGGCCAGGCTCTAAAAATAGTAGACTATAATTTTCAATAGCCGGCTGTTCGTTGCCTGCCGACGCCAGTTTCGCCAATAATCCTTAAATTCATCCCTTATTGGTAAAACACTACTTATGTACAAATTCTATGCGGCAGCGATCCGATCGATCCTTCTTTTTATTTTTCCGGTCCTTGGCGTCCTCCAGTCAAAAGCTTCGGATCCCATGCCGCACCCTGCTGCCGAATCACCTCTTCATCTCATCCCGCAGCCCGTCTCCGTCAAACAACTATCCGGGACTTTCATCCTCGACAGAGCTACCTTCCTTTCGGTGGAAAATGCCTCTTTTAGCCAGCCTGCGGCCTGGTTCCTTAATCAACTGAAGGCCAGCACAGGCATCGAGATAAAGCAGGGTAAGGGCTCAAAGATCCTGCAGATCAGCAATATGCCTGACAGGAATATACTTGGAAAGGAAGGTTATACGCTTTCTATCACGCCTTCGCGTATCCGGTTGCAGGCGAATGATCCGGCTGGCGTTTTTTACGGGCTGCAAACGCTGCTGCAGCTTCTACCGGCGAACTTTGCGGCGACGTCCGCGACCGGAGCAAGCAACGCGACCGTAGCAAGCAACACGACCGCACCTGCCACCAGCGGAACCGCTGCGGCCGGTGCAACCTCAAAAGCAGCCATTCCCTGTGCCGACATCACCGACTATCCCCGCTTTGGCTGGCGCGGTCTCATGCTCGATGTTAGTCGTCATTTCTTCACAAAGCAGGAGGTCGAACGCTATATCGACGAGATGGTTCGCTATAAATACAATACGCTGCATCTTCATCTCAGCGATGACCAGGGCTGGCGTATCGAGATTAAAAGTCTGCCCCAGCTTACCCAGCATGGTGCATGGCGTGTATCCCGCACAGGCCGTTGGGGTGAATTCCTTCCGTCGATGGCCGGAGAGCCTTCTCCTTATGGCGGCTTTTATACCCAGGACGACATGCGCGAGATCATCCGTTATGCGCAGGATCGCTACGTCACCATTCTCCCTGAGATAGACGTGCCGGCGCATAGTCTCGCCCTGATCTCTTCCTATCAAAATCTTTCCTGTACACAGCTGCCATATAGTGTCAATCCCGGTTCCCGCGGCCCCGTACGGGAAGACAACGCTTTATGCATCGGCAACGACTCCGTTTTTATCGTGCTGGATAAGATCTTTACCGAGCTGGCTGCCCTCTTTCCCAATGAATACATTCACATCGGCGGTGATGAGGCATATAAGGGCTTTTGGGCCACCTGCCCGAAGTGCAAACGCCGCATGGAAGATGAGCACCTGAAAAACGTCGATGAGTTACAAAGCTATTTTGTCAAACGCATGGAAAAAATGCTCAATGCCAAAGGGAAGAAGCTTATCGGCTGGGATGAGATCCTGGAAGGTGGTCTGGCGCCCTCGGCCACTGTTATGAGCTGGCGGGGAATGTCCGGTGGAGTCACCGCGGCAAAGATGGGGCACCCCGTAGTCATGACCCCCTGGGATTACACCTATCTCGATCTTTATCAGGGTGAGAACACCGTGGAGCCACCGACCTACGGTATCTGCCGGCTTAAAGATTCTTATACCTATGACCCCGTTCCCGATAGTATCGACGAAAAGCTCATCCTTGGCGGACAGGGCAATCTGTGGACAGAGTCCGTTCCAACCTTTCGCCAGGTGGAATATATGACCTGGCCGAGGGCGTTGGCTCTAGCTGAAGTCTATTGGAGTCCGAAATCCGTCCGCAACTGGGACGATTTTACACGTCGTATGGAGGGCGAATTCAACTATCTTGACGCGGCCAGCATCAAATATGCCCATAGCGCGTTCAATGTCATCTTCACTCCGAAAAGAACACCCGACCGCGACTTCGTCGTCGACATGACCACAGAAATAAACGGACTGGACATCTATTATACTTTTGATATGACCAATCCTGATACTTATTCTGCTAAATACAACGGCGCCCCGGTAAGGTTTCCGCTTGGGGCCACACAGCTAAATGTTATCACCTATCGCAATGGGCATCCCATCGGGCAACAGGTCAACATAAAGAAGGATGAGCTCTCCCGGAGGATCGACCAGGGCAGGCATATATATTAAAAAAATTGAGTTAACTTATTCAAAATTCATCCCATGCGCAGGCTAATCTTTCTCTTTTGTTTTGGGCTTTCCCTTAGCGCCATGGCCCAACAAGCACCTAAAACACCTCCCACCTTGAAATCGATCCTCCTCCAGCAATTCCAGAATACCTGGAATCAACAGGATTGGTTTGTCCCCGTCAGCAAAGCCGTCGAAGGTATTTCCGCCGAGCAGGCGATGTGGAAGCCTTCCGACTCCAGCCATTCGGTAGGCCAGCTTGCCTATCATCTGCTGTTCTGGAATAAACAGCTGCTCGACAAATTCTATAATCGCACCCCGGCAGTATTCGATGGTAACAACAACGAAACCTTTACAGCTTTTACCGAGGCCTCCTGGGCCTCTACCGTCCAGCAACTCAACCAGCTTATGTCTGACTGGGAAACAGCCATTAAGACTGCAGATGATGCGAAACTCCAGGCCTGGTACAGCTTGATCGCTCATATGAACACGCACAATGCCTATCATACCGGCCAGATCCTCTACATTCGGAAGCTCGCCGGCAACTGGGATCCGAATAAAGGGGTCAAATAGTGTTTCAACATTCAAAGATGTTGTGATTTACCACTGATCATAATTAATTTCCCCTTATCCGGAATAGTATCCGTACAGGCATAAACATGCCCTGATCTGAAACAATTTTCATGGTTTATCTACCTATAATTCGCGCTTCTGCGAGCGATTTTTTGCCGACAGTTTTGTGCCGTTTACCGCGTTTTTTCCTCCGTTTGCAGCATTGATATGGATGGACTGATTTGATCAAACTAGATTTGCATTCAAATTTAACTTTTGTGATGAAAACACTATCTGCTTTACTTTTCTCTCTTATCCTAATTACAGCGGCGTCGGCCCAGGCTCCCACAGGCCCAAAACCTGCCGGGTCCAGTGATACGACGCATCCAAACGGCGCGAGCGGTACAACTCTGCCTGCAGGACAAGCCCCTGCACAAGGTGCTCCCGGAGCTAAGCCCGGAGCCCCCGGCGCCAAACCCGGAGGCCCTCAGCAGGCTCCTCCTTCTATCGGCCGTGCGTATGGAAAAATTACCGATTCGGCGGGCCAGCCTATGAGCCAGGTCTCGGCCCTCGTGTTAAAGGCAACTACGGACCCTGCAACGAAAAAAAGAAAGCTCGTCCTGTTAAAAGGCGCAGATACAAAAGCCAATGGCGAATTCGACTTCGAGGACCTGCCCATCGCAAGTCCGCTGGTCCTGCGTGTCTCTGCCACAGGATATAAAAGCCAGGATGTCAATTTCATGATCATCCCTGCGGTGGCAGCACCCAAACCAGGTGCGAAAAATGACAACCCCATGGGTAATCTGCCTTCTTTTGACAAAGACCTTGGCTTTATCAAGCTGGCGACCGATGTCAAAGAATTAGGTTCCGTCGTTGTCACGGCTACTCCTCCGGCGATGAAGCTGGAACTGGACAAGAAGGTGTTCAACGTCGAAAAGAATATTGTCAGTGCCGGTGGAACTGCCGTAGACGTTATGCGCAATGTTCCTTCTGTAAATGTCGACATCGACGGGAACGTCAGCCTCAGAGGCGCGAGTCCCACCATCTTCGTGGATGGCAGACCAACTACCCTGTCTCTCGACCAGATCCCTGCGGACGCTATTGAAAGCGTGGAAGTGATGACCAACCCATCTGCGAAGTATGATGCTTCCGGCGGTGGCTCGGGTATTCTGAATATCGTCCTGAAAAAGAACAGGAAAAAAGGATATAACGGCAATATCAATGCCGGGATGGACTCCCATGGACAGCCCAACGCCCTTGCGGGGTTCAATATCCGCTCCGGTAAGCTGAACCTCACGGCCAATGGCATGTACAACGCCAACAACGCCAGGACCATCGGTAATACCGATCGTTCCACATTCTTTGGTGACACGACTACCCGTCTTCTGCAAGGCGACCTTCAGCGCAATAAAGGGCATTTCATGTTTGGCCAGATCGGCCTGGACTGGTTTGTAACCAACAAGACAACCTTATCCGGCTCTTATATCAAGGTTCACGGTAATTTCAAACCTACCGACGTATCCGATATCCGGACTGATAGCACGATTGCCGGCCAGTTCCGTTCTTCCGGTTATTCCATCCGTAACTCCAATTCGGATCGCACCTTTGACGTCAACGGCGCTCAGTTCGGGATGAAACATCTGTTTGCAAAAGAAGGCCATCAGATCACCATTGATGGATCGTACTTCGGTGTCACCTCCCATGCTTCGTCCCTTTACGTAACAGACTACTATACGGATGAGCAACACAACACGAAGACATTCACCGGCAAGCAGGAAACGGTAGGTACGGCATCACCCTCCTTTATGACCTTCCAGACCGACTATACCAATCCACTTACCAAAAAGACCAAGCTGGAAGCGGGTCTTCGCGCCAGCATCCAAAGACTGGATAACTACAATTACACCTACCCGCTGGATGACAACGGTAACCCGATCCCCAGCCCTCTCGGCCTGAGCGACTACAAAAGCACCAGCGACGTATACGCAGCATATGTCAACCTTACCAGCGGCTTTGACAACTTCAGCTATTCACTGGGTCTCAGGGGAGAGAACTCAAGGTATACAGGGGATCTGCGCAACACCGGTCAGCATTTCCATAACTCGTATCCTACCAGTCTTTTCCCTTCTCTATTCGTCAGCGAGAAGTTCAAGCATGACCAGGAACTTCAATTTAGTGCGACGCGAAAGATCAACAGGCCCGGATTCTTCCAGCTGATACCTTTCACCGACTACTCGGACACGCTGAACATCACCCGGGGCAATCCCGACCTGGTACCGGAGTTTACCAATTCCTTCGAGCTGTCCTATATGAAGACCTTTGCTCACAGCAATACTTTGCTGGTATCGGGCTATTATAAACACACGTCCAATCTCATCACACATTACCAGGATACTGCCACAAGCCCTATCGGCAAATCTATCCTTATCAATACGTATGAGAACGCCAACAGTGCCTATACAGTAGGGGGTGAGATCACAGGGACGGTCAACATCACCCGCTGGTGGGATGCCTCGCTCAACATCAACGTGTATAACTCGCATATCAATACGGAGAATCTCAAGCAGGTCTCACAGGATGCATTGTGGAGCTATTTCGGCAAATTCAATAGCAATTTCAAGCTGCCGGAGAATTTCACCATCCAGCTGACAGGTGTCTACCAGTCGAAGACAAATATTCCTGCCAATCAGCAGCAGCAGCAGTTTGGCCCTCCCGGTCAGACCCTGCAGAGCGCTTCTCAGGGATATATCAAAGCCTTTGGTGGTGTGGACATCGCGATCAAAAAGAGCTTCCTCAAGAACAATGCGGCTTCCATTACGCTCAGCATGAGTGATGTGTTCCGCACGCGCTGGTCCAAACAATACAGTGTAAGTCCTTATTTTCAGCAGGAATACGATCGTCTCAAGGATCCGCAGCTCTTCCGTGCTGTATTCTCTTACCGTTTCGGAAAGATGGACCTCAACATCTTCAAGCGTAAGGATATGAATTCACAGGGTATGGGTGACGCCGGGGGGAGTTTGCAATAGGTTGGACCGATCAATTAATTCAAGACCCCCGCCACCTGGCGGGGGTTTTATATTGCGGGTCAGGTAGTTCTACTCCGCCGCGGCCTCGCAAGCGAGGCCTAACCGGGTCCAAATTATTGCGTCGGCAAGCCGACGCGAAAGTCACTCCATGACTTTCCGGCCTTTCGTCAATTATTCCACTCCACTCATATAGCAGCATCTGGCCATGCCCCGGAATTTGTGTATATTTCAAAGTGAACCGGCTATTTGGATATAAGCTTCATCACCTGCTGTTCTGGGCATTCTACCATTACTGCTGGTGGACTATTGCGATGGGCAACCCTGTTAAAGCGGCTGTTGCCATCTTTGGTTCGGTCTTTTTTATAAAATATATCTTTTATGTCGTAGCCAGCACAGCGTGCGTGGGTTTCAACCTCTATGTGCTGATGCCCCGCTATCTTGAAAAGGGCAAAATTGCCGTATATGTGATCTGGCTCGGCGCTTGTATACCTGCCACATCAGCCCTCATCGTCCCGGGCTACTATCTCACCGCAGCTGCAATGGGGCAGAATGTCCGGCAGGCCTTTCAGCTAAGCCAGGACCCATTCGTCCATCTTTTCTTTGGCAATACCTTTCCTGCAATGCTGGCCAGCATGACCCTTGGAATGAGCATAAAACTGACGAACAACTGGATCCAGACCCGGCGACGCCAACAGCTGCTCGAAAAAGAAAAACTGGAATCCGAACTGAAGTTCCTTAAATACCAGTTCAATCCGCATTTCCTTTTCAATACCATCAACTCGATCTTTTTCCTTATTCATAAAAACCCGGATAAAGCCTCTGCATCCCTCGCCAAATTCTCCGAGCTCCTCCGACATCAGCTGTATGAATGCAACGACAGGCAGATCGCCCTGGTCAAGGAGATCAGCTATCTCGAGAATTTTATTCAGCTGCAGCGGCTTCGCCAAAACGACAATGTAGAGGTCTCTTGCCAGCTGAAACACGGGCAGACTGATAACCTGAGTATTGCCCCGTTCATACTGATGACCTTTGTCGAAAATGCTTTTAAGCATGTCTCTACACATGCCGATAAGCCTAACTGGATAAACATCGACCTGCGGATCCACGGGCAGGAATTGAGCTTTTTTATTTCCAACAGCTGTTCGCCGGTGACGGGGCTCGCTGATGGGCCCCAAGCCGGCGGCCACAATGGCAACAGCTCCGCTGGCCATGCCGAATCCGGCGGCATCGGCCTTGTCAATGTCCGGCGTCGTCTCGACCTGCTTTATGCCGGTCAGTACACGTTGGACGTTCAAAATAATGACTCGAGCTTTGACATAGACCTACAACTGTCGCTAAAATCAAAAATATGCTCAACTGTGTTATCGTAGACGACGAACCGCTGGCCAGAGAAGGACTGGCCGACTATGTAAAGGAGATCGATTTTTTGCAGCTGGCCGGGGTTTGTATCAACCCTGTAGAACTGGGTAAATTATTGGGCAGTCAGAAAATAGATCTTATGTTCCTGGATATCCAGATGCCAAAGATGAATGGCATCGATTTTTTGCGGATCCTTCCCAATCCGCCAATGGTCATCATCACCACCGCTTTTTCGGAATATGCACTGGATGGCTTTCAGCTAAATGTACTGGACTACCTGCTAAAACCCATCACCTTTGACCGTTTCTTCAAAGCAGTGGTAAGGGCCCGGGATTACCACCTGCTTACCTCCAAAACTCCGTCCGCCGATCCCACCAGTCTTCAACGCGGCGAAGACTTTGTATTTATCAAATGCAGTAATAAATTCGAAAAGATCCATTTTGCGGACATCCTTTACATCGAGGCTCTTCAAAATTATGTCGCGATCTATACGACCAGGGGGAAATTTCTTACGCTCCTGTACCTGAAAAATATCGAACAAAACCTCGACAACAAAGCGTTCATCCGGGTCCACAAGTCCTATATCGTCCCCATTGCCAGGATCGACTCCATAGATGGCAATGAGATCAGGATTGCGGAGCATCGTGTACCTGTCAGCCGTAATTACCGGGAATTGGTTATACGGCAGGTCGTCAATAATAATTTATGGAGTAAGTAGTTATTCGGGTTTCTTTCCCGCCCGGCGTACATTTACCAGCTTCAATAACATATCAAACCAGAAAGGGGCGCCCGCACTGATAGAGAAGGCAGTGATGGCAAGCCCTACCACATACCAAAAAAGCTGAACCGTCTTATTCGTCGCTTCCCTTATCGTCTTTCCTCCTTTCGCGTTATTCTGCACGCCTGAAGAATCCAGGGTCAATGGCGGGCAACCCTTGTGCCAACCGATGGGGATCCCCAGGGCCGCCAGTTCCCCGAGCTGGTCCGACACCTGCTGAAAATTATTCAATCCAGTAGAATCCTTATGACGCTGCAGGCTATCCAGCTGCACTACGGCCTTGTTCAGGACGCCAAACGCCGAATCCGCATTACCTTTTTGCAGATGGCTCATCGCTATTGCCTTATAGGTCTGTTGCAGGGAGGTCAGCGTTGTATCCTGTTTTTCTTTCGCATAATTATCTGCCATTGTTGCCGCGATGGGCGCCAGCTGACTGCGTAAGGCCGGGTTCGTATACAAGGTCTTGAAGAGATGAATGCTATTCACATTCAGGACAAGCGTGACTATTATGGAGATGATCAGCACCCGCCGCCGCATGAGGTCCTTGAACCAGCCGGTCATACGGTCGGTCTGATCCTTATACCACTGCTGTATTTGCTGATCCAGTATCGTCAGCACCTTACCGGGATACCCTCCGCTGTAGGAAAGGCTCTTCTCCACCATATTGACCAGCAGCAGCTTCAGATCACTATCTATTTTCATGTTATTGACCCCGGCCTGGAAAAGCTTGAAAGTATCTTCCTCCTTAGCGAACTTTCTTCCGTAATTCACGATCGTATCTATCAGCGCCTGGCTAAACATAAAATTGCTGATATACATGGGTGGGCGCGTAGGAGTCTTATAAATGGCAGCCACCATCGGATGCTTATACAATTCCTGCCCGAAATTAATACCCGATCCGTCTTCAAACATTTTTACGATCCCATTGAAAAGCTGTCGGCCCCGTTCGTTCAAATGGTTATTGACCATTTCTGTAAACGTGCTGACCAGCAGACTTAACAAGGCAAAGACAAGGATCAGGCAAATGATCGTTTCCAGTAGCGGCGAATTTGCGATGGATGATAACATGGTATGTAAGTTAATGAGGTTCACTGGTTAGGCCAACCGTAAAAACACCCGATTTCCTTTCGGTCATCCCTTTTCACCCTCCGGTATCCCGCCGGCGCCTTAATTAATGTGTCTCGGCATATTTTTTAAAATTATTCAGGATAGCCTGCCACCCGCCTCTCTGCATTTCAACAGGGTTAGTTCCTTCGGCTTCAAATGTTTCCGTCACCTGCGTTTCGTTTCCATTGGAGGAAAAGCTAACGGACATTTTTCTGCCGTCGCCCAGGGTGGATTCGATAAGTTTATGAGGAACTACCGTATCGTGTATACCTCCAAAATCAAATCCAAAGCTGCCATCTTTTGCTTCCATTCTCGCGGAGAACTTACCCCCTTCACTCAAATCGTTTTCTGACCTGGTCGTATGCCAATCTTCGGACGCCGTATTCCACTGCATAATATGTTCGGGCTCTCCCCAGAATTGCCAAATTTTTTCTATCGGAGCCTTTACCGTAGCTTCTACCGTTATCATGGTTTTTGTTGGTGTTTCCATTTTCTTATTTTTTAATCAGTGAATAAATGATGGTGCAAACATAAACGGAATTTCCCACAACAAAACTGTGTAAAAGCGGCAAAGAAGGGGGCTTTTTCCGCCACATTATTTATCTTACACTATTATAGTAATCTATTGTCTTATGCTTAGATGTTTTCCGCTTCTTACTCTTTTCATTGCCGTATTTTACCAGTCCGCCTTCCCTCAATATAAAAAAGACAAAGGACTCGAGGCCGAGCTCCACGCTCTCACCGATACTTTTTCAGGTGTAGCCGGTGTCTATGTCCGAAACCTGAGAACCAACAAGGAGGCTGCCATCAACGCCGATACCATTTTCCCAACTGCCAGCATAATAAAAGTTCCGATCCTGGTTGGGATCTTCGATAAGATCGGTCAGGGCGTTCTCAAATATAATGAACCATTGATCTATCGGGACTCGCTGGCAAAAAAAGGTTCCGGTCTGATGCAGTTCTTTAAAGATAGTACAAAGACCGATCTGCGCACCGCGATCACTCTTATGATCACGCATAGCGATAACTCAGCCGCAGTCTGGTGCGAAAAACTGGCCGGTGGCGGTTTGGTTATCAATGCCTGGCTAGAGGCCCACGGCTTCAGCGATACCCGTCTCAACAACCGGACTCCGGGTCGCGAACAGAATCGACAACTTTATGGCTGGGGGCAGACTACCCCGCGAGAGATGGCAAGGCTGGTGACCATGATCCGCGATGGGGAGGTCGTCAGTCCCGCGGCCAGCCAGACTATGTATAGGATCATGACCCATGTGTTCTGGGACGAATATGCCCTTTCAGCGATCCCGCCCTATGTCCAATCTGCCTCAAAACAGGGTATGGTCGATGACTCCCGATCAGAAGTCGTGCTGGTTAATGCCCCTCACGGCGACTATGTTTTTTATGTGGCGACCAAAAATAATAAAGATCAGCGATGGGTATCCGACAATGCCGCCTGGCAGCTGGCCCGAAAGGTCTCCGCTCTCTTGTGGAAATATTACGAGCCCCGCTCAAAATGGAAGCCCGCTGAAGGCTCGGCAAAATATTGGGATTGATCAAAGAAAAAATGATATAAATTCATGCATCTGAAACAAATGGACATATGAAAAAATTACTCCCGATAGTATTGCTTGCCGCGCTCAGCGTGGTTATGCTTGCTTTTGCCTCACCTGAGGCAGCAGCGTCCCCCATTGTGCGCACTATTGCCAACGTTGCCCCTGGTGACACCTCTATCGTCGATCGCTGGGATATCATCGTCCATCAGCCTGGTCATGAAGTCCCGTCCTGGCTGGAGATAACCCGTTCGGGGGTCCGGACACTCGTCGGCCGGTTCGTTGGCGGCGGCGGAAGCGCCCGCCCTATCTCTAAGATCGAATATGCTAATGGGAAAATATCCTTCTCCATCCCGCCGCAATGGGAGCGTGAGGATCGCAACCTTTCCGTTGAAGGCAGCCTCCAGGGCGACAGCCTGAGCGGGACTCTGATCAATCCTGATGGGAAATCATACCAATGGGTTGGACATCGTGCTCCGTCCCTCCGTCGTAATGCAGAACCAACCTGGGGCGAACCGGTCAAAATATTTGACGGCTCCGATCTCAAGGGC
Organism: Puia sp.; assembly: GCA_035492595.1. GTDB lineage: Bacteria > Bacteroidota > Bacteroidia > Chitinophagales > Chitinophagaceae > Puia. Next base: position 12,106 of record DATJJA010000128.1, read on the forward strand.
TGGCATGCCTCTGGTTCAAGCAATCAATGGCAGGCGACATCGGGTGTTCTGCACAGCGACCACTCCGGCTCCAATATCGTCACTGACGCCCGTTTTACCGACTTCAAACTCCATATCGAATTCCGCTATCCCAAGGGCAGCAACAGCGGCGTTTACCTGCGGGGCCGATATGAAGTGCAGATCGAGAACAGCGACGCGGCAGAACCTTACAATAACCAGATCGGCGCTGTCTACGGGTTCCTTTCACCCAGCGAACAACCGGCCAAACAACCCGGTGAATGGCAATCTTATGATATTACCCTTGTAGGCAGGCTGGTCACTATCGTCTTCAATGGCAAAACGGTTATATGCAACCAGGAGATTCCCGGCATCACCGGCGGAGCCCTGGACAGCCGTGAAGGAGAACCTGGTCCCATCTATCTCCAGGGAGATCATGGGCCTATTGAATATAGAAATATCATACTAACGCCAGGTAAATAGCGGCGACCTTGTAGCCGGCACCGTCGTGGTGGAAAAGCAAGTTTAACACTCAATCCCACTTCAAACCTTTGCCGGGGCAGCGCCAATCCCTTACCTCTTCGGCACCAACAGGACGGCGTCTGCAACCACCGCGCCATCAGCCCCTTTATTGCTGATCTCTATATAATTATCGGTTCCCTTTTTCAGGGAGACCTTTCCCGCTTCCACCCATTGTCCCGTTGTCTGTCCCTCGATGGACAATCCACCTGTCTTTACCCGCAGCTCCTTCAGGCCACTGATAGTCACCGTAGTAAAAGTGGTCCCATTCTTAATGCGAGGCACGTAGATATACAGGGAATATTCTCCTGCTTTGATCACCTCCGGAAGAAATCGAACGGTCTTCAATTCACTGGCTGACGAACCATTTGCCGCGGCAACTGCCCTACCGGCCGCTGTATCTGCCCTGCCGGCAGGGGTGTCGGTCCGGCCGGACGCCGTATCTGCCAGGCGTGAAAAGCCGTAAGCATCCTGTTGTTGTCTGATCCATCCGCCCTTTACCACCACATGAGCCGTGTCGTCATTGTCGAGCAGGATCTCCGGCGTGCTGCCATCCGCCAGCGGGTTGGCCTTTAGGATCTGCCGTATACCGGCTGCATCCACTTCCTGTATGGATAGTCCCCGGTCGATGGCCAGACCTGCGGCGATAGATGCCGACTGCCCCAGCTCCATAAATACGGGCTCCATGCGGATGCTTCCATAGGCGATGTGACTGGCTGAAAGACATACCGGTACCAGCAGGTTCCGGCAATCCTCTTTCTTCGGGATGATGGAGCGGTAGGAAATGGGATAGGGCGGGAATCCCCCTATCTGTACATCCCCTTCATTCTTTACCATCCCGTTCACCGCCACCCGCTGACAATTATGTGAATCCATCGTATAGGCTGCCAGCCCAATACCGTCCTCTACCTTTTCTCTTCCTTCACAGTTGGCCTGCGTCATAACATAAGAGCCGACCATCCTTCTCGCTTCTCTTACATATAATTGTGGCGTCCAGTTTCCATTATCGGCATATTCGTCTTTTGGGTAACCCCATTGCAACATCAGCTGGCGCAAGCGCTCTGGCATCCGGGGATCATGGCCGATAAAATACAGGAACCCTTTGGTATAATCGATATGCGCCTGTATGATGGCTTTTCGGGTTGCGTAATCCCCTTCCGGATAATCGTAGTTCATGCCGATCATATCGGTTGAAAAAGGACCGTTGTTGTTGATATCTGTCTTATGATTGGGTAACAGATCAAACTTTAAAAATCCCCAGAGATCACCTGGCGTCTTTATCGCGATATAACGAAGCAGCAGTTCATATTTTGCCGGATCATAGCGTTCCGGCCGGGTTATCGGTATCCGGTTGGCCGGATCATTCGTGAGACAGATCCTGTAATTATAGGATTGCACTTTTTTGTCACCCGCGCCTCTTTCCCCAGGCGGCTGTGAGCTAACACCCCATAACAGTCCGCTTGACGGGTCCTTCGGTGTCTTATAAGGATCGATCCCATCAGGGAATTGATGTTTGTCCCTCAGCTGTACGCCGTCATAGGTCTCGCCGTATAGACTATTCGCCTCGCGGCCTACCGTGTACGATACACCCGCTTTCGCCATCAGATCGCCTTCATAGGAACAGTCGATGAACATTTTAGCCCTTATCTCCTTTGCCGCACCAGAAGCTGCCGTCCCGGCAGTGCCAGAAGTAGTTGGGGCTGCCAGGCCAGAAGTCGCTGCGCTTGCTGCATCATCTGTTGCGTGGCTCTCCAGGTGTATCGATCGGATCATTGCCCCGTCCTTTGTCGCCGCCGTGATCCGCCACCCATATAACACATTTAGCTTCCCTTCCTTTACGTACTGTCCATAGACGCCCTCAGCCACATGTGGCTCAAAGACCCACTGCTCAAGCACGCCGTAGTATAACCCTACCCGCCGGTAAAAATCCAGCGAAAGTCCTCCGATCGCATATTTATTGCCGATATCCGTATATCCCAGCCCTCCGCTGCTTAATCCGCCGAGGTGAAACCCCGGCTCTATCAGGATCACGGTCTTATGCATCTTTGACGCGGTATAGGCAGCGATCACTCCTGCTGAAGTTCCGCCATAGATACAAATATCATAACTCTGGGCGCCGGCCCGTGAAAAGATCAAACAAAAAATGAGAATTCTCCAGATCATAAAATTAGTTTTTAATATCCCGGATTTTGATCCGTGGCCGGATTGATCGCCTTATTGTAATTATATTCCGTAGTCGGTATAGGCCATAGCAGATGTTTGTCAGCGACTGTTATCCCTTTTACGGCCAGTATCACCTGCTTTGCAATTCCCAGGCGTTTCAGATCCAACCACCGTTTGCCTTCCGAACAGTCTTCATATCCTCTCTCTTTAACCACCAGCGTCAGAAAGGAATCTGCTGAGCTATAATCCGCCAGCGCGAAATCGATTGTCGAATTAGCCGTCAGCGGATCTTTTCCATAAGCCCTTCTATGGACCATGTTCAGCTTCTCCATGGCATCGGCATCCGGCCCATTGTTAACCCGCATCTCCGCCTCCGCATACAACAACAGGAGGTCGGCGTAGCGGTACATGGGATAGTCATTCCCCGCCGCGGTCACGGCTTGCTTGTCTACATACTTCTTGTTCAGCACCGTCGTATTACCCAATCCGAAGGTCTGACCATACCAGTTATAGCTATACCTTAAATCCTTTCTGTCCCAGTTTTTCAGCACGCTATTGTTGACAGAGTCGCTATAAAAAGTATAATATCCACCGGGTGGATAATACCCGCTATTGGGATAGAAGGCATACATGGGATAGTAATTCCCCTGGCCGGCAGGAGCCCGTGCAAATTTCAGGTAAAAGATCTCCTCCGTGGAATTGACGACATCTGCGCCGTACAGCTTGTCGAAATCACTTGCTACGCCCACATTTACGAGGGAAAAATTTCCTGACTGGATCACTGCCTGTGCCTCATTCCTGGCGTTGGAATACATCCCCATATTCATATAGACGTCGGCCAGGACCGTCCTTGCGGACCACTTTGAAGGCGTGCCGATCAATCGCGGAACATTCGGCAGATTGGCCTCAGCAAAGATAAGATCGCTCACGATCCGGGCATATACCTCCTGAGCGGAACTTCTTTTCAGATTTATCGAATCCATATTGGCCTCCGTCCGCAATGGCACACCGGCCCAGTTGCGTACCAGGAAAAAATAATCCAGCCCGCGCATGAACCGTGCTTCCGCAATATACCGGTTTTTAGCCGTGTCTGTCACTGATTTTGCAGTCGGCGTCTTCTGGACAATAATATTGGCATTCCGGATGGACTGATAGAATAGCTGCCAGATAGTTCCCACTCTTGTGATATTCGTGTTGTCAAGCCCCTGGTAGTTGTTCAATACCGCATGACTACCGCGTCCATACATATAATCGGCATAACATTCGAGTTGGGTCTGATAGATGGCTCCAAGATTGTTCTGATCTCTCAGCGGGCTATAGATGGCGTTCAGCCCGGACTCCACCTCTGCCGGTGTATTATAAAAGGCTTCTGCTGCAATGGATTCAGGATGCTCTTCCAGTGTTTTTTTACAGCTGGCCAGACTCAAAAGTAGTATTATCGGTAAAAGGATCTTCATCTTCATAAAATGGCATTAAAGTTTTGCAATCAGAAACCACAACGCAGCCCCACCGTCACTGACTTATAAGTAGGGTACGTATAATAGTCGATACCCGTCGTAATGGAATTTGGACTTCCATATGTATTCACATCCGGGTCATACCAGGAATACTTCGTAATAGTGATGAGGTTCTGTCCGCTGACATATAACTGTGCGCTGCGCCACCACCCGTGTGCCCAACTTTTCACGGGTAAATTATACGCCAGCTGAATGTTCCGGAATCTCAGGTAGGAACCATTCTCTACGAAACGGGAAGAGATATTGCCCGAGATCAGGCGGGAGATCTTTGGATATTTGGCATTGGTATGCGTAGGCGTCCAGTGATCGTAAAACTCGTCCCTCGGTACATTCAGCCCCATTCCAAGATCCAGCGTGGATGTCCTATTGAGATTGAACATGTCATTCCCCTGCGATCCCTGGATGAACACGGTCAGCTCCAGTCCTTTGTAGGAAACAATGGAATTAAATCCATAAAGGAAATCCGGATTGGGATTGCCCAGAAAAGTCTTGTCAGCTGCGGTGACCTTCCCGTCTTTGTTGAGGTCGGCATACTGGATATCCCCGGTGGCAGTATAGCCTGTTTCCTTATACCCGTAAAACATTCCCATTGGCTTGCCTTCCCGGAGAATATTGGCATAGTCGTTCAGAATACCGGTAAACAGGTTGAGCCCGAGAATATCCTGTCCCTGGTACAGTTTGAGGACCTTGTTGCGATTAAAGGAAATATTGGCGCCGACGGTCCAGTTGACGGTTCCTTTAAAGACATCCGCTTCAGTTGCCAGCTCAAGGCCTTTATTCTGCACCTGCCCGACATTCTGTAAAGTGGTGGTATATCCCATCGAGACCGGCAACGGTACATTGTTCAGCAGGTTATTTGTTTTCTTGACATAGACATCTGCCGCCAGTCTTAGCCGCCCACCCAGAAAGGCAGCATCGACACCCCCGTTAAACTGGTTCGTGGTCTCCCATTTTAGGTTCCCGGGAAGAGTATTGCCGGGAGCGTAGGTAATATACGGGTTATCGCCAAAAATAGTGTTGCCTGAACTCAGCTGGTTCAGCGTGGCATAGGGGTTGATTGCCGTGCTGCCCGTTGCGCCATAGCTGACCCTCAGTTTCAGATCGGAGAGCCATTTCGAATCCTTGAGGAATTTTTCATTGTATATCCGCCATGCTAATGCCGCCGAAGGGAAATTGCCCCATTTGTTGGCAGGGGCATAACGCGACGAACCATCTCTACGGAAGCTGAGTGTAGCAAAATATTTATCAGAATAGCTGTAATTCAACCGGCCAATTAATGATAGTAAGACCCATTTCTGATAGCTGGTGCCGGGAATGCCAGGTATCGATGCAGCACTCAGATTGCCTGTTTGACTGATATCGCTCAGGAAGCCGGTCCCCGACCCTGTCAGCGTCGTCGCAACAAAATTCTGGAAGGTGTACCCCGCCGTCATCGACAGATGATGTTCGCCGACCGTCTTGTTATAGGTGACCACATTCTCATTCAGCAGGCTGGTCTCCTGGTTAGTGCCTACCGTTGCTGTCCCGACCGAATTGGTCGATGGTTCGATGGCTGCATAGTAATCCGATCGGTTATTCGAATTGTATATACCGCCTGAAATACGTATCGAAAGATCTTTTATCAGTTTTATCGTCAGTGCTGCATTGGAAAAGACATTGTCTGCCTTGAACCGGTCTGAGATCGTGTTCAGTATCACCAGCGGGTTGACTATCGTATTCGAGATAAAAGGATAGGCCGTGTTCAGCCGGCGGTAGCTGCCGTCAGCGAGATAAGGAGAGAGGGTAGGAGGGGCATCCAACATCCCCGAGATGAGGTCTGCTCCCCGGTTGCTGCTTCCCGAATTTTGATTACGTCCATCGCTTCTTGTCAGATAAATGTTATAGGACACACTGAAGATCCTACTGATCTCATGATTTAGATTACCCCGAAGCGTATACCGATTGAAATTGCTGTTGCGGATGATCCCATTCTGGCTGAAGAGACCCCCGGAAAAGGAGTATTGCGTCTTGTCGTCCCCTCCGCTGACCGTGATATTATTGGTATACATTGGCGCGTCGTGCATCACGAGATCCTGCCAGTTCGTCGAAGGGCTTTTGCCCAGGGAATCTATCTGCTGTTGTGTAAAATACGGGGACAGGTTGTCATTTGCCGCCTGCAGGTTGTAGAACCGGGCATACTCGCCTGCATTCAGTAGCTTGATCTTCTTCATGGGTGACTGTACGGTATAGCCGGAGGAGATATCTACCTGTGTCTTTCCTCCTTTGCGTCCGTTGCGGGTGGTGATCATGACAACTCCATTGGCACCCCTGCTCCCATACAGAGCAATAGAAGAAGCGTCTTTTAAGATCTCGATCGACTCGATATCTCCGGGTTGTATAAAGGTCGGGTTTTTGGGATAAGGAAATCCATCCACCACATATAGCGGCTCGTTTCCCCCGAGGATCGAATTCGTACCCCGGATACGAACACTGATGCTACCGCCCGGAGCCCCGTTATTCTGTTGTACCTGTACGCCAGCTGCCCTTCCCTGCAGCGCATTGATGACATTATTGGCCGGGTAGGACGTGATCTCCGCCGGTTTTACCTGTGACACAGATCCGGTCAGATCCCTCTTTCTGATCGTTCCGTAGGCCACCACGACGATCTCGTTGAGGGCGCTCACGCTGATCTCCAATCGTACCGTCAGCTCATGTTTTCCCCTGATCGCTATCTCCTTCGTTTGATAACCGGTAAACGAGATCACCAGCACGGCATCTTCTCTAAGACCTTTAAAGGAGAAACCACCATCGATCGTGCTCACCGCGTTCTGCCTGGTACCCTTGACGGCAATCGTGGCGCCGGCTATTGCATTCCCCTTATCATCGAGGATCGTCCCGGTAATATCCTGGACAGGCGGGGGAGGAGGTGCATTTTCCGCTGTCTTATCCTTGATGACAACCAGCTTGTTCAGTATCGACCAGGTGTAGGGCAGGTCTTTCAGACAGATGGTCAGGACTTCATCCAGCGAAGCATTTTTCAGGTTGATCGTGACTGGCCGTGCATTCTTAAGAAAAGTCTCCGTATAAACGAATTTATAACCCGTCTGCTGCTCGATACGGGTGAATATTTTCTCAGGGGACACCTCCCGCTCCGAGAGGGTGATCTTTTGCGCGAACCCCCTGGCGCTAACCTGTAAAATGGAGCAGAGCAAAAGAAAGGCAGTGAGTTTCATCTTCAGGCATTTGGTTTTTCGCGGGACGGCAGCCCGGGCTTGACAAATAGCAATCGATACCATAACTTTGACTAGTTTGGGTTAAATAATAGCTGCCCCGCCGGCTAGCGGGGACAGCAAACAGTGACTAACATCTCTAAATTGATCCGAACTTGCCGGGTCCTGATGGCGTCAGGGTCCGGCTTTATTTTTAAGGACTGACGTTGACCGTCCGCCCTTCTATAGAAAAGTGTACTTTCCCGGTCAGCGCAAGCGCATCCAGCACTTCCGAAAGACGCGCATTTCTTGGTATACGGGCATAAAAGCGCTCCCCGATCTTTCCATGGCCATACGCTATCTGCACATCATACCAGCGCGCCAGCTGACGCATTATGCTTCCGATATCGGCACTGCGGAAATAAAAAAGATCATCTTTCCACGCGACTATCTCCTCCATGCTGACTCCATCCGTGACCAGGATACGACCGTCACTGCCTGTTCGAGCCTGCTGACCTGGCCTGAGTACCTGGCTGTTGCTTCCGTAACCGACGCGCACAGCTCCCTCCACCAGAGTAGTGGCGACAGTAGCTTCATTTGAATAAGTATTGATATTAAAGCTTGTACCCAGCACCCTTACGGTCAGTCCATCGTGCTGCACAAAGAAAGGTTTGTTGGCATTGGCGGCTACTTCAAAATAGGCTTCTCCTGTGACTTCCACTCTTCTTTCTTTTCCTCCAAAGCTCGCCGGGAACCGGATAGAGGACGCCGCATTCAGCCATACCCGGGTACCATCTGGCAAGACAAGCTGATATTGATTTCCCGGGTTCGTCGTCAGCGTATTATAAACCAGCTCTGCCTCGCTGCCCGCAGGCAGTCCGGTAAAGGCAAGTCTTCCCATTTGATTGACGATGGCAGTATTCCCCTGGCGGCTGATGGTGTCGGTCGTGGCGCTGTCGAGCAGTATCCGCTGGCCGCCTGCCAGCGTTAGCACTGCCGCATGTTTGCCGGGTAATACATCGGGTCGTTCTGATCGCCGGGCGATGACCTCTTTCCTGTCCTTTTCTTCCCAGAGACGATAGCCGCCCAGTCCTATCGCCAACAGCACCACTGCGGCAGCCGCATACCAGTACCGAGGCCCGATCCGTCGCACTGGCACCAATTTCCCAGTCGCCGCTCTTCCCGGCAAGGCCTCATCTCCTTCCAGTTGTCTCTCCCCCAGCCCCGATGCAATCCTGCCCGACTGGAAGATCTCCGAAAGCAAAACCCCCGCCCTTTCTTCGGTAAGCTCCGGTCCCTTCCGGTCAAAAGCTTCCATTTCGGCAGAGATCCACTCCTGCACATCCTTCTCCAATTGACCCGCCTTCAGAGCTTCCATCAGCTCCAACCGCTCGGACGATGTGGTCTCGCCATGGATATAACGTTGTAACAAGTAATTCAGCCTGGATAAAGAAGGCTCCATAAAATGAGGTGTTTCTCCCATATAGACACGTGGGAGAAAAAAAGGGGGTAGAAAAAGAGATTTTTTTAAATGATCGGGCGGCCGGTGGTGGGCAGCCGGCCGGCGGGGTTCCGGTAACCAGCCATTTTTTCCCGTACGATACGCAAGGCTTCGCCAAGATGTTTTTTTACGGTCTCCCTGGAAATATCCAGCAGCGCGGCGATCTCTTCATGCCGCAACCCCTCCATCCGGCTTAGCTCAAAAACACGTCTTTGCTGAGGAGTCAGGGTTCCGACGATCTTTTGCAATAACTCTTTCAACTCCTGCAGCGCCAGCGGTGATAAAATATCTTCCCGGCCATCGAACGAGTGGCCGGACTGAGCCGATTGTTGAAGAAACACTTCCTCATATGCCAGGCTGCGAAGGGCATTGTAAAGATAGTTTCGGGTGATAGTATTCAACCAGGCGCTGAAAGATTGGATTTCGGGCAGCTTTTCCCTGTTGAGCCAGATCTTGAGGAAGATCTCCTGCAAGGCGTCCTCTGCTTTAGTCTCCGACTGCAATAATTTTCTGGCTATCTGATATACCTGGTGGCGATATTCGGTAAACAATATCCGGAAGGCGTCTTCCTCGCCTTTTGCCACTCTTGAAAGCAGCATACTCTCCTCATATTTGGAGATACTTTTCACAAGCAATCCGATGTTATTACGCAGCTAATGTACAAAAAAAGAAACTCTGCCCGCATATTCTATCTGTGCCTATCTCATGCGGGTATTTTTTTTGGATATATGTAGTTAACTACGTAGTTTTAGACATAAATTTGACTCAATGTCTAACGCAATCACAACAACACCGATCACCATCGCCCCGCTCACGAACGACTATTGTCAGCGCATAGTCGATCTTATCCTGCCGATCCAGCAAATAGAATTCAATGTCCCTGTCACCCTTGAAGGGCAGCGCGACCTGCTGGACATCGAAACCCATTACATCCGGCCGGGTGGTGGCTTCTGGGGGGCGATACAGGAAGGCGAGCTGATCGGCACCATCGCACTGATGGATACGGGCCACTGCGCCGGAGCGCTCCGAAAGATGTTCGTCAAAAAAGAATTCCGTGGCAAAGAGCTTGGGATCGCACAACGACTGCTAGCTATCCTCATCGAATACTGCAACGGGAAAGGCATCACAGATATATATCTGGGAACTGTCGACATGCTCAAAGCCGCCCACCGGTTTTACGAACGTAATGGCTTTCAGCGGATAGAGGTCGAAGGCCTGCCTTCTTATTTCCCGCGTATGATGGCTGATAATGTCTTTTATCATTTACATTTGAACTAACCGAATACACCCCAATGAATGTCATCGACGAATCAGGCCTTCTTGCGATATCTACCAGGCTCCAGCGTCTCAGCGAGCAGCTCCGGAAAGACGGAGCCCTGATCTATAAAGCTAATGGCATCAGCTTTGAACCCAAATGGTTCCCTGTCATCTATACTTTACATCATAAGCCGGTACTTAGTGTCGTCGAGCTGGCTGCGGAAATAGGGTATACTCATCCTTCTACCATCAGCCTCTTAAAGGAACTGGAAAAGGAAAAACTCATAAAAAGTCAGAAAGACAAACAGGACGAACGCAAACGGCTTTTGAAGCTCTCTGAAAAAGGCAAGGGGCTGGTGGAGCAAATGCAGCCTGTCTGGCAGATCATGGTAGCGGCTATAGCAGACATCACCGATACAAAGAACAATCTCATGCAAGCCATCGTGGAGGTAGAGTGTCGCCTCAAAGAAAAAAGCTTTCTCGAAAGGGCAAGGGCGAAAAAACAGTAGCCCTGCACGCTCGTGCAGGGCTACTGTTTGCCGGTTGTAGCATCTTAGATGCCCAAATCGATCATTTCTCTCCCGGCTTGACCTGCATAATATGCTGAGGAACCAGTCCGTGGGCTTCCTTATGCGTCCTGATCACGGACAAAGAATCCGGAGCCTGTGACAGGCAAACCACTACACCTCCATTGACCCAGTAGTTGATAAAATTCACGCCATATTTCCCTTCGACCGCCAGATCCTTCTGATGGGCGGCTGCTACATCTTTCGCCGTAACCTTTTCAGTCCCAAATTCATGGATGTCCAGGTAGAAATTCTTTTCCCCATTGACAGCCGATTCCTTACCTTCGGTCACCGCGTAGATCTGGTCCGGGAGCAACCCATGAGCATTGGCATGCGTTCTACGAATGGATTGGGTATCCGCTGAAGAAGAAAGACAATATACATCCCCCCCGGCTTCATCGACCCAGTATTTAAGAAAATGTACGCCGTATTTCCCTTGAACAGCCAGATCCTTTGCATGTGCCTCTGCGACCGCCGCCGCTGTCACCTTCCCGGGGCCAAGGTGATGAACGTCTAAATACAGGTGTTCGGTAGACTTTTTTTCTGATTCAGTGACAGCTTTATCGGACTGAGCCCGCAGGCGAAAAGAAAGGAGACAAATGGCTGCAACCACTGTGAGAGCAAACAAAACTTTCATGATAAAATGGCTTAAAAATTGATAATTGAAATTTCCATCACAAAGGAACCTTCAATTTCGCTATAGGCTTTAGGGATTTTTCCCTATTTTACCATGACAGTCCCCCCCAATTTATAAACAGCTACTATGGAATTGATCGAAAGAGCCGGTTTCTTAGCCTCGCTGCAATTGAAAGTGAAAGACGTTGCAGAAGGGGAGGGACATTGTATACTACTAAGTGGTGAGGCTGGCATTGGTAAGACATCTTTGCTAAGAACTTTTTGTAAAGAACAAAAGGGCCGGGCGCGGATCTACCAGGGTTCCTGTGACGCCTTATTTACACCGCGTCCGCTGGCTCCTTTATATGATATCATCTGGCAGATCCGGGGAGACAGCTGGGACAATACGGGTAACAGAGAAGACCGGGCTGAACTCTTCAACCGTTTCTTTTATGAAATAAGCAGTCAGAAAGACCTCACAATCATTGTATTCGAAGACATACATTGGGCTGATGAAGCTACGCTTGATTTTATCAAATTCCTCGCGAGACGTATCACACGTCTTCATTGTTTATTCGTGCTGACCTACCGGGACGACGAGATCCATGCGCGTCATCCCCTGAGGAATGTCCTTGGCCAGCTGCCTCCCGACTCATTCACCCGTATTCAGCTGACCCCACTTTCGCGACAGGCAGTAGAAAAACTAGCCGAGGAAAAGGGTTACAGCGGGGAGAACGTATACAGCATTTCCGGTGGCAATCCCTTTTATGTTAACGAGATACTCGCCAGCTACAGCCTTGGCGTGCCTGATAATATCAAGGACTCTATAATGTCGGTCTATCACCGGCTGGATGAGAAGACAAAACATGTGTGGGAAATACTATCGGTCCTGCCGACCGGGTTCGAGCTGAGGTATCTTGAAATGATGGAGCCGATGTATGCGGCGGCGGTAGCCAATTGTATGGAGATGAAAATATTGTTGGTGAAGGATGGACAAATTTTCTTTAAGCATGAGCTTTACCGGAGGACGATAGAGGCTTCTTTGTCGCCCTTTGTGAGAGTAGCCCTGAATAAAAAGATCCTGGAGATGTTCAGGGACAGCTTCGAGCAGAACCAGGAGACCGAACGCATCATCCATCATGCCAAGGCTGCCAATGAATATGACGTGGTAGTGCGTTATGCACCACTTGCCGCCGCTGAAGCAGCCTGTTTGGGCGCTCACATAGAAGCCTCCAAACTCTATTTTACAGCCATTGAATACTACCAGGGAAAAGACAAAGACAAGCTGGTAGAACTCTATGAAAGTTATGCTTATGAATGTTATCTGACCAACCGGATAAAAGAGGCAATCGTCTACCAGGGAAAAGCCCTCAACATCTGGAGAGAAAAAAACGACATCGAAAAAATAGGGAACTCCATGTGGTTCCTTTCGCGTCTTTGGTGGTTTGACGGCAACCGGAAAAAAGCGGAGAGCTATGGTCTGCAAGCCATCGAGGTTCTGAGCGAACAGCCTTCTTCGAGGGCAAAGGCTATGGCCTACAGCAACATGTCCCAGTTGAAAATGCTGTCGGATCAAATTGTCGAATGTATTCACTGGGGTGAGAATGCCATTGTCATAGCCAGGGAATTAGGTGATGACGAAATCCTTTCCCATGCGCTGAACAATGTCGGGGCAGTACAAATGAAGGTGCCGGCATACAAGCAAAAGGGGGTCGGGCTTCTGCAGCAAAGCCTGGATCTTGCGCTGAGACATTCCTATCACGAACATGCGGCCCGTGCATATACCAATCTCAGCAGCAATGGTGTTCAGATAAAGGACTATGTTTTTGCCAGACAAATCCTGGCGGAAGGCATCCTCTACTGCGAAGAAAGAGAGCTGGACTCCTGGCGAACGTATATGTTATCCTGCAAAGCAAGGTTGATGCTTGAAACCGGCTACTGGAAGGAAGCCTGTGACATTGCCACCGGCCTCCTGAAAAAGGAGGATCAGGCGCCTATCGTCAAAATGGGAGCGCTGGTTGTCATTGCAACGATCAGGATGCGGAAAGGCGATACCGATCCGCTTCCTCTTCTTCTCGAGGCAAAAACGATGGCTTTTCAAGCTATGGAGCCGCAGCGGATCCTTCCGGCCCTTGTAGCCCTGCTGGAATACGAATGGATGACAGGAAAAGGTATTATCGAAATGGAAGCCATCGAAAGTGCTATAGGACTGATCGGGCAAATTGGCGGTAGTTACAGGAGTATCGAATTTGATTTCTGGCTCCTGAAAACCAGGAAACAGACGGTACCCTACCAGGAGGCTTATGAAGGCCAGGGGGGCGTCAGTCCAAAAACTGTCGCAGAAACGGCGGAGCTATGGAAACGATTGGGCTGTCCTTATGAACTGGCGCTGGCCTTGTTTGAAGGGGATGAAGCCAGTAAAAAAGAGGCTATGTCCATTGTCAATAGACTGGGCGCCAATGCAGTATGTGAGAGAATGAAACAGGAAATGAGAACTTCCGGGATCAAAAGCATCCCCAGGGGGCTGAGAAGAACGACCCTGGCCAACCCTGCCCTTCTCACCGACCGGGAGCTGGGTGTTTTAGAGCTTTTAAAAGAGGGCCTGCAAAACAAAGAGATCGGGGCCAGGCTTTTTATTTCCGCCAAAACCGTCGATCATCATATCTCTTCCTTGCTCTTCAAGCTGGAGGTCAACTCGAGGGTGAAAGCCGTCCAGGAGGCCGTTCGTCTTGGCATCATAAAATAGGGAATCCGGCGCCTTTAAATAGGGAATACCTCTGTCGTTCAATCAGGGGGATATTCTCAACTTTGATCAGGAAGTATTATTGTTCATCTATAAAAGTCACTCACATGAAAAAGTTTGTAATCGAAAGGATCCTCCCCGGAGCGGGAAATCTTTCGCCGGAAGAACTACAGGCGATTGCCCGGACCTCCTGCGATGTCGTATCCCAGCTTGGCAAGCCTTATCATTGGATACAGTCATTTGTCACCGAAGACAAGATCTACTGCATACATATTGCCGAAAGCGAAGAGCTCATCCGCGAACATGCCAGGCTGGGCGGCTTTCCTGTCAATACTGTCGCTGAAGTGAAAGCGGTCATCGACCCGATGACCAGCAACCTGCTGTAATCCCGAGAGAGCAGTGGCATGATTTTTCCATGAGCCACTATATGTCCGGAAAGATACACCCGCTGCTCCTCATCCTCTTAACATTCCTTCCAGCCGCCCGGGTCTTGTCCCAGGACGGCAAGCTTCTGTTCCAAACCAATTGCGCCCAATGTCATAATCCCGTAAAGGTGATTACGGGGCCTGCTCTGAAGGGCGTCGCCGACCGTGTTCCCGATCGCAAGCTGCTTCATGACTGGATCCACAACAATCAAAAGGTCCTCGCATCGGGCAATACATATTTTAATAATCTTTACAACTCATACGGCCGGGCGCCGATGAATACTTTCCCCGGTCTTAGCGATGGAGAAATAGATGCGATCCTGAGCTATGTAAATAATTACACGGAACCCCTGGCCAAAACGAATACCTCGACTTATCCTAATGCAGAGCCACTGGAAGACCACTCGGTCTTATATGGGATGATCACATTTATATTAGGGATCTTTGTATTTGGTCTCTACCTGCACAATCGTAGTCTTAAAAGACTTGTCGAGGAAAAGCAAAATATCATTCCAACTCCCCCTGTGCCACTCTACAGGAACAAATTCTACATTGCTCTGGCGAGTCTTTTATTATTCGGGGTACTTGGATTTTGGATGGTGGAGTGGGGGATAGGTCTCGGGAGGTCTCAAAACTACCAACCAGAACAACCTATCTTTTTTTCACATCGGATACATGCCGGTCTCAACCAGATCAGCTGCCTTCTTTGTCATGGCAATGCCTGGGAAAGCAAACAGGCTTCTGTGCCCTCTCCAAACATATGTATGAATTGCCATGCCGCCATCAATGACTATCATGGTGAAAGACTGCAACGGGGGGGCGGAGCTATCGTCAGCCCCAATGATGAGATCAAAAAATTATACAGTTATACGGGGTATGATCCGGAGAAAGGGAAATATACTAAGCCGGGAAAACCGATCGAATGGATAAAGATCCATAATCTTCCGGATCATGTCTTTTTCAGCCATGCTCAGCATGTTCGTGCGGGTAAAGTGCAATGTCAAACCTGCCATGGACCGGTACAGGAGATGGATGAAGTAAAGCAATTCGCCCCGCTTAGCATGGGGTGGTGTATCAATTGTCACCGGACCTCGAAAGTCGATTTTCCGGATACTGCTGCGGGTGTGCATGGCAATAAGTTTTATAGTATCTATACAAAATATACCCGGGAGCTGAAGGCGGGGCAGAAAGATTCCGTTACGGTTGAGGATGTGGGTGGGACGGAATGTCAGAAGTGTCATTATTAGTTGGTGCGGGTGAGGTTTGCGGCATAAACTCAATCCCATCCTTTCCATATTCATAAGGTCCCCTATGAACTTCGGGTATCTCACCCGGCCAATTCCCATGAATTGGCTCTATCGGTGTCGTCCACTCCAATGTATTCGCCTGCCATGGGTTCTTATCCTTAACCTTTCCCCCCTTAAAGATCGATGAAAAAAAATTGTATATAAAGATCAGCTGCGCTGCAAACGCCAGCATCGCTACTGCCGATATAAAGATATTCAGGCCGCCGAACTGATTAAAAGAGATCCATCCCGTAAAATCAAAGTACCGTCTTGGCATCCCTGCCAGTCCTTCATAATACATCGGCCAGAAGATCAGGTAGGCCGATAGGAGCGTCACCCAAAAATGAATATATCCAAGCACAGGACTCATAAACCGGCCAAACATCTTCGGGAACCAGTGATAGACCCCCGCAAACATGCCGAACATAGCCGAGACTCCCATCACCAGGTGAAAATGCGCCACCACAAAATAGGTGTCATGGAGCTGTATATCAATGGTAGAATCTCCCAGCCAGATCCCTGTCAGTCCTCCGGAGATGAAGGTGCTTACGAACCCGATGCAAAACAGCATTCCTGGAGTAAACCGGATATTCCCCCTCCAGAGCGTGGTGATCCAGTTGAAAACTTTAATCGCCGATGGGACCGCTATCAGCAGGGTAAGCAGCACAAACACAGAGCCCAGAAGCGGATTGAGTCCCGACACGAACATATGATGCGCCCAAACCATAAACGAAAGGGTGAGGATGGCGAACATGGAATAGACCATGGCCGTATAGCCGAAGATCGGTTTTCGGGCATTGACGCTGATGATCTCCGAAACCATCCCAAAGGCGGGGAAAATGACGATATATACTTCCGGATGCCCCAAAAACCAGAAAAGATGCTGGTAAAGAATAGCGCTGCCGCCTTCATATGGCAATGCCCGCGCGGTCGAGGTCATAAAGATATCTGAAAGATAAAAGCTGGTTCCTGCATTCCGGTCGAACAGCAGCAGCACAAAGGCTGCCAGCAGCACCGGGAAAGACAACAATCCCATGATGGCTGTGAATAACAGGCCCCAGATGCTCAGGGGCAGCCGGGTCATCGACATTCCCCGGGTCCGCATATTCAGGATGGTAGAAATATAGTTGATACCGCCCATCAATGTCGAAATGATAAAGAAAACCAGGCTGATGACCCATAGGTCCAGGCCCATCCCACTTCCCGAATCGGCATCTTTTAAAGCGCTGAGAGGTGCATATGCCGTCCACCCTACGCCTGAAGGTCCGCCCTTCACAAAAAAGGACGTCAGCATGATCACACTTGCCGCAAAAAAAAACCAGTAAGACAGCATATTCACAAAGGGGGAAGCCATGTCTCTTGCTCCTATCTGCAGCGGGATGAGAAAATTGGCAAAGGTACCGCTCAATCCCGCGGTGAGGACGAAAAAGATCATGATCGTGCCGTGCATGGTCACCAGCTGGTAATAGGTACCCGGCTGGATCCTGCCGTCCGCTATTCCTCCCAACTGCCACCGCATCAACACTGAAAAAACTCCCCCAACCACCGCCCACACCATTCCCGTAATAAGGAATTGTTTGGCTATTACCTTATGATCAGTGCTAAAAACATATTTTGTAAGAAAGGATTCCGTTGCCATGGCCTGACCCCTAAATAATCAATTGTCGTGCCCCGGACCGGTCGTTATAGAACCCTCGTGGCTATACCGGACAACCTTTGTTTCAAAACCGGACACATTGGCCCCGAAGCGCCATCCTAAAATGTTGATTTTAAGCCAGGTACTCAATTGGCATCGGATGTGTTCCTAATCCATTAGTTTTTATAAAAACCGGCTATGCTAAAAAACTATTT
This sequence comes from Puia sp., assembly GCA_035492595.1. Taxonomy (GTDB): domain Bacteria; phylum Bacteroidota; class Bacteroidia; order Chitinophagales; family Chitinophagaceae; genus Puia. The sequence continues at coordinate 29,734 of DATJJA010000128.1, forward strand.
TAAGATCGCCTTCCGTAGTCTCTGTCGTCACAAAGCATTTTCTCTCCTTAATATAATAGGCCTTGCTGTTGGCATGTCTGCCTTTTTCCTGATCTATCAATTTGTCCGCTTTGAAACGAGCTATGACAAGTTCCATACGAAACAAAGACGGATCTATCGCCTGGTGACGGATCTGACATCGACCGCCGCCACGCAGCATGCGTATAATACGTCTATGCCGATGGCCATCAATCTCAAGGCTGACTATCCCGAAGTGGAAAACATAGTCAGGCTTAGTTCCAGCCGGATATTGATAAGAAGAGGAGATGTCCGTTTTGAGGAGAATAGAACCGTCTTTGCCGACTCTTCTCTCTTTTCCATCCTCGATTTTCCACTTGTCGATGGAAATCCTTCTACTGTGTTGAAGTCCCCTTTTAGCGTTGTCCTTTCACAGACCACCGCAAAAAAATATTTTGGGGACAGCAACCCCATGGGTCAGACGCTGCTTTTTTCCGACAGTGGTTTCAGCGCCACGGTCACGGGCATCATGAAGGACATCCCCGAAAATTCTTCGATAAAGGCCGACCTTTTTGTATCTATGTCTACCCGGAAAAGATTCCGGGATAGCCTGGATTATAGATGGGGTCAGTTCAGCGTCACTTCTTTGCTGCTCCTGAAACCCGGTGTCGATCCGGCCAGCCTGCAGGCTAAACTGAAGCCGTTCATCCAAAGACATATCGGTGAAAAGCTAAAGGCACAACAGCAGAACTACATCTTATCACTTGAAGGTCTGAAAGACGTCTATTGGTCCACGCGCGGAGGCTTCGTCTCCGGGAGTAAGAGGAATGTGTATATATTTTCAATCATAGGGCTCTTTATCCTGCTGATTGCCTGTATCAATTTTGTCAATCTTACTACGGCAAGGGCGGCCGAACGGGCAAAAGAGGTTGGCATTCGCAAAGTCGTCGGTGCGGCCAGGGTTCAGCTTACCGGTCAGTTCCTTGGTGAATCTATCGTCGTCTGTCTGGTCGCTTTTGTTTTATCCCTTGGTCTTTGCAGCCTGGCGCTGCCTCTTTTCAACCAGCTTGCCGGCAAAACCATCAGCGAAGGCATCTTTACTCGGCCGGGGTACGTCCTTACCCTGCTGTTCATCGCAATGGTCATTGGTCTGCTTGCTGGTGTATATCCTGCACTGGTGCTCTCGTCTTTTAAGCCGATAGCTTCCCTGAAAGGGCGTTTTACAACCAGCAGGAAAGGCCTTGCCCTGCGTAGGGGGCTGGTCATTGCTCAGTTTACCATTTCAATCAGCCTCATCATCGGCACTGCGGTAGTATACTCGGAGCTTAATTACATGCGAAGCCGTGACCTTGGTTTTAGTAAGGATCAGATGCTGGTATTGGATACGCGAAATGATCCGCATAAGGTCGTCTTCCGGCAGGATGTCGCGGGCCTGCCCGGTGTACAATCCGCCGCCTTTTCCGGCAGCATTCCCGGCGATGGAACCTACAGTGCCTACTCACAGGTAGAAAACATCCGGGGGGAAATGCAGGTTGCCAACCTCGATCTGACCTATGTCGACTTTGGATTTATGGAACAATACAAGATGAAGCTGCTTGCCGGTCGCTTCTTCCACAAAGATATAGCTACAGATACCATGCAGGCTATGATCCTCAACGAAAAAGCGGTAAGACTCTTTGGGTATGCTTCACCCCAGGCGGCTATAGGCCGGTCTTTTAGCCAGTGGGGGAAGAAGGGACAGATCATCGGTGTCATAAAGGACTACAATTTCAACGGGCTTCAGCAGGAAATAACTCCCCTGAGCATTTGCCTGGACTTTAATGACTGCAATTATCTTTCTGTAAAGGTCTCAAACCGGGACCTGCCGGGTACCATAACAGCTATAAAGAAAAAGTGGGATCAATTAGGTACTCCCCTTCCACTGAGGTATTTTTTCCTCGACGAAGCGTTCGATAACCAATATAAGTCTGAAGAGCGTTTTGGGAACCTTTTTATCAATTTTGCCGTCCTGGCCATCTTTATTTCCTGTCTTGGCCTGCTTGGACTGTCTTCTTACAGCACCCTCCAACGGACCAAGGAGGTGGGTGTTCGCAGAGTAATGGGAGCCAGCGTTACGGGGATTGTGAGGTTGTTGTCGGTAGACTTTTTGAGGCTTGTGGGGTTTGCTTTTCTTATCGCCGTTCCCATTTCGTGGCTGGTCATGAACAAATGGCTGGAGGACTTCGCCTACAGGATCACCATCGGCTGGGGTATTTTTCTGGGGTCGGGTCTGATCGCGCTTGTTATTGCGTTTGCCACCATCAGCTACCAGGCCATCAAAGCGGCGGTAGCTTCGCCGGTGAAAAGCCTTCGATCCGAGTAGTCGGATTGTGCCATCATTGGCCGCACTGCTGCCCCGGCGCTGCATCCACCTGCGCGCACCACGGCCACCAAGTCACTTAACCTCGCCGTGAAACGGAATATCAAACGTTTTCCCAAGGATTTCATGTTCCAGCTCACAAAAGAAGAATTCGAAATTTTGAGGTTTCAAATTGAAACCTCAGAACAAGCGGGTAGTCCTTTGTAACCCAGATCCCCGGGAGTTTGCTGCCAGTAGCTTTAAGGTGTCAAAATGAAAACCTAAAGTCTCTTTTGCTCAAAAAAGAAGACCCCTTTCTTATTTGCGACGATGATATCCGGCAATCCATCCTTATTTATATCCTGTACCAATACCTGCAGTCCAACTCCTGAGTCATTGTCGATCAGGTGCGGAACCCAGGTTGGTTTTGTCCCGGGCTTCTGTTCGAACCAATATAAAACCGATGGCTCATATGCGCCCGGGTCTTCGCCATTGTGCGCAAAATATCGCTTCCCCGTGACCAGATCGGGCAGTCCGTCTCCATTCACATCTGCCATAGCCACCGCATGGGTCTCGGAAACGCCGTCAAAAATGAGGTGATGGACCCAGGCCGTATCTACTTTCTCATGCCACCAGACACCATAACGATGTGCCGATGCGCTGACCAGGTTACCAACAGGTCCCAGCCCTTGTCTCCCTGCAGCATCTGGCTGCCCCATTTCCCCGCCAGCCCGTCCGCCATCCAAGGCATAGATCTGTGAGCAGTCCTCGCCCAAATCCGCCGGATGAAACACCCAGTTTGTTTTTCCGGGGTCCAGGGGGCATTCCCACCATCCTTTGGTGATGACTACGTCAGGCCTCCCATCGGCATTCATATCGATGAGGCCAAGTCCATGGGTATACCGGTTTACCCCCGGAATGTCTCCTTTTGCAATAATGTATCGCGTCCAGGTTGTATCCCCTTTTCGGGAGGGCGACTTCATCCAGATCATCTCTTTGGCTACCGGGTCATTACACAAGATATCCGGTTTGCCATCCCCATCCACATCCACAAAAGCGGGGGACTCATTGCCCGCATTCTTCAGGATAAAATGTTCGGGCCAGTACCCGGGTTTATTTTTCGGATTCTCGTACCATACTGCTTCTTCGCCAGGCAGGCTGATACGGATCAGGTCCGGCCAGCCATCCTGATTTACGTCCATGCTAAAGTCCAAAAAGGAATTGCTGAATTCGGTGGTCGGGGAATAATGTTTGCCTTCTGCAATGGCATGCCTGGTCCATTTCGGCGCTTCAAACCAATAAGCCCCTGCCAGAATATCGAGGTTCCCATCCTTATTAACGTCCCCGAGTGCGACTCCTTCGGAAATAAAGTCGCTGGTCAATATGTGTTTGACAAACTCCCCCGGAGCCGGAGGGTTTTGTGCAAGTCCATCCTCTGTGCCAGCGATAACTACGCTCACGGTAAACAGCACCCAAAACTTCATTCCCATAATTTGAGATTTAAATGGTCGATTAGTAGTTGAAATATAAATAATAATGGTCAATATACCGGGATTACCAGGGCATGGGGTATGCATATCAATATTTGCCAATATTTTAATTTCGCTCGCGTTGCAAGAAAATTTCAGAAATTAGTACCAATATTATTAATATATAGACAAACTCAAATTCGAGAATATCTCAAATCCTCGGAACATGTAGGCCGATAAAAACTTTCGGAAGCTCCGATCTTCCTTCCATTTTTTTTAGCAGCACTAATGCAACCGATTTAAAAGTAATACACTTTAAAAAGTATAAATAATTATTAGTCAATAAATTAAATGTGTAGATAAAATCAAATAAATTCTATTTTTTGCTTGACGTAGCATTGCCGTAGTCCTTTAGTTGGAAAAACTTTAGCACCACGACTAAATTAGCGGTTGTTAACTGATTCCTAATTCTTAACCTAACTGCTTGTTGTATGAAAGCAAAATTTCTGCTACATCTTCGTGCATTATTGTTCTTTCAGATCCTCTTTTTTGCAGCTTCGGCACAAAACCATACCCTAACAGGTAATGTTAGTTCCAGGTCAACCAACCAACCTCTTTCCGGTGCGACTGTTTCTGTCAGGGGTGACAAGGTCGCAACGACGACGGACAATTCCGGTAATTTCACGCTTACTGTACCTATTTCTGCAAAAGTTCTTATCATCTCTTACATTGGAATGGCCAACCAGGAGGTCGCCATTCCCGCTTCGGGTTCTATTTCAGTCCAGCTCGATCAAACTGCTGCATCCAAACTGGATGAAGTGGTCGTGGTTGGATATGGAACCCAGAAAAAAAGTGTTGTTACCGGCGCCATTTCCGGTGTTAAGGCAGCGGACCTTGCTGAACAACCTGTTGTTCGGGTCGAGCAGTCCCTGCAAGGCCGGACCTCTGGTCTGACCATCGCTTCTCAATCCGGCCAGCCCGGCTCCGCCGCGACCGTCCGGCTAAGAGGTTTTACCTCCTTTGGTAAAGGCGTTGGAAAGAATGACCCGTTATGGGTGGTCGATGGAGTTATTGTCGATGCCGGTGGGATCGGTTATCTTAACCAGGATGACATCGAATCGATCGAAGTATTAAAAGACGCTGCTTCTGCTGCTATCTATGGTACCCGGGCTGCCTCCGGCGTGATCCTGATCACCACTAAAAAAGGCAAGTCAGGCAACCTACGTATCAATTACAATGGATACTACGGCACACAGGCGCCTGCGAAAAAGGTCGATCTGTTGAACGCCCAGCAGTATGCTACGTTGAGAAACCAGGCTGCGATCGCGGCAAACCCAGCCGCGCCTCCTGTTTTTGCCAATCCCGCTTCTCTTGGTGGTGGCACCGACTGGCAGAAACAGATCTTCAACTACAGCGCGCCCAAAACAAACCATGAGCTCAGTATCAGCGGCGGCAATGACAAATCCACCTTTTTCACTTCTTTTGGTTACAGTGATTTCCAGGGGATCATTGCCACTCCTATCTCCAGGTGGAAACGGCTGAATTATAGAATAAACACCAATTTCAAACCTGCTAAATGGATCAGTTTCGGCGAAAACCTGGGTTATGAATATGGTAAAAGCAAGGGCGTGGGGGATGTGAACCGGGAATTTGGCGGCGTGGTAAGCTCTGCCCTCAATCTCGATCCTATCACACCTGCTATAGTTACCGATTCCATAGGGCAAAAGATATTTATTCCCCAGACGGCTGCACAGCTGGCTGCCGCTACCCGCACTCCTTCCGGTCAGTTTTATGGGATATCTCCTTATGTCGGCCAGGAAATGAAAAATCCCTTGCAATATATCCAGAACCACCTGGGTAACTATAACTGGGAACATAACATTATCGGCAATGCCTATGTCGATATCTCGCCGGTAAAAGGACTGGTTATCCATTCGACCTTAGGTACAAAGATGGCTTTTTACGGCTATGAATCTTTTACCCCCATTGCTTTTTACAACACTTCGACGTCTATCAACCAATCCAATCTTACCCGGAACCAGAATTGGCTGATGAACTGGAATGTTGAAAATACTGTTTCCTATAACCGGGTCTTTGACAGACACAATGTTACCTTACTCGGCGGGTGGGGTGAATACAAGGATGGGAATACCAGAGGCTCTACTATTTCTTATAATAACGTCCCGGCAAAGACCTTTGACCAGGCTTCTTTCCTGTATAATGCGCTGCCGGCTGACCGACAGAACAGCAGCGGCTCTGACGGTACCGACCATCGCATCAACTCACTGTTCTCCCGTTTGCAATACAACTACGCGGAAAAATACCTGCTGACCGCACTTGTCAGAAGGGATGGCTCTTCGCGTTTTGGCGGCAACAACAAATTCGGTTATTTCCCTTCTGCTTCGGTTGGCTGGGTTCCCACCAACGAAACCTTCTTCCCGCAGAACAATGTACTTACCAACCTGAAGATCCGCGCCAGCTATGGTGTTACGGGTAGCGATGGTGGTATAGATGATTTTGCTTTTGTTCCACTCGTAGATGCCGGCGGCCAACGCAACTATTCTTTTGGTACGGGCGGCGCGGTGAACATCGGCTACAGCCCCAGCGTTCCTGCGAATCCCGATCTGAAATGGGAACAGACTACGCAGACCGATATCGGTTTTGACGCCATCCTGTTCAATGCTCTTACCTTAACCGTCGATGTCTATAAGAAGAAAACGACCGGCATCCTGCAATATCCGGCGATACCCGGTTATGTAGGTTATGGCGCCTTTGCACAGAACTTCGATGATATGGAAAACAAGGGTCTGGAAATCGAAGCCGGATATAGAAAGAAACTGGGTGAGGTTACTCTTGGTCTGAATGGTAATATCTCCTTCTACCAAAATAAGGTCACCAGGATGCTGCCTGGCCAGCTTTACTTCGAAGACAACAGCGCCACCTTCCAGACAATGGGGAATATATCCCGTACACAGCTGGGGCAGGCTTATCAGCGCTACTACGGATATAAGTCACTCGGCATTTTCCAAACCCAGGCTGAGGTCGATGGTTATGTAGGCGCTGACAAGGTTACCAAATTACAGCCTGAGGCAAAACCCGGTGATCTTAAGATAGCCAATCTGCAAAATGATAATATAATCGACGCCAATGACCGCACTTATCTTGGCAATCCTAACCCAACTGTCAGCTATGGTCTTACCATCAACCTGGCGTATAAGAACTTTGATTTTATCGCCTTTGGCAGCGGATCGGGCGGCAACCAGATCTTCCAGGGTTTGAGAAGACTGGATATCAATACGGCCAATTATCAGAAGAAATATCTGAATGCGTGGACATCTACCAACACTGGCGCCAGTCTACCCCGGATAGCGGCTGCTGACCCCGGCAAAAGCTACTCCAGGTTTACCAGTCTTTATCTCGAAAGCGGCAACTTCTTTAAGTTAAGAACCCTTCAAATAGGATATAACCTTCCCAAGAGTATGCTCAACAAATGGGGCTGTCAGAGATTACGTGTATATGCTCTTAGCGAAAACCTGTTCACCATCACAAAATATTCCGGTTACGATCCTGAGATCGGTATCAGCCCGAATACTGGCGGTGGTGCACAGTTCGGTATCGATAAAGGTGTATATGTTCCCGCCCGTTCGTTCCTGGTGGGTGTGAATGTTGGATTTTAATTTAAAAAAGTCAAACCAATTGTTATATGAAACCGAGCAAAAAAAATAGCACACATGCGGATAACCGGCGAGTTTCCATCCGTCCATTGAAAAATAATTGTCTCCGGATAAAATCGAAAAATCTTGTTTACATAGCGGTGCTTGCCCTGGGCACCCAGATGCTGGGGGCCTGTAAAAAAGAGCTGAACGTGAATCCTCAAAGCCGTATTCCTGTCAACCAGTATTATAAGACACCAGCCGATGCCTTTGCTGCCCTGGTGGCCGTCTATGACCGTTTTGGCTTTCAAACCGGGGGTCTATATGACAAGCTTGCTATCATGGATGTTGCCGGTGGCGACCATGTTGCCGGTGGTGGCAGCGCAGGAGATATCAACGATCTGCAGGTAATGCAGAATTTTAGCCTGAGCTCTACATCCGGTCCGGAAAGTTATCTCTGGAACAAAGGCTATACCGGGATCTACCGCACCAATTTCCTTTTCACCCAGCTTGACAACTGCGGGCTGGATGCTGCAACCAAGACCAGGTACACTGCAGAGCTGAAAGCAATGCGTGGAGCCTTTTATTTTGACCTCGTCACTTTCTTTAAGAATGTTCCCCTGATCACGGGCGTCGTACCTGTCGACAGTCTTTACAGCGTTGTACAGGCTCCGCCTGCTGCTATCTATGCCTATGCGGAAAAAGACCTTAACGACGCTATCCCGAATTTGCCCCAGACCGTACCTGTTGCTACAGAAGGCGGTCGTCTGACGCAAGGCGGTGCAAAGGCGCTCTTAGGTAAGATGTTATTATATGAAAAGAAATGGCAGGCTGCTGCCGACATGCTGAAGGACGTCAATGGGCCGAATCCAGGCGTAGCCCCTTCTGTCTATGGCTACTCCCTGATGCCAAACTTTGCCGATCTGTGGAAATCAAAAAATAAGTTCAATTCCGAATCGGTAGTGGAATTTGCACATAGTGCACTTTCCAACGGAGGTTGGGCCGACGCCGGCGCCAGCGAAGGGAACCTGATCTGTATCATTACGGGTCCACGTGGTTACTCCCAGTTGAAACCAGCGGCGCCCGACTATTTCTCCGGTTATAGCTTCCTGATGTTCACAAAGGCGTTCGGCGCAATCATGCATGGAGACCCCCGGTATCCCGCGACTATTGCCGATATGGACAGTCTTCAGACGGCCGGCGCTGCCACCTACAATTCCTCGCAAGCCTGGAATAATACGGGACTTTATCTCGGCAAATACATCGGCAGGGTATCCGATAAGGCAGCCAATACGCCTGAGCTGAATTTTGGCCAGGACGAATACGAGATCCGTTTGGCCGATTCTTATCTGATGGAGGCCGAAGCGCTGATGAATGCAGGTGCGGACGTCAGTACCGGGAGCAGGGCCTATCAGCTGCTGAATGCTGTGAGAAACCGCGTAGGACTGGCTCCCGTAGCTGTGAGCCAGGCCAGCATCGAGTATGAAAGAAGAATGGAACTGGCAGGCGAGGGGCTCTACTTTCCCGATCTCGTACGCTGGGGTAAAGCGGCCACCGCCCTTGCCTCCAGAGGTTTCGTAGCCGGTAGGAACGAGATCTTCCCCATCCCGCAATCAGAGCTTAATAATACCAAGCTCAACCAAAGTAAGGAATGGGGCGGCACACAATAAAACTCTAGTTTCTGTAGATCAGAAGGCGGCTTACTCCTCCGCTTTCTGATCTACATTTTTTTATAGCCATGAAGTACCTTAAAATCATCCTGGTCATTAGCCTGCTTGCTGTGGTAACCGTCTTTTTTTCACGATGTCTTCAAAATAATCCCTTCGGCGATCCCCGGGGTGACCAATACGCCGGTTCGAAAGTATGCGCCGATTGCCATCGGAATATCTCTGACTCCTATTCGCATAGCAATCATTTCAAGACGTCCGCCCAAGCCGGCCATGACCATCTTAAAAAGCTCGTCACATCTTCCAGCGGCCCCTTCTATTTTACAGACTCCAGCTATATCCAGATCGAAGAAAAGCAAACAGCCGTTTTTCAATCCTATTTTATCGACGGCAAGAAGAATACGTCGGAAGAGTTCGATGTGGCATTGGGTTCCGCGGAAAAAGCGCAAACTTTTGCCTGGTGGAAGGGAAGCCAGTTATTCCAGCTTCCGCTGACCTGGCTGGCGAGCTCGAATACCTGGATCAATAGTCCTGGTTTTTCCGCCAGACATGCCCGCTATAACCGGGCCATCACCAGCCGCTGTTTTGAATGTCATGCCTCTTATGTGAACAGGGAACTTGTCCAGTCGGGGGCTATGTCCGTCACCGAAAATCTCGACAGGAACTCTATCGTTTATGGAATAGACTGCGAACGCTGTCATGGTCCCGCAGCCAGCCATGTAAAATTTCAGCGAGAGAACCTTACTGTCAAAACCAGCCAATTTATCACGCCCATAAGATCTATGACCCGCCAGCAACAGCTGGATGTCTGTGCGACTTGTCATTCGGGGAATGACCAGTCGGCGCTGCGATCCCTTTTTGACTTTGTGCCTGGGGATACCCTGTCGCATTTTTTATTCCCCGAGTTCGCGTCTGAAAACCATGAACCCGACGTACATGGCAAACAGGTACAGCTTCTGAAGGCAAGTCTCTGCTTTCAAAGGTCGGATATGACCTGTACTTCCTGTCATAATATCCATGAGTCGGAAAAGAATAAGCTCACTGCCTTTATTACGAAGTGCATGGACTGCCATCAGAATTCCGCCCACGCGGTAAGCAGCTTAAAAGAAAGCGAGCAAAAAAAACGGGATTTTAATTTGGTAAGTTTAAGCTGTATTGACTGCCACATGCCATTACAAACATCAAAAACCATATACTTTAATAATGGCACGGAGTCAAAAAGTATTCCGTACTTCATAAGAACACATAAAATAGCTATATATAAATAGCATAACTTCATTCACTTGCATGAAGAAACGATTGCTAACGATATTGATTGCCCTATTGGCTACAAGCCGGGTCCTGTCCCAGAACAGCATCCTGATCCCGGAGATCATCAATTATTCGAAAACAGCGTATGAATCCGGAAATCAGAACAGGGCCATAGGACAGGATAAAAGAGGACTGCTTTATTTTGCCAACGATGATGGGCTGTTGGTTTTTGATGGCACGTACTGGAAAACCTATCCCCTGCCGAATGGCAGCATCGTCCGTTCGCTGACGGTTGCAGACGATAGGATCTATGTTGGTGGTCAGCAGGAAATAGGGTATTACTTCTTTGACGGTAAGGGAGTCCTGTCTTACCGGTCCCTGAAAAGCCTGATCCCGCCCGGCGAAACAGAGTTCAGTGACGTATGGCATGTTGTGCAATTCCAAAACGACATCTTCTTTCGGTCGAACAAACGCATATTCAGATATCACGATGGTAAGATCACTGCCTTCAAAAGTATAAACTGGGGATTTTTAGGAGTCAACAGAGGGCTGCTTATCGCCCAGGAATACAATCAAGGGCTGATGCTATTTAAAGACGGCGGATGGCAATCGCTGAATACGCCATACGATTTTTCAAAAGACAAGGTTTCGATCAGGTCCGTCAGTGACTTTGGAACTTATAAAACATTGGTGACAACGCTGAAGTCGGGCATCTATATTATCGATGGGACGAATATGACCAGGTTTGAAACGCCTGCGATAAGCGCAATCACTTCCGATATCATACATTCTTCCTGTACGATCGATACCACGCAGATCGTCATCGCTACCCGGCTGGGAGGGTATTATGTCATCAATACCCGCGGAGAGATCCTTCAGCATGTAACCAAGGGGGAGGGGCTTCAATCCAATACGGTCAATGTCGTCTTTTCGGACAAGGAAAAGAACATCTGGCTGGGTCTTAATAACGGAATAGACTTTGTCATCTACAACAGCGCCATCAATCATATCAACCCCAACCACGACAACAAGAGTCCCGGCTATTCGGCCGCTATCTACGACAACCGGCTTTATATCGGAACGGGCATCGGGCTTTATAGTATACCCGTACAACAGAACGACGAGCTCAATGGACTCCAGGGGAGTTTTAGCCCGGTTGGCAATGGCAGTGGTCAGGTATGGGGACTATCCGTAGTAAACAACCAGCTCCTGGCGGGCCGCAACGATGGGGCCTATGTCGTTAGTAATAATACCGCTACCACACTCGACTCCTCGACAGGATTTTGGTTCTTTCAGCCGCTGACGGCCCAACAACCCTGCCCGCGGATCATAGGCGGCACCTACAACGGCATCAATGTATATAATTACAAGGCGGGTAAGTTTCTAAATCCAAAATCGCATACCTTTTTCGAATCGGCAAAATATACCGTTGTCCAGGGCAACGATATCTGGGTAGCGCATCCCTACCAGGGCCTCTATAAGATCAGCTTCAACGACACAGGCAGCCCGGTCAGCAAGCCTTATATTGACAGTCATCATATCCTGTCTTCGGGCCATAACTATGTTTTTAAGATCCATGACAGGATCGTACTGATGACAAGGAATGGGAGCTTTGAATATGACAGGTCCGCCGGTGACTTTAAGGAATCTGCTTTCCTTAAGAAATTATTTGGCTCTGCCTTTGTTTCTTATTTAAGGGAAGATATCCAGGGGAATATCTGGTTTGTTGAAGACCGGAAGCCGGGTGTTGTAGACATGTCTTCGCCGGAGAACCCTACAAAGGTCTATTTTTCTGAACTCAACAATCGTATACTCGGTAACGACGAAGAATTCATCTATCCTATCAATAAGAATAATGTCCTGATAGCGAGCGAAACGGGCTTTTATCACCTCAACTATGAGAAATATAAGGCGGCCAGCCGTGGTCTCAGAGTGCTGCTGCGCTCGGTAATAGCTTTTCACAAAAGGGATAGCACTCTTTTCGGCGGTTACCTCTTTGAAAAAGATTCAACGAGGTCGGGGGATCTTTTCAATGTTAAGGACAAGATCAGCTATAAATGGAACTCCATACATTTTGAATTCTCTTCCCCTTACTTCGGTGGAACGGTAGAATATGACTGCCGGTTAAAAGGGTACGAAAAGGAATGGTCTCCCTGGTCAAAAAAGACTGAAAGATCGTATACCAACCTGCCGGCCGGCAATTATATTTTTGAAATAAGGGCCAGGAACAATACCAGCCGTATATCTTCCGTAAGCCGCTTCGCATTCACTATCTCGCCACCGTGGTACAACACTCTTGCCGCCTGGTTCCTATATATCATCCTGATCATTGCAAGTATTTATTTCTTTTATAAGAGGCAACAACGCAAATACATCATTCAGCATACCAACCGGCTGAAAAAGCAGCGGGAAAAGTTTGAAGAAGAGCAGCGGCGTCTCCAGTATCTCCATCAGCTGGAGATCGAGAAGAATGAAAATGAGATCATCCGGTTAAAAAATGTCAAGCTTCAGACGGAAGTCGAGCACAACAATGCGGTTCTGGCCTCCAACACCATGAACCTGTTACAGAAGCGGGAGCTGCTGAACAAGATCAAGGATGAGATCCTGGCGGTACAGGAAGAGACGGAGCCAGAGAAGAGGACGAGAAATATCCGGCGGATCATCAAGATCATCAATGAGCAATTAGAGATGAATGACGACTGGGAGAGATTCTCGCTTTATTTTGATAAATCCAACAATGACTTTCTGAAAATATTGAAAGAGAGCTTTCCTTTGCTTACGCCTGCGGACCTTAAGCTCTGTGCGTATCTCAGGCTCAATCTTTCTACAAAAGCGATTGCCGATCTGCTGAATCTTTCCATCCGTGGAGTAGAAAGCAGCAGGTACCGGTTACGGAAAAAGCTAATGATCTCAAATGAGACATCTTTAACCGACTTCTTAGGATCGGTTGGAGATCATTTATTTACTTAACTAAACTCGATGACGTGAAGAACTGTTTCTCTTTTTTGGCTATTGTTTTATTTTCTACGTACTCCTTCGGGCAAAATCCGGTAGGTTTCCTTAGCGCCAAAGGCAAGGTAATTGTCGATGGTACCGGCAAGACATTTATCCTGCGGGGAATGGGTCTGGGCGGCTGGATGCTGCAGGAAAGCTATATGTTCCGACTCAATGGCGTCGGTCAGCAATATAAGATAAAGCAAAAAATTGCAGATCTGATCGGAGACGAAAAAACGGCCCGGTTCTACAATGCCTGGCTGAGCAATCATACTACAAAGGCCGATATTGATTCTATGGCTGCCTGGGGGTTCAATTCGATACGGCTGCCCATGCATTACAGGCTTTATACGCTCCCGGCGGAGGAAGAACCCATACCCGGGCAAAATACCTGGCTGCCCAAGGGATTTGAAATGACGGATAGTCTACTTGCCTGGTGTAAGGCGAACAATATGTACCTCATACTGGATCTTCATGCTGCTCCCGGCGGTCAGGGAAATGACCTCAATATTTCAGACCGGGATCCATCCAAACCTTCCTTGTGGGAAAGTGAGGCGAATCAGCAAAAGACGATTGCCTTATGGCGAAAGCTGGCACAGCGTTATGCGGGTGATCCTTCGATCGGCGGCTATGACATCATAAATGAACCCAATTGGGGCTTCGACGATCCAAAGGACATACGCGGCACAAGGGAAAAGACAAACAAGCCCTTGCGTGAGCTCATGATGAAGATCACATCCGCTATCCGGCAGGTGGATTCGACGCATATAGTCATCATTGAAGGAAATGGCTTTGGAAACAACTATAACGGCATCTTTCCATTATGGGATAACAATATGGTACTGAGCTTTCATAAATATGGAAACTTCAATACACAGGGCTCTATACAGAATTTCCTCGACTGGCAGGCTAATAATAATGTACCTCTCTGGCTGGGTGAATCGGGTGAGAATTCCAATACCTGGTTTACGGAAGCTATCCGGTTGGTGGAATCCCACGATATCGGCTGGTGCTGGTGGCAACTGAAAAAGATGGGGGTCAATAATCCTCTCGAAATAAGGCTGACCCCGTCCTACCAGATGCTGTTGAACTATTGGCTTAAGAACGGCCCAAAACCTTCTGCTGATGAAGCACAGGCGGCTTTGAACGAATTGTTGGAAAACATCCGGATCCAGCATAATATTTACCATAAGGATGTCACCGATGCGATGTTCAGACAGGTCGGCTCGGCGCAGACGATGCCGTTCAATGAGCATATAATAAAGGATGGGGTTGTAATAAAGGCGGTCGACTATGATCTTGGCCGTGAAGGGTATGCCTACAAGGACAATGATACTGCCCGGTATCAGTATGCCTCTCCTGCTGCGCCTTCGGCAGGCAACCGCGGCTGGTCTTACCGCAACGACGGAGTCGACATCCAGGCAGAGAGTACGGGACCTCAGGCCAATCCCGGGCAGCAATTGGATTACCATGTTTTCAATATTGAGGATGGCGAGTGGCTTCAATACACCGTAAACGTTGTCAATGACGATAAGTATACTATCTCACTTATGATTGCCGCTGCTGAAAGCGGAGGTAAGATCTCTCTGTTCTGCAACAACAAACCCATTGCCAGCAATATATCCGTCCCTGCTACCGGCGGCCTTACCAATTGGAGGATCATCAAGCTGAAAAACAGCAACTTGCCCAAAGGAATTGATCAATTGCGGATAGTTGCCGATAAGGGCGGGTTCAACTTCAGCCAGATGCGGTTTGACAAATAAATTTTTTTGAGGATCCTACAGCATTCCTAAAATTTTAGCTTCATCTGCTCTTCCGCTGATCGGTTTTTGCGACCGGTTGCATATTTGTCCGGGAAAAAAACGGCTCTTTCGGCTATTTTGCCATATATGAGAAAATTTCGTGGCGCTGCACTTATCCTTATCGGTTTGTTTTCCGGTCTTTGCGTATGGGCTCAAAAGGGGGTGGGAATAATCTCTGGAAATATTCTTGAAAGGGAGAGCGGAAAGCCTGTCCCAGGAGCTACGGTCTCTTTGATCGGTCTCACAGACGCTTCAAAAGGGCAGTCGATAGCCAGTGGTTCAGACGGTACATTTACATTCAATGACCTGGCATATGGAGTCTACCGGCTGCAGGTATCGGCTGTTGGCTTTAGTATGCTTTCAATCGATAGCATTCATATCCGTCAGGAAAGATCCGATTTCAATCTTAGCGATCTCAAACTGGCGCCGAAAAGCGCTGACATGGACGCCGTTGTGGTGTATGCCGAGAAACCTATTATCCAAAGCAAAGGGGGGAATCTTACCTTCAATGCAGCAGAATCTCCGCTCAGCGCCGGTGCCAGCGCAAACGAGCTGTTGCGTAATGTCCCGTTGGTAGCCACTGACGCCAACGGCAACCTCATCGTGGAAGGCAAAACGCCCATCGTTCTCATCGACGGCAAACCCGTCAATCTCAACGCGCAGCAGTTGCAGGACTTCCTCGATGCTCTCCCCGGCAATATGATCGAGAAGATAGAGGTCATGCCAAACCCGCCACCCGAATATGCGAATGAGGATGGCAGTGTCATCAACATCGTAACACGAAAGGGAAAAATTGGCATCGGCGGACGGATCAATACCTACGGCGGCACCCGGGGCGAATATGGCGGAAATACCAACCTCAGCTATCGCGATCACAAGCTGGCCGTCAACTTCAGTGCGGGAGAAGGATACAACAGATACACCGGGAATGGCCACTCCGAGCGAGAAAATATTTTTGCTGATTCCACGAATTTCCTGAATACAGCCAATAAATATACCAATAAAAATACCCGACCTAGCGCCCGGCTTAGCGTAGACTATGACCTTGACAAATACAACTCTCTCAACACTGTCTGGCAGATCAATCAGAATAATTTTAACAACAACTCCGTCACCGACTATAGTTCGGTGAATCAGCAGGGCGGGCTTTATGGTCTGAGCGACCGTTCCACCGGCAGCAAAGGCTATAACCTCAATCCCAATGGAAATCTTACCTTCCGGCACCGGGGGCTAAGGCCCGAAGAAGTGCTGGAAGTGACAGGCTCCTACAACTATAGCAGCAATCGGAACGACCTTTCTTTTTATCAGCAATACCTCAATCCCGACCATAGCCCGACCGGGATCGACTCTACACAGCACCAGCGCAGCGAAAGCAAAATAAAAGGATATGAGATCAGGGCTAACTATGACAAGCCATTAGATCGAAAGGCGCATAGCATCCTGTCATTAGGGGGGTATTACAATTACAGCGGCAACGATGTACAGGTAACAACCAGTTTCCTCGATAAGACAAGCAATGACTTCGTCGTCAATGATCCGCTTAGCAGTGACCTGAACTTCCTTCAGACAAAAAGCAACCTGCGTGCCTCGCTGCGTCAGACTATCGCCCATGGACTGGTCTTTACCGGTGGAACCTCTGTCAACAGGACGGTAGTAAAGTTCGACCTCTACAATACGGGGAAAACCACCGGCAACACCTATTGGAACTGGCTGCCTTTTGCCAATATCAACAAGACCTGGGATAATCAGTGGGGTATTACCCTGGTATATCGCAGAACGATCAGAAGACCTGGTCTGGATCAGATGAACCCCAGCATCGACTATTCGGATCCCTACAACATCAAATACGGGAACCCTCAGCTGATGCCCAGTCTTTCGCATGAGTTCAATCTGAATGTCGGCAAGGGAACCAACAACTATTATTTTAATTCCAGCTTTGGGCTCAACAAAGTCCAGAATATCTTCACCCAGATCACCACCCTTCAAACCGATGGCACTACGCGGACAACTTATGAGAATATCAGTAACCGAACGGAATATACGGTAGGATCCTGGTCAGGCTATACCTTTTCCCGTGCGCTAAAAGCCAATCTTGGGCTGAATTATATTTACAGCCAGTATGGCGTTTATGACAAGACCGTCAATAAATACCAGGACAACGGATCGTTCTACACGAACTTCAACGTCAACTATATCCCCGCCAAGCTATGGAATCTTAGTCTTTCCTGTCTTTATAACCGGAATGGTAATCCGCAGGGCGTCTCCACTGCTACCGTGAATATGAATCTGGGAATTCAGCGGAAATTCTTCCAGAAGAGGATCATCGTCACGCTGAATGTGTCGGATCCCTTTGTACAGCAGAGCAATACTTCACAGGTACATGGTAACAACTTTAACCTGCAGTCCTACAGTACCACTCAAACCCGTAACTATCGGCTGACCCTTGCCTATGACTGGAACCATACGATCGACCGCGGCAGGAAGAAACTGCTGAAGGCAGCGCAGAAGAACGGTTTTTCTAATTGATCACCTGCCATTTTCTTATTTTTGATAATGACCTTTTCATTATCTTGTCGCTATGCAACCTACTTCCAGGGTGATACCTTTCAGAATGAATCTCATGAATGTCCAATCTATCCAGATCATGAGGGGACTGGCCTCCATACTGGTAGTATTGCTGCATATATCCATCAAAGGGGCTCAATATGGTAATGGCGCCTTACAAGGATTCTCAATCGGAGGTTCGGGAGTAGACCTCTTCTTTCTTATTTCGGGTTATATCATGTGTGTATCCACTGCCAGCCGTTCCTTAACCTTTTATCAATTTATTCTGCTCAGAATAAGGAGGATCATGCCACTGTACTGGCTTGTCACCACGGTGGGACTGGCAATCTATCTTTATAATCCAAAGTTAGTAAATACATCCGGAGGGGAAACCAGTATCTGGGCTTCCTATGTTCTATTTCCCAATGGGAAAAAGTTTCTTAATTCAAATGGGTGGACACTCAGTTATGAATTTTTCTTCTATTTCATATTGGGCTTTTTTATACACAAAGGGACATACAAAGCCTTGCAGGCAACTTCGGTCATACTATCTATATTGGTAGTAATTGGGCTATGTATCAATTATGATGGGGTCCTATTCGATTTTTCAACCAATATTCTATATCTCGAATTTGTGTTTGGAATGGGGTGTTTTTATTTTTTTGACAGGAAAGCCGTGCGGCTTGATCCTAAATATGGCATAGTCTTCTGTGTGCTTGGAAGCCTTTTGCTTGTACTGGAGGCGCTGTGTAAGGTGCCTGATCAGGAAAAGTGGAGGGGCTTTCTTTGGGGAATCCCAATGTTGTCGATATTTAGCGGGTTATTGTCTCTGGAGCATTTGATCCAACGAAGCAGATCTGTGGTGAGGAGCCTATTGCTGGAAATAGGCAATTCATCCTATTCCTTATATTTAGTCCATCCTTTTGTTTTAAGCGGAGCGGCTATGGGTTTAAGGCATTTCGGAATGGCATCCAATGCCTGGTTATTTTCGATCATACTACTTACATTGTCTATCGTCGTAGGTCACCTGGTTTATTTGTATGTAGAAAAGCCTTTGATATCTCTGATAAAAAGAGTGCCTCCGGGTGATCTTCACGCGTCCCAAAGTGAAACAATGGAAGTTGGTGCAACCCCGAACTCCCGGTAAGTCTCCGGATCATAGCTGCTATTGGTATGATGAAGCATGAGATCGGCAAATGTTGGCGACAGCCCAGGAACAAACCGGCTTAACAAGGGCACTATCCATGAAGGGATATGGTTCATTTTGGCGTTGGGGTCCTGATTTGCCAAACGGACAAGATCGTTGATGGTCATTTCTTCGGGCCCGGACAAGTCATAAACACCTGGTTTCCCTTTTTCCAGCGCGGCTACGATCATATTCACTACATCGCCCCGATAGAGGGGGCGTATCTTTTGCAAACCGTCGCCGAGCACAGGCACGGCCTTTCCTTTTTTTGCTATAAAAAGATCATCTATCCGGGAACCCTTGCCGGGCGCGTCGATGATGACCGGGCAGCGAAAGATCACCACCTCTTTGCCTGTACGGAGCAAAAGCTGCTCTGCTTCTCCTTTATAATGCAGATAGAAGTTGTCTTTATCTCTGCCGGCATTGGCATAGCTAAGATAAATGATCCGTTGTTTTGTCCGCTTTAAACTATCTGCTACCAGCTTGGTGGTGGTATAGTTAGCTCCGATATAGGCAGCCCTGTTCTTTGCGTTGGCGTCACCCGAAAGATGGACAACGCCTTCGGCCGTGGCAAGGGCTTCTTTTGCGGCTGTTGAATTCATCCAGTCGGAGATGATCACATCGGCTCCAATCGC
>DATJJA010000129.1:0-8955 GCA_035492595.1 Puia sp.
ACCGTTTCGTCAAGTCCGGACACGGATTGAATCAGCATGATCTGACCCAGTGACCCAAGGTGCAGCATATCCGCCGAGACACGAATGGTACGGGGTTCACAGGAAACAAAGGTACAAATGATAATGTCCCCTTCCTTCGCCTGTATGCTGAACACCCCTTCCGCATTGGTCGTGGCAAAAGTCCGGCTGTTTCGTATCGCGATGGTCGCGCCTGCCAGCGGCCGTCCCTTATCATCTTTTACGATGCCTGTGAGGCGGGGCGGGTCCGGAGGGAGGGGAGCGGCATTCGCAGAAATCGTGGCCGCTGCGTCCGATCGTTCGAGCCGGACGATATTTTCAGACTCCTTCAGACTCCATTTTAATAATCTCCCGTGCACCAGCAGGTCGAGCGCTTCGGAAGCAGGCCGGCCACTAACGGAAATGGACACTCTATCTTTCTCGAGATCCGGGGTCAGCTCGTACATGATGATCAACCCCGTCCGCTGCTCGATGGCTTTAACGACCGTCGTAAAGGGGGCGTTGTGATACTCCAGCGTGATATTCCGCTTTGTCCTGTCCTGCCCGCGGCCCGGGGCGGCGATGAGTAAATGCGCCGCGCAGCACACCATCATAAATAATACAGCACTCGTTCTCATAATCAGCAGCCAGTTAACTCGGTTTATGAGACAGGCAATGGCCTGACCCCTACAAAAAATCCCGTTTTTTTGCATAAATTGCAATAGTTTGAAATATTACGTGTAATGTTTTGGACACACCCCTCCGTGCTTCCCAGGGCCGAGGGGTCTTTTATGGATAGTCCTTATTGCGAGCGGGCCCGCGTGTGTATCTTTCTCATGCCATTAAGTTTTGGTGTTACAAAAAGCAGTTCAAAGGAAGGTATATGCTGGGAGACCGTTTTTCTTTTTTCATTCACTAGTCAGCAGCCAGTTTTTTTTTAAATCCTCTATTTTTATTTACCTGTCAAAAAAGTTAATAAGTTTGTCGTTTGCAGCTGACAGTTTTTCAGGAGCTATGTCGGACAAGTATTTGGATAATATGGTGTTGCTCGAAAGTCTCAGACGAAATGATCTCAAGGCTTTTGAATACCTGTACCTGCAGTCCAGGAACCGGCTGTATGTGCTGGCGCTGTCCATCCTGCGTGATGAAGACGCAGCCAGGGATCTGGTACAGGATCTTTTTATCGACCTGTGGTATTTCCGGACCTTTGAGAACATTGCGGTATCGGTCAGCGCCTATCTTTTCCAGGCCGCCAGGAACAGGGCCTATAATCTCAGGGACAAAATGCGGACCCGGGATAAGCTGGAAGGCGCCTATGTCCCGCCCGCTTCGGAAACGCACTATCCCCTGGAAAATGAAGAGCTGGGCCGGATTATTCATAAAGCCATCGACAGGTTGCCGCCTGTGGCCGGGAAGGTCTTCCGCATGCAGTATATAGACAAGCTGACCCATGTCGAAATAGCAGAAAAGCTGGGTATCAGCAAGTACACCGTCAGCAGCCATATAGACCGGGCCCTGAAGGAGCTGCGCGCTAATCTGAAGAAAGCCCGGTGATCCGGAAGGCCGCAGATCCGGCAAGGCCGCAGATTCGGCAAGGCCGCTGATCCGGCAAGGCCCGGTGATCTGAAGAAAAACCGATGACCGACTAGTGAATCAGACCCAAAAAACTGTCTATAGAACATGTCCAGCATCTCCGATCATCATCAGTACCTTTTCCTGGGAAAGGTCACCAATACGCTGACGGCCGAAGAGGACCGGGAGTTACAGGAACTTTTTGCCCGTGACCATCGGGCACAGAGCGCCTATGACGAGCTGCTCCGGCAGCTGCCGGCCGGGCAGGTAGAAGGATCGTTCAGCCATCTCAACCAACCAGGGTTCTGGAAGAATCTGCCCGGTGAGATCCGGGATCAACAGGGCCTGGTGCGGAAAGGGAAGGTGCTGCGGGCTGGTATCATGCTGGCTCTCGCCGGGGTCTTTGCCGCAGGCGGCTGGTGGTTCCTGGCGCGCCAACCGATCAACAGGCAGGAGCCGTCTGTCGTCCAGGCGCCGTCTATCGTCCAGGCGCCCCGTTCGGTAGAGCTGCGGCTCGCAGACGGATCGAAAGTGGATCTCACCGCTACGAGCGGCAGGCTCCAAAAAGGGCAGCTTGTGCTGGATAATTCCAACAGCTCGCTGAGTTACCGGGCCCTCGGCCCCTCGCCACAGACTCCCGGCCCGGCCTCACAGCCCCCCGGCCCTTCCTCACAGGCCCCCGGCCCGTCGCCAAAGGCTCCAGGTGTCTCCTCACAGTCTCCGGAGGCCTCCACCACTACTGGCCTCAACACCCTCGACGTCCCTGTTGCAATGGATTATAAGGTAATACTCAGCGACGGGTCGGAGATCTGGCTCAATTCGGTCAGCAGTCTCAGCTTTCCGTCCACCTTCGCGGCTGACAAACGGGAGATAACAATAAAAGGCGAGGCTTATTGCAAAATAGCCAAACACCCCAATCAACCCTTCATCATTCATTTACCGGGGAATACGATTCAGGTGACGGGGACAGAGTTCAATGTCAATACCTATAGCCCCACTTCCGTCAGGGTCGCCTTGGTGGATGGCGGTATTAACCTTTTGGCAGGTACGAACACCCTCAAACTAAATCCCGGCTTCCAGGCGGTATCGACTGCTGGCAAAATAGAACAGGCGCCTTTCCAGGCAGACAAGGTCCTCGGCTGGCGGGAAGGCATCTTCACCTTCGACGGGGCTGAGCTGGAGGACATATCCCAGGTGCTTGCCCGGTGGTTCGGCATAAAAACCCAGCTCGACGACGCCACCCTTGCCCACAAAAAATTTGCCGGCGCACTATATAAGAAAAGACCGTTGAGCTCCTTCCTGGATAATTTTAAGGTGATCTCGCATATTGACTCCTATTTTGACGAGAAGGGAGTGCTGCATTTTGTGACGGCGGCAGGTTCTCGCGTATCGCCGTGAGCTGAGTCTTGACCTCACTGCTGGTCAGCGGCTATTTTCACTGCTGGTCATTGGCTATTTTTAAATGCCGGTATTCGCTCGGCGTCTGCCCGACCCGCTGTTTAAAAACCCGGATAAAATGCTGGGGATACTTGAACCCAAGATCACTGGCAATCTGGCTGACCGACTTGCTTTCGTCAAATATTCGTTCTTTTGCTATGTCGATAAGTTTCCACTGAATATATTCCTGCGCGGTCTTTCCTGTTTCCTTTTTTATCAGGTCGCCAAAATAGCCAGGTGACAAGTTGAGCTCCCGGGCGAAATAGGCTACAGACGGAAGGCCAAGTGTCTGGGCCTTGTCATCCCCGAAATAATCGTTCAGCAGCATCTCGAATTTCTCCAGGATCCCCTTATGCGCATTATCACGCGTGATGAACTGGCGGTCATAAAAACGAACGCAATAGCTCAGGAACAGTTCGATATTGGATACGATCAATTTTTTGCTATGCTTGTCGATGGCGTTCTCCAGTTCATACTGAATTTTGGAAAAGCAGTCCAGGACAAGTCTCCGCTCCCGTTCCGATAGATGCAGCGCTTCATTCGACTGATAACCAAAGAAGCTGTAGTCCTGGATATGCCGTCCGAGCATCGTGCCATGTATCAGGTCGGGGTGAAAAATGAGGGCGTATCCTTTTGGCTGATACTTCACTCCATTGCTGTCGATGCCGACGATCTGTCCCGGGCCAAAAAACACAAGCGTCCCTTCCTGGTAGTCATAGGTATGCCGCCCATATACCAGGTTTCCGCATTTTATATCTTTTAAAAAGATGGTGTAAAAGCCAAAATACGTTCTGTAGCCGGGCCGTGGATCGGCCTTCGACAGGTCAATAACACTCACCAGCGGATGCCGTGTTTCAGTATTATTGAATGCGTTGTATTCGCTGATGGTATCGAAACGTTTTATATTTTCCATGCCTAAAGTATTTTGACGGTTCAAAATTAGCGTTTTATCCGGTGGTTATGCCCGGATGACCCCAAATCAGCAATTTTGGTAACAATGTCCGCAATCTGTATACCATGCAGGCCGAAAGATCAGGATACCTTTGTGTCAGTAAAAACAATAGTATGCAAAAAAGAATATTAGGTAAAAGCGGTCTGGAAGTATCAGCGCTCGGTCTTGGCTGTATGGGTTTAAGTTTTGCTTATGGTCCCGCAATGGACAGGCAGGAGGCGATCAGGCTGCTTCGGGGGGCGTTTGAGCGGGGCATTACCTTTTTCGATACAGCTGAAGCCTACGGGCCGTTTGCAAATGAGGAGCTTCTGGGCGAGGCCCTTGCGCCATTCCGTGACAAGGTCGTCATTGCGACAAAGTTTGGTTTTAAGGAAGGAAAGCCGCCACTTGGGACGGACAGCCGGCCTGAAAATATCCGTGCGGTGACAGAAGCCGCCCTGAAACGCCTGAAGACAGATGTGATCGATCTGCTCTATCAGCATCGCATCGATCCCAATGTACCCATCGAGGATGTGGCCGGAACCGTAAAAGACCTGATCCGCGAAGGAAAGGTTAAGTATTTCGGTATGTCCGAAGCCGGTCCTGAAAGCATCAGGCGCGCACATGCCATTCAACCGGTGGCGGCGCTGCAAAGCGAGTATTCGCTCTGGTGGCAAGAGCCGGAAGAGGATGTATTCCCAACGCTGGAGGAACTGGGTATCGGCTTCGTTCCCTTTAGCCCGCTTGGCAGAGGTTTTCTGACAGGTAAGATCGATGCCAGCACTTCATTTGACAAATCCGATTTCCGGAACAATCTTCCCCGCTTTTCAGACGAGAACCGGAAGGCAAATCAGGCCCTGGTCGATCTTTTGGGGAAAATGGCAAAAGAAAGAAACGCCACTCCCGCACAGATAGCCCTCGCATGGCTGCTGGCGCAAAAGCCATGGATCGTACCTATTCCAGGGACAACAA
Source organism: Puia sp. (assembly GCA_035492595.1). GTDB lineage: Bacteria > Bacteroidota > Bacteroidia > Chitinophagales > Chitinophagaceae > Puia. Next base: position 4,910 of record DATJJA010000129.1, read on the forward strand.
AGCTGCATCGGCTGGAAGAAAATATCACATCCGTCGACATTACGCTTGGCGCCGCTGACCTGAAAGAGATCCACGAAGCCATTTCCGCAATTGAAGTGCAGGGAGCCCGTTATTCTGAACAGATGCAGAAGATGGTTAACCGATAGCAGGACGCGAAGAGATGACGCAGCCGGAGGATGGAGTGATAATTACCATATTTTTATCCTCTCATCTTCCGGTTTGTAATTTTTATCCCCGGGCTGCACATTGAACGCTTTATAAAACGGGGCCATACTCATCAGCGGTCCGTTGACACGCCACATGGCCGGTGAATGTGGATTGGTATTGACATACATGCGCAAAAAGGCATCTCTTGTTTTCACCCTCCAGATCCTGGCAATGGACAGGAAGAAACGCTGATCCGGTGTAAACCCATCGATCCTGCTGGTATCCTGTCCCTGTTTGGTCATCTTGAACGCATCGTAGGCTATAGCGATGCCGCCATTGTCAGCAGCATTTTCGCCCACCGTAAGGGCTCCCTTTATATGAACAGTGTCCAAAACGGTAAACGAACTATACAGGTCAATGACCCTTTTTGTCTTTGCCCTGAACTTCTCGTAATCTTCCTTTGTCCACCAATTCTTTACATTGCCGTCCTTATCGAACTGAGCTCCCTGGTCATCAAAGGCGTGCGTCATCTCATGCCCAATAACCATTCCGATCCCGCCATAGTTGATGGCGTCATCTGCCGAAAAATCAAAATAAGGAAATTGCAAAATACCAGCCGGGAAGACGATCTCATTAAAAGAGGGATTATAGTAGGCGGTAACCGTAGAGGGCGTCGTACCCCATTCCGCCCTGTCAACAGGCTTGTTCAACTTCGCCAGCTGGAACTGATAGTCGTTCTGATTGAGCGAGAGCAGATTTTCGAAGTATTTGGTCTTGTCGATGTTTACCTTATCGTAATCCCGCCATTTATCCGGGTAACCCAGTTTCTTGGTGATCGCATATAATTTCTCTTTCGCCTTTTGTTTGGTGCTGTCACTCATCCAGTCAACATGGTTGATCCTGTTCTCGAAAGACTTCTGCAGGTTGTTGACCAGGTCGAGCACCCGCTTCTTCGCATCTTCATTAAAATAGCGTTTCACATAGAGCTGTCCCAGCGCCTGTCCCAAAAGACCATCGACTTTTTCTGTCATGATCTGCCTGCGGGTTTTCTGCGTGGCCTGGCCGGATAATACTTTTGTAAATTCAAAGGAGGTGTTGACGAATGGCTTACTAAGCGCATCGGCATAGGTCTCGAGGGTACTTGCTTTCAAATAAATTTTCCATTCATTGATGGGGATGGAGGTCAACAGGGCGTTCAGCTTATCGTAATAGGCGGTTTGAGCCATGTCAATTGAATCCGTCTTTGCATCCAAAACCGCAAGCAGTGCTTCCCAACCAATATTGGGTTGTGTTTTGCTGATCGATGCTATCGCTATTTTATTGTAATTCGCATTGACATCCCGAAGCTCAATATTTGTTTTATGCGATGCTGCAATTTGCTTTTCGATGCTATAAACAGTTTCTGCCTGTTTCCCGGCAGTGGCCAGATCACTGCCGGTCAACTGGAACAAGGTGCCGAGGTATTTTTTATAGCCCTGCTGAATGGCAAGCGTAGGCGAATCTGTTTTAAAATAATAATCCCGGTCAGGCAGTCCGATACCTGCCTGGTAAACATGGGCGATATTGATCCCGCTGTTTTTGTTGTCAGGCGCGATACCAAAACCAATAATGGACTGATTCCCTGTTTTCAGTTCAGTTGCTGCAAATTTGATCAGCGACGGCACATCGGTGATGGCATCGATACGTGCAAGAACTGGCCGGATAGGTTCATATCCCCGCTGGTTGATGGTCGCCGTGTCCATGCCGGAAGCATAGAAGTCCCCTACCTTCTGGTCAATGCTGCCGGGAGTATTCTGTATTTTTGAAACGCTGTCGAGAATATTTTGCAAAAGCTGTTTTTGCGGAATGTTCAGGAACATCTAAGACCCCACACCCGTCTGATCGTCGGCGATCTTTGCGGTATCGTACCAGCGCCCGTTGACAAAGCGAAAGAAGTTGTCACCGGGTCTTATCGAGGAGTCAATTCCACTTACGTCAACGAAGCTTCTTTCTGGTGGGGCAGGAGTATTGCTATTACAGGCGCCCAGAGCTCCTGACACTAAACATATATAAACAAATTTATTCATACGCAGCAATTTAATTAAAGATAATGATCATTTTTATTATTCTCCCTTTGCGATCAGTTCTTCAAAATCTTCTTTTATAAATTCCCAATACTTGCCCCGTAGACAAATTGGATCATATTCCTCGTCAGCCTTTGTGAAATCCAACAGATTCTTCCGTATTTCAGCTTCATCGTGAGTAAATTCGGCTCGCCTCTTATGCAATAGCAACATCTCCTGAAGAGAGTAATCTTTCAATAATTCATGAAGGTCCCAAAAATCTTTTTTCCGGCCGCCCCTGGAAATAACATCCATCTTCATAGCTACAATATCATCTACCGTTGCCATAGATAACCCATCCTCTTCATGCGGTAATTGAATAAAACTGTCCGTACTATAAAATATATCCAGCTTAATATTGTTTTCCCGATCAGATCCTACCAGGTAAGACCGTCCCATTCCTGGCAATAATCCAAATGAAGTGTCCACATAGAGAAAATGCTCTTGCAGAAACCTGTCGATTTCACCGAAATCAGAGCTGTTCATCCAACCAGCCGAAAGTCGATAAAGGACTTGCTCTGCATGAAGAGCAGCAGGCTATTCTTTAGTATCGGCGTGACAGTATTCCAGTATAACATCGGTTAATTGATCAGTGCATCTTTTCCAACGACGGCCCTGACCTTCTCAGGTCCATAGAAATTGATTATCTCTTCTTTCTCAGATAAGTTTCCCCGCTCAAATACCCTTCTGATAACTGCTTTATCGTGTTTGTTCCAATCAATGGAATGAATATCAGTATCCCAAAAGAGATTTTTGCGCAATATGGAAAAATCCGGGTGATATGCAGAAGCGGCTTTACGCTTTTCCTCATTAATATCATAAAACATCTGGAGCATCAATAATGCACCTTCTTCCAATCCAAGCGCATGTTCTATTTTAAGTGCAAGCGTTGTGTTCAGTTTCCTTTTTCCTTTGATGATTGCATTGAAACTTTGAGGATGTTCTGGAAGAGAAAGAGCAAAAGAACGCTGGCTTAAGTTTCGTTTCTTAAGTTCCCGGTCAATTACTGCACCTGGGTGTATTCCTATATATTTTTCAAATCTTTCGAACACAAAGCAAATATAAGCAAATTTGCTTACATCCAATAACCGTTGACTATCACCCAATTACAACAACAAAGCATTTCAATTTTTCCGATTCTGTTACCAGGATAGCTTACTTTGCCCAGGTAGGTTTCGACGACTTTCCTGACAGATGTGTTCATGTCTAAAAATAATTAGCGCTCCTGGCTTATCCAATGTTTTTATATCTGACAGAACTAAAGAACTCTTTTGCCCATTGGAGATCCGCCTGATCTTTAACAGTAACAACACATACCAGAACCTGACCTGTAGCCGCTTTCATCCCTTTGAACTGCCATCCATTGGCATCTTCGACGATTTCAGGTTCCCGCTCCCGGTGAAGCGCATCTCCTGCAACGTGAGAATTACCCTGAACTATAAGGACTGAGAAATAAATTACTTTACTGGCATCCTCATTCACGTATTGAATCGAATCCTCATTGGTAATAACCCTGAATCCGGGGCCGGGATCTATATCCCAGTATTTAATCCCAACCCCTTTTTCACTACGCTTTTTAAATAAATTGAACATAATAAATATTTACAGCTGAAAATACAGATTAAAATTAAGATCGAAAAGATCGATCGGCTCATACAAGTCATCGAGCCGCAGCCTACTCCTCCTTTATCACATCCACCGGATTCACGCTGGCAACCCGGAACGCCTGGAACCCCACCGTCGCCACGGCTAACACCAGCGCCGCACCGCCCGCCTCTACCAATATCCAGCCGTCCA
>DATJJA010000130.1:0-22720 GCA_035492595.1 Puia sp.
GAAACAGAATGTCCTGGATGTGGCTGTTACAGCGGGGGAAAAGGATTACGGGCACCATTAAATTATTAATGCCGCCAGAGCGTTCTCCTGGCGGCATTTCTCTACCTATTGCTCATCAGGCGCACTGGCATCGCGTTTCCGCGGCTCCCGCAATACCTTACGGTTTGCCAGGTCATACTTCTGACCATCTCCCAGGAAAAAGAATGGCTTATCCTTTATAATATTATTATAATCATAGATAGCTACATAAGACTTGCCTATCACCTGCAACGTATCTCTTTGCACCAGGATGGCCGTGGCCTCATCGAGCCCTACCCCGATCAATTCCGGAGCCTTCCTGATCAATGTGGTCAGATCGAATTCCCGGTTGCGCACCAGCAGATGCTGATCGATCACCGAATTCTTCAAAAAGCCCAGCCCCTGCGTATGATCACCGATCAGAATATCGGCGCCCTTCGTATCTCCCCGCCAAAGGAATGAACCCTGGATCGAAGCTCCGGCAGAGCTGCCTGCTATAATGCCGCCGCGATCCAGCAGGTCGAGAAAAGCCTGGTGGGTCCGCGTATTGAGGTAGGCATCGGCGATCCGCCATTGCCGGCCACCGACGAAGTAGACACCAGTAGCACGTTGAATTGGTGCAATGAATTTGTCGCTGTTGGCCTCTTTCAGGTCGGTGGTATGAAGAAGCACAACATCTTTGATGCCCGTCTGTTTTTTCACCTCCTCCACATCCTTCTTATCAAAAGCCGCAGAGTCGCCGGACGCGGTAGTAACCACCACCACATGCGCCTTGTCCTTCCCCCCGGCCAGCTCGGTGAACTTGCTCCAGATGGCAGCGGTAGAACCGACATTGCCGCCGATGATCAGCAGGGAACCTTTTTCAGGCCCGTGTTGGGTCGTGGACTTTTTAACTTCTATCGGAGATGTAGCCGATGGCGACGAAGCGCCCTCTCCGTCTGCACCCGTGGCACCTGCAGTCCCACCGGCTCCTCTTTCCCGCTGCGGCGGTGGTATCACCTTACGGTTCTTCAGATCGTACCGCTGTCCCTGGCCGAGCAGGAAGAATGGCCCGGACGAGGCCGTATAGTCTTCTTTCCCGTCGACCACATGTTTCGGGGCGCCCTGTATCGTATTATAATCATAGATCACGGCGTAGGTCTTTCCGATCACCTCGAGCGTATCCTTCTGAACAAGGATTGCTGTTGCCTGGTCCAGACCGATCCCTATAAGCTCAGGCGTGTTCCGGATAAAGTCGACCAGGTCGAACTCCCGGTTGCGGGCAAGTAAATGCTGATCGATCACCGAGTTCTTCAAAAACCCAAGCCCCTGTGTATGGTCCCCTACCAGGATGCTGTTGTTGCGGGTATCCCCGCGCCAGAGGAACGACCCCTGTATCGTCGCCCCCGCGGAGCTGCCAATGATGACCCCGCCCCTGTCCAGCACATCGAGAAATGCCTGGTGCGCCAGCGTATTCAGGTAGGCGTCGGCGATTCGCCATTGCCGGCCGCCGTCAAAGAAGATCCCGGTGGCCGTCCGCAGGGGAGCGATGAACTTTTCGTCGTTGGCTTCTGCCAGGTTGTGCGCATTCAGAACCGTAATATCCTGTATGCCGGTTTCCTTTTTGATGACATTGACATAACTGCGCGAGCTGGTATCTGCTCCCGGGGTGCCATTGGTGACAAAGACGATCTTCGCCTTGTCTTTTCCCCCGGCCAGCTCGGTAAACTTATTCCAGATCTCCGGGGTCGAACCGCCCCCGCCAATGATGATCAGCGACCCCTTCTCCGGTCCGTGCCGGGTGACAGACGTCTTTACGGTTATTGGAGAACGTTGGGCTACTGCGGCGAAACAGATAGGAAGAACGGTGAATAGGGTCAAGAATATCTTGCTCATTTTCTTAATATTAGTGGTGATCGGAAGATAATCAACAAATTGAGAAAAAGGAAGGATCAAATGATCCATTGGGTTACTAATAAAAGAAAAAGTAAGACGGGTATTTGTCATAGAAAAGTAAAATAACCCCAAACAGGAACGATTGTTCCAAAAATACGTATCTTTGTGGAACGATTAGTCCAAAATAACAAATCAAAAAATCATGAGCAAGTTAGCCAACAAGGTCGCCGTAGTAACAGGCGCCTCCAAAGGAATAGGTGCACAAACCGCCAAAGGGCTCGCAGCCGCCGGCGCATCAGTAGTCGTGAATTATGCCTCCTCCAAAGAAGGAGCAGATAAAGTGGTCGCCGAGATCAAAAGCAAAGGCGGCAAGGCTATCGCCGTACAAGGCGACGTATCCAAGGCCGGTGACGTGACGCGCCTTTTCGCCGAAACGAAAAAGGCCTTCGGCAGCGTCGACATCCTTGTCAATAACGCGGGTATCTACAAGTTCGGGACACTGGAAGAGCTGACAGAAGAAGAATTCCACCGCCAGTTCAACACCAATGTACTCGGTCTGCTGCTGACGACACAGGAAGCGGTGAGGAGTTTCGGCGACAATGGCGGCAGCGTCATTAATATCGGTTCGGCCGTTACCCGTCTGACCCCTGCCGGAAGTTCAGTCTACACGGCCACCAAAGCCGCAGTCGACGCCATCAGCGGCGTACTGGCCAAAGAGCTGGGTCCTAAAAAGATCAGGGTCAACTCGCTCAATCCCGGTATGGTAGAGACGGAAGGCACACATACAGCCGGATTCATTGGCAGCGATTTCGAAAAAAATCTCGCATTACAGTCGCCCCTGGGCCGAATCGGTCAACCCGGAGACATAGCATCGATCGCCGTATTCCTTGCATCGGATGATTCAGGATGGCTGACCGGTGAAATGCTGACCGCAAGCGGCGGCGTCCACTAACCGTGAGCATCCGCCGAGGCAGTATCCCCTAAAATTATTAGCTTTGCTTATCATCCGGTAAGCAAAGCTTTTTTTATATGGCAAGAACAAAAGATTTTGATGAGGCCCAGGTGCTGGGAAAAGCTATTAAATTATTCTGGCAAAAAGGATATAAGGGTACTTCTTTGCAGGACCTTGTGGATACCTTAGGTATCAGCCGTTCCAGCCTGTATGATACCTTCGGTGACAAACACCAGCTTTATCTGAAAGCATTGCAAAGCTACAAGCAAACAGAAGCCGCCAAAAGAGAGATGATCCTCGATGGATCGCTTCCTGCCAAAACCGCGATCCGACAATTGATGGACCTGACCATCCAGGAAATGATCCGTGACAAACAGCATAAAGGCTGCTTTCTCGTCAACTCGGCTGTGGAAGCCGCCCCCCAGGATAAGGACACCAACGCCATCATCTGTCAGAACGAGCAGCAGCTCGAAAACGCCTTTTACGAAGTCATCAAAAGAGGACAGGATAATGGTGAGATATCCGGAAAACAGGCTCCCCGGGCCCTCGCCCGTTTCCTCTTCAATACCATCGTAGGTATCCGCGTGACCGGTAAATCCGTTACCGACAAAACCATTTTTGAAGACATTGTCAATCTCACCATGTCGGTCCTGGATTGATCGCCGTTCTTATAACCTGCATCACGCTACATTATATTCACATGATGAGGTCAGTCTGAACCCGCTTATAACGCGGTGGGGTTTTCCGGGATCCGTTTTTGCCAGAATGCCCGCGAACAGGAGTAGGAAAAGGAGTAAATATCTCATGTGACCTGCTTTAGTCCACTTACCTAGTAGATTAAATTACATTACGAAATTCATTTTTGCTAGTTAAACTCAGAATTGGGCTGAGCAGGTAAAACTTAGTTAGCCGGAATTTGCGGGCGCAGCGATCTATTGACACGATTCTCAGAAATGGGGACATGATCGACCGGACAGGAAACATTGGGTGACCAAAAGGTAACATGCAAAGATTTCGGACCTTACTCCTTTCCCCCTATATTTGCACCGCTTTTGGTTCTTGCGCCATCCGGCGCCAGATTAAAATGGGAATCCGGTGTAAATCCGGAGCTGTCCCGCAGCTGTAAGCTCCATAAACGAAAGTCCACCTTCGTCACTGTTCCGCAGGGAACGGGAAGACAGGACCAGAGGGAGTAAGTCAGAAGACCTGCCAAGGCATATTGTAATTCATAGCTTCCGGGGATTGAAGCTGGAATGAAAATACCATTTACAATTGTATTTCCATTGTCGCAAGTCAGCTGCATGCGGTTGTATATGCCCGTGCAGGCCTGATCCCGGGGGCTAGCGTAATTAAGCTTTGGCATTAATTATTAACTATAAACCTTTTGACAATGAGAGCCATTAAACATTTAGCCTATCTGGCCCTGGTCTTCAGTACATTCTTTGTCTCCTGTACAAAAAACCTCGACCAGCAATTCCAGCCCCAGCTGCAAACCTCCGCTACCGCCGGGTCTTCTCTGACACCGCTGTTGACAGGCGCCTACTCCAACGGCTTTTACCTGATCAATGAAGGATGGTATGGGCATGGGACCGGAGAGGTCAATTTCTACAGCTACGCTACCGGTACACTGCAGGATAGCGTCTTCGGCGTTGCCAACCCGACCAAAAACCTCAATCCGGCCACTTCCACCCTGCAATTCGGAACTATCTTCAACGGCAAGATCTACCTCGTTTCCAAGGTGGGCGGTCCGCTGGTCGTCGCAGACGAAGGCACCCTGGTTGAATCCGCCCGCATCGCGGCAACGCCTTCCAACGACTGGCGCGCATTTGTAGGTATCGACGCAACACATGCGCTGGTGAGCAGCCAGACAGGCATCTATCCCCTTACGCTGCCCACGCTTGCGGTTGGCACAAAACTCGCAGGTTCCTCCATCTCGGGGCAGGTGGGTGACATGATCAAGTCGGGAAATTTTGTCTTCACGCTATCGGCCTCCGCAGGTTGTGTGATCCTGAACTCCTCCAACGCCATCGTGAAAACCATCGCCGGTGTGGTCGTCGGTTTTGCAAAAACAACCGACGGAGCCGTATGGTGCGCCGGCGGTACTACACTGACCCGGATCGATCCCACGACCCTGGCAACGACGACCGTTACGCTGCCTTTCACCGCCAACAGCTCCTGGGCTGCCTGGCACCCCGGATCCATCGCCGCCAGTACAACGCAGAATGCGATCTTTATCGTCAACAACGGCACTTTTACGGGTGGCACGACGATCTATAAATACGTCGTCGGCGTTCCTTCTTCCCTATCGGCGCCTTTTATCACTGTCACATCGGGTAACGAGACCTATGGTTCCGGTGTCGGTTATGATGCCTCCAGCGACCGGCTGGTCGTCACCACGGTTCAATCAGGCGGCACCACGCATTACTCTACCAACGATCTCGTGATCTACAACGCCAGTACAGGCGCCCAGATCAGCGATCTGCCATACAGCGGTTACTGGTTCCCGTCAATAGCTGTCTTCCACTAATCCGATGCCCCTACCTGAAATGCTCAAACCGATCCTGCTGCTGTTGCTTTTCAGCAACGGCAGCCTTTTGTTTGCTCAGCGGCAAGACTCCGCCAAAGGGGCCAAGCGGGCAACAGACTCTGCCAAACGGGCCAAGCGGGCAACAGACTCCGGCAGTGTGCTGCGCCGTGCGGCCGATTCCACCAGGATAACCAGCCTCGATTCGGTAGTAGTAGAACCTGACCGCCTCCCGAAAGAGATCGTTCCGGTCCAAACGCTCTCCGGCAGCGAACTACGAGGTCTCGGCGCACATTCTGTCGCCGACGCCATCCGCTATTTCTCCGGAGTGCAGGTAAAGGACTACGGAGGCGTAGGCGGGCTAAAGACGATCAATATCCGAAGCCTCGGCAGCCAGCACGTTGGTGTATTCTATGATGGCATCGAGCTGGGCAATGCTCAGAACGGCACCATCGACCTGGGCCGTTTCTCCCTCGACAATATGGTCTCCATCTCGCTTTATAATGGACAGAAAAGTGCCATTTTCCAGTCGGCAAAAGACTTTGCTTCCGCCGGCGCCATCTACATGAGCACCCGGACCCCGGAATTCCGGCCGGGAATAGAAGACAACCTAAAAGCAACGGTCAAAGCCGGCTCCTTTGGTACGATCAACCCTTCCGTCCTCTGGGAACACAAACTGAGCGGCAGGATAAAAAGCTCCTTTAATGCCGAATATCTCTACAGCAACGGAAGATATAAATTCAGCTATGCCAAAAAAGACGGCTATGACACGACGGAAACCCGCAAGAATGGGGATGTGCGCAGCATCCGCCTCGAAGGTGGTCTGTACGGGAGTATACGCAACGGCGACTGGAAAGCAAAAGCCTATTTCTATTCCTCCGACCGCGGTTATCCCGGCGCAGCCGTCAGGGAAACACCTGGCGTGTTCACCCACCAGGACAGGCAATGGGACGATAATTTCTTTCTACAATCTTCTTTTACAAAAAATTTCAGCGCGCACTACAGTCTCCGGCTGAACGCAAAATATGCCTATGACTACCTTCACTACCTGTCCGATCCCCGGCTGGATATCACGACCATCTATGTAAACAATCACTACCGGCAACAGGAAGCCTATTTCTCCGCCGCCAATCTCTTTACGATCCTGCCGATCTGGAGCGTCAACGTCTCCGCGGACGTCCTGTTCAATACGCTGAATGCCGATCTCGTGAACTTCGCTTATCCCCGGCGTTATACAGAGCTGGGCGCCATCGCCACCTCTCTCGACCTTTCCCCGGTAAAGGTCCAGGGCTCTTTGCTGGGCACCTTTGTGCACGAGACCGCCACACCTCCGGCAAGCGCCGCACCCGACAAACAGGAATACACCCCTTCGGTGATCCTTAACTACAAGCCATGGGCCAGGCAGGACATCAATTTCCGCGCGTTTTACAAACGCATCTTCCGGATGCCCACCCTTAACGACCTCTATTATACGTTCATCGGCAACAAGCTGCTGAAGCCCGAATACACCACGCAATACGATGCCGGGGGCACTTATGGCTACAATTTCAGCGGGGGCCACCTCCGCCGGTTCGAATTGCAGGCCGACGCCTATTATAACCAGGTAGAGAATAAGATCATCGCCATGCCCACCTCCAACCAGTTCCTCTGGACGATGATCAACCTGGGATATGTGGAGATCCGCGGTCTCGACATCGCCGCACAAACCAACTGGCTGATCGGAAAAGCGATCAACGTCAATACACGCCTTAGCTATACCTATCAGAAGGCGCAGGATCTTACCGACAGGACCAGCCCATATTATGGGGGACAGATCCCCTATACACCCTGGCACAGCGGTTCGGCCATCATCAACCCTTCCTGGAAAAGCTGGAGCCTCAACTACAGTTTTATCTATACAGGAAAACGCTACACAGCCACTGCCAATATCCCCGAGAATTATTTCAAGCCCTGGTATACACACGACCTCTCCCTCTCGAAGGAGCTGGTGATCGCAAAAAAACAAGCGCGGTTCACCGCAGAGGTCAACAATGTCCTGAACCAGCAATATGAGGTGGTCCAGTCTTACCCCATGCCGGGCACTAACGTCAAATTTATATTCAATGTAACTTTATGAACAAGGCAAAACAATATTACTGGCTAATTCTGCTCTGCCTCTTCTGCGCCTGCCGCAAGGGCGCCGACAGCATCGTCCCGCCTACTGTCACACCGGTAGCGACCGGCGACACGGGATCGATCAAGGGGTTCTTCCTGCTCAACGAGGCCAATATGGGCAGCAACAAGGCTTCGCTCGATTATTTTGACTATACCTCCGGCAATTACCTCAAAAACATCTACCCTACCCGTAACCCCGGCGTGGTAAAGGAGCTCGGTGATGTAGGCAATGATATCCAGATCTATGGCAACAGGCTCTATGCCGTGATCAATGTGTCCAACCTGATTGAGGTGATGGATGTGAGAACAGCGAAGCATATCGGCACGATCACTATTCCCAATTGCCGTTATATTACATTTGATAAAGGCTACGCCTATGTCAGCTCTTATGCCGGCCCGGTGCTGATCGATCCCAATGCAAGACTCGGCTATGTCGCCAAAGTGGACACGGCTACCCTCACTGTCAAAGATACCTGCGTAGTGGGTTATCAGCCGGAAGAGCTGGTCATCCGGGACAACAAGATCTATGTCGCCAATTCCGGCGGCTATCGCGTTCCCAATTACGACAATACGGTTTCGGTCATCGATCTGGATACGTTCAGGGAGCTGAAAAAGATCACCGTGGCGATCAACCTCGAACGGGTAAGGCTGGATGGCCATGGCAATATCTACGTCACGTCGCGCGGAGATTATTATACCATCCCCGCCAATACCTATATCCTCGATGCCAGCGACAGGATATCCGATGTGCTGAATATTCCGGCCAGCAACCTCACGATCTCCGGTGACTCGGCCTATGTCTATAGCACGGAATGGAGCTATGTTACCAATTCGAATACGATTACCTATGCCATCATCAACACACTACGGAAGACGGTGGTATCCCGCCATTTTATCACCGATGGCACGGATAAAAAAATAGCCATCCCCTATGGCTTAGCCATCAACCCCGATACAAAAGAGATCTTCGTGACGGATGCGGGCGACTATGTCAACCCGGGCAGAGTGTATTGTTTCACACCGGATGGAAAACGCAAATGGGATGTAGAGGCGGGAGACATCCCTGCACATTTTGCTTTCACCCGGACCAGACTAAGTGGTTTATAATCTCAGCAAAAATAAGACAATGAATATTTTTACAAAATGGAAATGGATGCTGCCGGGCCTGTTCCTCGTGCAGCTGACGGCTTGTTCGAAGCACGATGAAAAACCGGCATATGGCGCTCCTACCGTGACGCTGGCCTCCACCGATTACAAGGTCAAAATAGGTACGACGGGCACCCTCACCGCACAGGTCGGCAATGCGGCGGGTGCCGTATTCTCCTGGAAGCTGGACGGAAAGATCATCTCGAACAACCTCACCTGTTCCTTCGACGGTTCGCAGGTGGGCGAATATTTTGTCACCTTCCGCGTAGATGCGCAGAACGGATCGATGGAACAGCAGGTAAAGGTCACCGTGGTAGACAAGCTCCCGCCGCAGATAAATATGCCGACCAACCTCATCGCCTTTATAGGACAGGACAACCGCATCCCTGCGACCGTATCCTATGCGAATGGCGCAAAATATGTCTGGCGGCTGAACGGGACCATCGTCAGCACGGACAGCGTATACGTCACCCACCCTACGGTACAGGGATCCAATGCCCTGACCTTACAGGTGACCAACAGCGATGGCTCGGACCTGAAACTCTTCGGGCTCGGGTTCATCCCGCCGCCGCCGGCCGAGCTGTATTTCGATGACGGACATTACCGGCTGGCGGGGGACGTCAGTACAAAAAGACTCAGCATTCCTCTCGGCAAGAGCCTGGTCCTCGCCCCGGTGGTCGCACACATCCCTTCACCAGCGCTGTTCCAATGGACGGTGAATGGTGTCGCCCAGTCCTCTTCTTCGGTATACCTGACCTATACGCCGGCCGCCAAAGGCACGGCGCTCATCACGGTAACCGCGGCGGGTGTCACGGCAAGTGTGAATGTGGAATGTGTGGATGCGGAAGGCACCTTCTTCCGTGCGCCCGCAGCGGGCAGCAAGTACATCGCCAATACGGCGTACGAATTTATCCCGGCTCCGGGACAGTTCACGGCTTATGGTCCTGGTTCCGCGGCCAGTGATGCGGTCCAGGACTTCCGCAGCGGAATGACCCCGAATAACACGCAATGGATCACCAGCCTTGGGGCCTATGGCGGTTATGTCATCACGGGTTTCGATCACAGCGTCTCCGACGTGGCCGGCCAACCCGATATCGCCATCAACGGCAACCAGTTCGCCCAGTGGTCCGAACCCGGTATCGTCTGGGTCAGCCAGGACGAGAACGGGAATGCTCTTCCGGACGATACCTGGTATGAGCTGAAGGGCAGCGAGACCGGCAACCCTGCGACCAACGAACGCTATGCGATCACCTATTATAAGCCTTCTGCACCGGGACAGGATGTCCTATGGGTGGATAATCTCGGAGGCACGGGATCGGTAGACTACAATCAATACCATTCCCAGCCCTATTATTTCCCGATGTTCATCAATGCCGATTCCTATACGCTTGTCGGTACCTGTCTCAAGTCCACCATGATGGTCGGCGATCTGGAGACCAGCGCGGGTTATGCCTGGGGTTATGTGGACAACGTCGGGGACGGCACAACACCCACTACTTTCCGGATCGAAGACGCCATAAAAGCTGACGGAACACCGGCTAACCTGAAGTATATCGACTTCGTAAAAGTGCATACAGGCATGACCGGTAAAGGCGCCGCCGTCGGTGAGATCTCCACGGAAACCGGGGCGCCCTTCGATCTTAATTTAAATAAATAATGACCCTGACAATGAATCCATTCAATATAAACAGAACCGCTCTCTTCCTGCTGCTGGCTACCGGTTTGTCACTGGCCGCCTGTAAGAAGAGCAACGATTTTATCGGTCATGATAATTTTATCACGTCCTTTTCGCTGAAGAAAGCAGGCCTGACCTTTACCGCCGCCATTACGGACAGCTCGGTCATCATTACAGCTCCCGATGGTTTTTCGCTGGATAGCGCCGTGGCTACTGTCTCCATAAGCGAGAACGCATCTATCTATCCCAAGCCTTCTTCCATCATCGAATGGGATGACGAGTCCCTGTTCGTGGTCGATGCGCACAATGGCGAAGCAAAATCCTACAAGTATACGGTGACGCGTTCCAGCATTCCTGTCAACGGCTCGGTCGTGCTGGGCACGCAGGCGGATGTAGACGCCTTTGGCAAGCTGGGCGTCACGGAGATCACCGGCAATCTTATCATCGGCGCTCCGGCGGGTACCGATTCCATCACCAGCCTGGCAGCGCTGTATAAGCTGAAAAAGGTTGGCTACTCTCTGATCATCTATCCGACCTTCGCGGCAACGGACATCGTCGGCCTGGATAACCTGCAGTCCGTAGGAACCGATCTGAAGATCGAAGGACTGCACGACCTGGTGACGCTGGTCCTGCCTTCTTTAGAGACAGCCGGCAGCATCTCGATCAATAATCCGCTGAGCGAAACGGTGACATTCCCCAAGCTGACCCATGTGTCGGGCGCCCTGACCGTCAACGCTCCTCTCAACAGCATGACCTTCCCGAACCTGGGCCAGGTAGACGGAGATCTGACCCTGACCACCGATCCCAGCTCGGGGGCTGCGCTGATCCAGGATCTTTCCTTCCCGGTCCTGACCAGCACAGGGAGCATCGCTGTCTCCAATTTCAGACAGACCACGAAGCTGGACCTTCCGGCGCTGGCCTCCGTTACCACCGGCGATCTGAACATTTCCAACCTGACCGCCCTGTACGATCTCAACTGTCCCGTCTTACAAACGACAACCGGGATCATCGCCATTCCCGACCCCTTCGTCGCGACAAAGCTGACACAGATCAGCTTCCCGGCGCTGACACAGACCGGCGGCGTGGCAATCGGGATCAATTCGCTGAATGCAATTGATTTCCCGGTACTCACGACGATAACCGGGGATTTGAGTATCGATGCTCAAGGCTTTCCCGCCAACACTACGCTGACCAACCTGGATGGCTTTGCTGCACTAAAGAGCGTCCAATCGATCTCGATCACGGGCCAGTCAGCGCTGACCTCTTTCAAGGGGCTGCAAGGCGTCATACCCCATATCACGGCAGCCGGCTGGACAGCCTGGGGCAATGCATATAATCCGACATACGAAGACCTGGCGGCAGGTAAATGGACCAACTGATCACCCGCGCATCAAAAAATAATAATAAAATGAAACTCTCCATACAACTAACTATATGCATTATACTGGCGGCCCTCTTAGCAGGCAGCTGCCGGAAAGACAATCTTTTTAAAGGAAAGGACAACGATATCGCGTCCTTCCAGCTAAAGGCCGGCGACCAGTATTTAAAAGCCTATATCCAAAACGACAGTATCGTGGTGACGGCACCGGGTAATCTCTCCCTGGCAGGAGCAACAGCTGTGATCGTGCTGAGCGAGCGCGCAACGATCTCACCCGATCCTTCCGGTATCACCGACTGGACCCAGCCGCAACACTTTGTCGTCACCTCCTATGATGGCGCGACAAGGACATTCAAATACGTCCTGCAACGCAATGTGATTGCAAAGGATGGCGATGTCATCCTGATGACCCAGGCGGATGTGGACACGCTGGCAAAAATGGGACTGGCCCGGATCAACGGCAGCCTTACCATCGGCAGGCCGGATGGTACCGATAGCATCAGCTCCCTGGCTGGGCTGTCCAGCATCACCAGCATCGCCCATAACCTCGTTATCAACCCTACCTATACCGGCAAGGACCTAAAAGGTCTGGAGAATCTCCAGACGGTGGGTTCCTTCCTGATCGGGCCTGACGCCAGCAACTTTACGCAGGCTCCGCTGATGTACCTGAAGACGATCAGTCTTCCGAACCTGACAGAGGTGATGGCGAACGTGAACATCAACGGCGTCGGGATCACCACGCTCGATCTGCCCGCGCTGACAAAAGTCGACCTGAGCTTACAGCTCCTTTTTGTCGACTCACTGACAACGCTGGAATTGCCCAAACTCCAAAGCGTACTCCAGACCCTCAATATCCAGGGTTATTTTTTGCCCAATTCGCTGCGGACGATAAGTTTCCCGGCTCTTACCAATGTCGGCGCAGATCTGACTGTCTCATCGTGGACTAACCTCACGACGGTCAGCTTGCCCGTCCTGACAAAAACTTCTTCGATAAGGATCAACGGCCTGAGCTTACTCTCTTCCATAACTGCGCCAAAGCTGCAAAGCACGCTTGGCGACGCCGACCTCTCGTCCAACCAGGCGCTGACCACGCTCGATGTCTCTTCCCTGGCGACGATCGGCGGGGTGTTCACGTTCGGCGGCGCGGCTACGCTGGACAATCTGAACGCGTTCAAATCGCTAGCTTCTGTCGGCGGTGATTTCAATTTGTCGGAAATGCCTGCGCTGACCGATATCAGCGGATTAAAAGGCTTACAAAAAATAGGGGGTAGATTTATTCTGCAGGATCTGCCGGTGTTGGCGGATGAGGAGCTCAGCAGTTTTTCGGCGCTGAAGATCATCGGCGGGGACGTGCAGATCTCCGGTGTTCCTTTTAAGGATTTTAATGGTTTTGCTACTACGAAGCTTCAATCGGTTTCCATTGACGGAACCGGAGTGACCACCATCCGGCAGATCGATCTCAGCGGGCTCGATATCACAGCATTCGTAAAGATCAGCAACATTACCGGTGGTGTAGTGGTGAAGGGGAAGGATGTTATCGCTGGCGACCTCGACATTGAAAGCTCTGACATCAGCCTTTCCGGGTTCAGGCAGGTGAACAACTTTACCTTAAACTATCACGATTTCGACCCACCGCCATTCAATCTCACCAATATCCTGCCGATGCAAAAGGTCAATGGCGATCTGAGTATCACTATCAATGGCTATCATACGCTCAGTCTGCCCAACCTGTCTTCTGTAGGCGGCATGTTCCTGGTCAGTACCGGTTATGACGCTTATTCACTCAGTGATATCCAGGCGCCTTTGCTGACAAAGATCGGCGGACAGCTCTTCTTAACAGGCCAGAACGGCTCTTCGCCCAATACCCTGATGACGGATCTCAACGGGTTTTCAAGCCTGACCAGCGTACAGAGCGTGACGGTCATCAACAGCCAGTCGCTGACAGACTTTACGGGTCTCAAAAATGCGATCCCGTCCCTTGCTCTGGCAAACTGGACTGTGAATAACAATCTGTACAATCCATCTTACCAGGATATGGTAAATGGGAACTATGTTAAATGACCATCGCGTCTACAAATTCATTCACGGGAGTATCGATCAGTTTCTGATAGTCCAACGAAAGAGCTAAAATATTCTGTTGCTGCTTTTCGGGGAATTTGCGGGCAAGATTGATCCTGAACTTCTCCAGCAATTTCGGGATCCCCTCTTCTCTTCTCGATCGGTGACCAATGGGATATTCTACAACGACCTCATCCAGAACGGTGCCGTTATCGAGAGTAACGGTCAGTGCATTCGCTATGGAACGTTTTGCCGGGTCGTGGTAATCCTTTGTGAACGCGGGGTCTTCTACACAGACGATCTTATCGCGAAGCTGATCGATACGCGGGTCCGAAGCTACATTGTCTTCATAATCGGCGGCGGTCAGTCTTCCGAAGATCAGCGGGACGGCAACCATATATTGGATACAGTGGTCCCGATCCGCCGGATTATTCAACGGACCTTTTTTATCGATGATCCGGATGGCGGCCTCATGGGTCCGGATGGTGATCGCCTTTATGTTCTCAGCCGTAACACCCTTCTTTTTCAATTGCTGGTGAAGGGTCATTGCGGCTTCGACAGCCGTTTGAGAATGAAATTCAGCCGGAAAGGAGATCTTGAACAGGACATTTTCCATGACATAGGAACCATATTCACGTTGGAACCGGAATGCATTTCCCTTGAATGACACATCATAGAATCCCCATGTCTTAGCCGTGAGCACGGAAGGATAGCCCATTTCACCCGTCTTCGCGATCAGAGCAAGACGCACGGCCCTTGAAGTAGCGTCGCCTGCCGCCCAGGACTTTCTGCTGCCGGTATTGGGTGCATGTCTGTACGTGCGAAGCGACTGGCCGTCGACGAAAGCCAGGCTGATGGCGTTGATCAGTTCATCCCTGGTCAGGCCGATCATCTTACCTACAACAGCCGTTGAAGCCAGCTTTACCAGCATGACGTGATCCAGCCCTACCTTATTGAAAGAATTCTCCAGCGCCATCACGCCCTGGATCTCGTGCGCCCTGATCATGGCATCGAGGACGTTTTTCATCAGCAGGGGCTTTCTGCCTTCTCCTATGGCTGTCCTCGAGAGCCAGTCGGCCGTTGCCAGGATGCCTCCAAGATTATCGGACGGATGTCCCCATTCCGCAGCCAGCCAGGTATCGTTGAAATCAAGCCAGCGTATTATCGCGCCGATATTGAAGGCGGCCTGTACGGGATCGAGCTGAAATTGAGTACCCGGAACCTTTGCGCCGTTGGGTACGATGGTTCCTTTCACTATGGGTCCCAGTAGTTTGGTACATGCCGGGTAGGTCAGCGCTTCCAGGCCGCAACCCAGGGTATCCAGCAGGCAATATTGCGCTGTCTTCCAGGCCAGATCATTCTTTATTTCATAATTGAGTACGTAATCTGCTATGTCGGTCAGGACCTTATCGGCTTGTGGTCTTTCGTTCGGAATATGTGATGACATCTATGGATATTTGTTTTTTTTATTATTATTTACGCTCTTTCAGAGGTACAAAATCTCTATTATCCGGGCCGGTATAATTTGCTCCGGGTCGTATGATCTTGCCGTCCTGGCGTTGCTCGATCACATGGGCAGCCCACCCCGTGATCCTCGACATGACGAACAGCGGAGTAAAGAAGGAAGTAGGAACGCCCATCAGATGATAGGAAACTGCGGAGAACCAATCCAGGTTCGGGAACATTTTCTTCTCGTTCCACATGACGGTCTCCAGTCTCTCCGCGATATCATACAAAAGCATGTCGCCTGCTTCTTTTGAAAGAGTATGGGCGACCTTTTTTATGACCTTATTCCTTGGATCGGAAATGGTGTAGACCGGGTGTCCAAAGCCGATGATCACCTCTTTATTTTTCAGCCGGTTGCGGATATCTTCTTCTGCTTCATCCGCCGAACTATACCTGCTTTGGATCTCGTATGCCACTTCATTTGCCCCGCCATGCTTCGGACCCCGCAGCGCTCCGATGGCCCCCGTGACGGCGGAATAGATATCGGAGCCGGTACCGGCAATGACCCTGCCGGTAAAGGTGGAGGCGTTGAATTCATGCTCTGCATAGAGGTTAAGCGAGACCTGCATTGCTTTTTCCCAGGACGGAGAAGGTTTTTTACCATGCAATAAATGCAGGAAATGAGCGCCGATGCTCTCGTCATCGGTCTCTACTTCTATGATACGGCCGTTGTGTGAATAATGATACCAGTAAAGCAATGCCGAACCAAAGCAGGCTAAAAGCTTATCCGCAATGTCTTTTGCACCGGCAACATTGTGATCGTCTTTTTCCGGATGTATAGTGCCAAGAAGGGAAACCATCGTTCTCAATACATCCATGGGATGTGCCGACGCCGGTATTTCCTTCAATACCCGTTTCAATGTCTCAGGGAGTCCCCGGAGCGATGACAATTTGTTCTTGTAGGCTTTCAACTGCGCCTTGTTGGGTAGGCTGCCATGGATCAACAGAAAGGCTACTTCTTCAAATTCGGCCCCTTCGGCAAGCTCGAGGATATCATATCCCCGGTAGTGAAGGTCGTTGCCACTTTTGCCGACGCTGCATAATGCGGTATTACCGGCTACGACACCGGACAATGCGACACTTTTTTTGGGTTTAAAGGCCGGTTGCTGATCGTTATCTGTAGACATTATTGCTTGTTTTTTGAAAAAAGGAGATCCAGTTTTTCTTCATAGGCATGGTATCCGATGCTCTCGTATAATTCAGCTCTCGTCTGCATAGACGATACGGCGTTCTTCTGGGAGCCTTCGGTCCGTATGGTATGATAGACATTCTCTGCCGCTTTGTTCGCGGCCCTGAACGCCGACAAGGGATAGAGGACCAGCCCCACTCCTGCAGCTTTCAATTCATCGACGGTATACAGCGGGGTCATGCCAAATTCGGTGATATTGGCCAGAACGGGAATCCCGGTGGCGTCGACGAATCGCTGATATTGTGAAAGTTCCGCGACCGCTTCGGCAAAGATAAAGTCGGCGCCGGCTTCTTTATATGCGACTGCCCGCTCGAGGGCTTTTTCTATTCCTTCCCCGGCTATGGCGTCCGTACGCGCACCAATGACAAACCCGGGGTCGGTACGGGCATCCACTGCCGCCTTGATCCGGTCGACCATTTCCTCTTTTGAGACGATCTCCTTGCCCGGTCGGTGTCCGCAGCGTTTGGCCCCTACCTGGTCTTCGATATGGAGTGCCGCCGCCCCGGCTTTTACCAGGGATCTCACGGTACGGGCCACATTAAAGGCCGATGGACCAAAGCCGGTATCCACATCCACCAAGAGGGGAGTTTCCGTGACATTGGTGATCCTTTCTATATCTATAAGTACGTCGTTGAGGGTGGTGATACCCAGGTCGGGGATCCCTAAAGAACCGGCAGCTACTCCGCCGCCTGAAAGATAAATGGCCTTAAAACCTGCATGGGCCGCCAGTAGAGCATGATTTGCATTGATCGCGCCTACTATCTGAAGAGGTTTTTCCGTATCCATCGCCTCTCTGAACCGATAGCCGGCTGAAGTTCCCTGTTTTGTCATATAGCATCAATGAGTGAAAGGCCGTAAAGATAAGGCAAAATGGATAAATCGGGCGATGCCCAATTTCTGGGTGCAGGTCTTGCTGCGCGACTGATCGTGGGATATTTCAGCGGGTTTTGGAAAGGGCCTGCATAATATCCATTTTCTCCTGTACGGGGCGGTGTCGAAATTCCTTTTTTAAAGCCAGCAGGCAGTCCCTGCATAAACAATCGGTATAATTACCTGCGATGTATTGTTTTTCCTCGTCTGTGAAGGTGATGCCGCTACACTGGCATAACTGGATATTACCCACTTTACATTCGAATGGAGCATTACAGCGGCCGCAGGATTTTGTTTCATGTTGGCACATGGAGAATGTGTTTTAATACCTTGCTCCGAAGATAAGATATTCGATCGTAGAGCATTGTTAAAAAAAATTTTGCAGGCGTCATTTTGGATATATCGCGATCCCCTTCGTGAGCCCAAAAGAAAAAACCTCCGGGTCGATGATCCCGGAGGTTTTTTTATAAAGAGCAAATAAAATCGCACTTTTAATGCTGTGCCCACCACAGAGGGGTCAGAACAGCATCTGCCCCACCGAGGGCGCCTACTGCCCCATTATATCCTTCTACATTGCTATTCTGCAACGTTGACGGATATTTCATCCGCTGCGGGAAAAATTGCACGCTGGAAGTGGTAGTTACATTGGCAGAAGTCAACGCCGGCAATGTATTTATCGGCGACTCCAGCACTACATTCTCAAAGAATGGCAGGCCCAGTCTCCTGTGATCATTCCAGGTCTCCAGGGGCAGCCATGGCGTCTGCGCGATGAATTTCTGCGTAATGATCTTCGTCAGCTGATCGTTTCTCACTGTCCCGTTCTTATAGAGAGTATTCGCCGGATAGCTTAAAGGAACCGTACCCGCTGTCCCGGTCGCACCATCCACAAAGGCTGCAGTAAAACTGGCAGCAGGTTCGGTGGTATTGGTGAAATTCACACTGGTACCTACCCTGTTGTAGTCGGTGGACGCCAGGTATGCCGGCAGAGAACTCGAAACGCCCCAGTATTCAAAGCTCTTGCCTATTCCCGTCTCATAAGCCGTCTGCGCATCCACAGGGCTGGCCCATCCTCTAACAGCGCCTTCAGCAAGCAAAAAGTAAGTTTCCCATGGGCCGAAAAAGACACGTGTTGCCGTCTGGGTTCTGAACTTTTCCTGCAGGCTCGGCACTTTGCCATTAGATACACCGATGTTCAGCATGGAATTGAGGGTGTTCAATACGCCGCCTTTTGCACCCCAGTTTCCATCGGGAACCGGATTCCAGGTGAATGCGGCATCGAAAGGTTTTAAAGTAGTGCCATCCAGGTTCTTAAAGTTGTCAGTCGTGCCTGCATCGATGGCCCCACAGGTACCGCTTGGAAACACGGGGCTGGTGCTGTTGCCCGGAATGTAAAAGATCTGAAAGGCCCGGGGATCGATCGTATTGGGCATCCCGTCGAAATAATAAGGCGCGTACGGATTGTTGGTCTTCGTAGTGAACTGTACCGGCAGATATTGGCCGACATAGTTCGCAGGTTTGATCTTAGCCGTTGCAGCACTCAGACTCGTTGCATCCGTTACAATACCAGGCAGTTGACTTGCAGTGGTCACTCCGCCCAGGTTGACCATGAGATTATTCAGCGTTACGGACACCGGCGCCAGGTACCAGCAACGGGTATAGACCCCTGACAAATTATTATATCCTGTAGCTTCCTTAACTCCGAAAGTTGCGGAATTGTCCGTGATATAGTTCTTGGTCGCAGCAGCAGCCTCAAATTCAGTCTTTGCCTTAGCCGGGTCAACCTCGGAAAGCCGCATAGCCAGTCTCAGTCGCATCGAGTTGGCATACTGCTGCCACTTGAGCCAGTCATAACCATAGACCGGATCTTCTTTCTTAAGGTCATCGGAAGCCACGGCAACATTTACGTCGATACCTGCACTTGCGCTATCCAGCTCGCTCAGTGCATAGTAATACACCGTCTTCACGTCAGAAAAGGTCGGATTCGTTCCCTGGAAGCCATTGATGGGCATAGGGCCGAAACAGTCGCTCATCTCGGTAAGCAGATAGGCCCTCCAGATCCTGGCAATCCAGTAGAGATTTTTTGTGTAGAGCTTTGCCGTATGGGTAGCCTCTTGTTGCTGCGCAATGGTGATCCCGCTATTGATAAAGGTAAGCGCGCTTGCCTGGTTGTTGTAATACTCACCGATCCACTCATCGTTATAGCTGCCCCATGAAAAGGTGGCGCCATCTGCATCGGAGATCTGGTGTCCGGCCGCAGCCCAGTAAAGAATGAACCCGCGTTCGGAAACACCGGGGTTCTGCTGGGCAGTAGTGATGGCATTGTCGATAAAATATTCCGTCTGGACCTGGGTGCTGTTTGCTGCGGTAGGATCTG
The DNA here is from genome assembly GCA_035492595.1 of Puia sp. Taxonomy (GTDB): domain Bacteria; phylum Bacteroidota; class Bacteroidia; order Chitinophagales; family Chitinophagaceae; genus Puia. Next base: position 19,720 of record DATJJA010000130.1, read on the forward strand.
AATTGACATCAGAAAATTTCCTGCATGAAAACAGCAATACCGGGATCAGCGCAAAGAACACAGGGTATTTGATACTTATATTTTTCATCTTCGTACTATTAATTTATTAATAAATTAGAAGCCTAAGGAAAGCGTGACATAATAGGTCCTCGTGGACGGAACGCTTCCGCTCTCGAAGCCAATAGCAGGCGATCCGGTAGCATAGGAGGACTCGGGATCGATCCCATGCATATGGCTCGATATCAGCCACACATTGTTGCAAGAGAAGGCCAGGGACGCCTTTTGAACAGGAGTTCCGCTTATCACACTTTTAGGTAATGAGTAGGACAACTGGACATTGCGGATACGGATATTGCTGGCGCTGTATAAGTTGGCTTCCGTTATCCCTGTATTGCCTGTTCCTAAAGCGGTCCAATACTGTTGCGGAGAGATCCTGGTAGTATTGGGCGCATAGGTATTGGCGCCGGTAGACACCACGCCGGCGACAACCATCGAATCTCTCTTGCCGTTTACGACCGTGGCTGCTGCAGTACCCGCGGTTTCCATGCTCGATAAGGTGAAGGAATACATCTTTCCCCCCAGGCTGGCATCGAGCAATACGGAGAGCGAAAAGTGCTTATACGAGAATTTGTTGGTCATACCGATGATATGTTTTGCCTGCTGGTTGCCCAGTAGCGTATCGCCTGTACCCTGTGGCAGGCCTGCCCCCGAAAGGATCATCTTTCCGTAGTTCGCATCCTTGGTATCGGTAACCCGGGCAAGCTTTGACCCATAAATTTGTCCGTACGGCTGGCCGGCAATGGCTAACACCTGGATCTGGTCAAAACCACCCAGCTGATATTTGTCCACTCCAGGATAAAGGGTCTTGACGGTATTGTTATTGTGTGCATAGTTTAAGCTCAGGGTCCAACCCAGTGAATTTGAACTCTGTGCAGTTAAGATCCTCGCGTCCGCACTTATTTCAATGCCGGTGTTCTGAATATTTCCCGCATTGATGATCCTCCCTGTATACCCGCTCAAAGGATCCATGGGCAAGGTAATGATCTGGTTGGTGGCATTTGACTTGTACCAGGTGAAATCCAGGCCAACCAGGCTCCTGAAGAACCTCAGTTCGGCGCCGATCTCAGTGGATTTTATCAGCTGACTTTTAATATCAGGATTGAACAAGGTAGTATTCGAATATGCCGTAGTATTATTGTTCGGATCAAGCCCGATATAATACGTATTGTTCAGCTTATAAGGGTCAAGGTCGCTACCCGCCGTTGCATACCCGGCTCTCAGCTTGCCAAAGCTGAACCAGGAAGGCAGCGTTCCTCCATGGTTCTGGATCATATCCGTGAATACATAAGACAGGTTTACTGAAGGATAGGAGAAAGACCTGTTCGCCTTGCTTAGAGCCGAGGACCAGTCATTGCGCCAGGTACCATTCAAAAACAAATAGCCGTCGTAATTCAGCTCTACTGAGCTGTATACGGAATTTATCCGTTTTTCGGCAAATTGCTGTTTAAATGTCGGGTTACCCTGCGCATTGTTGATCGTAAAAAGGTTGGGTACCCGTAAGGTGCCCGCGCTGGCACTGAACTGATCGTCCCTGTAGGCCTGCATATTCCCCCCCACACTGACCGAACCTCCAAACTTGCCAAACAAATTATCTTTTTTGGCCGAAATCAGGGCGCTATAGTTGGTCTGATAGTAGTTCTCATTGCCATAGCTATAGCTGCCGGGCAGGTTCCCGGGAGCACCCGCATATTGTTTTGCGTTCGAAGAGGTCGTATACATATCGCTCGCTCCTGTGACCGATGCATCCAGCCAGCTGGTGAACTGATATTTCAGCGAACCATAGAGGATAAAACGGTTCCGGGTATCCTGATTCAGCTGATATTGCTTTGCCCAATAAGGATTGGACGTGTTACCTGTTCTGTACCAGGTCTGATTGCCCGCAGAATCCACGGACTTGCTGAACTGTCTGATATCAAGGCTGCGGGGAAATGTATTAAGGGTGAGAAAGATGTTGTTGTCATTCCTTCCTTCCAATGGACGATTGTAAGCATTGGCATTGATGAACTGGATCTTGGTGTCCAGTGTCCATCGTTGATTTGCTCCCAGTTTGGTAACCGCTCTTGCCGTGATATTGTTCCTAGCCAGTTTCGAACCCGGTATAATACTCTTATTATCCAGCCGGCTATAGGATGCATAGATCGACGTAGCATTGAATTGCTGCTGGAAAGATATGTTCTGCGTCGAAATAATGCCGTTATTCAGGTAATTGTTAACGTTATCATACGGTTGATACGGCACGTCCTTACCGGTCCAATCCTTGACCGTCTGCCCCGTCATTTGAGCCCCCCAGCTATATGGGCTGGTGGGTTGGTCGGACCTGCCATCCGAACCCTGGCCAAATACATTTTGCTGTTTCGGGCTGGTAAAAATACTTTGAAAACCTACGGATGAAGTTACCGAAATACCAGCGCCCGGCTGTTTCTGACCGGTTTTAGTTGTGACAAGAATTACGCCGTTACCGCCCAGGGAGCCATAGAGCGCAGCGCCCGCGGGTCCCTTTAGTACAGTGACGCTCGCAATATCGTCCGGATTGATATCGCTCAATCCGTTACCCATATCAAGGGATGGGTTATAAAAATCGTCCGTGCCGCCTACCGAAGGAGCTCTGCCGGTGTTGTTCGATATAGGCATACCGTCCACGACGATCAGGGGTTGTGAGAAACCAAGAGAGTTGTTCCCTCTAAGCCTGATCTGTGACGAACCCGCAGGACCGTTACCGGAACGCACAACCTGCAAGCCGGCTATCTGTCCGGTGAGATCATTCGTCAGGTTCGGGTCTTTGATATCATTCAGGGTCTCACCCTTCACTTCCTGCACGGCATAACCCAGGGACTTTTTTTGTCTTTTGATACCCAGGGCTGTTACCACCACCCCTTCCATCTGATTGGATTTCGTGCGCATGGTGATTACCGGCGCAGAATTATCTGCCGATATCTCCACG
>DATJJA010000131.1:0-12574 GCA_035492595.1 Puia sp.
CCCAGAATTAAAATCAAACTGGAAGTTGACCGCGAGCCGCCACTGGGATTTGAAACAGAACAAAAATTGTTATTAAGGCCCTTTTCATTCTATGTGAATTGTTTCACATTGCCGGATCTCTTTGCAGGAAAAATGCACGCCTTACTATTTCGCAACTGGAAACAACGGGTAAAAGGAAGGGATTGGTATGACTTGGAATGGTATATCAGAAAAGGTGTCCCTTTGCACCTACACCACTTCCTGTTGCGAGCGCAGGATACGGGAAATTGGAAAGTTGCCACCATCTCCGAAAACCAGTTGATCCAATTATTGAAAGAAAAAATAGATACTGTTTCATTCGAAAGGATCCGCGAGGATATCGTTAGATTCATCCCTGATGAAACGGTTCTTGATATTTGGAGCCCACAATATTTCAAGGATTTGGTTGACAAGATTCAATTCAAATAGAGGGAGTGGAGTCAGAAATATCTCATTATGCATTATACTAACTGGCTATATACACTATTCGCCCAAAAATTCCTTAACTGCACATTCCAATGTTTTTATGTTTCATATCCAATTGGTCAGGTTTAACCTGACTAAATAGCTATGAGTTATAATTAAAAATAAATCACTGAGATTGTCATTATCATCTCGCATCCTTCTTCGAATTAGTATTCCAGACAAATGTCATTAACCCAAAAGACCAAAAAAGCGGCGCAAAATACAGCCAGGGGCGATTTCGCGGCATAAACACCTGGCCTACGCGCGGTGCCCCCATTTATACGCGAAAAGAAAAAGCAGGCTGTGGGCTGCGCCTTTCTTTTTTGCCCTTCTTTCATTTTGGGAAATCTTCACGAAACAATATCCCGTTAAACCCCTAAAAATGTTCAGCCTTTCGTCCACAAAGGATTATCTACCAGGTCCGGGGTGCCCTCTCCTTTTTTATCCCTACCCTCTCAGAATTTATTATCTTTGTCCTGCAAAAGTTCTTTGTCCTAAAACTGTCCAAATAATATCAATTCTCCCGGGTAGGGATTCGGGTAGTCATCCGATCGTTATCTTGAAATATAATACAGGCACAGCTTCCGGAGGTCAGTCACTGTCCCGTCCGGTCCGCAACCAACTCTCGCAAAGCCCACGTCATTCGTGGGCTTTTGTATTTAGGCAGACTTTTACCAGTTCCCTCGAAAACCCTCTTTTCATCCTGGGAGGGCTGGATCGTCAAGGAATTACCTAAAATCCTAATTTTTGGCTGCGTTTCATATTTAACCATTGAATGGACAAAAATTACCCATTAAATGGTCAAATTTAACCCATTACAAGCTAATTATTTTGATAACAATCTGCAATATTGAATTATGTATCAATGATATATAGCCAATCCAATTACAGAGGCTCTGAAAGATACTCCGGTAATTCTTATTAACGGCGCCCGGCAAACAGGCAAAAGCACTCTATGCTGCCAACTCGTGGAAGAAGGGAATTTTGACGGGCAGATCATGACAATGGACGATCCGACCACATTGACCGCCGCCCAGACTGACCCTTTAGGCTTCCTCCAGGATTTAAGCCCTCATGCCATCATCGATGAAATACAAAGAGCGCCCGAATTGTTTTTGAGTATTAAAAAGCTGGTCGATGAGAACAGAAAGGGAAGACGGCTTATTCTTGCTGGCTCTGCTGATGTCATGACATTGCCCCAGGTCGCTGACTCGTTGGCTGGCCGAATCGAAATTCATAATCTCTGGCCCCTTTCACAGACCGAAATCCTGGGCAGGAGATCGAAGTTCCTAAGTACCCTTGTTGCGACTGATGGCCGCTTTCAATCCCATAAGCACAACTGGAAGGATATTATAGAGGCCATCCGGGCTGGAGGTTATCCCGAAGCATTACAGCGCGAAACTGAAGGGCGAAAAGCAAAATGGTTTGAATCCTATATTGGTGCGGTTTTGCAAAAAGACATCAGAAATCTGGCCAATATCGAAGGCTTAACGCAGATACCCAATATTCTCCAACTCATAGGAACAAGAGTGGGAAGCATGGTAAACCTCTCAGATATTGCAAGGCTCTCAGGCGTAAAGAACACGACCTTACAGCGATATATGGCACTTTTGGAGCATGTTTTCCTGATCCTGAAAATCCCCGCCTGGACGCCGAATATAGAAGGACAGTTCGTGAAATCACCCAAAATTATTCTCAACGACACGGGCCTGCTTTGCCATTTACGAGGTGAGAGTATCGATAGCCTGATGGGAAACAGAACGGCAGCAGGCGCTTTCCTTGAGAACTTCATCATTATGGAAATAATTAAACAATTGAGCTGGTCAGACCTATTTTTGAAACCCTATCATTTCAGCGTTCATAGCGGTGCGGAAGTTGATCTGGTTTTAGAAGACAGAAAAAAACAGCTCTACGGCATCGAGATAAAATCGACCGCATCCGTGGGTCAAAATGATTTTAAAGGGCTAAAGCGCCTTTCAGAGATCGCAGGCAAAAAATTTAAAAGAGGTATAGTGCTATATGGAGGTGAACATATAGTGGGGGGGTTTGGAGAAAATCTGCAAGCCGTACCTCTTTCTGCCGTCTGGTCTGAATAAGCCTTCAATTTATCTCGATGCTGCCCCCCAAAGAATAACCTTCGACAACTCCCTGCCATCGCCATTCCTTGCTCAAAACCCGATGCGCATCTCCGCTGCCCACGTCAATCGTGGGCTTTTGTATTTCGGTTCAAAAATCGGATCTATATCCATGCAAAACAGATTCTTCCAAAAAATGTACCTTCATGTCAAATAATTGATTATGCCTGCGGTTAAATCATATCAGTCTGCTAATACCCCTGGGCCTTCAATATTGGCTCTTTTGGTGGATAACATCAGCAGGATGAGTGTATCTGAACAAAAAATATTATGGATGCAGCTTAATCAGAATAAGCTCGCCATACTCGCGCGCGAAATAGATGCCAATGTCCCCCCTCATAATCCTTCCTCCAATGATATTGATGCCTTAATCAGTGAAGCTAAAAAAAATGGCCGTAAGAAGAAGAAAGGTTAAGCGCTTTGTTATTGCTGTAAATACATTCATTACGATTTTTATCAACCGGGAGAAAGAGTGGTTACTTCAACATGTTATCTGTTGCCACTGTCTTCCATGTCAATAGTCCCGACAAAGAAGATAATTATCTCCAGCGCATTAGTGGCCTCATCGAAGAACATATATTCGGGGTTTTTGTAAAAGGCGATCTCCCAATTCAACTTTTTCCCTTTATTTTCGTTATCTGTTAATAGTTATTAAATAGCTGCAAGGATGAGTGTTGAGCTAAAAAAAGCAATACGCATTACTCTAAAACACTAAAAATTGATAGCACTCCTATTACCACTTGCCCTATGAAACACTTAAAGATCTTATCCTTTCTTTTTAGTCTCTATGTATTAACCTCTCCGATAGTAAAAGGGCAGACAAAAGACAGCGAACGACAGACCAGGAATATTACCGCGTTCACCCGGTTATTCGGATATATACGATACTTTCACCCCTCGGACGAAACACAGGAGATCGATTGGGAAAGATTTGCGATTTATGGATGCCATTATGTAAAGGATGCACCGGACGATGATCAACTGATCAGGGAACTCCGGGACTTGTTCAGTCCACTGGCTCCTACAGCCAGGATCTTCCGGGGGAAAGACGCTGTCCAGTTCGATGTGTCAACCATTACACCAAAACGGCTCCAGGGCTACACTGCGACATCCTGGCAATATACGAGTACAAGCATGCGATTAAGCAGCGATTTTCAGCGCCCCCCACATTCAACCGCCCGACTGAACAGGTCCAGTTGGGCGACCATCCCGGAGCATTACGACACAGGCGGAGTCGGGATGGTCTCACATGTTTTACCAGCCATGTACAACGGAGGACAATTTACTTTTACAGCAAAAATGAAATTATTTTCGGAAAATTCCGGCATCGGCCAGTTGGGGTTTACCTCTATCAACACTGAAGGTCAAAACACGTATTCCGATACTGTCCATACAGGAAAAGATAGTGGCTGGAAAGAATATAACGTTTCCGGCACTATAAATGAAAGAAGCCAGCAGTTTTATATCGGGATAGTATTATCCGGGAAAGGGCAATTATGGGTCAAAGACCTGGAGCTTTCCGCCGTTAAAGACGGACATACGTATGCCATTCCCATCAGTAATGGAAATTTCAGCCAGGCGGAGGCATCAGGTTCGCCTACCGGATGGCTCCGCCAGCCATATAACAATTATCAATATAGAATAGAGAATAACTCATTAGAGATTTCATATGTCGATTCTATTACACTAAGCCGGCGGCCGGATCAGCCCATATACGAGTATAAAACGTTCGTCGGGGAATACATCCGGAAACCATTGGTGCCTGGAATTATGTGCATTGTACCGCTAGCTCTTTATGGCAATGAGGACCATACTTATCCTACTGTAAAAGATAGTGTTCTCTCCCATCTGAAAGACGACGTGAAACAAGCAACAAGGGGAGAATTGACTGCCGACTCCCTGGACGTGCGATTAGGAGACATTGTCCTCTGTTGGAATATATACCGTCACTTCTCTCCTTTCTGGCCGGAGGCAGACCAAACTCCAGATCAGGTCTTGCAGGATGCTATCGCAAGGGCCTTCAGGAATAAGACAGCATCAGACTTTTTTCAAACCCTGCGGCTATTGTGCGTACCATTGAATGATGGACATATCTTTCCCTCTTTTGCCCGGGACTCTACAGTATATGGGATGGCAGGTATCATATTCACCATTGCCGAAGGAAGTATAGTAGTAAAAGAAGTGCTCGATACAGCATTTCATAAAAAGATAAGACCAGGCGATCTCGTCGATTCCATCAATGGACAAACAGCATGGGAAGTGCTGAAAGAAGAAGAAAAGTATATCTCGGGGTCTCCTCAGGGAAAACGTTCAGTGGCCTTGAGAAAACTTTCTTTTGGTTATCCATGGTCAAAGCTACACCTGACGTTACAAAGAGGAACACTCATCTACCGGGAAACATTGTTCAAAACGGGCTGGATGAATTACTGGCATAATATGAGTAATCCTCTGCCGGCAAGTGGTACAGAGGTAGCCGATAAGATCTATTACATCAATCTTTTGGAACCAGCTGAAAACGTCGCCCCACTCATGGAAAAACTGGCAGACGCTAAAGCCGTTATCTTCGATCTCAGAGGTTATCCATCCTATGATCTGTTCCAAATGATAATAACACACTTCCTCGATAGCCCCAAAACCAGCCCACCGATATTGTACGAACCCCTGATAGTTTATCCCGACTTCGAGAAGGTTAAATTTCCCCTTTCGAGTCTGGAGGTCCATCCCCAGGCACCTCGCATCACATGTAAGGCCTATTTTCTTTCCAATGCAGCCGTCGGCAGTCATCCCGAATATTTCCTGGCCTTTGTCAAAGCATACAAACTGGGTACAGTGATCGGCGAGCCCACTGCCGGCGTAGATGGATCTATAAATGGCTTTACCCTTCCCGGCGGCTTCGGATTGTCCTTTACCGGCATGAAAGTCGCCCCTATGCCCGGCACAACCAGCCATTTACAAGGCGTGCTGCCTGATATAACAGTCGGGCCAACCATCTCCTCCCTAGCGGCTGGCAAAGATCAAATATTTGAATGGGCCTTAAAGATCGCAAAAGATGAGACCAGGTAATACTCATACAGGCGAAACTTTTTTACCGGAGAAAATCAAACAGCTGCTTTGCCAGGAATATGCAATGGAAAGATTGCCTGTCGACATCGCTCTTTTTTCCGGGGATAGCGGGATTCTTTGTTTACATGCGATACTATCCGGATCATCGCAGGAACAACGCCTGAAAAGCATGCTGAAAAAAAATTTTAACAGTATCCTGGATACCATAGAATCATCATATTGGAAAAACGTCACGATAAACTACATGCCCGGGTTATGTCAACTTCAGGAAGGAGAAACATTCTTTCCTGCAAAACCCTACATCATGGACGTTCGCAGAAAAGGACTCTTCACCGGACTGGCAGGCATTGCGGCCTTTCTGTCCGTTACTGCATCATCCAATGATATACAACAGCAATTCGCAGATCAATGGAAGGGTGAGATTACCCCGCTATCCCATCTTCCCCGACAATGGTTTCCGCGGATCGGGATTCTTCTTGATCGCCGTTTCGTCAACACTGTTGAGAAACGAAACGGAAACGTTATCCCCATCAAACACAAAGGTGATCCTATCCCCAAAAATAGCCTCTACAAATCGTACATTCAACTGCAGCGTTTGATCATTGATCCAGGTCGCCGTACCTGCTATACGCGAAGGCATAGGCACCATTTGCCCGGATCTGAAAACATAGGCCTCCCGCGGCGAATTCAACACCCAGTTCTCCCAACCAAATTCCATTTTCGTCACCTTCCCACCTGCCAGGACCGACAGCGCACACTCCTTACCCGAGAAGGAAAGCTCTATATTCCCAACACCAAGATCGTTATCGGCCAGGGTCCATTTTTTCTTATTATACTTCGATGCCTCCGAAGACCTTACGGATCCCCTGACCACCGGCAATCCCAACATCGACAATTCCTTCTTCAATTCACTATCCTCCCCCGGATTCTCCGGCAGCGCACCCGCCTGTATACCCGGCAAAAGATTATCCCAGATAATGTTCAGCGATTTCTGCATGTCAGGACTCTGACTCGTCACCGCCAGCACCGCATCCTGCTCCGGCATGACGATACAGAACTGACCATAAGCCCCATCCCCCCTGTAACAACCATGCGTACAACGCCAGAACTGATAGCCATACCCTTCCGACCAGTCTCCATTGTTGACCTGGGAGGTGGTTTGAGTGCTGGTCGCCTCCTCCACCCAGGCAGAAGGCAAAATTGTCGAGCCCTTCCAGCTTCCCTTCTGCAGATACAACTGCCCCAGGCTCGCAATGTCTTCGGTCTTCACCCGCAAGCCATATCCCGCCGTATTCAGCCCCTGCGGAGAAACTTCCCAGTCATATCCAGTTATACCCAACGGCTGAAACAGTCTTGGACCAAGATAGCTCTCCAACGTCTCACCGGTTATATGATGTACGATCGCACCCAGCATATAGGTGTTTCCCGTATTGTATAAAAAATGTGTCCCCGGTGCAAACTCCACCGGCTGTGCGAGATAAGTCCGGACCCAACTGTCATGGGAAGCCCTCATTTTGGGCATCGTATCCTCGGCATGACCAGTATTCATGGTCAAAAGGCTCCGGATCGTCATCTGCTGAAGATTATCACTGACAGAAGCCGGCAGATCATTCGGGAAAAAAGAGATCACCTTCGCATGAATATCCAGCTTTCCTTCCTTTACCAGCAGCCCTATTGCAGTACTGGTAAAACTCTTCGATAACGAATACAGTGAATGCACGAATTGCGGTTCATAAGGCTTCCACCAGCCCTCCGCTACCACCTGTCCGTGACGAAGCAGCATAAAACTATGCCAGCTGATACCCGACGCACTGGCGGCCGCAACGAACTTTCTTATCGCCTGCGATGACACCCCCTGCGACTCCGGACTTACACGCGGAAACCGCCCACCCCCACTCATACCCAAAGCCACCGGATCTCCCAAACCATCCGTCCCACTCACGCCGCCCAAAGCCCGGATACCACCAAGCCCCAAAAAACCCACGCCCGCTCCGACTATCCCTGCTGTCTTTATAAACTGCCTTCTATTATTGTTCATAGAAGACAAGTTAATAATTTTTATTTTCCTTACCCAATATTCACCAATGCATTCACCCCTAATCTTTCTCTTAGTTGCGCCGGATAAAGGCTCCCCGGGGCCCACTTCGCCCAATTGTCATTTTGCTAAACTATCTTAACAAAACCAGGCCATTCAAGGGCGAAACTTACCAAAAGGTGAGTTTTGCCTATTTTTACGCTCATGAACGAGCACCTGGAATTGCAACAAACGCTCCACTCCGCCACTGGCATGAGCAAGGAATCATTTGACCTCTCCGCTCCTTACTGGTTATTAAAAGAGTATAAAAAAGGAGAATATTACAATGAATATAAGAACATCTGCAAACACCTCGGCTTTGTATTGAACGGCGTATTCAGGATCTACCGCGCCCATCCCGAAACCGGCGAAGAAAAGAACATGATGTTCTTTACCAACAACCAGTTCATTACTTCCTACAAAAGTTTTCTGACCCAGACACAATGCGACTACTTTACCGAGTCAATGGTCGACTCCACAATTTTATATATCCATATCGACCACCTGCACCAGCTTTATCAGCAGTCACACGAATGGGAGCGCTTTGGCCGGGTCTTCGCCGAACTTGCTCTCACTGCCATAATGACCAACACAGAAGGCTTTTTATTCCATTCCCCTGAAGAGCGATACCTGCAGTTGATCGAAAAACACCCCGACATCTTCAATGCAATTCCTCTTTATCACATTGCCTCCTACCTGGGCATCCAGGGCCCTTCCCTCAGCCGCATCCGAAAACGAATGCTCACAAAATAAGAAGCCATGCAGATCCCCGCATCCATCGAACTTTCCCACATCATCAGGCACTACCTCTTCCTGAACAGGGAAACCCAATCCCCCTGCAATTTCCGCCTCTTCTCCGATGGCAATACCGGCATCGTATTCTCCACCAGCGGCGGACTTACGCTGAACGCCCAACCTCTTCCCAATGCATTCCTGTACGGGCAGATCAGCGACTATAAAGACATCTTTTGTGATACCCCAGCAGACCTTTTCATCATCGTTTTCCGTCCCGATGCCTTCAACCGGCTTTTCAATATCCCTGCCGACGATCTGAAAGACAGGATACTATCGCTCACTGAGATCTCCGAGACCCTATTCCACTCGGTTCTCAATGCAGCCACCATCAGTAAAAAAATATCTCTCGCCGAGGCTTTCTTCAAAAAGCTGTCCCCCACTGCCAATCCTCTTATCACCGCCTCACTCGATTACATCATTAAACAGCAGGGACAGGTCACTATCGATCAGTTGTCCGGCCTCACCGGTCTCCATCCCCGCCAGCTCGAACGAAAATTTACCACTGTCATCGGCCTGAGCCCAAAAAAATTCAGCGGCATCGCCCGTATGCACGGCTTTCTCAAACAGCTCCGCCCTCAAAAATTATCGCTCACACAATGCGCTTACGAAAGCGGTTACTATGACCAGGCCCACCTGATCCGGGAATTCAGGCGATTCACCGGCCTTACCCCTTCCCAATACCAAAAGAACACGGCCGTTCTCGCGACCAATTTCCTACAACTTTCCGGCTGATCCCGGCTTGTCATGCCCGCCTAACCTCCGCTTGTCGTTTTTATACAATTTCATACCCTCAATATTGCCCATCTTTACTATATGGAAAAGCTGATCATTGCCACCGCGCAGTTCGAACATAAGAACAACGACAAGAGGTTCAATCTTGATACCATCGAAAGGCTCACCGCCGCAGCAGCCGCAAAAGGTGCAACCGTCATCGCCTTCCACGAATGTTCCATCACCGGTTATACCTTTGCCCGCAAACTCTCCAAAGAACAAATGCTCGATCTGGCCGAACCCATCCCAAACGGCCCATCCATTAAAAAACTCACCGCCATCGCAAAGACGCACAACATCGTCCTCCTTGCCGGCCTCTTTGAGAAAGACGATCAGGACTACCTCTATAAAGCATATGTCTGCGTTGACAGCAACGGCCTCATCGCCAAATACAGAAAACTACATCCCTTCATCAATCCACACCTGACACCGGGCAGCGAATATTGCATCTTTGATCTCTTCGGCTGGAAATGTGGCATACTCATTTGCTATGACAACAACATCATCGAAAATGTAAGGGCGACCCGCCTGCTGGGCGCAGACATAATATTTATGCCCCACGTGACCATGTGCACCCCTTCAACCCGGCCAGGTGCGGGATTTGTCGATCCCCTGCTCTGGCAGAACAAAGACAACGACCCCACCTCCCTGCGAATCGAATTCGAAGGCTTGAAAGGCCGCGAATGGCTGATGAAGTGGTTACCCGCAAGAGCCTATGACAATGGTATCTATTGCGTTTTTTCCAACGCCATCGGAATGGATGACGACCAGCTCAAGAACGGCCGTTCGATGATCCTCGATCCATTTGGTGATATCCTGGCAGAATGCACCGAGCTAAATGACCAGGTTGTGACCGCTACCCTGGTGCCGGAAAAACTACAGCGATCAGGGGGATACCGATATATCCAGGCCCGTCGTCCCGATCTCTATCGCGACATCATCGGTCAGGATCATCGATCCGAACAGAACGTCATCTGGCTCAACTCCACCCAGCCAAAAAAGTAGGATCCTTCACCATCGCCCAAACTCACCACTCAAATTCTACTACCCTTCCATTCAATTTCCATTGCGACGGCCTTGGACTACTCATCCAGTCCAACGGCTCGCCGGTAGGCTGTACCCGTGCAGCCATGGCGAAACATTTCTTAATATACTCTTTCTGCTCCTGCCCTGTCGCTTCAGGCTGCGCCGAAATGAACAAAGGCGCGCCACATTCCGCCAGCAGCTGCATCCATTGCCTGTTATTCTTCCATGGGATCTTCGTGGTCAGCCCCACACAATCCCCATCCACCGCATAGAATGCGTTATGCTGAGGAAGCCGGAAACCCATGGTATTAACCCCATACTTCAATGTCCGCTCCCATTCTCTTCCGCTGGTATCATCTCCGATGCGATTCAGCTCGAACACACCCGCCGACAAATGACTTACCGTGTTACAGCCTATCAGGTACATATTCCCCGCAGCCTCCCGTATGGTATGATACAGCTCCGATATTATCTCCGCATTCGTCCTCGACCGGTCATTGAAATGCCATCCGGCCGTGGTCATTTCGTCCTTCATCTGAACACCCCACCGGCCAAAAATATCATATGAACTATAGTCATGTTTGACCAGTTCATAACCCCATTGCCTGTACAGGCTGATCGTATCCGCGATCCGTTTCAGGTTCTCAGGGATGGTCGGATCGAGATACCTTTCCCGCGACCCATCCTGTCCTTTGCCCAGTGGCTTCAGCAAGCTCTCCTTATCATTATTGGCCAGCAGGGGACGTGTCCATAGACCCGGTCGCATACCGATCCTTTTTATATCGGCTGCCACAGCAGACATATCCCCGAACTTTGAATTTGACTTTGAAAAATCGGCACCCAGCTCCCATCCGTCATCGATCACCGAAAACGGTCGGTTGTCCATATCCGTTGCCAGTTCCGCCATCGATCGGGTAGAGTCCAGGATCATATCCTTTGAGCTGTTGCCATAGGCAAAATACCAGTCATTGATCCCATATACCGGCTTTTTCGGAAGCCTCGGCCTATCACACATCATCCTGCAGAAACGGGTGTCGGTCTGAAAAGGATTTTCACCCGCCCTGCTCTGCGTCGTAACGATCTCCGCAGCATGCAGCACCCTGTCACCCAGCTCTACTCCTACCCCGCCGGAACAGGTATCCAGAATAAGTTCCAGCTGATCCGCCACCTCCCAATAACAAAAACATCTGGCTCCTGTTTTCACCCCGAACGCATGCGTTTGGCTGCCATCATTCACCAGCAGATACCACGGAGCCTTACGACCAGGGTCTCCACTCTCCCACGATAAGTCCCCATAACTCCTCTCCCAGGCATCTCCCAGGTATTTTGCCGTTCCTGAAAAAGTGCGGTCCCAGCTAAGCCTTATCTTTTCCAGCGCTATCCCCGGCGCATGGAGTTCGATACCCATCGAAGTTCCGCCATGCCCTGTATGTTTCAGCTCAACCGTCAGCCGGTCCAGCGTCCAATGCTCCTTTGACCCGGTCAGTGGCAGCCACTTTCCGTCACGCAACACCGCAATCTTTGATGGAAATTGAAGGATCGTATCATCAACACCCGTCCCGGCGTTCAGCCTGCTAAAAAATAAGGCAGCAGCCGAAAAACCGGATAGCTGTAAAAATTGTCTTCTTTGCATGAGACGAATATAGAAAAAACTACCGCACCGTCCTCAACCTGACTCCAACAAATACCGCTACGATAAGTATGCCCGCTCCACAGATCATCGCCGTAAGATTCAGCGACTCCACAAAAGCCGTTCGCGCTGTGCTCACCAATACGGAGCCCAGCGGCTCTCCCAGCTGTGTCCCGGCCGATACAGCTCCCCCCAACGTATTCCTGGCGGCCTCCCGCATCTGTACCGACACACCCGCCGGCACACCAAAATCCATCTTTGCCCGATACCCCGCCGTCCAGATACTACCCAGCAATGCAATACCCAATGCCTGGCCCAGGGTCGTGCTGGTCTCCGATATACCCGCAGCTGCACCGGCTCTTTCCGGTGGCGCAGTGGCTACTACCATGTCGATACCCAGCGTCACGACAACACCACAGCCCATGGTCAGCACGACCGTCCCGATCACCAGCGTCACGAGATCGTTCAGACCGATGACGGCAAGTAGCCCAACTCCTGCCGCCATTATGATTAGGCCTATGGCCATCAGGTAACCTCTGCGGATATATCGTACGAAGACGGGCGCCAGCGAACAGGACACGATACTTCCTGCCGCAC
>DATJJA010000132.1:0-28074 GCA_035492595.1 Puia sp.
CTCGATATATACCGCACCCACCTGGCCCGAATACTGCCCCGCATTCAGGTCCGCCCCCGCCATCGTATGCGTATGGTAAAACCGCAGCCCGGCCGGCTTCGGCACAAAGATCTCCCGCCGCATTCCATGCGCGGGGATATACGGCGTCCCCTCTTCCGCTGATCCATCCACATCCACCGGGACGAACTGGCCATGCCAGTGAAATTGCTCAGGCCGGTCCGTATCGTTGTAAATATCCACCACCGTCCGCTGTCCCTCCCTGAACCGCAGCAGGGGCCCCGGGAACTGGCCGTTATAAGTAGTCGTGGAAATAATATGTTGCGGTCCCACCTCTATCAGCCCGGTTCCAATACGGATCGTATAGTCCGCCGGTTCATCCGGCAACAAGACTCCTTTTCCTGGCAGCGGGACAGCACCAGGCAAAAGCCTCCCTTCCCCCACAACCTTAGCATCCGGCAGCCCTGATACCCCGGCAGGCAACACCGCCGCCATTGGCAGGGCCAACCCGGCCGCCCTGATAAATTTTCGACGATCCATAAAATAAAACCAAAATAAGCAAATATTCCTGCTCCACCGTCTCCTATTTTCTCTTGCTATTTCACTTTAATTATTCTCCGGCTTTCAAGCATTCTTTCATTTTCATATATGACCAGTTCATATACTCCCGCCGGCGATCCTCCCAAAGAGATTTGATGCGTGCCCTGAGCAAAACGCAGGCTCCGAAGTTTTTTTCCATGCAGATCGCGAAGATCGATCCTGGTATTGTTCAATGAAACGACAATATTCAGAATATCCTGTACCGGGTTAGGGTAAATCTGTACGCCTGATACCCCTCCGTCTGCAAAATGGACATACTTGATAACCGAATAATTCGCGTGACCATCCAGATCAACTTCCTGCAGGCGGTAATAGTTACTGCCATTCGCTAAAGGTTGAGGATCGGTAAATTCATAGTTGGAGATCATGGAACTATTGCCTTTCGCTGCCGTCTTACCGATAGGAATGAAATGTTGGCCGTCCGGCGAACGCTCGATCACAAAGTGATCGACATTGGTTTCCTGCAAAGTGCTCCATTTTAAAATAATCTGCCGGTTGGAGGCTACAGCGGTAAAATCCCCCCAGGTAAGCGGTAATGGTGCAATTTTTTGCAGCGTGACGACATTCGCCGTTATTAGAAGATTTCCCAGGGAAGGCGAAAGGTTAACCTGTGCAAAAGGACCAGTAATAAATCCCGCAGGCGACGACACTACGGTATACAAAGTGCCAACCGGATCGTTGGCAAGATCTGTTACATTCAGCGTAGCTCCCGTAACATTAGTTGTGAGGAAGTTGACGGTGGAGAATTGCAGCTGGTCATAATTCACGCCTGCAACATCACCGGCCGAATTGATCTCCAGGTTGAAAGTGGGCGTTTGCCCGGTAACGAAGGAGGGATTCACCGTTAATATCCCGGGCGAATTCCCCGGTGCGACGATCCCGGTATTGGCGACGGTATTGAGGAAATTATATTGTCCAAATCCTTTCACCGTTCCGTTATTCGTAAAAGATACGGAAGCATTTATCCACCCTATCCCAGTGGCGTTCGCTTTAAAAATAACCGCTCCCGTTGAATTGAGGAAGGAACCCGTACCAGCCGTCGTCGCTATAAAGGCGTCGGCATTATATGCTATGCTGATCGAATCATTATTGATCAGGCTGGCATTATTGTTAAGATTAAGCGTAAAATTGATCAGCGTAATTACGCCATTATTCGTTAATGTCGCATTTTGTATATTGCCTGTTCCACTGACATTCATTGTCCCGTTGTTTGTCGTATTTACCGCTAATATCCCCTGATTCCTAAGTATTAAGGTCCCGCCGAAGTTGTTTTGGACCGTGCCCGCGCCAGACAAGGTAGCATTGATGGAGACATACAACTTCCCATTATTTATGATGTCTGCACCCGAGCCGTCATTCAAAGTGAATGTAGTTGCCCCTCCTGTGTTGAAAATAGCCAGTATGGCCCCGCTCTCGATCACTACCTGGTCAAAGTTGGTGGCAGTGTTAATTCTTATGCTGTCACCTGCTGAAATAGTGATCGTTCCATTGCCAGCGGTTGGCGCCAAGGTCGCCGCCCCCCAACTGACACCATCGAACACCTGCCAGGTGGATATATCGCTCCAAAGGCCGGTGGTCACTACACTTCTATAGTCTCCCGCAGAAGGGGGGGACGCCAGGCCGAATACATTTTTCGCCACTACCCGATTGAATAACTCCCGATGACCGGCATTGTTAAAATGAACATTATCTCCGGCAGAATAAAGTGTTAAGATCGTTGAATCGACCGGGTTAAACATGCCAGTCCAAAAATCAAGCGAGTGAGATATGCCAAAACGATTGATGATCGAGTCCTTCAGATCAGCCAGTTTTTTCTTGACGGCAGAAGTGGCAAAATTACCGTCCGATCTCGGTTGAGTGGTAGAGATATAACATTTGTTACCTGTTCTAACGGCTGAATCGTATATCGTCTGGAGGCTGCTCATGATTTCGGCAATGGAATATCCGTCATATCCGTTAGTGGGATAGTTGACAATGACAACGCCATCCGAAGGTGTGCTCAGGGTACTCAAAATAGTATTCGCTTTCGTTACATTGTTTGCCGGGTCTGGAGCAGGGCGACTTACGGGAGGAATAAAAGAGGAGGGCATTCCGTTATAACAGGAAGAATATGAAACGCCCAGATTGTAGGTAGAGTCCACAATACCTGACTGGTACTTATAATAGTGGTTACATCGGTTTACCCAGGAACTATCAAGAGGAAAGCTCCCAAGACCAGCAGCCGTAGAGGAGCCAAGAACCACCATTTTTTTGTATTGAGAATGGGTGGTCAGGCAATGGATCGCTAATAGACCTAAGGTCAATAATTTGCTCATAGCAAAGAGTTTAGGTAATAGCGACAGAAGCTGTCAAAAGGGCAAAAAACTATCCTGCGTGTAATGAGGGTATCCCAAATATATGAAATAATTCAGGGATACCCCGGGAGCATTTCTTACTTTTTTTTAAAAAATACCACTACGGATCACCGGTGATAAAGCCGCTTAATGACCCATCGCGCCTTGACGCCCCATTCGGTATAGGTATAGCCTGCGACCGTGGAACTGGCGCTATTGCTGTGCAGGTAATATGTATCAGTTCTGCATAGGTCTGTTTCCCGCTTTTGAAGTCCTTTTCCCACATGAACGCCTCTGCCGCATTCAGCCCTATCTCAAAGTCGCCGGGATACCTTTCCTCCAGGCGCTGGAAGATGCCTTTTGCCTCGCTTACGTTTCCCGCTAAACCGGTAGCCCGTCCATAACACAGTAATACCGTCCTGTTGTCAGGGTCTTTTTGGAGATAATCCCGGAAAAAAATGGTCGCTTCTTTGGATTTACCTGTTTCAAGCTTAGAAAAACCGGTCTTCAGCGTGTCCTGACCTTGACAAAACAACGTCCCGAGACATCCTACCGTCAGCACGATCCATTTCCTGGTCTGACCGATCATCATTACGACAATAATACCCGCCATTAACCCGGTTTGTATACCGATGACCTGGTCGAAAGAGGCATGCCATACCCAGATAAGTCCTATCTGAAGGAGACCAGCGACAACCATTACCAGTGCCGGAAGATTCCTTCCAAGAGAAATGTTATAATAAACAAATACGTTGGCGCAGGTGAACAAGGAAGTGGCCAACGCATACTTCCATAAATAGGGAGAAATGCCAAGGTATTCTCCGCCGAACAGCAATTGGACCGTCCAGACAGGGAACAGATAGGCCGCAGTAATGATGAGGGAAGCCAGTGCTGCGACAATACCAAGCCCGACAAAGAAATAGGGAAGATGCGGCTTGCCTTCCTTCTCCAGCCGGATCACCAACGGAAACAATAGCGTCACGACAGTCCATGTACCGAAATAGACGATCCTGCCGATCAGCGCAAGGGCCGCATATAAACCTGCCTGCACCGGAGGAAAAAAATGCTTGACAAGCATCGTGTCACTGTTATTGATCATGATTTGGCTGCATTCATAGATCAGTATGATCACTAAAAACTGTAATATCTCCCTGTGCTTTTCTATTGGCCCCCGGACCGTCCGTAAATGCGTGTCCGATATCAGAAAAGTCACCAACAAAGACAGAGTGATCGCAGCTGCTATCCCCGTTGTACCCAGGCCCAGCCTGACGGCAGCAAAACTCAACCCAAGCCTGCACCACATTTCAACATGGTAGGTGAGAGCAAGCCTGCCATAGGACTGCCGCCCTTGTAATATCCCCCGGTTGATGCTCATGATCAGGTATAATGGCATTCCCAGACCAAAGACAGGAAAGAACCGCCAGGTACTTGTCCTGAAAAAATGTTGAAGGGAAACGGGGAGTATGATGAACACTGCGGCCATGCAAAGCCCCGTGTACCAACTTGTCCTTTTTAGCCAGGAATACAGCGCCGAAAGTTTTTCAGATTCGCTGCCAAACCATAATGCTGTATACTTGGCGGCCGTAAGCTGAAAACCAAGCGCGATAAAAGACAACGTCAAAAGGATCGTCACCAGCAGTCCGACTTCGGAGAACTCAGCGGGTCCCATCCAACGGCCCAGTAAAAGATTTATCAGGTAATTACCCAGGTTGACCAGCAGCGTGCTTGCGAAGAGCAGCACGCCTTGTCTGAACAGATTGCCGGCAGACTTTACTACCATGGGTCAGAGGTATACAAGGTTAAATCTCTACCCTCCTCGGAGAGGCTACCGGAACCACGGGCGGTCATAGCAACGTTGCGATTATTCATATACGGGGAATTGATGAATACCGCAACAGGTTGGTCGGGTTACCTTAAAGATACAATTTTTATCACTTCAGCCGGTTCAATATCTGCTGGCCGCTCCCAGACTTGCCAAAAAGCCCAATACCCCTAACGCCGCAAGGCAAAGACCGATAATCAGGCAAATGCCAAGGATCTTAAAATACGTGCGCAGGTTGTTGAATCCCTCATTGGCCTTGACGCTGTCCATTGAGTCGATACCTCTGATCGTGGACACGGCAAAGCGATACAGGAAATAGTTGACCCAGGAACCCAATGCGACCACTACGAAGGCGCCGAGAATACTGGCACTGGTGGAAAACTGGTTGATAAAAGCAACGATCAGCGTGACCCCATAGCCGATAAAGGCGCATATAGTGGAGATCTTCGCCCATACCGCTGCCTGTCTGAGCTGTGCCCTCGTGACACCATCGAATGCGATATTGAAAAAATTATCGAGATCCTGGGAGACCGGTGATATTTGTTGTTCTTCCATATGATCTAAGGATGAATTCGGGTTAATAGAAATATGCTGACTAATGAAGCAAAATTGCCCAGCAGCCCGAGGATGGCAAATATGCCGCCGATGATAAAATAGATCTTAAGACATTTTATGCCCTCGGTGAATGCAGCCTGGTCCTGCCGGTCGATCCCTCTGCGGGTCAATACGGAAAAACGGTACAGCATAAAGACCGTAAAACCAAGGATCGCAAAGATTACCAGGAATATCAACACCACGATGGAAGTCCCCAAGCCTGCCAGCGCCTCGAGGCCGGATGCTAATGCAGGCAATACCGCTGCCAATGCCGTACCCGCCAGTGCAAGAACCAGCACCATCAGCGATATGGCGATAATGCCTACGATCGAAAGGAAGCGGGACCAGCGGACAGTCTCATGAAGGATATGTCCGCCGTCATAGTCAAGGTTCATCTGGAGCAGGGATTGCTCTTGAGAGTTTTCCATTATTCAGGGGTTTATCGCACAATAAAGTAAAATAAAACGAAAAAATGAAAAAATCCGGTAGTTTCCCGTATAATAAGAGATTCCCCTTTCATTACCATCAAAAAGACGGCTTTAAAAATCTTTCCATTTTTTAAAATATCTTCTGCATTCGTTCGTCTACCTCTATAAGGCCTACACATGACAGGCCTGTTATATATATGATAATGATGATTCCCTTGATCTTCCTGCTTTGGCTTTTCACTGATCTTTATTTCTACCAGGCCGTACAGACCCTAACCAATTCCGGCATTCTCCGGGCATACTACTGGAGCCTCGACCTCCTGCTGATGTTTGGCCTGATCGCCGTCATTTCGATACGCCGCCGGGGCTCCCCAACGCCAAACAGCCTCATCGCCTGGCTGATGGGTCTGATGCTGCTGACATTCGTTCCGCGGCTGTTCGCTCTGCCTGTATTATTAGCCGAAGATGCTATCCGTCTGTTCCGCGGCTTCCCTCCACGATCGGTCGCTGTAAGCTGGATCACCCTGACCCTCGCCGCCATCCTCCTTCTGATCGTACTGTTCGGCATTACACGCGGCCGGCACTTTTATCGTGTACGACGGGAAACCGTCTCCTTTCCCGATCTGCCGGAGGCGTTTGACGGCTTTACGATAACGCAGATCACGGACGTCCATGCGGGCAGCTTCACCGACGCCAGCGGCGTTCAGAAAGGGCTCGACCTGGTCAATGCACAGCATAGCGATGTCATCCTGTTTACCGGAGATCTTGTCAATAACCAGGCAGCAGAGATGGATCGCTGGATCTCCGCTTTTTCCCAATTGAAAGCCCCGATGGGTAAATTCTCAGTGCTCGGCAATCACGACTATGGCTATTATATCCAATGGGAGTCAGCCGAGGCGCAGCAGCAGAACCTGACCCGGCTAAAAGAGGTGCATTCCGATATCGGGTTTCGCCTTCTTCTCAACGAGGCCGTGACATTGAAAAAAAATGACCAGTCCATCACTCTCCTTGGGGTTGAAAACTGGTCGAAAGGTAGTTCGCATAATTTCGGAGACCTGAAAGCAGCATCCACCGGCGTACCCGATGAGTCGTTCAAGATCCTCATGTCGCATGATCCCTCTCATTGGGAAGGCGCCACCCTTGGTCACGATCAGCATATTCACCTGACGCTTTCCGGGCACACCCACGGCATGCAATTCGGCATCGAGCTGTTCGGACTAAAGTGGAGCCCCATTCAATACATTTACAAGCAATGGGCCGGATTGTATCAGCAGGCTGGCCGCTTCCTGTATGTCAACCGCGGCTTTGGCTTCGTGGGACTAAAAGGGCGCATCGGAATGTGGCCCGAGGTCGCGGTGATCACCTTAAAACGGACGGCGCTAAGCTAGTGGCTTCTTTTGTCGGAAAACTACGGGGAACAGGATAGGTCACTCTTCCTGTAGCCAGCCATTCTGTCGCCCGGATCAGGGTCGTTTGAAAGCCGATGCATCTATAGCCGGGAGGATATATGTCACCTTTCCATAAGTGCCCCATGCTGGAAGCGTATACTTTTCCCTTTCCATAACCAACAACCCATTCAACAGGCCATATCTGGCCGGTGGTGCTATCGGTGCTGACAGACAGGACGGTAATATCAGTGGCAGGCCCACGGGCATACCGGTATAGCTCCATGGAGGCTGTACGCCATCTTTCGGGATACCCGTTATTGATAGGATGCCTCTTTATGACATGGATAATCGCATCAAATCTTGCACCATGACTGGTGCCTTCACCCTGTCCCGGCGGTATCCGAGTAATGTGTTCCCCGGAGTCCAGCTGCAGAGCATAACCGGTTTCTTTTGACCGCCATCCCAATCCGATCATCCGGTTGTATTCCTGCCAATGAGGAAAGGCATTATTGGCCGAATGGAGAATGTACAGACCACCCCCTGCCTTCACATACTTTTCCAGTCTTTGTTCTACCCTTCGTGGCCAGCGCAGGCTCGTATCCTGGATATTATTGGTATTCTGGATAACGACACTGTATTTTTCAAATTCCGGGGCCCATGAAGTCACCGACATCTCACCGGCAGTGCCCGGAGCCGTAGAGACGTCAACGGTAAAGCGGCCCGTTTCTTCCAGGATACTTTTGACCATCAACGTGGTCTGCTTCCAGTCATGATTGCTGAACCCGTCAATGATCAGCACCCGGATGGGCCGATCCGCAGCGGGCCTGATGACCTCCTGGCTTTGAGATCGGTCACCTACAACAAAAAAGAGAAATAGCAGGATATATGTTCTCACAGCTCACTGATTTTCTCCCAAATTAAATATATAAATCTCTAATTATCAATTAACGCCCCCATATTGCCAATCCTCCTCCTACAAATCCATTTCTTTTTATATTAATTACTAATATTTTTAGTAATTTTGAACCCTTACCAATCCCATAAAATGACCTGACGTCTTATCCCAAAATTGTCTACCATGCCCGCCAAACAAGACATATTAGCTCAACTCCAGCGGGACATACTCGCGTTGCAAGGCACCCGGCCTGCTACGGCCAGCGCAATAGACCTGGGCCTCGGCCCGATCACAGCAGCCTTTCCGAATAACACCTTCCCCACCGGCGCCATACACGAATTGATAAGCCCACGCCCCGAAACCGCGCCGGCTACCAGCGGCTTCACGGCAGCGCTGGTCTCCGGCCTCATGCAGCCCGGTGGCGCATGCCTATGGATCGGTTGTACAAGAAAGATCTATCCTCCCGGGTTAAAAACCTTTGGCATAGAACCCGACCGCGTCATCTTCCTGGATATGAAGAACGAAAAAGAAGTGTTGTGGGCAACCGAAGAGGCGCTGAAGTGTAATGGTCTCGCTGCAGTCATCAGCGATATCCGCGAACTTACGATGACTACTTCGAGGCGTTTCCAGCTGGCAGCGGAACAAAGCCGCGTCACCGGGTTTATACTCCGGCAACAGCCCCGCAACCTCCATCCTACCGCATCGGTCGCCCGTTGGCAGATCAGCCCGATGCGCAGCAAAGGGGAAGCCGGTATGCCCGGACTCGGATTCCCGGGATGGAACATCGGGCTAACCCGGATTCGAAACGGACATCCCGGAAACTGGCAACTGGAATGGCAGGCAGGGCGGTTCCAATTTGACAACACACCGGTAGCAACACTCCTTGAACAAAGACAAAGAAAAACCGGGTAGCCATGTCCAGTCGATTTCTTTCCCTTTGGTTCCGTCATCTGAAAACGGATTATACCGCGATCCGCCGGCCGGCTCTTCTTACACGGCCTTTCGTTCTGGCTTTACCCGATCATGGCCGCAAAGTCATCACGGCTGCCAATCGCCTTGCAGAGCAGGAAGGCATCCAACCCGGCATGACTGTAGCAGATGCCAGGATCCTGATCCCAACCCTCGAAGAATTGGATGACAAACCCGAATTGACTGATCAGCTCCTTCACGGACTGGCGCTATGGTGTATCCGCTATACCCCTGTCGTTGCTGTCGACCCGCCCAATGGCCTGATCATGGATGTTAGTGGCTGCGCGCATTTATGGGGCGATGAACGGGCTTATCTCACGCAGATCGTCGCCACGCTTCGCAGCAAAGGTTACGACGTCCGGGGCGCTATTGCCGACACCATCGGTGCTGCATGGGCTGTCGCCCGCTATTGTCGGCACACTCCGCTGATCGAACCAGGCGAACATATCACAACCCTGCTGAACCTGCCACCGGCCTCACTTCGCATCGAGCCGTCAATAACCACCCGTCTGCAGAAACTGGGACTCGAAAAGATCCATCGCTTTGCATCTATGCCACGCCAAACCCTTCGCACCCGTTTCGGCAATGAATTTCTGCTACGCCTGGATCAGGCCTTTGGACGGGTCGATGAACCGATAAAACCGGTTCTGCCCGTTGAGCCATTCATCGAACGCCTTCCCTGTCTCGAACCTATCCGCACAGCTACAGGTATAGCCATCGCGCTGACGCAGCTTCTCGAAACCCTTTGCCAATGCCTGAAAAAACAAGGCAAGGGATTGCGCACAGCTGTCTTTAAAGGTCATCGTGTTGACGGAAAGATCATTCAGATCAATATTGGCACCCACCGGGCCTCGCACAACGAAAAACACCTGTTCAAACTATTTGAAGAAAAAATTCCAACCCTCGAACCCGATCTCGGCATCGAAATCTTCACACTGGAAGCTCCAAAAGTAGAAGATGTAAGTCCTCTCCAGCCCGCCATGTGGAACGGCGCCACGGGTCTCGGAGACAATGGCCTGATCGGGTTGCTGGACCGGATCACCAACAAGACCGGACCGCACACCATACATCGATATCTTCCGGCGGAACATTACTGGCCGGAACGCGCCTTCATTTTGGCGAAAACCTTCGATGAGATCGCAACCGACACCTGGTCGGTCACCCGGCCCCGCCCCATCCATATCCTGTCCCGGCCCGAACCGATCGATGTCACTGCTCCCATTCCCGACTATCCGCCCATGCTTTTCATCCATAAAGGCCAGCGCCATAAAATTATCCATGCAGAAGGCCCCGAACGCATCGAGCAGGAATGGTGGATCAGACAGGGAGAACATCGCGACTACTATGCCGCCGAAAACGAAGAAGGCGTTCGATTCTGGATCTTCCGGCTTGGCCATTATAACGGCGACAAAACATATCAATGGTTTCTTCACGGCTATTTTGCATAAACCCTTACCCCCATGTCTTATACCGAACTACAGGTCACCAGCAATTTCAGCTTCCTTCGCGGCGCTTCGCATCCGGAGGAACTGGTAACGCAAGCTGCAGCTCTCGGTCACAAAGCCATTGCCATCACTGATCGGAACACGCTCGCCGGTATCGTGCGCGCCCACAGCCGGGCTAAAAAAGAGAACATTCGAATTCTTCCCGGTACGCGTCTCGATCTGCTGGATGGCCCCAGCCTGCTCGCATTGCCTACCGACAAGGCTGCCTATGGCAGGCTCTCCGGTCTGCTTACTCTCGGGAATCGTCGTGCCGAAAAAGGCGAATGCCATCTGTATAAAACGGATGTATACGCTCATGCACAGGGCATTCGTTTTGTCATCATTCCCCCCGACTCCCTTAACAGCCTGTTCGATTTCGAAGCATCTTTCCAGAGCAATCTGCAAGAATACCGCGAAGCCTTAAAAGATCAATGCCATCTTGCCGCCACACGATACTACCACGGCGATGATTCCAAACAACTATTCCGGCTGGCGCAACTATCCAAAAAGCTGGATCTGCCGCTCGTAGCTACCAATGATGTCCACTATCATGTCCACACGCGTCGCCAGCTGCAGGATATCATTACCTGCATCCGGGAAAAATGCACTATTTACAATGCGGGCTTCCGGCTCCATCCCAATGCCGAGCGGCATATGAAAACCATCCCGGAAATGCAACGTCTCTTCCGCCAATATCCCGGCGCTATTGCCGCCACACAGGATATCGCCGATGCCTGCCGTTTTTCGCTGGATAGCCTTGAATACGTATACCCCGACGAGATCACCAGCGAAGGCCGGACACCCATGGAAGAACTTATCCTTCTCGTTTGGCAGGGAGCCCGGCAGATTTACGGCGAACAAATTCCGGATAAGATCAAATCCAACATCAAACATGAACTTGAATTTATCGGGCAAATGAACTACCCGGCCTATTTCCTGACCGTTTATGATGCCGTTCGTTATGCCCGTCAGCAAGGCATTCTTTGCCAGGGCCGCGGGTCAGCCGCTAATTCCACGATCTGTTATTGTCTCGGCATCACTTCCGTTGATCCAACTAAATTTGAGTTATTGTTTGAACGTTTTCTCTCGGCGGCGCGAAATGAACCGCCGGATATCGACGTCGACTTCCAGCATGACCGCCGCGAAGAGGTCATCCAATACATATACAACAAATATGGCCGCGACCGCGCCGGGATCGTAGCCACCGTCACCCAGGTACACGCAAAAGGCGCCATCCGCGACGTCGGCAAAGCAATGGGCCTTTCTGTAGATGCCGTTGACCGGCTTTCCAAAAGCATCCATGAGTTCAGCGACCAGCTCGATCCAAACCTGCTAAAAGAACAAGGCCTCGGCGAAAAAGAAACTCATCTTGAAAAAGTGCTGGAACTCACTGCTCAGTACATTGGCTTTCCCCGTCAGCTTGGACAGCATACCGGAGGTTTCGTCATCACCCGTGGTAAATTGACCGATCTCTGCCCCATCCTGAACGCTCGTATGGAAGATCGGACCAATATCGAATGGAATAAGGATGATATCGATCTCCTCCGCTTTCTCAAGGTCGATTTCCTCGCGCTTGGAATGCTTACTGCCCTTCGCAAAACATTCGATCTGGCCAAACAACAGTATGATCTCGATCTGACCCTTGCCAATATCCCCCAGGACGATCCGGCAATTTATGAAATGTGTTCGCATGCCGACACCGTCGGAGTATTCCAGATCGAAAGCCGCGCGCAACAATCCATGCTGCCGCGTCTTCGTCCAAAATGCTTTTATGACCTCGTCATCTCAGTGGCCATCGTCCGGCCTGGCCCCATCCAGGGAGACATGGTAAATCCTTATTTACGCAGGCGCAATGGCATTGAACCGGTAGAATTCCCATCAAAAGAATTGAAAGATATACTCGGCCGTACACTCGGTGTCCCCTTATTCCAGGAACAGGCCATGAAGATCGCCATCGATGCGGGAGGTTTTACCCCGTCTGAAGCCGATGACCTGCGAAGAAGCATGGCGACATTCAAGGCGCACGGGAAAGTCTCCGCCTTCCGTGAAAAACTGGTTACCGGAATGATCAGGAACGGTTACGCAGAGGAATATGCGCAGCGTGTCTTCCGCCAGCTGGAAGGATTTGGCAGCTACGGGTTTCCTGAAAGCCATGCCGTCAGTTTTGCGTTGCTTGCCTATATATCCGCGTGGTTGAAATGGTATTATCCGGATATCTTCTTATGTGCACTGCTCAATAGTCAGCCAATGGGATTTTACAGCGCAGACCAGCTCATCACCTGCGCCCAAAATCACGATGTCAGGGTCCGGCCTGTAGACATCAATCGTTCGGATTGGGACAATACCATCGAAGAACAGGATGGACGTTTCCATGCGGTCCGCCTCGGTTTTCGCCAGATCGAAGGTATCCGCGAAGAAGAAATGTTCCTCTTAATGGCGCGACGCATCCAGCCTTACAGGACTATCCGGTCGCTGCAGGATGCCGGCCTGTCCCAGCTCACCCTCGAAAAGCTGGCTGATGCTGATGCCTTCAACTCGATCGGCCTCGATCGGCGGGAAGCCATGTGGCAGGTCGCGGCGCTCAACCAGTCCCAATATCAAAAGGCCGCCAAAGCCACAATGCCCGTCCCCTCCACGGAAGGCCGCGCGCTCACTCTCTTCGACGACCATGATGACAAAGTTACGCTGCCTCAGATGACGGCCTCTGAACATGTCGTACAGGACTATGCGACGATGTCCCTGTCGTTAAAGGGTCACCCCATCAGTTTCGTACGCGATAATCTAATAGCGCTTGGCGTCTGCACCGCAAAAGAACACCGGACATTATGCAACGGGCAATACATCAAAGTTGCCGGCCTTGTCCGCGGCCGTCAATGCCCTCCCACCGCCAAAGGCACCTGCTTTATTACCCTTGAAGACGAAACCGGGAATTTCAACTGCGTCGCCTGGGCATCCATTTTCGAAGAATACCGAAAACCGATCCTTAGTTCCAAATTCCTTATGATCGAAGGCCATCTCCAGATCGAAGGTGAGGTCATCCACATCATCGCCCAACGCTGCCAAAACCTGAACCCCCTGCTCGGTCTGCTTACGCCTTCCCCCGACGAAGATCTCCCGGTGCTCCCCGATCCCGAAATCCATGGCGCCCAGTCATTGCTCGATCAATCACAAAGGATCAAGCCATTCCCTGAAGGAAGAAATTTTAAATAACCGAAGATAACTTAGCTATATTTTAACGATTCCAGGCTTGCTGGAACTGTAAATTTTATCGACCTTTCTTCCATCCTAAACCTTTCGTTTATGCGAACAGCTGTACAAATCTTATTATTCCTTCTGTTTTCTCATTTTTGCTTTGCTTCTTCCATGGCGCCATCCTTACGATCAGACACAACCGTTGCCGCAAATATCGGCGGTCACTCAAAATTATATTTCAAAGGTAACGGAACAATAGGGTTGGTTGCCGGCCTGACCCTTGGTCCCGTCGGTATCCTGGGCGCAGATCTATTTTCTCACAATCTTGCCGTGCGTAAAAAGGCTCTGAAAGGTTGCGAGATCTTAGGATCAGTGGTTCTCGTCGCGGCCTTTTCGGTGCTGCTGATCTACTCGCTTAAAGGTGGCGGCCATCACGCTGGCCGAAGCGGAGGCAGAGCCAGTGGATCACATGTAAGTGTGCATCATGGCCCCAACCTTAGCCATTTCGATATCGCCCCGGATCACAGCAGCGAATGTCAAAAGAAAGATCCCGGCAATATTTCCGAACTGCCTTTATTCCTGCAACCCTGATCGATTGCCCGAAGCAGCGAATATCAGCTGAAGCTGGAGACGGATGGTCCATAGGAAGGCGTGGAGCATGCCTGGGCATCCTAAAAATTGCGTACCTTTAAATATGCAAACGGAGAGCCTTACACAGCCCTTTGATATCGTCTACCGGAAGCTGGACGTATGCCCAAAATCCACGCATAAACACAGCTTTTTCGAACTCGTTTATATTTTAAGCGGCTCTGGCATCCAACGGATCAACAATAACACGTTCGAATACTTCGCTGGACACATGTTCCTGCTCACCCCGGAAGACAGCCATTCCTTCGACATAAGGGACACTACCGAATTTGTCTTTATCCGGTTCAATAATATCTATGTGCGGTCGCAGGAGCCGGGCCAGAGCGGCCACCTCGGGTGGATTCAAAAATTGGAATATATTCTCCATAACGCTACCCATCAGCCAGGCTGTATCCTGCTCAACCAGCCCGACAAAACCCTGGTAAAGTCTCTCGTAGAATCCATGCTCACAGAAATTGCCAGGAAGCAATTGTACCACCAGGAGGTCGTAGCCCGGATCGTTGATACTATCATTACGATCGTTGCCCGGAACATCGGCCTTGCACTACCTAACCTCATCTCCAAAAACACCACGAGTACAGTGGTCAACCTTCTCAACTATATCCAGGAAAATATCTATGATCCCGACAAGCTTCGGCTCAAAGTGATCGCTGAGTTATTCAACGTTACTCAAAGCTACCTCGGCCGGTACTTTAAGAAACATACGGGCGAGACCATTCAGCAGTACATCATCCACTACAAGCTCAAACTCGTCGAGACCCGGTTGAAGCATAGCGATATGCGGATCAACGAGATCGTCACCGAGCTGGGCTTCACTGACGAAAGCCACCTCAACAGACTCTTCAAAAAATACAAAGGGATCAGCCCTGCCGTTTTCCGAAAACAACAACAGACCGTTGCCGCAATGAGCCCGCTCAGCTACGAAAAGGCCTTGCATTAATCCTGATCTTGTAAATGGTCAGGGGAGGGATTATCCGGGAATGCCCCTGCTGAAACACACCAAGGCGGTTGAGCTGGCCTACGGGAACCCACAGATAGCCATGTGTGTCGATCCAAAGCGCATCCCCCCAGGCCAGCCGCGGGTCTCTGATGATGTCTTCGCGTTTACCCTCCGGGCTGAGCCTGAAGATAGCCGACGAGTTAACATCCGAAACGTAAATATTACCCTCATCGTCAATACAGGTTCCCCCCGTACTTGGGGTCTTATACCATTCCTTTACATGCGACGCCAGTTCGGCGGCGGTCATCGTCGGGTCCAGCAGCAAGCTCGTCGCCACCCGATACAACGGACCCGACGCGGGTTGGAAATAGAGCCATTTGCCATCCGGTGTCACCTCCAGCTGATCGGCATGAATCCGCACCGGCTGCCCGTCTCCGGTACTCATCACTTTTCCTTCCGCCCGGATTGCCACCTGGTCAGTGGTGGAGGAAGCGTTCTCCAGCACGCGCCGGCCCTTGCCTGAATCCTGATCCATCACAACGAGAGCCGGCGAGCCGGCATCCGTCAGGAAGATCGTGCTCCCGTAGATCCGCAGGTCATCGATAAAACTGTTGTTCGTCATCACCAGGTCCAGCGGGATCGTCCGGGTCACTGAATTCGAATGCAGATCGATCACGACCAGCTTAGCAGCGCCTGGAATAGCCGGGGCGCCCATACTCGGAGTGCCGGTATCGACCACCCAAAGCCTGCCTTCAGGCCCGATGCGAAGCGAATTCGTTCGCACGAAACGTCCTTCCGTCGGCATGCCCGGCTTCCAGTCGTTCCAGGAGGCATCGGGATAAGCCACTGCTTTACCATTGACGATCTCCCCGATCCGCATGCCGTTATCCCCTTCCAGCCGGGGGTAATTTACAAAGATGCGGCCGTCATCGCTGACCGTCACTCCGTTCCAGACTTCACTGGAGGTAGCCACGGGGATCAGCTGTGCATTTGATTCCATTTTCTGCTATTTGATCCTGATCCGAAAGACCCGGTATGGATATTTCGTACGGTTTTGATCCTTATTGAACCAGGGCATGTTCTCGATCTGCGAACAGGATATGTACAGGTAACCATCCTTGCTGATGCTATAGCTGTCCGGCCAGCTCAGCTTTTCCTTGTCCTCCACCAGCGTGGTCATCTTCTTATCCGGGCTGATCTTAACGATCCGGCCATTCTCGATGTCGCCCATATATAGATTCCCATCCCCGTCCATTTCCATGCCATCCGTTGCCACAAACCGGCCTACGTCCTCTACCTTAGCCGCGATCTGCGCTTCGGTCGAATGAAAATCCCGCAGGACATCGGTACTGACCCGGTAGAGGCGATTGTCCGTCAGCGGTTTGTAGTATAACCATTGCTTATCGGGAGACAACGCGATCCCATCCGAGTTGATCTTCACCGGTCCCTGAGCGTTAGCCATCTCTTGTCCATTCACCGTAAAATGATAGCTGGGATCCGACAAGGTCGAAGGGTGCCCATGAAGGACGAACCGCGCTTCCCCGGTCTTGAGATTGACCACCACGATCCCGCCGTTGGTCGAGCTGCTCATATAACCAAAGCCGTTCTTGTTATCCAGGCGGATGTCGTTGATATAGGTTTTCGGGCCGACCACCTGCTCCGGGAAACGGTAGATCCGTTTGATCATATTCGTCTTCAGGTCTACCTGGACCAGCTTGCTGGCGCCTCTATAAACGTCCGAATACCCGATGCCGGCCGGATCGACGATCCAAAGGTTATTCTCTTCGTCGGTCACTACCGCCTGCACACAAACGAATTTGTTCGCTCCCCCCTCCCCTTTCTTAAAACTGTTCCATACACTGTCCGGGTAAAGCACCGGCTTCTTATCACCGCCCACTTCGACCACGGAATAACTATGCTTGTCGAGCCAGTATGGATAATTCACAAACAGGCGGCCTTCCGGGGAAATAGCTACGCCGGTCAGTTGATAAACGCTATCGGAATATACTTCCTCCAGCAGATCAGGTTTTGTTGTTGTTTGCATGGCAGTATCCGTTTTTGAGTTATCTGTTTTATCGGCATTGTTTGCACAGGAGCCCCAGATCAAACAGATAGTTAGCATTGTTGTAATGAAATGGATTTTCTTCATGTCCGTAGATTTAGATGATTTCCTGTAAATGTTTATAATTGGAACGGACCATTTCCAGAATATCGTCCATACGACCGCCGAGCATCATTTTGGTCATCGTCATCATATATCCCTTCATTTCCTCCCATTCGATCTTAGGCGGCATTGCAAGCGAATTGGGATTGGTCATGATGTTCAGGAGAACGGGGCCGTCATGACTGAAGGCGTTGACCACAGCCTCTTCCAGCAAACCCGGCTCCCGAACCGTTATCCCCTTAAAACCCATCGCCTCGGCGATCATTGCAAAATTCGGATTCACCATATCGGTCTCATTATCGGGAAGTCCCTGCACCTGCATTTCCAGCTTGACCATACCGAGCGCCCGGTTATTAAAGACCACAATCTTGATCGGAAGATTGTATTGTCCGATCGTGGCCAGATCTCCAAGCAGCATGGACAAACCTCCGTCCCCGCAAAAGGCGATCACCTGCCGGTCCGGATGAAGCAGTGAAGCTCCGATCGACATCGGCATGGCATTGGCCATCGAGCCATGGTTGAATGAACCCAGGAACCGGCGCTTTCCGGTGGCGTGTACATACCGCGCGGCCCAGACACAACACATCCCCGTGTCCATGGTGAAGATCGCATCCTTTGCCGCCAGCCGGTCAATCACACTGGCCACAAACTCCGGCTGGATCTTATCTTGACTGCCGCTGTCTTTTACATATGTAAGCAGATGTTTTTGCACCTCCGTATATAATTGCAGTTGTCCCTTCAGGAAACCGTCATCCTGTTTTGCTTTTATGATTGGCAACAAGGCCATGACCGTATCCCTGACACTCCCGCACAAACCGATCTCCAGTTTCGCCCGCCGACCCAATTTCTCCGGGCTGTCATCTACCTGGATGATCCTGTTCTTCGTAGGCATAAAGGGGGTGTACGGAAAATCCGTCCCCAGCAGCAACACTACGTCCGCCTCATGCATACTATGATATGCCGACGGCAGGCCCAGGAGCCCGGTCATCCCGACCTCATTGGGGTTATCATACTGGATGCCCATCTTCCCACGGAAAGTATAGCCTACCGGCGCCTGAAGTTTCAAAGCCAGCTGGACCACTTCATCATGGGCCTCCCTGGCGCCATAGCCGCAAAAGATCGCCACCTTCGACGCTTTGTTGAGCAATTCCGCCGTCCGCTGCAGTTCACTGTCCACCGGCCTCAGGATCGCCGGCGCCGCATAGTTGTGCATCGCTGAAATACTATCTACTGCCGGCAAAGCCGCAATATCCCCGGGCAGCCCCAGTACGGACACACCACGCCGGTGGATGGCATGCTGGATAGCCGCCTGCAGCATTCGCGGCGCCTGATGTGGCGTTTGAATGACCTGGTTATACACGCTGCAGTCGTCGAATAATTTGATCGTATTGGTTCCCTGGAAATAATCGGTCCCAAAATCTCCTGAAGGAATGGTTGCGGCAAAAGCAAGCACCGGCACCCTTGTCCGGTTGGCGTCGTACAAGCCATTGATCAGGTGAACATGTCCCGGACCCGAGCTGCCTCCGCAAACAGCAAGTCCCTCCAGCTCCGCTTCCGCAGCAGCCGCATAAGCACCAACTTCTTCGTGACGGACATGGATCCATTTGATTTTTCCGTTTCTTCTGATCGCATCGTTCAACTGGTTCAGGCTGTCGCCCGCCACCGCATAAAATCGTTTGACTCCGTTTTCCACCAGCATCTCGACAATCTGGTCTGCAATGTTTTTACTCATGTTTTTATAGATTGAAATAGATATAAAGAATGGTCAATGGCCCGGATAATCGCCCAATGCCCGGTGCCCTGAATAATGGCCCAATGGTCAATGCCCAAGATAACTGTCCGTTCCTTCCAGCCAATCCTTCCTCGCAGGTGCAAAGAAGTCGATGTCGTAGGTGTCGTCCTCCAGGGCTTCGAAGGAATGGACGGCATTGGGAGGGATGACGATAGCCTGGCCGGCCGATACGATATAATCCTTCCCATCGACCATCACCCGGCAGCTACCCCTGGTTATGATAGAAAATTGCTCGTTCGGATGGTGATGTGTCGGAACGATGGCGCCCTTTTTATAAACAAAAACTCCGATATTACCTTCCACCCCAAACAACATCTGCCGGGTCAGCTTGTCGCCGATAGCTTGCAGCGGGAGATCCTTTAGCGTGACATGTTTAACTTCCATAATTGCTTTTTTATTTTAACGTTCAGCCAATTGTCCTGGCGGATTTAATCCATCTCAACTACCACTTTACCAGCTTTCGCACCTTCTGCTACTTCCCGGTAGGCATCCATAACGGTTTCCAACCCATAAACTGCCGGGGATACCCTGGGTCTCACCAGGCCCGAACTGATCAACCCTGCGGCCTCGCGCAGGATCTCCCCATGATGCTCCCGCCCATGGCCGGAAAGCAATGGGTACAGCGTGAACACCCCCGAATAGGTAGCACCCCGGAAAGAGAGCGGCGCAAGATTATGCGTTCCCCATCCCAGGATACTGACCACATGGCCCGTGTACCGCTTTACTACCCTGAACGACTCATCCAGCGTTTTCCCGCCAATATTATCAAAGACAACATCAAATCCTGCGCCGCCAGTGTATTCGTCTATATACGTTTCAAATCGTGACGCAGTATGATCGATGGGGACTGCGCCATACCCCTTGATCTGATCGAACTGATGTCCGCGCACGGTGGCGAACACTTCTGCTCCCCTGGCCCGCGCGATCTGCGCCGCCAGGTGGCCAACACCGCCGGCCCCACCCTGGATCAATACCTTCTGTCCTCTGCTCACTCCCGCACGGTCCACCAGACCTTCCCACGCCGTGATAAAAATGAGCGGAACCGCCGCTGCATCATGAAAGGACAGGTTCCGGGGCTTATGGGCCAATAACTTCTCATCGGCTGCCACATACCCGGCCAGCGAGCCCTGATGGCCGCCGACCCCTCCTATCATTCCATACACTTCATCACCCCGGCTAAAAGAGGTAACACCCGGTCCTACCGCCTCCACGATACCACTCATATCGATCCCTATGACAGCCGGAAGTTTGGTTTCGGCATGGCCCGCCTCCCCTGCCATGATCTTGAGGTCCAGCGGATTCAAGCCGGCGGCTTTTATTTTTACCAATACTTCGCCTGCAGCGGGTACCGGTGTCTCCAGTTCCTGCAGGGTTAGAGGCCCCCCGTAATTATTTAAGATTAATGCTTTCATTATTATTTTTTTTGTCTACTTCAGAAATGTCAGTATCGCCCTGATGAGATCTTCCGCATTCTCCCGCTGAGGGAAATGCCCCGAATTCCGGATCGTGATGAAATCAAATCCCCCCGTACACAGACCTGGCGTCAGACGGTACATCTCCGGTATATGAACCGGATCATGTTCGCCCCGTACACTCAGTAAAGGTACCTTTACCACGGGATCGTGATCAAGCAGGGATTGCAGAACGCTATATGTTTCATCCGCCTTCGCCAGTTTCCAGCGAACCCGGTAACTGTGTAAGGTAATTTGCACCCAGTCTGCATTCAGGAAGGAAGGCTCCGTAATAGCCAGCTCCTCTTCAAGACCCGGCAGATTCGTAGCCCATGACTTCCATATCTGCCGCACGAAGTCCTGCCGTTTTTCCCGCAGGCGCCTCCCGGCAAGCGCATTTGTAAAATACCATTGATACCAATAATTCTGCAGCTGTTGCTCAGCCAGCTCATCCGGATTATCCCTGTTGAGGGGTACCGAAAGGCCCACGATCCGCCCGATACGATCGGGCGCAATGGCTCCCAGCGTGTAAGCGATCCGGGCTCCCCAGTCGTGTCCGATGATAGTGAACTTATCAATGCCCAGCACCTCGGTCAGCTCGAGGATATCCTTGGCAAGAGCGATGATCTCACCCGACTTACACGAGGAAGCATTTATAAATGTGGTTTCTCCAAATCCACGCAGATATGGCGCGATGGTCCGGTATCCCTGCCGATGCAGCGCAGGCAGGATCCGATCCCAGGTTCTCACATCATCGGGCCAGCCATGAACCAATAGCAAAGGTCTGCCATTTTCCGCTCCCGATACTTCGTATGCCATGTCAAGCAGGGATGTCCTCGCTTTGAGCAGCATTGTATTTTCCATTGATGAGGTTATTTTCGAATTAGCTTACCCGGTTCAGAACCACCTTTCCCGTGGTCTGATGACTCTCGAGCTGGAGATGGGCCGCCGCCATCTCGTCAAACGGAAAAACATGGAGGATATGAGGTTTGATCTTTCCGGATTGCAGCAACTCCGCCAGCCTCCCCATGTCTTCGCCGCTTGAATGTACCAGGATATTCTCCGCCGTCACGCCCGCCTCTTTCGCTTTCATTTTATTGGAGTCCGAAATACTGCCGGGGATCGAGATCAGTATACCATGTTTTTTCAATACAGGGATCGACCGCCGTACATAATCGTGGCCGGCAGTGTCAAGGATGAAGTCCAGATCATGATAGACTTCCTCAAAATTCTGCGTTTGATAATCCAGGAACTCATCCGCGCCCAGACTCAGCACAAAATCACGGTTTACGGATGAAGAGGTACCGATCACATATGCACCGGCAGCTTTCGCCAGCTGGACCGCAAAATGCCCTACCCCACCGGACGCTGCATGTATCAGCACCTTGTCGCCTTTATGCAGGGGGCCATGCCGGTGCAGCGCCTGCCAGGCGGTCAGCGCCGCGAGCGTCGTCGCAGCCGCCTCTTCAAAAGAGATCCCCGCAGGCTTGCGAGTCAGCTGATCACCAGGAGCAGCCACCAACTCCGCATAGGTCTTTCCCTGACCCGGAAAATGCACCATCCCGAATACTTCGTCCCCCTGTTTCCAGTTGTCAGACATAGATTCTTCTATCACACCTGCCACATCCCAACCCAGAATGATCGGGTCCGCATCCCTGAACTTCCAACCGGCGATGCCTCCGCCCGACCGGGTTTGCACATCTACCGGATTGATGCTGATCGCCTTCGTGCGGATCAACACTTCGCCTTTGTGGATCTCTGGCTTTGCCAGCCGGGTAAGATGCAGCTGATCGACTCCGCCAAAGGCTTTCACAACGATTGCTTTCATATTGATTCTGTTTTTTACGGTACGTATACATAAGCAATGATCGAAGCCCTGGCGATCGTATTCTGTCCAAGATTGAAACCAACCAATGGCGGATTTGCATTTTCGTCCAGGTTCAGCGGCGCCTTCAATGCGTGTATGGTGATCACGTACGGATGAAATCCGCTGCCGGGGATCGGAACCGGTCCGCCATATCCAAATTTACCAAAGTCGTTTATTGACGAAATGCTTCCCGCCGGCAACAGATCAGTAAACGTGCTGGCAGCGCCCGCTTTCAATTCCGTGACCGCAGCCGGAACGTTAAAAAGCACCCAGTGCCACCAGCCGCTTCCCGTAGGAGCAGCCGCATCATACATCGTTATCGCGAACGCCTGCGTACCTGCCGGCGCGTTCTGCCATTCCAGATCGGGTGATAGATTCCCGCCCCCTGCACCCCAATCGTTATAATAATATTCCTTTGTAAATTGCCCCCCGAGACCGGCACTCCTGATCGTAAATGTTTGTACCATTTTTTTATGTTTGTGAATAACAACACTAGGAAAAGATAGTGCCAAAAGATAACGAGATAGAAATCAATTGCTTACTTAATAATTCAAAAAATCCTTCCAGCGAAATATCATTATTCAGCGATTTGAAGCGACACTCAGGCTTTGGTAAAAGTTAGCTGAACTGCATACCCATTTTTCCGCATACTCCTTGTCTGTGATACCATTATATAACTAACTTTGTTGTGTTGCCATTAACCCTTCTTCCTGTCTCAGTTTACCATGATCCCAGAAATTTTTCACTATGTCGCAATCATCCACCAATTGGCTATTTGGCAAAGATGAACAGGATGATCTCTCTGTTTTCATCGAAGGATACTTCCATCGGATGAAGGCTGATTTCATTCAGTTGCTGGCCGAACCACAAGAAGAAGGTTACTATCGGAAATGTTACACCTTTCCCGGAACAAGGAATTTCAATTACGATTTCTCGCTGCAACATAAGAGCCAGGTGGAACAGCTCATCCGGGGCAGCGATGTTCGCGTCTACCACAAAACCCATATAGATCAACAATTGCCGGAAACAAGTTTTATCCGGCAACTCTCCTACAATCGCCTGGTTTATCTGCCCATCATCGACAACCGACGCCCGGTGGGCCTGCTTTGTGTTTATTATACCGCAGAAGCCGTACCGGATGATTCCTTACTCAGGAGCGTAGGCCACGAACTGGGACTGCTGCTAATGGGCAGGGCCGGAAAGAATTTTCGTATCGCGGAATCAGCCGCCGCCAGGATCAGCCGGGAGCTTGCCTACACCCGGACCCGCAAACAACTTTCCGACTTCTTCGATAACAGCCTGAAAAATTATCTCGGCTACAAACAGTCCACCATCTTCCTGCTGAATAATAATGAGTCAAACCTCGTAAAGAACATATTCAGCGAGTTTCACAGCGCGGACCCCGCCTACCTCTTCTTTGACCACGTACGATTAGGCAAGACATCCGTCGGAGAGAACTTTATACCACTTCCCAACCAGCTGCCCGCACCGGATGTTCTCGGCTTCGATGATTTCGATGATGGGGCGGACATTTTCCCCTACCTGGCGAAGCAAAGCGAAAAATTGACCAATGGGGTCATTTATAACCTGTATGGCGGAGATGAGATCGTCGGAAAATGGATCGTGCTCTTTGGATCGGATAATTGGGCCTTTAACCCGGGCAGGACGGTGATGCAACAGATCGCCATTCACCTCACGCTGACGATAGCCCGGATCCATGCATCTGAAAAGTTGCAAAAAATACAGGAGGAAAGCGAGATCATCAGCTCGTTAAACCTTGATCTGGCAACAACAAAGGACAAACAATATCTGCTTAACATCATTCATCAAAAGCTCCGGAAGCTGTTCGATTTCGGTCACACCGTGGTCGGCCTGATCAATGAGGACGAATGTTCTTTTAAAGTCTTCCTTAGAGATACCAACTCCCGGGCACGTAACCATCCCCTGTTCCAGACGCTGGCCCCACTGTCTGTTCCACTGGTGGACGGCGTTCTCAATAAGGTACTGTTATCCCGGGACCCCCTCGTATTCGACCTCGGAGAACTTCGCTCCAGGGGCATAATGCCGGATTATATGATCATGTGGTACGAGAGTGAAATTCGAAAAGTAACTATCTGTACCCTGCAAGTCCGTTCAAAGACCATCGGCTTTTGGGCCATCTGCCACCTTGAAGGCCAGGAGATGACCGCAAAGCAGCGGGAACTGATGAAAAACATCTCCTCACAGCTTTCCATAGCCGTCGATAATATCCGGGCCAATGAGATGATCCTCGCAAAAGAAATGGAGACAGAGCGCCTCCTCCAGCTCAGTTTTGCACTCACCAGGACCCGGACAAAAGACGAACTCCGGGACGTCTTGCGCCAGCATATGATCAACCTCATCAGTTTCCGGGAACTGGTGATCAGGATCGCCAGACCGGATATGGAATCTTATTGCCTGCTGGCGATAAGCTCAACCGATCCGGGTTTCGAAGCGGAAAGCCAGAAATATTATGGAAATGGATTCCCTCAGGAGACCCTGAATACCGATGACGTCCTGGTATTCGATGTGGCCAGACTCTTGTCGAGACCCGGTGCTCCACAATTCCTGCTGGATGAATACGACCGGGGTATCAGGGAGAAAGTGGCCCTCTGTTTACCGATAGAGGATGATCATCATGTTTCGATCGCTCTGCACTTCGAGAAAAAAGGAGCCTGCTCCGAACATACCCTGCAATTGATCAAAAGTATTTCCTATCAGATCTCCTTTATTATAAATAACATTCTGGCCAATGAACGAACGGCCCACCGGGAAGCGGAACGCGACCTGCTGCTTTCCCTTGGTACCCGGATCACGACAGTGCGCAACTGCACGGACCTGCTGGATGTGCTCAACACGTACATCAGGCCAATCGTGGGCTATACCCATAGCCTTATCGGGGCAGTCAACCACGAGCTGGGCATCTTCGAGCCCATGATCCCCGATAGCAGCTCTCCGTGGCGATCTGATCCGATCTACGGGGCGATACAAAACCGGCCCCTGCCCTTGATGGATGGTATCCTCGACCTTGCCTGCGTTTCCCCCGATCCGACCTTCATACTCCTGGCCTCGATGACCGGCCAGCCAAATTTCCCGGTTTATCTGCGGACCTGTTATGAATCGGGTATCCTGCAGGTGATCATAGTCCGCCTTGGAAACGCACAAAAACCTTCCGGGTTATGGCTCTTATTCATGGAGCAGCCTAAACCCTGGTGCCTCTCCGGAGTGAATTTCCTGAACGGTATTGCCGCTCAGATCGAAGGCTCCCTGTTCAATATCACTTCGAATTCCAGCATCGAACAACGCGAATGGCAAAAGGACAAACTCATCACCTTTAACTACAAGACGGCATCGGTTCGCGAAAAAGGCCCACTGGCCCGCGTTTTCGGTGAGCAGCTGAGTGATCTGCTCGATATTGCCGGTTATGTTTTCCTGCAATTCACCGATGACAGTAAGACCTGTTTTCCATCTCTTTCCTATATGGACGAGAGCTTTGCCGCCAACTCCGAGCTGATGCTCACAGGGTGCGGGTTTTCTGCCGGGTCAAGCCTCTTCGACTATATTCGCTCGTCAAACGATCGGGTAACCATCGAGCTGAAGGACTGGAGCACTGAAGTATCCTCGCACAAGATCCTCCGTTTCACCCAGGACCACGGCAGGGAGAGCGTATCAGCGCAGGTCCTGAAGATCGGTGAAAAGGAATTCGGGATCATTTTTATCTGGCACCGGCGGAATGGCCTCACTGACTATCAGGCAAACCTTTGGAAAGGAGTATCGGCCCAAATGGCAACGGCTATCGCTAATCTGCTGGCCAACGAAAGGATCACAACCCAGCTGGAAGAGATCAAAACCTATAAGGCCCGCCTGGAAGAAGAAAAGATCTATTTGAAAGAAGAGATCGAAACAACCCATCATAACCTGGAGATCATCGGCGATAGCCCCGGGATCAAAAAGGTCTACCGGCTGGTCTCGCAGGTTGCACCGTCCGACAGCACCGTCCTGATCCTTGGCGAGACCGGCACGGGCAAGGAGGTCATTGCAAGAGCCATCCACAACAGCTCGCCAAGAAAAGGCAAGCTCATGGTGAAAGTCAATTGTGCTGCTCTCCCCGCTAATCTCATCGAAAGCGAGCTGTTCGGCCATGAAAAAGGCTCGTTTACCGGCGCTACCGAACGCCGTATCGGCAAGTTCGAATTGGCCAACAACGGCACCCTGTTCCTTGATGAGATCGGCGAAATGCCGCTTGAAATGCAGACGAAGCTGCTGCGGGCCTTGCAGGAAAAGGAGATCGAACGCATTGGCGGAAGAACTCCGATCAAGATCGATGTCCGTATCATCGCCGCCACCAACCGGAACCTGGAAAAGGAAATGAAGGAAAAAAGATTCCGCAGCGATCTCTTCTATCGCCTCAACATCTTCCCGCTGCATTTGCCGCCGCTTCGCCAGCGGCAGGAAGATATCCGCACGCTGTCACTTCATTTTATCGAAGTTTTCTCCAAAAAGACCGGAAAAAAGATAAGTAATATCCCCGCACGGGTCCTCAACGAACTATTGCAATACCACTGGCCGGGTAACATCCGCGAGCTCGAGCATACCATCGAGCGAAGTGTCCTTCTCTCCCACGGAGAGACCTTAAAGCATGTTGATCTGCCAGCGACCAAATATATCGCTCCGGACCTGGATGGCAACTTTGATCCCTCTGTATCCTGTACGATCGACGAGAATGAACGGAATCATATCCTGAAAATCCTGAAGTTCTGTAATGGAAAGATCAACGGCAGGACCGGCGCCGCTGCGATCCTCGGAGTGCCGCCCAGCACCCTCAACTCCAAAATGAAACGATTAAATATTAAGAAGATGCATACGGGAGAGGCGTTCGAGACCGAATAACCGCAGGCTCCCCTTGAAATTTTATACTGTTTTTTGTCTGTTTTGTACCCAACCATCTCCTTCGATGACGGCGAACTTCGCGTCATTATGAACAGTACAAAGACAGACAATGAGAACCAGTACCGGCTGGGTGGAGATTTGATGGTGAACCGTTTAGGCTTTGGGACGATGCAACTGACAGGTCCTGGCGTATGGGGTGAACCGACCGATCCTGCGGCGGCCAAACGACTACTGGCAACGGCGGTGGAACAAGGCGTGAATTTCTTTGACACCGCGGATTCCTATGGTCCTGCCACGGTAGAAGAGCTGATCAGGGGATCCATCGGCTCCCGGTATAACGATGTGATCATTGCGACGAAAGGTGGTCTCGAGCGCGGCGGTCCCGGCCAATGGTACACAAATGGGCACCCTGCTTATATTGCGAGGACGATTGATGAAAGTCTGCAACGCCTCGGTAAAGAACAATTGCAGCTCTGGCAGCTGCACCGGGTTGACCCACGGATCCCGATAGAAGACTCACTCGCGCCTGTCGCTAAAGCAATCGGTGAAGGCAAGGTCCTGAAAGTGGGCTTGTCAGAAGTCAACATCGCCACTATCGAACG
>DATJJA010000133.1:0-20900 GCA_035492595.1 Puia sp.
GGAGCTGGAAGCCGCGATCACCCCGCAAACCCGCCTAATTGCCATTACACATATCGCTTCCTCCGCAGGCGGGATGACCCCGGTCGTGGAGATCGGCAAGATCGCCCGAAAACACGGGATACTCTACCTGGTTGACGCCTGCCAGACGGCAGGACAGGCGCCCATCGATGTCGAAGAGATCGGCTGTGATATCCTCTCCGCGACCGGGAGAAAATACCTGCGGGCGCCGAGAGGCACCGGCTTCCTGTATGTCAGGAAACAGGTTCAGAAAGACCTGAGCGTTTTCTTTATGGATGGGCATACCGCCCAATTCAGCGGCGATAAGGATTATGTCGTCAGGGATGACGGCAGACGATTCGAGCTGTATGAAAAGAACAGGGCGCTGACGCTTGGCCTCGGGAAGGCGATAGAATACGCTTTGAACATCGGCGTGGACCGGATCTGGCAGCGCATACAGGTATTGGCCGGTTCCCTCAGGCAGCAGCTGACATCCTTAGAGTTCGTAACTATTCATGACAGGGGTCAGCACCAGTGCGGCATCGTCACATTCTCGGTCAACGGTCTTGACAGCAGGACGGTAAAAAATGAGCTGGCTCAAAAAGACATCAACGTCTCTGTTGGCTTCGCCGGATCGACGCTGCTTTATATGAATAAGAATCACCTCAGCAGCATCATCCGTGCATCTGTACATTATTATAATACGGAAGAAGAAATAAAGGCGCTGTGTGCCGCCTTGAAAACGATTGCCGGTCATTAGATAATCTTTATGATATGAAAGAGCCCGTTTATATAGGCCTTGCCAATAAGATCACCGAGATGATCGAAAGAGGTGTCTTCAAGGCGGAGGACAAGCTCCCCTCTTTACGCAGCCTGCATAAAGAGAACGGGTTGAGCATCGGCACGATCCTGCAGGCCTTCAATTACCTGGTCGACAAGGGCCTCATCACCTCCCGGGAAAAGTCAGGATACTTCGTCAGTCACCGATCCGGGAAAAACCTTCCTCTTCCCCTACCCCTCCCGGCTTCCCTTTCCGAAAGA
Organism: Puia sp.; assembly: GCA_035492595.1. Taxonomy (GTDB): domain Bacteria; phylum Bacteroidota; class Bacteroidia; order Chitinophagales; family Chitinophagaceae; genus Puia. The sequence continues at coordinate 1,039 of DATJJA010000133.1, forward strand.
ACAGTCCATATCGACCAGCTTCTGCAGAAACTAAGAAGGAACAGCACGAGTAAAAAATTCGTATCCTTTGCCAATGCGGTTCCGGATCATCGTCTGCTTCCGTTCAATGGTATAAAACGGGCCATTCAAAACAACTCCCGGGATATCAGCGGAAGTTACCTGGAGCTGGAAGACCGGAAAGGCAACCAGATGTTAAGAGAAGAGATCGCCAGGAGATCATTTCTTTGGAAAGGCTCCCTGCATGCAGACGAGCTGATCATTACCAATGGAGCAATGGAGGCCATCATTTGCTGCCTTACGGCGCTGACCCGCGCCGGCGATACCGTCCTGGTCCAGGATCCCTGCTACTATGGCGTCATGCAGGCCCTGGAATGCCTGAACCTGAAAGTGGCTACCATCCCTTCTCATCCTGAAACAGGGATCGAGCTGGCCGATCTGAAGGAAGCCTGTCAAAAGCTTACTATAAAAGTCTGCCTCCTTGTCAGCAACTTCAATAATCCCGACGGGGCCATTCTCAGCAGCGATAAGAAACGGGCGATCGCAGCCTTTGCTGAGGAACAAAAGATCCCGGTCATCGAGGATGATCTTTATGGGGAGCTCTTTTTTAGCGGGAGCCGGCCGGACACCATCAAGGCCTATGACCGGGCGGGCTGGGTCTTATACTGCAGTTCGTTCACCAAGTCGCTGGTCCCCGGCTTTCGGATCGGCTGGTGTGCGCCGGGCCGTTTTGGATTCGAGGTGACAAGAGCCAAATATATGCTGAATGGCTCAACTTCCAATTTCAGCCAAAGGGTAGTACAGCAATTGCTACACACGGGCACCTATGACCGCCATCTGCAAAAATTCAGGCTGGAGCTGCATAAGAACCTGGTTCGCACGACAGCGCTGATCGAACAGGTCTTCCCCGAAGGTACCCGGATCACCCGGCCCAAAGGAGGTCTGGTAGTATGGGTTGCATTGCCAGCCGTCCTGGACACCACAAAATTGCAGGATGCTGTTTTTAAACAGGAGCTGGCTTATGCGCCGGGCGAGATCTTTTCGGCGGGCGGTGGGTATCACAACTACCTGCGAATATGTTATTGTCATCTGTGGTCGCCCAAAATAGAAAGGGCTATTATAAAGCTGGGGCAGATCTTTACCGATAATATGCCCTGATCTCAAAAAAGCTCCACAAAGGCCTTCATAGCCTTACTTTGCGGTACATCCTTCCTATAAACGATCACCGTCGTCAAGGCCCCCAGCGCGCCCTTTACCGGATAGGTCTTTAGCTTCCTGTTATAATAGAATTGACTGATAAGGTCTGCGGGCAGCAGGGTGATACCTATCCCGGCTTCTACAAAGTTGACAATACCCTCCATGGTATTTACAACGGTACACTGATAGTTGACCACACCCCTGCTGGCCAGCCATAGCTCAAGTCTCGCCCGGTAGCTGCAGCCCTGATCAAAAACGACGATCTTGACAGGCCGCTTTTTCAGATCGGACAGACCAGGATGATCCTTTGCCGTTACGATGACCAGCCGGTCCTCTTTTACTACCCGCGTACCCAGCCCGGCAACTGTCACAGGTGCGCCTACAAAGGCAGCATCCAGCTTATAATCCAGGACATCGTTGATGAGGTTAGGAGAATTATCCGCTTTAAAGCTGAGATGGACATCGGGATACCGGTCCGTAAAATGATCGATCACTCCCGGAACTTTCAGTGCGAGGGTCGTCTCGATACAGCCGATCTTTAGCGAGCCGGTCAGCTGCGCGGAGTCGGACAGATCCTGCTTTACCTCCTCCACCAGGTGATTGATCTCCTTGCTGAATTGCATAAAAGCTTTCCCTGCTGCCGTCAGCTCGACGCTGCGCGAGGTCCTTTTAAAGAAGCTTGTCTTAAACTCCTCTTCCAGGCTTTTGATCCGGGCCGTTACGTTGGTATTCCTGCTGGCCGCAGTGTTATTACCCACGCGAGGTCAGTCTCAATCAACAAAATCAGCAAGCATGAAACAAAATGCCGTCCATTACTACAAAACCAAAGTGAATGGCCTGAATATCTTCTACCGCGAAGCAGGCCCAAAGGATGCACCGGTCATCCTGCTGCTCCACGGATATCCGACCTCCTCCTTTATGTACCGCAACCTCATCCCCATCCTTTCGGCAAAATACCACGTGATCGCCCCCGACCTCCCCGGTTTTGGATTTTCCGATGCGCCGGCACGAAAGGATTTTGCCTATACGTTTGACAACCTGGCTGTCTCTATGCAGGGTTTTATCGATAGTCTGAAGCTCAACCACTTTGCCGTCTATATCTTCGACTATGGGGCTCCTGTCGGGCTTCGCCTCGCACTGGCCAATCCCGAAAAGATCACGGCTATCATTTCACAGAACGGGAATGCCTACGAGCAGGGTCTCAGTGCCGAATGGAATCCCATCCAGAAATACTGGCAGGACCCAAGCCCGGAGAACCGCAATGCATTGAGAGGATTCGTGGCCCTCGAAATAACAAGATTCCAATATGAACATGGTGTAAAAGACCCTTCCCTGATCGCACCCGAAGCCTATACTCTCGATCAGCATTTCCTCGATCAGCCTGAACATGTGGAGATCCAGCTGGACCTGATGCTGGATTACCGAAGCAATGTGGCGCTGTATCCAAAATTCCAGGCTTATTTCCGCGATAAGAAGCCCCCGGTCTTAGCCGTATGGGGAAACAAAGACCCCTATTTCCTCCCCGCCGGAGCCGAAGGGTACAAAAAGGACAACCCCGCCGCAATAGTCAAATTCTATGATACGGGCCATTTTGCGCTGGAAACCCATGCGCAGGAAATAGGAGAAGATATCCTGGAGTTTATGAGTAAATTAAAGTAGCTTCTTTTATATTTGGTAGATATGATCAAAAACTATTCTACCGTCGCCTGGCGTAATCTTCGCAAGAATAAGGTCTATTCGGCTATCAATATCATCGGCCTGGCCATAGGCATGGCCGTTGGGGTTCTCATCGGTCTCTGGGTCTGGGATGAACTGACATTCAATCATTCCTTCAAAAATCATGGGAGGCTTGCGGAGATCGTTTCCGTCAGTACAGAGAATGGCAGCTCCGAAGCCGGAGAATATGCTTCTGCGCCTGTCGGTGCGGAATTACTGCGGCGCTTCCCGGGTGAGATCAAAGAAGCAGTGGTATATACCGGGGCCAACCCATTACTGGCCCTAGGAGATAAAAAGATCAGCGCCTGGGGCATCTGGGCACAGAAAGCACTTCCTGTCATGTTTTCCTTCAAAATGACATCAGGAAGCCAATCAGCGCTCAGTGACCCCTATGCGATGCTGATCAGCCGCTCTACAGCAAAAGCGTTGTTTGGTGAAAAAGATCCGATGGATAAGGTCGTGCGGGTCGGCGACAAAACAGACATGCGCGTAAAAGGCGTTTATGAGGACATCCCGGACAATACAAACCTGGGTGGTCTTGGTTTCCTGTTGGCCTGGGACAATAAGGACGGCCCCGCGGATTCAAGCCAGGATGCCTGGTCAAACCAACATTTCGGCGTTTATGTACAGGTCGGCGACCGGGTAGACATCAACAACCTGTCAGGCCGGATAAAAGACCTTACAAAGCCGTACATAAAAGGCCGCAAGGAAGCGCTGATCCTTCATCCGATGGATCGCTGGCGGCTCTACAACCGCTATGAGAATGGTAAGATGGTGGCCGGAAGGGCCCAGTCCGTCCGACTGTTCAGCATCATCGGCCTGTTTGTCCTATTCCTGGCCTGTATCAATTTTATGAATCTAAGTACGGCCCGCAGCGAACGAAGAGCCAAAGAAGTGGGGATCCGGAAAGCCATTGGCTCCTTGCGCGGACAGTTGATCATACAATTTCTGACCGAGTCCTTTTTATTCGTGCTGCTGGCCATGGTCCTGTCACTGGTACTGGCACGGGCTTTCCTGCCCGTTTTTAACAGCCTGTCAGGCAAACAGCTGGTTTTTCCATTCGGGAATATATTCTTTTGGCTGCTGCTTGTGACCTTTACCCTGCTCACCGGGTTGATGGCGGGCAGCTATCCAGCCTTTTATCTTTCGGGATTCAAACCGATCCATGTACTAAAAGGCGTCTTTCGATCGGGCACGGCCGCAACCTTGCCACGCAAAGCCCTCGTAGTGCTCCAGTTCACCGTCTCCATCAGCCTCATCATTGGCTCGGTCATCATTTACCAACAGCTTCAGTACACAAAGAACAGACCGGTCGGCTATGAGCGCGCCGGGCTGATCACCGTCGAAATGAATACCCCTGGCCTAATAGATCATTACGACGCGCTGAAAGACGATCTCCTGCGGACCGGCCTCGTGGCGTCCATGGCCAGGTCGTCAAGCCCGTCCACCGAATTACGCAACGCCATGCTGGGTTATAGCTGGAAAGGAAAAGATCCCAATACCCATCCCGCGGTCAATACCGTCTTTGTCTCTGCCGATTTTGGCCGAACACTTAACTGGAAGATAAAGGAGGGTCGCGATTTCCTTCCCGATTTTAAATCGGACAGCGATGCCTTTGTCATAAATGAGGCCGCCGCCCGCTTTATTGGTCTCGAACATCCTGTCAACGAATCGATAAAATGGCATGACAAAGATCACCCGATCGTCGGCGTCGTCAATGATATGGTCATACTGTCCCCGTTCAGTTCCGCGGAACCTACTTTCTTCATGCTCCACGAACGGTCCAACAACGTCATCACCATCCGCATCCGCCCCACGGCGCCGATCCGGACAGCGCTGGCCGCCATCGGAAAGGTATTCCAAACCTATAATCCTTCAAGTCCCTTCGAATACCAATTCACCGATGAGACCTATGCCGCTAAATTCTCCGACGAAGAACAGCTCGGACGCATGGTCAGCCTTTTTACACTCCTGGCAATGTTCATCTCCTGCCTGGGTTTATTCGGACTGGCTTCTTTTGTAACGGAACAACGCACGAAGGAGATTGGCGTTCGGAAAGTACTGGGCGCATCCCTATTCGATCTCTGGTCACTCCTCTCAGGCGAATTTGCCAGGCTGGTCCTGGTGTCCCTTTGTGTGGCCATTCCGCTTTCCTGGTATCTTTCGCACCGCTGGCTGGAGCAATATGCCTACCATACCACCATAACCGTTTGGTTATTTCTGACCACCGGAGCCGGCGTCCTGCTGATCACTTTGCTGACCGTGAGCTACCAGACCATTCGGGCATCGTTGATCAACCCGGCGAAAAGTTTGAACACAGATTAGACGGATAGCCCGCCCCGCCGTCGCCGTCGTCGCCTGGTCGCCGGGTTGCCGCCATCGCCTTGTCGACTCCATCGCCGGGTCGCCTCCGTCGCCTGGTCGACGCCAGCGGCAACCCGGCTGCGCCTATGCCATCGCATGATGCCGCACCGACACAGCAAACTCCTGTTTAAAAAGCAGGGTGATCTCCACTCCATCCTTGCCCTGAAAAAACAGTTCGCCTTCCATCTGCTCCGCAAACAACCGGATCAGCTGCATTCCAAGAGAGTTGTTCCGGTTAAAGTCGAAATTGCCCGGCAGACCTATGCCATTGTCGGCGATCCGTAATAAAATATTCCTCGCATCCTGCCGGCGGAGACTTACGACTATCGCTCCACGCTGTCCGCCCGGGAAAGCATACTTGACAGCATTGGTAATGGCTTCATTAAGGATAAGACCCAGGGGAACAGCCTGCGAAACATCGAGACTGATCTCATCTATCTCCAGCTGAAAATAAATGCCCCTGGCAACGGTAAAACTGCTTTCCAGGTAAGAGACCAGGTCCTGGATATACGAGAGCATATTGATCCTGGGACCATGATCGGGCTGATACAGCTTTTGATGGATAAGGGCAATGGCCTGCATCCGCTCCCGGCTTTCTTTTATAGCATGTATGGCAGAGGGATTGTCCAGGAAATCCGATTGCGCATTGAGCAGACTGATGATGATCTGAAGGTTGTTCTTTACCCGGTGATGCACCTCTTTCAGCAGCCATTCCTTTTCCTGTAACAGGGATTGCAGGGACCTGTTCTGCTGGTTGATCTCCGCCTGCTTTATCTGCATTTCGCGGTTGCTCCGCTGTTTGTTGCGATAGCCGTTGTAGGCAAGCCCCGCAATGATCAGCAGCATAGCGACTCCCCCGATCGTAATATTCCGTTGCAGGCTGACATTTTGCAGCTCGGCATGCTCGCTCTTGGCCTGAGCTTCGAGGAGCTGGTAGGACTGCTCCTTTTTATCGATCTCATATTTTATCTGGAGGTCGGCGATCTGCTGACTTTTGGTCGCATTGAAAAGTGAGTCGTTGATACGTTTGTGCAGTTCGAAATGCTGGATCGCGGAGATATAATTCCCCGCCGCGGAGTCTACCACAAACTGCATCTGGTGAAATTTATACAGGGTCACGGGGCGGACCACACCGGGAGGCAGATCCAATACCCTGGAGACATACGGACCGGCTTTCGCAAATTGTCCCGTGGTAAGATAGAAGGTAGCCAGCACCTGGTAATAGTGGATAAAATCGGTGACCATCCACGCTCCCTTTGTATAAAAATCTTTGTTGAAATTGGTGATCTTGTAATCCTTCATCATCTCCATATAATACGCTTCCGCTTTTGCATACGACTTCATCGCGGCATAACAGTTGCCGTACATCTCATTCAGGTCGACACGATGCGCCAGGTTGACGGGCGGCACTTCCTTTTCGGTCTTTTCCAGGAAGGCGATGGCCTGCTGTGGTTTGTCAAGCTTGATCCAATCGTAGATCAAAAGACTCATGTCGCCATAGTAATCCTCATAGGACCTCCTTTTTTTCAGCACCTGCAATCCCTTCTGGATCCAGGTCACACTGAGTTCGTACATATCCAGGTCGGCATATACCAAGGCTACCCGGGAATAATAAGAATGCGCTTCGGCGGTGTCGGCAGTAGCCTCCATCGTTTTGATCGCTTCCATCCGGTACTTCAGCTCATGGTGCAGGTCGAGCTTTAGCTTGCTGACCTCGGCCAGCAGGTCATAGACATAATGCAGCCTTTTATACCCGATGGCCGTGTACGTATCCAGCACCCCGAACAATTCCGTTTCCGCCTGGTCCAGTTTTTCCTGGTACAAATGGGCTTCCGCAATATGCATAAAAGCTTCCGCCTCTTCCTGCGGCCGGTGCATCTGTCTAAAAAGCGAGCGGGCATTTTCCAGGCTTTGGATCTTATCCGGTAGGTCCTCTTTTTTAATGACAGGGATCAGCTCACCCAGCTTTAGCCAGGCAAGGGCTTCGTTAACCTTGTCGCCTGCCTTCCGGTAATACTCTACAATGTGGAAGAAGCTGGCCTTTGCCCGGGGCAGGTCGTCGCTTTTTATATAAGCCGCCCCAATGGCAGCCCGTGCCTTGTTTTCCCATCCGGGCTCCCGAAGCGTGGTGCTCAGCTGCAAGGCCTGGTGGAAGAGCAGCAGGGCGCTGTCGGGATAGCTTTTGTCAGGCCAGGGCCGGTTCAGGTTGTAATTACCCTGCCGCAGTAAAAGACCGATACGGGCAGTATCCCGATCTCTTTGCGTAAGGCCCTGCCGGGGTGATTGCGCTGCCGTGTGAAAGGCAAGGGAAAACAGGAGGAAATATACCGGCAGGGATTTGCGCATGGTCAGCAGCTTTTTAATAATGATTTGGCATTGATAAATTTAGCTATTTTTATTTTATAAATGCCCTCTGCTTATGACAACATCTTTCGGCATCTATATCATTCTCGTATTAATTATCCTCTTGCTGGTCATGGCAGCCGATAAGCTCCGCCTGGCATCTCCCATCGTGCTATTGGTAGGAGGATTGCTGTTGAGCTTTATTCCGCGACTGTCCAATATTACCATCGACCCTCAGCTGATCTTCATCATTTTCCTGCCACCCCTGCTGTATGAGGCAGCCTGGTTTACGTCCTGGAAGGAACTCTGGCGATGGAGGCGGGTCGTCAGCAGTTTCGCCTTCCTGATCGTGATCCTTACTTCGCTGGTGGTAGCCTTCGTGTCGAGCGCGGTCATCCCGGGATTCACCATGGCGCTGGGCTTTTTACTGGGAGGTATCATTTCCCCGCCGGATGCAGTATCAGCCACCTCCGTACTCAAAAACATAAAAGTACCCCGCCGATTCTCAGCCATCCTCGAAGGGGAAAGTCTGCTGAATGACGCATCCGGTCTTATCATTTTCCGGTATGCCCTCATCGCTGTCGACACAGGCCGGTTCGTCTTCCACGAGGCCGCCCTGAGTTTTGTAGTGGTCATCGTCATGGGGATCTTAACAGGCATCGCGATCGGCCTGCTGTTCTTTGCTGCTCACAAATGGCTGCCCGTCAGTGTCAGCTCCGATATCGTCCTGTCATTGATCACCCCCTATGTCATGTATATCGTCGCAGAGTCCTTTCATTTTTCGGGAGTCCTGTCGGTAGTCAGCGGCGGGCTTTTTCTTTCGACAAGGAATCACCTGTTCCTGAATTACCGAAGCCGGCTGCGGGGGCTGAATGTCTGGACAACCCTCAGCTTCGTGCTCAACGGGCTTATCTTCCTGCTGATCGGGCTCGAGCTGCCTTCCATTATACATCAACTGGGGCCGGTAGGTCTTAGCTCCGCGATAAAATATGGGATACTGATCACGGTCCTGCTGCTGGCAGGCAGGATCCTGAGCACACTGGGCGCCTCCGTCTTTACGGTGTTCATAAGCCGGTATATTACCACAGCAGACAATCGCCCCGGCTGGAAGGCTCCTCTCGCTCTCGGCTGGGCGGGCATGCGGGGAGTGGTGTCGCTCGCGGCCGCACTGTCCATACCGACGCGTCTTTCCAACGGCAGCCCCTTCCCCCAGCGTGACCTCATCCTGTTCATCACCTTTGTCGTCATCGTCCTCTCACTACTTGTACAGGGTCTGTCCCTGCCCTGGCTGATCCGGAAGATAAAGCTGGAGGACCCGGACAATCGCCCTGCCCTGGAAGTGCAGGATGGCCAGGTAAGAAAAAGACTGGCCGAGTTCAGTCTCGATTTTCTAAAAAAACAAAAGGATTATGCCAATAATCAATTCCTTCAGCAGCTGGTTGCCCGCTTCAACTACGATCACCTTCCTCCCGAGCTGCTCCATAAAAAGGAGCACGCGCTCTATAAGGAGATCTATACAGATCTGCTGGAGAGCCAACGTTTGTTCCTTGTAGATCTTAATAAAGAGCTGGAGATAGACGAAGCGATCATCCGAAAATACCAGGGTCTGGTCGACCTGGAAGAGGAAAAATTGTTTAGTAAGTTTGAGATCGAATAACCGGGGTATTTTCCAGCAGCGCCAGTATCCTCTTATAAAGTTCCGTAAACTCAAAGGGTTTTGTCATATAGTCGTTCATCCCCGCATCGAAACAACGCAGCTGCTCCCCGACCAGCGCGGTTGCCGTCATAGCGATGATCGGTATCGTCAGTTCCAGGTCCTGCCGGATACTCCTTGTAGCCTCATACCCATCCATGACCGGCATTTGCAGGTCCATGATGATCAGGTCATAGGACTCTCCCTGGCGCAGGTATTGCAAGGCTTCTTCGCCATTGCCCACCAGCTGCACGGTCCCGCCCCCTCGTTTAAGAACGTGATCCACCAGCTGCTGGTTGACCTCATTGTCTTCCGCTACCAGGAATCTTTTGCCGGCCAGACATTGGCTATAATCTGTCAGAACTATAGGAGCAGGTGCGTCGGTCTGCTGCTCCCCGTCATACTCATAAGGCAGATGGAAATTAAAAGTGGTACCCTTGCCCACCAGACTCGACACGGAGATATCACCGCCCTGCAGTTTTAACAATTGATGACAAATGGCCAGACCAAGACCCGTACCGCCATAACGACGCGAGATATCCAGACCCGCCTGAGAAAAATGATCGAAGATATGAGGGAGGCTGTCTTCTGCAATGCCAATACCCGTGTCGGATACGGCAAAGGCAAGTTCGACCTGTCGCGGGCCGCATTCCTGAAGCGATACTTTTACCCGGATCTGTCCCTGTTCGGTAAATTTCAGCGCGTTGCCGACAAGGTTTATCAGCACCTGGTTTAACCGGTAAGGATCGCCTCTCAGCACTTCGGGGATCTTCGGGTCGATATCTACCTGCCAGGACAGCTCTTTCTTATTCATCCGGTGCCCAAACATGGCTGTAATATTATCCAGCACATCCATTAGCCTGAACTCGATCTTCTCGATAGCCAGCTTGCCTGCTTTTATCTTGGAAAAGTCGAGAACGTCGTTGACGATCACGAGCAAATTATTGACGCTGCGTTTGATAATGCCGGCAAATTCCCTCTGCTGGGAAGTCAGCGGGGTACCCAGCAGCAGGTCCGTCATACCCTGGATGCCATTCATCGGCGTCCTTATCTCATGGCTCATATTGGCCAAAAAAAGTTCCTGCATGCTTTTGGCGTTCTGCGCCTCGGCTATCGCGGCGATCAGCTGCTGCTGCTGCATCACCCTTTCCGTTATGTCTGTTGCAACACCGCCGATGCCGATCCTTTGACCGTTGCTGCCCAGCAGCGGGAATTTTACCGAGAGCAGGTGGACATCCGTACCGGCAGAAGGCACGACCGTTTCGATCTCCAAAGACCTGCCCGTACGCATGACCTCTTTGTCCAGCTCCTTATATTGATCTGCATCCTGGGGTTTCGCGATGACCTGGTCCGTTTTGCCGATGAGGTCTTCCGCTTTCACTCCTATGACCTCCTGGAAACGGCGGTTGATCATGATGTAACGCCCTTCAGGATCCTTGATATATATAAGCGATGTCGTATTATCCAATATCGCCTGCAGCCAGGTCTGGCTCTCTCTCAGCTTGTCCTCAGCCTCCTTTCGTAATACGATATCCTTGTTCAGCCGCATGAGAATGACAAAGATCAGCAGAAATGCCATGAGGCTCCCGCTGATCAGCAGCAGTGTGACCTTCTTGTCTGCCGTCCTGGTCATCAGCCGGCGCTGCGAAAGCAGTTCCCTTTCCCTGTGCATCATGTCGCGCAGGATGTCCTTCAGGGAGGCCAGGGAAAGGCTGTCGTTCCCCGTCCTGGTATTTAGGGTCGAGGAGAAGCTCAGCACTCGCTGTCCCTGCTCCGGGTTATCCTCGGTCAGTTGCTGAAGCACGTTGAGATCCTTTCCCAAAGCAGCATAAAATGACCTGTTTGGGGGCCGGCCGGACACAGAATCCCAGGCAGAGATCCGGGTCTTTATTTTATCGATCTGGGTGATGACAGCATAGGTATGATTGAGCCAAAAAGTAGTATTCTCGACATCTCTTTTATTGAAATAAATAAGCCAGCCTATAAAGGATAGGGAAACAAAGGAAAAAACCAGGAGCCAGGCGATCTTACGTTGTAATGCAAACCTTGCATTAAAAACAATTCTCATGTATTCTTAGTTCGGTGAATAAGCGTCCAAACTATAACGCAGAAATCGCCATAAGATTTTTTCAGCAGTTATTTTACAATATTATACTATGTACAAATAAGGTTATACCCTTACTTTACTTTGGACTGGTAGGGTCCAAAGACTTTTTTGACACGCAGCTCGGCCTGGCTGTCATCGAGGGTGATGATATAATACGTTTTACCACCGGGTAACACCCTCACCATAATATGGCCTTGCAGGCTCCGGTAGGACTTGTCGACAAGCGGCCCGATCACCAGCTGGTTTGCCTCCATCATATTGGTAGCGAAAAGGTCGCGGGGACCATCATAGAGATAAGGAGAAGTAGCCCTGATCAGCGTTTCATGACCGGGGTGATCGGCTGTCCATACCTGTTCGATCCATACCCTTGGCTGCAGGGTTTTGATAAGGAATTCTCCCACGGCATCACGGTTGCCATGATGATCCATAGTGGCAACGTCCACCTGCCCGACGGCTCTGGCGACTGGCGTCTCCACATCCCTCCAGGCGGCATCCCCTAAAAACACATTCCCGGGACAGTCCCCGCCCGTATAGTAACTGAAAGGGCCATAATGGATCACCAGCACATTGCTGAGCGGGTTCTCGTCGGGCCAGGTCTTTCTGTTCGTACTATCGACAGGCGGAAAATGCTGCGCTACGCTGCTGTCCTTGCCGGTCCAGATCCATCCGTTGGATTTTACATTCTGTACATAACAGGCAGGCCATGCGGCAGGATGATGCAGCAACCTGATCTGGGTCCGGCTGCCGGCTTTCAGGAATTCCATCCGCATGCCTTTGGAAGACTCGTCGCGGATAAAGTTCATATAATTATCCCAGGTCTTTACATAGTGATTGTCGCGGGGAAGCTGGCTCAGCGCCTTATCAAAAGACACCGGGTAATTATAGTCACGTGTCAGCAGGGTATGGATTGGCAACAGCTCCCCGACCCCGGTGATGCCGGTGAGTGCGAATTTTTTATCCGCAGACAACGGAATGGATGGGTACCAGGCGCCGAAATGATCGTCGTGGAAATGAGAGATGACGGCGTAGTCGATCGCCGTCCCGCCGGCCGTAGCGGCTGGCGCGACCTGCCGGATATAATTGACGATCCATTCATATGGTTTACGGCTATCGTCAGGGCGGATAGGCGTATTGCGTTTGGACGTCGTACGCGGATCGGAAGGATCCAGCTCACCCGCATCAAAGAGGATCGACGTTCCATCCGGCAGGATATAAAACGCCGCATTACCCCTGCCGGTATTGATATGATGCAGATCGAGATAACCTTCCTTCCATGCCGGCAGCGGCTGACCAGGTGTCGCGATCTCCGAAGCTTCCTGAGCCCGGGCAAAACCGGCAAACAGCAGCAAAGCTGCAAAAACGATCTTATTCATAAGCAAAAATAAAATGCCGGGATGGTTTATCCATCCCGGCGGGTAAATTATATAAGATCAGAACGAATAACGCGCGCCAAATTGGACAGTGTAGTAGGCTGCTGTCTTCTGCGGCGCACCGGCACTCGCATTCACGTTGTATATAAAAGATTTTGTAGCCTGGTCGAAACCGTTGACATTGTACAGGTTGGTATTGGTGATCGTGGTATAGCCACCCCATTTGTAATTAAGCAGGTTCAGGACGTTGAAGATATCGGCCCTGAAGGTCAGCTTGTGCGTTCCTGTCAGCTTCAGATCATAGGCTGCGCTGAGGTTCCACTGTGTACGCCAGGGCATGATACCGCCGTTGTACGGAGCGAACCTGCCGATATTGTCCGTCAGATATTTCCGGAACGAAGGGCTGGTTGTTTGCAGCACCTTCGCCAGATCGGTCCTGATATTGGCAGGGGTATTGGGATCGTTCGGATTAAAGATATAGGCCAGATCGGTTCCGTCATTGGCTTCCCCGATGATATCCTTATTCACAATGGCGGAGTATCGTGCACTCTGGGTAGCCACGAAGGAAGAGCTGATGCTAAAGCCATAGAAGGTAGGGCTCAGGAACAGGGCTACGAGCTTGTGGCGCTGGTCGCCATCGCTATACCAGTTCCTGCCATAAGAAGCATAATTGTAATAGGAAGACCCGACAGAGAAATTGGCATTCCGCGGATCACCGTTGTCATACGGTGGTGTGCCTTTAGCCGCACCCCGGGCATAGGAAAGCGTAAAAGATCCGTCCCGGCCGATCTGCGCAGCGGCTTCTATCATCGCTCCGAAAAATTTGGACGACCAGTTGGCATTGGTGAAGTAGCGCACCTGGTTGAAGTCCGCAAAAGCGCGCGAATTAGCTATAGGTATAGTAAAGCTGTTCCCTTTGTTGTACTTGTCGCTGGTCAGCGTGCCGGGATCTACATATATCTCACGACCCTCGTTGGTTACGAAGGAAGGAGTTTTCCTCAGGTTCAGGTCCTTCAGGTAGAAATTGTCCCAGGTATTGTCAAAGTAAAGATTGGCACCCATCCGGAACCAGGTGTTGAAATAATGGTAGTAGCTGAGGTTCGTCTTAAAGGTCAGCGGATTCTTCAGGTGTTTGTCTATCGCCAGTACAGTAGCTGGCTGTGTATTGTTCAGCGTATTATAGTAGGCAAGACCCGGGACGGCGTTGAAATCCCTCTGGTAAAGATTCCAGTCGGGTTTCGGAACGTTATTATAGATATCCACCTGGCGGAAGTCGACCCCGTTGTCGATATGCGCAAAAGTTATTGGCTGTGTCGTCAGCTCGGACGCGAACAATCCCGCACCAAACTTGACAATGTCCTGGCCATTGCCCTTGACATCCCAGATCAGGTTGAAACGGGGCTGGATATTCTTTGCATCGAAAGGCACCACATGGGTATTGACACCCAGTTCCTTCTCCAGTTGGGGATTATAGGTCGGAGCGCTGCCGACGATCTGTCCATCCCAGCGAAGGCCAACGGTCAGGTTGAGGTTGGGCCGGATATTGGTCTCCATCTGTGCGAAGGCGCCCAGCTCGACCAACGGAACGCTGATCTTCGGATTGGAACCGGTCAGCGAGATCTTCCGGTTGAAACGATACGGGTTGTTGTTGGCCAGATCTGTAATGCTGTTGTAATAGAACTGTCCCTGCTGGTCATGGGACAACCTGTCGGTGATATGGTTGATATTGTTATCCGTTCCAAATACAAAGTTCAGGTTGCCGACCTTATACCGCAGATAGTCGATGATCTGCACGACATCCGAGGCATCCCTTTCCGGTACCCAGTTCTGATCCCCGAAGGCCAGCTGAACATTGTTCGTATTGGCCGAACCGTCCACAAAAGGAGTGGTTATCGTAACAAAGCCTTCCGGCACATGATTGCCCACAAAATGCAGGAATTTCCGGTATGTGCTGAAGTTGACTTTCAGCTCGTTCACCAGCCTGGGAGTGAATTCTGTCCGCAGACCGGCCATCACGCCGTTCTGGTACTCGACCCCGATATACTGCGTGGAAAGCAATCCGCTTCCTTTCAGCTTATTCGGGTCTTCAAAACGCAGGTAATTATATTTCAGTGTCAGGAGATTCTTCTTATTGATATTCCAGTCCAGCTTCACAAAGGCGTTCTGCGTCTTCTGGGTGATACCGATCGTACCATACTGCTGCATTTTCGGGAAACCGTATTGATTCTGCAGGATGTTGACTACAGAATCTATCGCCGCCTTCGGAACTTTCAGGGATTTCTCTGCCGCAAGCTGCGTAGTGCCAGCCAGGGAGTAATCGAACGCCGAAAAAGGAAGCCTGTTCGTATATTGATCATAAGAGACCAGGAAATGCAGCTTGTCTTTAATGATCGGTCCGCTAAGCAGTCCACCCCACTGCCCTACCTTGTTCTGCGGCGTACGGGCGTGATCGTTGACATCGGTATGCTGAGCCAGGTCATTGGAGCCATAATAGCCCCATGAAGATCCTGACAGCTTGTTGGTACCGGATTTTGTGATCGCCTTTACGACACCGCCGCTCCCGCGTCCGTTGGTGACATCATAGGAGTTGGTGGAAATTTCAAACTCCCGGATCGTTTCCGAAGAAATGGAGAACGCCGCGTCGGTAGTACCCGCAAAAGTAGCGCGACGATTGCTGACCCCATCGAGCATATACCCTGTACCACCGGGTTTTGCGCCAGCCAGGGATGCGCCGTTGGCCAGAGGCGACAAGGCCATCAGGTCGGTATAGTTACGGGTAGCGACAGGGATCTTTTGCAGCGCCCGGCCCGAAACAGCGGTACCGGTGCCAAGCCGGTCGACGCTGTTATTAAAGCTCGTGGAACGTACTGTCACCTCGGTCAGTGTGGTCGCACTCTTGCTGAGGGTTATCTTATGCAGGACCAGGCGGTCGCCAAGGTTGAGCATATTGTCTTTCAGAATGGTAGATTGCGCGCCGACAGCGGAGATCTCTATATTATAAGGACCTACGGGCAGGTCGCGAAGCGTAAAATAACCTTTCTTGTCTGTAACGGTGGTTGTGCTGAAGCCGGTAGCGGTGTTCTTAACCGCGATGGTAGCCCCATCCAGCGGCTTACCGCTGTCTTCATAAACAAAGCCGCTGATGCCGGATCCCCCGGACTGGGCGTTGACCGCGGTACAATAAAAGAGCAAAAGAAATGGTACTAATAGAAGCCTTAACAGGTCGGTGTGTTTCATCTTTACAGTTAATTTTCACCGCAAAACTATTAACGTATCATTTGCTATTGCGTGATGCGGTCGAAATTAACCGTATGGTAAGAATAACTTCACATAAAAAAAATACGGTCGAGCAGGGGTATAGGTGCGACCTCTTATATTTACGCTTATTCAGCCAGTTTTAGCAGCGCTTCGAGATCCAGTCTCCGCGTGTACATGGTAAGCTTGCCATTTTCATCCAACGGCCACTGTTCGCGGGGACGGTCCCAATACAATTCCACTCCATTGCGATCGGGATCATCCAGGTACAAAGCCTCCGATACACCATGATCGGAAGCACCGGACAGCGGATGGTCGGCCTCCACCAGACGGCGCAAAGCTATGGCAAGATCACGCCTCGTGGGATACACGATCGCCGTATGAAAAAGACCGGCCGCAGCCACAGGCGCCGGTGGTTTCCCTTTGCTGTACCAGCTATTGAGACCAATGTGATGATGATAACCTCCCGCGGAGATAAAAGCAGCTTCTTCACCGTACCTGACCATCAGCTCGAAGCCCAGCAGTCCGCAATAAAAATCCAGCGATCGCTGCAGGTCACTGACCTTCAGATGTACGTGGCCGATGCGGGTCTGAGCAGGAATGATATATGGAGTCATGCCCGCAAAGATAAATAAGTTGCCGCCGCCATCCGCCTAAAACCTATAGCGGATCCCCAGTGTGATCGGCAGCGCCACCAGTTTGTACGTTTGAGCAGATCCTTTGTTGTTGAAATACTGCCCGCTCACCGATGCTCCCACGCCAAACTTACAGCTGAAGAAATAGGCAATCCCCATCTTCACCCCTGCAGTCAGGCCTCCCTTTGTAGCAGGCTTAGCCGCAAGTGTATTTCCACTGTTGACGATCTTGCTGCCACCCGGGATGGAAAATCCGGCCGACAAACCAAAATTCGATTGCCAGCCCAGCGGGCCGCCAAAGGTGAACTTGCCAAAGAGCTGAACGGGGATGATCGGCTTACCCGGATACACCGTATTATACGTATTGGGAGCCGAGCCGGCATAGGCGATGTCGTCCTGGTAAGAAAGAGTGATATAAGAGGCCGAGATCCCGGCCTGGAACCAATGGGAAAAGAGCCTCGATATTGCCAGCTCGCCGGCGAGCTGCGCCCCATTGGTCCGGCTGTGCTGCGTCGTATTATCGAAACGGGGTATCGAATTATAGGACGCGCCTCCTTCAACAGCGATCTCCCATTTCTTATGACAATCGTCCTTCCCTTTCGACAAGGCTTTTACCCAGGTGGTGTCCGACAATGTATAATGCAAGGTGTCGCCACCTTTGGTACTATCGGCAGTCAAGGGTATATGCAGGCTGATGGTCGTATCCCGGCACAATACGAATTGATCGATGGTCTCCTGACCAAAGATCTTTGATAGATGACGGAGACTGTCTTTTATCTTTGTCGTCGTATCGATGCTGCGAACCAGGCGGACAAGCGTATCATAGGTCTTTTTCTTTCCCTTGACCACTACTGCCTGGTAGAAACGGATGTTGATGACCAGGGGTCTGTCATGCGGAGCCGCACTGGCTGGCAAAGTATCCGTATCGGCCCTGAAGGTAATATCCCTGCAACAGCCATTACCACCGCTGTGACCGCCAGGATCGTTGGCAAAAAATGCATTCCCGCAGGTATGTAATATATAAAAGGAACAGCCTCCCGGGCCAGTGATCTTCCAGGCGGCAATGCCGTCATCACCTTCACCGGCCGGGTTAAGCCTGACATATATATAATTGCTTTCCTTATTGAAGAACCCAAGATTGCCAATAGTGCCGGGGTTGATAAACAAATTTTCCACATTGGCGGCCTTCAGGTCTTTATACCCGCCCGCAAAACCGATGTCCTGAAGCAAATGATTAAAGACCGGGAACTCTTTTTGATATTTTTTACGACTCTCCGGATTTTTTGCGGCTGCGATAAACAAGGCCCGTGTAGTCACTCCATTCACCTGCTGAAGAAAAGGGAATTGCGGATGATTGCCCAGCTTCTCTGTAAAGGACCGCGGGCGCACATGTGAATCGAATTGGAATAAGGTGGATGATCTTTTGCAGGACGATTGAGACCAGGCACTGCTGCATAGCAGGCCCATGAGAATGGCTAAAAGAAAACGCATCAGGGTTTAGGGTTTTACGTTGGATACAGGCTCGTTCGAGTGCACACCAATGGCTACTATAGCCAAAAACGAAAAATCTTGTCTTTTCTTACATGATGAAAAAATAATATTTTTTTTCATCCGTTAAACCAATCTCTTTACCGTCCGTCCCAGGTAAAACCATTTAACAAAAACTTAAATACCTACAAAATGAAGACTAGAAGCCTCTTATTTGTTGCGATCTCCGCAACTGTATTGTTCGCCTGTAAAAAAAGCAGCTCAGACTCCAGCCCGGCCACCATGTCCAATTCCGATCTCCAGACTCAATCCGACGACCAGGCCCGTGTTTCCACTGAAAGTGATGCAGCATTCGACGATATAAATACAGTGATGAATAACCAGGCTTCCGTCACCGGCAGCAGCGAAACTCCAACCGTACGGTATGGCGTAAGGACAGAAGGCGGTCCGGATACGTTGAAGAGCAGTCCTGTCTGTGATGCCATAGTCACTGTCGACACGACTTCCGACCCCCGTGTCCTCACCATTATCTATAATGGCAAAGGCTGTGGATTCAATCGCAAACGGACTGGTACGGTAACAGTGAGCATCCCCGCCGGCGTACGCTGGAGAGATAAAGGAGCCCAGGTCACCGTAACCTTTAACCTCACCATCACCCGCGTCACCGATGGCAAGAGCATTAAGTTAAGCGGTTCGCATCTTTATACCGATGTGACCGGCGGCAACATTTTCGCTCTCAGCGCCAGCACACCCGGCCCCATCGTCCACACCGTCACCAGCAGCAATATGGCTATTACATTCGACAATGGCGCACAGCGCACCTGGAATGTGGCGCGGTCACGCTCCTATTCGTATAACAACGGACTGGTCGTTTCATTGAGCGGCACTCATTCCGAAGGCAGCATCACCGGCATCTCCGAATGGGGGACCAATCGTTTTGGCAACAGCTTTACAGCAGCCATCACCCAACCGCTGGTCGTTCAGCAAAGCTGCAGCTGGCAGATGACCTCGGGTGAGTATACCCTGAACAATGCAGCCGGGAATACGACGCTTACCTTCGGCCTGGATGCGACAGGCGCAGCCACAGGCTGCCCGGTCCAGGGAGGATCTTACTACTTTAAGCTGGTTTATACCAGCAATGCCAATAAGACCTATACGTTGATCCTGCCTTACTAGGAGCAGCCGGCAGTAAAAAATAAAGAAAAAGAGGGGCCTGGTGCTAAAAGCAGATGGCCCCTCTTTTCAGTTCGTCATAATTTAACGGTAAAGATCCCTTTTGTAACAGACAGGAATGGTGTGCTATAGGCGTTGGATAAATTGTGCAGGTTGGCATTGAAAGTGCCTGAAATGATCGTACCATTATTGGAGGTGACCGTCGAATTCTCGAATGTGGTCGCTATTCCATCTTCCATAAAGCTGTTGAGATTGTCCACGTCCAGAACGGAAAATTGCAGTTGTTTTCCAGTCGATGTGGTATCCCCGAATGTTCCGGTAAATTGGCTATAGGGAACTACGTTACGGTTGATCAGCTCAAAGACGACTGAAAGAGTATCCTTAGAGGTTGTCATGATCCCTTTTCCCAATATCGTGACGGTTGGATAACCAAAGAAGCTACTGGTGTCAACGCTGACATTGGTGACCGCAACGCTATCGCCGTTCGCCCAAAATGACATGGTGTTGGTGGAGGGCTGAGTCGT
>DATJJA010000134.1:0-45798 GCA_035492595.1 Puia sp.
CAACAATGGTTCGCCCGGCACTTCTCCCATCGTTGCTATCCGAGGGATCAGCTCCATCAGCTATGCCTCCGATCCCCTTTATGTCATCGATGGTTTCCCCACGGGTAACCTCAGCAGCTTCGATTCCCGTGACATCGAATCGGTTCAGGTGCTGAAAGACGCCAGCGCCGCCGCCATCTACGGTTCCCGCGCTACCAACGGGGTCATCATCATCACCACAAAGAAAGGCCGCCGCGACAATCGCATGCAGGTCACCCTCGATTCTTATGTCGGTATGCAAAGCCCCTGGAAAAAAATAGATCTCCTCAATACCAATCAATATCTCACCTATGAAAGGGCCATCGATGGCGCTGCTGGCATCGGCCTCCCACCGCGCTTCCAGCCCGCCAATTTCAACCAGCCCATTTATGCGGGGGCAAAACAGACCTATGCCCAGACCAATACCAACTGGCAGGACGAGTATTTCAGGAACAATGCCCTGATCACGCAGCATAATATCGGTATCAGCGGCGGCAATTCCGTGTCCCGTTATTTTGCGTCTGCCGGCTATTTCCGCCAGGATGGCATCGCCGTCGGCACCAGCTACGAAAGAGGCAATTTTCGTATCAATTCAGAACACAATCTCAGCAAGGTCTTCACCTTTGGTGAGAACCTCTATTTAGCCTGGGGCAACCAGCACTACGATAATACACAGGGCAATCGTACCCGCCTGACCAATGTCGTGAGGATGCAGCCCTATATCCCCGTGTATGATCCAACCAAGGCGGGCGGGTTCCAGGGACCACTGAACAGCTTTGACGGCGCCGATCCAACCAACCCGGTAGAAGCCGCTCTCATCGGGTTCGCCACGATCAAGACACTGAAGATGCTGGGAACAGCCTACCTCGACATCAATCTCACACCCTGGCTGAAATTCCGCAGCACTTTTGGAGTTGATTATTCCAATGCCATGAACCAGCAGTATACACCCATCTATAATGACGGCGGTACCAGCAGCGCGGTTCTGGCAACAGTGAACAATGAAAGACAGATCTATACCACAAAGCTCTTCACCCAACAGCTGACCTTCGATAAGACGTTTGGGGCGCATCATCTCAACGTGGTAGGCGTATTCGAACGGCAAGGCCAGAATTTCGATGACGAAACAGCAACCGGCAACCAGTCTACCAATGCGATCAAGACGCTCAACGGCGCAAGCAATATCAATACCAACTACAAGGTCGAGCAAAATCTCATCCTCTCCTATGTCGGCCGTCTGACCTATGACTTCGCCGGTAAATATCTGCTCAACGCCAGTATCCGCCGTGACGGCCTTTCGGTCTTCGCCCCGGGTCATAAGTATGAAAGTTTTCCCGCCGCATCCATTGGCTGGAAGGTCGACCAGGAGAATTTCATGCGCGATATAAAAGCCATCTCGGAGTTGAAGATCCGTGGTGGTTACGGTATCACCGGTCTCAACGGCACGACGCTTGGCAACTATCCCTGGCAAGCCACGATCCAGGCTGCTCAAACGACCTATCCCTTTGGTCAGACCCTGCCTCTCGGCAACGGTACATTTTATAACCAGATCGCCAATACCCAGCTCGAATGGGAAAAGACCAAACAGCTCAACATCGGACTGGAACTGGGTTTGTTCAATAATAAGATCACCTTTGTCGCTGACTATTTCCATCGGAAGACCGACAACCTGATCATCAACGTGCCGATCCCTCCATCCTTTGGCTTTGGTAATTCCGGTGTCATCGCCAACGCTGCAGCCATGCAGAACAACGGGTTCGAAGCACAGCTGGGGTATCACCAGACTCAGGGTGATTTCAAATGGGATGTGTCCGGCCTGATCAGCGTCATCCGCAACAAGGTACTGAGCCTTAATTCCGAGAATGCCTCCTTCACCGCCGGCGGTGATGCGGACTTCGGCGGCGGCGGCCCCATCACCAATACCGTGGCGGGTCAGCCCATCCAATCCTTCTATGGCTACGTGGTCAGCGGGATCTTCCAGTCGGCCAGCGAAGTGGCCAACAGCCCTACCCAGGTGGCCGGCAAGACTGCTGCCGGTGACCTGAAGTTCAAGGACCTCAGCGGCCCCAATGGCAAACCGGATGGCGTCATCACCGATGCGGACCGCACCTATATCGGCAGTTTCATCCCGAAGTTTACTTATTCACTCAACTACAGCGCCAGCTACCATAATTTCGATCTGTCTCTGTTCTTCCAGGGCGTTCAGGGTAATAAGATCTTCAATGCCGAAAGGGTCATCGTAGAAGGCATGGCCCGTCTCTTTAATTCGGGAACAAGGGTCCTCAATGCGTGGACACCGACGAACACGCATACAGATATTCCGCGCGCTATCAGCGGTGACCCCAATCAGAATGTCCGTCCTTCCACCCGCTGGATCGAGAACGGTTCTTATCTAAGACTCAAAAATATCATGCTTGGTTACAATATTCCCGAAAGAGTTCTTTCTTCCATGACGAAGAATACGGTTACCCGGTTCAGGATCTATGTTGCTTCACAGAACCTGCTGACCTTCACCGGTTATAAAGGATGGGACCCGGAGATCGGCTCGAAGAATGGCACCCTGACCAACGGCATCGACTATGGTCAGTATCCTTCCGCGAGGTCAATACAGGTGGGAATACAAGCTGGTTTTTAATCAAAAAAAACATTTCTGTATGCAAAGAAATAAAAGACTGATTATTGGATTTCTTTCCGCAGCGGTCGTGGTTGTCGTCACTGTCATCTCCTGTTCAAAGGACTTGAACAAGACCAATCCCAACGCACTGCCCGTAGCCGGTTATTTCAACACCAGCGATCAGCTGCTGGCCGGCACCAATGCCATTTATTCCGTCGTCCACAGCGTCAATCTTGTCGGAAGAGAATGGTTCTTTATTCATGACCTGCGCGGCGATGACGTGGCGTCCGGCGGCGGACAGCTGGAAGTGCCGCGGGCCCAGATCCTCAACGGCGCGACCGATCCTACGAATGCGGTCATGAACTCCGTTTGGAACAACCTCTACAGCACCATTCACCGGGCCAATACCGTCATTGTCAACGGACCCAATGTGACGGACAACACCGCCCTCCGGGACCGCTGTGTCGGCGAAGCCAAGTTCCTGCGAGCCTGGGCCTATTTCGAGCTGGTCACCTTGTGGGGCGCCGTTCCGCTATATACCAAACCGGTAGTGACCCCATCGGATTTCCTGCCCCGCACCGCCGCGGATGCCGTCTACACTCAGATCATCCAGGACCTTACCGATGCAGCCGCCGTACTTCCCGGTAAGTCGGGTTATGGCAGCGCCGACCTGGGCCGCGCCACCAATGCCGCAGCTAATGCCATGCTGGGACGGGTGCTTATGCAAAAAGGAGATTACGCCGGTGCAAAGACAGCTCTTCTGAAGATCCCTACGAGCGGCGCAGATGGCTATTCGCTGACGGCCAGCTACAACGACAATTTCCTGGAAGAAACGGAGTACAACAATGAATCCATTTTCGAGGTCGCCTTTTACGATAAAAAGGATGCCAACTTCAACTGGCCTGGTACTACCTCTACCGGTGATGGACCGACGGCCGATCAGACCACGGTCCGCAACCAGGAATTTTGCCCCGTTGCCTGGCGTAACCTCATTCCTTCCAACCGGGTCCTGAACGAGTATGAAAACACGGCGACCGGCGCGGCAAAGACCGACCCTCGTTTTGCCTATACCATTTATAAGACCGGGGATCAATTTGACAATGGCACAGCGACACTCACTGATGCATTGCAGAACGGCAACGGCTCTGTGCTTCGTGGCGATTCGGTAAAAGCAAGCTATCGCAAATACACGCTTATCTACAAGCAGAGCGTCAGCCAGGCCAACTTTTATCCTGGCGGGGACAACCAGCGTATGATCCGTTTTGGCGAAGTGCTGCTCATGCTGGCCGAATGTGCCAACGAGACGGGTGACATGCCCGGCGCCATCGGTTATCTCAACCAGATCAGGGACCGGGGCGATGTGGCCATGCCGCATTATCCTACGGCTCAGTTCCCTACAGGCAGCAAAGACGAGATTACCAAAGCGATCATGCACGAGAAAACAGCGGAGATGGCCTGCGAAGAGGTTCGCAATACCGATATCCTCCGCTGGCGGGCAAAAGGCTATTTTGCCACCGAGCCTTTATCCTATTTCCATGCAGGCAGGGATGAGCTGTTACCCATTCCTCAGGCTGAGATCGACAATAACCCAAAACTGGGAAGTGGTGGTATAAACAAACAAAACCCTGGATATTGAGGTTAAAAGTTGAATATCTTTTTGTCCTTTTGTTTTTTGTCTCCTGCGACCGCCAGCGGCATAAAGCAATGTTTAGCAGGATGCCCGCCGACGAGACGGGCATCCACTTTAACAACATGATCAAAGAGGACGACTCCACCAGCTCCTTTATCGATGAGTTCGGGTATATGGGGGGCGGGGTAGGTATCGGCGATTTCAACAACGATGGGTTAAAGGATGTCTTTTTTACAGGGAACCAAACGACCTGCCGTCTTTATCTCAATAAAGGCAACGGCAGCTTCGAAGACGTCACCGAAAAAGCCGGCCTCACCACGCAGGTCTGGGCTACGGGTGTCAGCATCGTGGATATCAACAACGATGGATTCGATGACATCTATATCTGTGCATTCGGAAAGAATCTCCTGCAGCGGGGAAAGAATTTGCTGTTTGTCAATCAGCGCAACGGCACCTTTAAGGAGTCGGCCGGGGAATATGGCCTGGCTGCGGCGGACTATTCTACGCAGGCCGTTTTTTTCGATTACGATAAGGACGGAGACCTGGACATGTATCTTACGAACTATCTGCTCAATGGGCCCAACGCCAATACTGTTTTTACCAAAGACCTCAGCGGTCACTCCATCGCGAACGATCGCCTTTTCCGGAACGACGGCGATGCCAAAGGACTGGGTCATCCTGTATTTACGGACGTTTCTTCTGCTGCAGGCATCCGCGACTGCGGATATGGGTTGGGGGTAGTAGCCAGCGATCTCAACGGTGACGGCTGGCCCGATCTTTATGTCGCGGACGACTTCGTATCCGACGACCTGCTCTGGCTCAACAACAGGAATGGCAGCTTTACCGATCGCCTCCCGGTCTCCACACGTCATACCAGCTATTCCAGCATGGGGGTCGATGCGGCTGACATCAACAACGACGGGCTTCCGGATATTGTCACGCTGGACATGCTGCCCGAGACGAACCGGCGCAAGAAGCTGGTTTTTTCTTTCATGAATTACGAACGCTACCAGCTCGAACGCAACCAGGGCTATCAGCCGCAGTTTGTGCGAAATACGCTGCAGCTGAACAATGGGAATATGCCTGCGACGGCTCCCGGCGCGCCCGCCGCCAGCTCCGGCCATTTTGCGACACCCCCCATCCCTTACTTCAGCGAGATCGGACAAATGGCCGGCATCTCCGCGACCGACTGGAGCTGGAGCGTCCTGCTCGCCGACTTCGACAACGACGGCTGGAAAGACATGCACATCACCAATGGCATCGGCAGGGATTTCATCAACACCGACTTCCTCGACTTTAGCAATACCATCTTTGCCAGCGCCAGGACAAAGGCGGATCAATACCGGCTTATCCGCGAAAAGCTGGCTTCGCTGGATCATATCAACCTTCGCAATTATCTTTATCTCAATCATCACGACTATACGTTCACCGATGCATCCGCCTCCGCAGGTATCGACCTGCCATCGATGTCCGGTGGTGCGGCCTATGTCGATCTCGACAATGACGGAGACCTCGACCTTGTCGTGAACAATATCGATGCGGAGGCTTTTGTATTTATCAACAATACCATACAAAAAGGCCAGTCCGCCCCTGCTGCGCATTATCTGGCCGTTCGTCTCGATGGAGACAGCGGTAACAAACATGGTTTTGGCGCAAAGGTTTGGATCTATAATGCGGGCAACCGGCAGCTCCAGGAAGAGAACCCGGTGCGCGGGTATTTTTCTTCTGTCGATACGAAACTGATCTTTGGATTGGGTGCTCAGACTGCCGCGGATTCTATACTCGTCGAATGGCCGGATGGGCGTCAGCAGCAGATCGGCCGAACGGCAGCTGATACATTGCTGGTACTGACACAGCACGACGCGCATTGGCCGACACGGATCGCTTCCGCGTCGACCCGCCCGGCCGGTGATGGTCCCGGCAACGATCATACGCCCGTCGATAATCCTGCCGCACCCCTGGCTATTTTTTCCGATGCCGGCCCCACCACCGGTTTACACTACCGTCATCGCGAAAATGTCTACAACGACTTTGCATACCAGGTCCTGCTGCCCCAAAAGTATTCGCAGCTTGGTCCCTTCACAACCACCGCCGATGTCAACAAGGACGGATTAAGCGACTTTTATATCGGCGGGGCCTTTAATTATCCGGGACATCTTTTTATCCAGCAGCGGGATGGCCGTTTCAAACAGCAGGACCTGCCGGGTAATACGGGACAACAGGAAGACATGGATTGTGTCTTCTTCGATGCAGACGGCGATGGAGACCCCGACCTGATAGTCAGCGGCGGCGACCGCATATTTGCCGAAGATGCCGAAGAATATATTCCCCGCCTTTATCTCAACGACGGGAAAGGCAATTTTGCCCTGGATCGTAATGCCATTCCCGCTGCCGTTAAAACCAGCGCCGGCTGTCTCAGCATTGGCGACTTCAACGGAGACGGGCAACCGGATATTTTTCTGGGTGGCCGCGTTGCCAGACAATTCCCGCTTTCGCCCCGAAGTTTCCTGTTGCAGAACGACCACGGCCGTTTTACAGACGTCACCGCTGCCGTCTGCCCCGCATTGAGCCTGGCGGGAATGGTCACTGCTGCGCAGTGGGTGGATTTTGATAAGGATGGTCAGGTCGATCTTGTTTTGGCCGGGGAATGGATGCCTATCCGGTTTTTTCGGAATACCAGCCCAGGCGCCAGCGCTTCCCGCGGCCTCCCGGGCGCGGCTGGCGGGTCCGGCAGCCCGGGCCGCAACGGTCAATTGACCGAGGTCACGGCTTCCACCGGTCTTGGCGACATGCACGGTCAGTGGCGCTCGCTGGCATTGGCTGATATTGATGGTGATGGCGACCTTGACCTCGTAGCCGGCAACCTCGGTCTCAACTGCGAATATGCCGCCTCTCCTTCGACCCCGATGGAGCTATTCGCGACCGACCTCGACGGCAATGGCAGCATCGACCCTGTCTTTTGTTATTATATTAAGAACGACGACGGCACCCGGTCATCTTATCCCGCTGTCAGCCGTAAAAAACTGGCCGAGCAGGTTCCCTTTGTAAAAAAGAAATTCCTGTACACGTCGGACTATACACATGCCCGTTTCTCCGACATCTATACGAAACGGCCCGGCGACAGCCTGCTGCGCCTATACTGTGCCGAGACACGCAGCGGCTGGCTGGAAAACAAAGGCAAAGGGAAATTCGTTTTTCATGCCCTGCCTGCCGAGGCGCAGTTCGCCCCGGTCAATGCCATCCTTTGTCATGACTTTGACGGGGATGGAAACGTAGATCTTCTGCTCGCGGGCAACGAATACCAGGCTGAGGTCATGCGTGGACGTTATGATGCCTCCTATGGATGTTTTTTGAAAGGGGATGGCAGGGGGCGTTTTAGCTACAGCTCAGGCGCAGTCAATGGGTTTATTTTACAGGGGGATATAAAAAGCATGACTCTGCTGCCGGCGGCCAAAGGCGGGTCATTGCTGCTGGCTGCCGCCAACAACGACTCGCTCCAGGTACTAAAATTTAAATGAGCAGCGACATGATCCAAAAGAAAATAATAGTGCTGACCATTTTTGTACTTCTGCTGGGCAGTTTACTGACCGCCTTCGGGCTCGGCTATTGGCATAAACATTCCCGTTTGGCGCAGCTTCGTGCCGTATACGAAGAGGGGCTTCACCCCAGCCCCAGCCGGTTTGATATCTTTTGTCCCGAGGCGGAGCTGGCGTATTGCGATTCGCTTTTGCAAACGGGCAGGCTGCCGGCGGGGCGCCGCCTCGCGGACCATGCTGCGGGGCGGGATAGCCTCGCAATTATCGCGGATAAGGTGGACGCGTTGATGAAAATGGGGGAGGAGCAGAAAGCGATCGATCTGCTTACGCGGCCCGGCGCCGCTGCCAACCCCGATCTTAGCAAACTCCTGGCTCTGGCCTATCTGCGCCTTGGCGAACGTAACAACTGTCTTGCCCACCACAACCACTCCTCCTGTATCTTTCCAATAAAGGGCGACGGTATCTATACCGACCCCTATCTTACACAAAAAAGCATACAGCTATATCAGTCTATCCTGCGCGCCGACCCTTCGGACCTGGAATCGCGCTGGCTCCTCAATCTCGCTTATATGACGCTGGGACAATACCCGGCAGGAGTTCCAGGCAAACTTCTTATCCCCGGACTTGAGACAGACAGCTCTTCCATAAAGCTGGCAGCCTTTGAGGACATGGCAATGCCCCTCCGCCTGGCCGATCAGCGCAGCATGGCCGGCGGCACCATCATCGACGACTTCGACAATGACGGTAATCTCGATATCGTCCTTTCCTCCTGGGGCTGGGGACCGGAAGACGGCATGCACTATTTCAGGAATAATGGCAATGGCACCTTCACTGATATGGCAAAAGCAGCCGGCATCGCCGGGATCAAAGGAAGCCTCAACATCATGCAGGTCGATTACAACAATGACGGCCTTACCGACATCTTTATGCTTCGGGGCGGCTGGCGCGGAGCCTATGGCAAACAGCCCAAAACGCTTTTGAAGAATAATGGGGACGGCACATTCACCGACGTCACGGTCGAAAGCGGGATAGTATCTCTGCATCCCACTCAGACAGCCGTCTGGGCCGATTTCAATAATGACGGCTGGCCCGATGTCTTCATCGGACATGAGAGCACATCGATCTATGACAGCTATCCCTGTCAACTATGGATCAACAACCAGGACGGAACATTTTCCGAAGTCGCGCAGGCCGCGGGCTGTGGTCTCGCCGGTTTTGTAAAAGGGGTGACTTCGGCCGATTATAACAGGGACGGCTGGCCCGACATTTATCTGTCCCAGCGTGACGGCAAAAAAGTGCTGCTAAAGAACAAAGGGACGAAGACCCGTATTCCGGAGTTCGAAAATGTCACCCATTCGGCGGGACTCGATAAAGATGTCACCTACACTTTTCCCGCCTGGTTCTGGGATTATGACAACGACGGCTGGCCCGATATCTTTACCTGCGGGTACAAGTTCAGCGGGTCGCTGGCAAGCTCGGAAGCTGCCTCAGCCCTGGATTTACCACAACCTTCTTCCAGCAGCATGTACCTTTATCACAACAATCACGACGGCACCTTCACCAATGTCTCCACGGCTGTTGGCCTGGATAGGCCCATCTTTGCCATGGGCTCCAATTTTGGCGATATCGACAACGACGGCTGGCTGGATATCTATCTGGGTACGGGCAATCCCGATCTGAGGTCGCTTTCGCCCAATCACCTGTTTAAGAATGTCGACGGTCATCATTTTGCCGATGTCACCCGCAGCGCCCGCGTCGGGAACCTTCAGAAAGGCCACGGCGTGGCCATTGCCGATCTTGACAATGATGGCGACCAGGATATCTTTGTAGAGACTGGCGGCGCTTACAAAGGCGATGCGTATTATAATTCCTGTTATATCAACCCCGGTCAGAATGACAACAGCTGGATCAGCATAACGTTGGAAGGAAGCTGTTCCTCCGGCGTCCTGCTTTCTGCGGATGGTGTCGGAGGACACAAATCCTGTCGCTCCGCCCTTGGCGCCCAGTTGGTCCTGCACGTCACCGACAACGGTATTCCCCGGACTATCTATCGGGACATCACATCGGGTGGTAGCTTCGGCGCCTCGCCTTTACGCCAGGAGATCGGGATCGGCCGGGCGACCCGGATCGATACGCTTGAAGTTCGCTGGCCGGCCTCGGGGCTCGTTCAATATTTTGCAAATGTCGCCCCCCGGCAGTTTATCCGGATAAAAGAGGGAGAGGGGCAGGTCCAGCAGCTGCCACTAAAAAAGCTGTCTTTTAAGCCCGCTATCGATTGTCCGCCGCCCCCCGCCAGGTTGACCGCCACTCAGCCGCCCTCTAAACTGAGCGCCATTCAGCCGTCCTCTAAGCTGAGCGCCACTCAGCCGCCCTCTAAACTGAGCGACATTAAATAGAAGTTTTCGGGAGCGATTTTGTCCCGTCGATGCCACGTTTTTGCCCGTTCCTTTGTCAGGCATATAACCTACTTCAAAAAAACTGACATGAAACTCTCCCAATCCCTGCTTAGTGCGATTGTCGTTGGCATTGCCGTACAATCGGCCGTCTCCTGTACAAAAACGTCTGCGAAGCCCAGTGGCCTGAACCCCGGCGGACCGAACCAACAGGCGGAACAACAAAAAAGTCCCGGCGTCGGACGCCCATTTGAACCTACTACTACCACTATTCCGGAATGGATGAGAAACGGAT
The DNA here is from genome assembly GCA_035492595.1 of Puia sp. Lineage (GTDB taxonomy): Bacteria > Bacteroidota > Bacteroidia > Chitinophagales > Chitinophagaceae > Puia. Next base: position 10,487 of record DATJJA010000134.1, read on the forward strand.
GCCCCGCCTGTGGAATGGGTTAGTTTGTAAAATTCTATTATCGTGCCGCGCATTCTACCTGCCGTTGCCTGTAACCTGGACACCAACATCCTCACAGCCTGTCTCCCCTTGCTGGAAGAGTCGCGCGTGGAAGCCATTGAATGGTCATTCGATGCATTGTTCAAGGTCAGACAAGTTCCCGGCTGGTTCCTGGAATTGCTGGCTGCTTTTAGCAAAGAAGGACGTCTGATCGGTCATGGCGTCTTTTTTTCGCTTTTCTCCGCCAAATGGCTGCCGGAGCAGGAAACCTGGTTGCAGCAATTGAAGGAAACCAGCGCCGCTTTCCACTTCGACCATGTTACCGAACATTTTGGCTTCATGACAGGCAGGGATTTTCATCAGGGCGCACCGCTGAATATTCCTTATACGCCCTCCACGCTGGCCATCGGACAGGACAGGCTCCAGCGCATACAGGCCGCCTGCTGTTGCCCCGTAGGACTGGAAAACCTGGCATTTTCCTATTGCCTCGACGAGGTCAAACAACATGGTGAGTTTTTGGATGAGCTCCTTGAGCCGGCAAACGGTTTTATCATTCTCGATCTGCACAATCTTTACTGCCAGCTGCATAATTTCGACATTGCCTTTGACGAACTGATCGCTCTTTACCCCCTTGACAGGGTAAGGGAGATCCATATCTCGGGCGGCAGCTGGGAGGATTCCAATATCATGCCGGGGCGGAAGGTGCGGCGCGATACCCACGACGATTCCGTACCGCCTGAAGTGTTTCGTTTACTGCAGATCGTTATCGATCGCTGCCCGAACCTTAAATATGCAGTAATGGAACAATTGGGCAACGGATTGGCGACGGAAGACAGGCGGACTGTATTCTATCGCGACTTCCTGCGGATGGAAGCGATAGTGAATGAGAACAACACCGGCCGTTTTACCGATCCGGTTGATATTTCCTTCCTGCCCCCGCTGTCGGACATAACCCAACCACCCATCGAGGACGAGACCCTCTATCAGCAGCAGCTGGAGCTGTCCGCCATTCTTGAAACGGCAGACTCCTACGGCGAAGCCAGGCAAAGGCTCGACCGATCGACCCTTGCACATTCTGCCTGGCGGATCGAGAGCTGGGAACCCTATATGCTCGAGACAGCGATCAGCATTGCCCGCAAATGGGCGGCGGTTGCGCGCTGACGAACTGCCCTCCAATAGGCGACGGCCGCACTTACAAACGAAAAAATGCATCTTCCAACTATTTGGCTGCAATGAGCTTATATACCTTTCCGCTTGTGCCCGTCGGACCTTGCTGTCCCGTGGTCATAACATAGATCTCCCCGCTTTGATCCTGGCCGATACTCTTTACAAACTGGCCAAGGTCTGTCGGAAAACTCTTCAACTTCACATCGCCATACGTCCAGGTTCCGGATGCCGATCCATCCGCCACAAATAATTTGGCATTGGGTTTTCCGTCCTGTGAGAAGATGCTAAAAATATACCGGCCCTGGTAAGAAGGTAAAAGACTGCCCCGGTAGACATTCCCGCCGACAATTGCGATCGCCTGACCGCCGCCTTTCGGATTGGCTGCGTTGACCAGCTCGATGATGGGGTCGATCAATGGTTTGCCTGCTGAATCCGTAGAAGGACAACTGGCCCTTAATACGGTATCATTGTCGGTATTGAAACAATGAGCGCCTTCTTTTACATTCCAGCCATAATTGCCGCCTTTTGTCACGATGTCGATCTCTTCGTACAGGGACTGACCGGCATCGCCCGCAAACAGCTGATGGCTGCCGCCCATATCAAAGGAAAAACGGTAAGGGTTTCTAAAACCATAGGCATAGATCTCCTGTTTGGCGTTGGTGCCGACAAATGGATTATCGGCTGGGATACCATAAGGGCTGCCGCTATTGACGTCGATCCGCAGGATATTGCCCAGGAGATTGGCATAGATGTCCTGCCCGTTGCCCCCGGCATTGACAGTATACCAGTCCGTGACATGCCCCGGGCCGATATCATCTGCATTCCCGCCGTCTCCAATGGAGATATAGAGGAAGCCATCCGGGCCAAATTCGATCGTACCGCCGTTGTGATTGAACTGGGGGTGATCGCCTTCAAAGATCACTTTTTCAGTACTCAAGTCGGCTGTATTCGCACCCGTGCTGACCGTGAACTGCGAGACCCTCGTTATATTATTCCAGGAGGAGCCTGGCTGTGGACCGCCGGCGTGGGGTGGGGCGGAATAGAAGACATAGAATTTTCCATTGGTCTTAAAGTCAGGATGAAAGGCAAGTCCCAACAGACCCCGTTCGTCATAACCCGGGTTCAGGGAAACCATCTTACCGGACAGATCCATAAATGGAGTGGTGGCCTTCGTGCCATCTGCCTGGATCAGCCAGATCTTTCCCACCTGGTCGACGACGAATAGCCGTCGGCTCCCGTCAGGCGGTTCTGCAAGGGCAACGGGCGAGACCAGCCCGTCGGTCAGCAGCTGCAGATCGGGCGTATTACTTCCGGAGGGAGGATTGTTATGGTCTTTTTTACAGCTGGAGAGGATTAAAAAAGAAAGGAAGAATGGTACAATGAGGTGCTTCATACTCGTTAATTTTTTTGCATGAGGAAATTGATGCCGGATTCCAGCATAACGAGCTTTTAGCAGGAGAAGGTTAGCAATAGATCAAACGCCATTCTGAAACCTCCGGTTGCCTCTATGTCGCCAAACTTCACTAATTTCATTTTCAAATACTCAACAAATGAAGCCAATTTTTTTTTCATTTTTATCTCTTGTCCTCTCCTTCTCCCTTAAAGCACAAACTCCCAACCGCGCCACACCCGATATCATAACCACTGCCAGGGGGCCGCTTACCATTCAGCCTCTTGTACATGCCAGCCTGGTCCTGTCCACTCCAGATCTGACCATCTATGCCGATCCTACCGGCGGCAGCGCCAATTATGCGGGGATAAAGCCGCCCGATGTCATCCTTATTACCGATATACATGGAGACCATTACGATCCGAAGACGATCTCAGCTGTTCGTGCGGCCGGTACTACGCTGGTTGTCCCAAAAGCGGTAGCCGATCTCATGCCGGATTCCCTCAAAGGAAAGCTCATCATCCTCAACAACGGTGACAAGAAAACGCTGTCAGGTATTTCTATTACGGCTCTGCCCATGTATAACCTCCCCGAAAGTCCAAAAGCCATGCACACGAAGGGTAGGGGCAATGGGTATGTCCTTGGCGTCGGCGGTAAGAATCTCTATCTCTCCGGTGACACGCAGGGCATTCCCGAAATGCGCAGCCTTAAGGACATCGACATCGCCTTTGTTTGCATGAACCTGCCCTATACCATGGATATCAAGGAAGCTGCGGATGCCGTTCTCGCCTTTTCGCCAAAGATCGTTTACCCTTATCACTATCGCGGCACAGGCGGTCTCAGTGACGTAGAAGGGTTTAAGAAACTGGTTGAAGCCGGCAACAAAAATATCGAAGTCCGTCTTCGCAACTGGTATCCTTCCAAATAAGAAAATGGTTTAGGAATATGCCCACCGCAATCAGGATCCGACGCATTTATGATCTGTCCGTCAAAGAGGACGGTTACCGCGTATTGGTTGACCGTCTCTGGCCGCGGGGCATAAAGAAAGAAGCCGGGGCCTTTGACGAATGGGCAAAGGACCTGGCTCCATCTGCCGATCTGCGTAAATGGTTTGATCATGACCCGCAGCACTGGCCGGAATTTCAAAAACGATACAGGGAGGAGCTAAAGGCCAATGAGGCTGTAAAGGAGTTTGTAAAAGCACACGCCGGCAAAAAGACGATAACGCTTTTATATGCTGCGAAAAGCGAAGAGTACAACCATGCCATTATTTTGCAGGAATATTTAAGATCTGGTTTTAAAACGGCAGATTCTCATAAGTAATGTTTTAAAAAAAGAGGTCGTATAGAAATACGACCTCGTCTAACGATTGCTTGCCATATGAAAATCTTCGCACAACGCTGCACTCAGGAACGTTCGTGGCGTTCGCTCCGCTCCGCCATCTCGTTCATTCCCTTAGAGCTTCGCCGGAACTTCGTCGGAGCTGCTTCGCCAGGCTCCTTCTCGTTCATTCCCTTCGCTTCGCTTGGGAACGTCCCTCGTTCCTTCTCGCTCGTACCCTTCGCTTTCGCTCGGGTATGCTCGGTGAGGTCGTGGACGGATTCGAACCGTCGTAAGAGGTTTTGCAGACCCGTACCTAACCACTCGGCCACGCGACCTTTTCGATACAGCAATATTAGGTTCTTTTGTTCAGTCTACAAAATTAGTAGACTAATATTTTGTAATTTTGCTTCATCAAGTACAAAGCTTTTATATTATCCCTTTGTGTACTGGTCTATCTATCGGAGCTGGTAGCCATGCCGATGAGTATGGGAATCATCGCCATTCAGATGCCGCAGGCAGGCATACCGGATGAAAAGGCGCCCGCCGCACAGTCCGCCATTTGTGAAAAACAGGCCGGAATGGAAATGGCCTGCTGTAAACAGTCAGGCAAAACGCATGACCATTGTCCAAAACCGGCAAAAGGCTGTACTACTAACCCCGACTGCTGTACGAATTGCCCGTTCTGTTACTCCACTGTAATAGTAAGCCCCGGCCGTCTCAGCCATCCCACACCCATCACAAAACGTGGTTTCTCTATTTTTACCGCCTCTTATTCATATCTCTATTATTCTTCTGCCTGGAAGCCGCCGAATAGGGCCTGATCGTCAGTCCCGACAGGGGCTGCCCATCCTTCCATCTACTCTTATTTATTCAAAATTTTAATTCATCTGATATGAAAAGAATATTCTTTTTGGCTGTAACAGCCACTCTATTGACCGGCGCCTTCGCATTTGCAGGCGGCAGCAGGAAGGCCACCAAACAAAGCGATTGTACACATTGCACAAAGCAGGACTGCACCGGCGCGAAATGCGCGGAGTGCTGCTCCAATGGCAAGTGTGTGAAAGGGTAATATGACCTAAAAAGGCCGTCTCAATAGAGGCGGCCTTTTTTTTATCGGAGCCTTAACATTCGATTATCAGGCTTCCCGGCGAATGAACTTTAGTAAAACGACGATGATGGCAATGACCAGCAAAGTGTGAATTATCCCGCCTGCGCCATAAGCAAAAAAGCCAATAGCCCATGCAATTACGAGGATAACAGCGATCAGGTAGAGGAGATTTCCCATGATGATTGTTTTTATACCTTGTGAACGACAAAATGCCTGCCAGCGTTAAAAAGCCTTAACATTTGCCCTTCTGGGGAAAGTTTGGACCAATATTCCCCAATTCAGCCTTTATCAGCCGCGCAACTCACTATTTGGGGACTGGCACTGTTTTACTTGCGATATCGTAAAATAAACCCATGATTCCTTCTGAAGACAAGCGAGTTCCGCCGGCGATCAATCCTCATCAATACGACCATCTCATCCCTGTCGCCAACCGGCTTTTAAAAGGTACGGCAAAGGCGACCTGGAGAATGATGAAATTTCTTGTCACATCAGCCTTTCGTATCCCCGGGTTGACAAAGAGACGTAACCGGGACTCATTGTAGAAGTATTTTCACAGAACACACCAAGTGAGGCTGAGCAAGGCCTGGCAGCCAAATTGAATGTCTGTTTAAAATCGATCAAACTATGAGATATGCACTATACATAATTGGATTGGTGGAGTTGATAGCATGGATCACCTGCTTTTACCTTTCCACACCCTAAGTAGTCTTCGATATTCGTGAGATTGATCAGGCATGGCCACTCCTTCCGGCTTAGTGGAACGATCCTTGTAAAGGGTACCAACAACAGCTATATGAAAAAAAATGTATTTCGGTTATTCAACAGCTTATTGCTTTTGGCAATGCTTGCTCTTTTCCTTCCCGGCTGCGCAGTCGTCGGCGGTATTTTTAAGGCTGGAGTATGGGTCGGGGTACTGGCCGTTGTATTCATTGTAGGCATCATCCTGTACTTTGTCAGCAAAGCCGGGAAGAAATAACTTGTAAAACACCAACCATGCAAAGAACACTCGGTATAATCCTTCTCGTAGTCGGGATCATCATGCTGATCTGGACAGGTTTTTCCTATACGAAAAGAGAAAAGGTCGTAGACGCAGGCCCCCTCCAGATCTCGGCGGACAAACACAAGAACGTCAACTGGCCGCCTTATGCCGGTGGGTTCCTGGTCCTAGGAGGTGTGATCCTGCTGGCTTCTTCCGGGCGTAAGCCTTAGCTCATATTTCTGCTCATATAATGACTTTCCAAAGGTGTCCGAAGCGACCTCTTCGGTAAGCTCAAAACCATATCGCCTGTATAAGGCGATAGCCCTCTGCTGTTCGCGGGTGGTCCAGAGGTAGGTGCTTCGGTAGCCCACCTGCCTGAGATGCTTCATATAAAGACCCATCAGTTTTTTGCCGAGACCGATACCCCGGCATTCCGGCAATAGCAGGAAGTAGCGTAGTTGGGCCGTATCCTGTTCTCTATGCATCAGCGCCAGGAATCCGACTATCCTTCCCGCCAGCTCACAGATCCATACCCTGTCCTTTTCCCGGTCATACTGTTTATAGAATTCCGCCAGCCCCTGCGCGACATAGGCTTCGAAGGCCACGCCATAATCGCATTCTTCTTTGTACAAACAGCCATGCAGGTAAACGATGTATCCGATGTCCCCGGAACGCAGATCGGTTCGGATAGTTATAGCATCCGCCTCAACAGGTGTCTTCATCTTATTTCTCTTTTGCGGCTTGTGCCTTCAATAAAATATCGGTGATAGCGGTCATATGCCGGCTTAGCTCTTCTCCATCAGCAGCCGACAGGCCGCTCAAAAGATTTTTCAGTTGCTCGTCGGAAGCCTCGTTCAGTTTTTCAAAGGCCGCCCGGCCTTTTTCGGTAAGATAGATATGCATCAGTCTGCCATCCGCTTCCGAACGCTTCCGGACAATCAGCTTTTTTTTGGCGAACTGATCCAGGATCCGGCTCAGATATCCTTTGTCGATGCCCAGGCTTTCGATGATCCCCGATGCCTGCACGCCTTCCCGCTGACTCAGCTCGTACAGGATCCGCGCTTCCGGCAAACTATAGTCGCTGTTCAGAATATGACGATCCAACAACCCAAGAATGCCGGTATAATAGCGGTTGAAAGCGCGGATGCCGGTGATGGTTTTTTGTTGCATATGCAAATATAATAAATAGTTGACACAATCAACTACTTAGCCCCGCCGCATGTAGCGTAAAGTCTGGCCATCCTGGGTGAGATCCTGGCGCCGATCCTGGACGAAATGGCACGGCGGGAATTGAAAAATATTTCGTATATTGCTATTCCGCTAAAACTTGTAATCGCTTAGAAATTCCCTTCCCTGCTTATTCCGCACACATGAATTCAGCCGCTGACAATTATTAATTTCAATTGTCGTGTATGCACTGGAGTCATCATAAAATGATTGTAGCCTGGACCGGCGCAATGGTTCTCCTTTCGTCTGATATAGGCCGTCAGCCCGAAGGGGTTTCCGTTGCCGTAGGGGCAAAATGGGCCAGCCCTTCCTTGGCGGCTGCCACTACCCATGCCACGCGTCCCTTCCGCATCTATCTCACCTTTGATGACGGGCCCTCTTCCGGCAGTGAGCTCGTCAATGACCTCTCACAAAAGGATAGTCTGCCTATCAATGTCTTTCTCATCGGCCGCAATGTCTGCGCTACCCATAAGAACCGTTCGCTTTTCCGGGAATACCAGGACAACCCGATGGTGGAGATCGGCAATCACAGTTACACCCATGCCGAAAGACACTATAAAAGCTGGTTCAAACAGCCGCTGCAGGTATTGGCCGATTTTGACAGAAGCAGCGACAGTCTTGGGCAAACCAACCGGCTCATCCGTCTGCCGGGCCGCAACTTTTTCCGGCTGGACAGTCTTTCCCGGGACGAGCGTTCCAATGGAAAAGAAGCCGCTGATACCCTGGCTGCCCGCGGTTATGCCGTCTTTGGCTGGGACCTGGAATGGCGAAGCCATGCCGGCAACGGCATACGGACACATTCCGGGAAAGAGATGATGGACCTTGTCGGCGCCATGCTGGACAAACAAAAGACATTCCTTCCCGGCCGGGTCATCATTCTCCTGCATGATCCCGAACTAAAAAATGAAGAATTCAAAAATGAGCTGGAAGAGTTTATCCGGCTGGCAAAGGAGGATGGGCGTTTTTCTTTCGAACACCTCAGCGAATATATTGCCGCGCAATAATGAATAATATTCTTATTTTCATCGCTGCTTTAAGTCAACCAGCTACCGATGAAGGAAAGATATTATTCTTTAGATGTATTCCGGGGCGCTACCGTCGCTTTCATGATCCTGGTCAATAACCAGGCGGGGTCTTCCTATGCCCCCCTTGATCATGCTCCCTGGCACGGCCTTACGCCAACCGACCTGGTCTTCCCTTTCTTCCTGTTTGCGGTAGGCAATGCGCTTTCCTTTGTCATGCCGCGTTTCCGGCAGATGGACAGATCGGCAGTGCTGCAAAAGATATTCAAACGCTCGGCCCTTATCTTCCTGATCGGCTTTTTATTGAACTGGTTCCCTTTTTTGCGCTGGGACCACGATTCCCTGGTCTTTAGGACCTGGACCTGGACCAATGACCAGGGGGTCCTCGCCGGCGTCCGGGTCATGAGCGTCCTCGGCCGTATCGCTCTCTGTTACCTTTTCGGCTCCCTGATCGTTTATTTCTTCGGACTCCGGGGCTCCTTTATAATCAGTCTTATCTTACTGCTGACCTGGTGGCTCCTTTGTTACCGGTTCGGCGACTATAGTCTTGCCGGTTATTTTGGTACGGCCATTGACAAGGGCCTATTCGGTCCGGAACATCTTTACCATGGAGAAGGAGTGGCCTTTGATCCTGAAGGCATCCCCAGCACTATGGCGGCGATAACCCAGGTCGTATTCGGATATTATGCAGGCTGGTATATTCAGCTGAAGGGAAAGAATGCCGGGATGCTTCGCAATTTGTTTTTTGCCGCCCTGGCACTGCTGGCAGCGGGCTACGTCTGGAGCACGGTCTTCCCTTTAAATAAAAAGATCTGGACCAGCAGCTTTGTCCTGGTCTCCACTGGCTATGCCATACTGCTATTGCTGGTACTGATCTTTATCATCGAATTCAGACATTGGACAGGGTGGGGGACTAAATTCTTCGATGTGTTTGGAAAGAACCCCTTGTTTATCTTTGTGCTGAGCGGGGCCTTTCCCCGGCTGCTGGGGCTGATCCGCATCCCGAATGCCGCCGGTGAAAAACCGGTCTGGCTGTCTCCGTTAAGCTGGTTCTACAAAATGGTCTGCCAGCCTCTGATGGCCGGCAATGGAAAGAACGCCTCTCTTTTATACGCACTGATCCTGGTCCTGTTCTACTGGGCCATCGGTTATATGCTCGACCGCCGCCGGATCTATATCCGCGTTTAACGTAATTTTGATCTTATTTTTCTATTTCATGACAACACCTGAAACCGATCAATCCGTCGTACCACCACCGCCTCCGCGAAAAAGAAACACCCTGTTTGCCGTCTTCGACCCGAAAGGCAAACACCTTATTACTGCTATCATCATTGGCCTGAACATCCTTGTTTTTGTCGCCATGGCCATTTCGGGTATCAGTCTGGTCGAGCCGACCTCGGAGAACCTGTTGAAATGGGGAGCGAATTTCCGCCCTTATACTATACAAGGGGATTGGTGGCGGCTGCTGACCTCCTGTTTTCTGCACATCGGCATTTTTCACCTGCTGATCAATATGTATGCGCTGATCCAGATCGGTATCTTACTTGAGCCCTTGCTGGGCCGTACCCGATACCTGGTAGCCTATCTTCTTACTGGCATCCTTTCCAGTGTTGCCAGCATGGCCTGGAATGCCTATACGGTCAGCGCAGGTGCGTCCGGGGCCATTTTCGGGGTATATGGTCTGTTCCTGGCGCTGCTGACCATGCCGCATCTGATCCACCACAGTGTCCGGAAGCCGCTGCTGAAAAATATGGGTTTTTTCGTCGTGCTGAATCTTGGGATAGGCGTGACGGGGATCGTGGACGCCGCGGGTCATGCCGGCGGGCTTGTCAGCGGCCTGTTGATGGGGTATGCTTATTATCCTTCGCTGAGAAAACCCTGGGATCGCCGCCTGCGCTATCTGACGATGATATTGCCGGTCGCGGCCGCTATTGCGCTGACGGTTTTTGCCTTTCGCAAGATACCTGATAACGTTGCCGTATATTACCAGCAGATGAAAGTATTTGCTTCCCTCGACTCTGCGGCGACAGATGCCCTTGCTCAGTTTAAGGATTCCCCGAAGGGCAAACAGCGTGAGGCATTCAAAGAAAAGGGCGTTCAGAGCTGGGAGAAGAATATCCAGATGCTCACGGATCTGGAAGACCTTCCCTTGCCCAAAGCCATCCGGGAAAGAAACAAAAAGCTTATCCTTTACAGCCAGCTAAAATTGACTTATTTCCAACTGGCGGTGAAGGCGATCGACGAGGACAGTCCGGCCTACAATGATAAGATCGATGAGACCGGCAGGCAACTCGGGCAGCTGATGAAAGAACTGCAGCAGCGCTAGTTATTTTTTGTATCTTTTGTTCTCATTGCCTGCAACATGAACAGAAGACATTTTATCCGCCATAGCTCTCTTATTGGGGGTGCTGTTACGATTTCCGGACCCGCTGCTCTCGCCTTGACCGATTCCGCATCTTTAACCGGTTTGCCTGCTGCCGCTGTTCCCCCGGTTGCCGGACAGCCCGCTATCTCATCGGCGCACGCTGCCGCCCCCCTGGAGCAGCCTTCGGACCCTGCCACTCCCTGGTTCAACCGCATGCGCTGGGCGCAGCTGGCCTTCGTCGAGAACGATCCCAAACGCTTCGACCCGGACTTCTGGCTGGCTTATTTCCAACGCATCCATGCCGATGGCGCCCTGCTCAGCGCAGGCGGTGTGGTCGCCTTTTATCCCACCGATATTCCGTTCCATCATCGTAGTAACTGGCTGGGTAATTCCGACCCGCTGGATTATATGGTAAAAGGCTGTCGCAGGATGAATATGTCGGTGGTGCTTCGAACAGATCCTCATGCCACCCGTCAGGATATGTATGACGCTCACCCGGACTATATCTCCGTGACGGCCGATGGCAAACCCCGTCGTCACTGGGCGAACCCCGAACTGTGGGTGACATGCGCCTATGGCCCGTATAATTTTGACTTCATGACCCAGGTACACGGGGAGATCATGGAACGCTATAGCCCGGATGGCATCTTCTCCAATCGCTGGGCAGGCCATGGCATCTGTTACTGTCAGCACTGCACCGCTAATTTTAAGCAGGCGACCGGCCTGGAGCTTCCTCATGGCGCCGAACGTCTCGACCCGGTTTATCGTAAATGGGAGGACTGGCGCACGGCGCGGCTAAGAGAGCTGTGGTTCCTCTGGGATGCGGGGATAAGGAAACATCGGTCTGAGGCGCGTTTTATCCCCAATGGATTTCCGGACAAGCTGGAGACCGGCAAGTATGCCGATTTCTTTTTCGCCGATCAGCAGGCACGCAGAGGCGTTATCCCGCCCTGGTCCAATGCCATGGGCGCCAAAGAGCTTCGTGCCGGACTGGGTATGAAACCCATCGTCAACATCTTCAGCGTAGGGGTCGAAGAAGAATATCGCTGGAAGGATTCGGTTCAGAGCGATGCCGAGATCCGTATCTGGGTAGCCGAAGGCGTCGCGGGCGGCATGCGTCCCTGTTTTGTAAAGTTTGGAGCCTATATTTATGACCGCCGCTGGATGACCGCTGTTGAGAAACTGTATCAGTCCTATCACCGGCATGAGGCCTATCTTAAAAATACGGCGCCCATGGCCCGGATAGGAATGGTCTATTCGGAGCAGACCAATCAGAAATATGGCGGCAAGGCCTGGCAGGAAAAAAGCAACGAGCATGCGTTGGGGATGTATCATGCGCTGGTAGAAGATCGTCAGGCGTTTGAAATGGTCAATGACCAGCTGCTGGATGCGGAACATCTGAAGGCGTTCAAACTCCTGATCCTTCCCAATATCGCGGCTCTTTCCACCACACAATGTCAGCAGATCAAAGAATTTGTCGACGGCGGCGGCAGTATCCTGGCTACATTTGAGACCTCGCTTTATGATGAAGAAGGCAAGGCCCGCGCCGACTTTGGGCTCTCGGAGCTGTTTGGCGTGAGCTTCGACCACGGCGTCGAAGGCCCTATGCGTAATAGTTATTTGCGTCTTCGGTCCGGCGATGCACAATCCCATCCGGTGCTCACCGGTCTGGAAGACGCATATAAGATCGTCAACTCCGTCTATAGAGTCAAGGTAAAACCAACAGCGGGACTGAACTTCCCAAGCCCGGTGACCCTGATCCCGACCTATCCCGATCTGCCGATGGAGGACGTGTATCCGCGCGAAGAGGAGACGACCACCCGTGAGCTTTATCTCCGCGAGGTGCGGAGCAGCAATGCCGCCGGCAACGCCTCCGCGGGCAACGCCCTATCTGGCTTCTCCCGCGAGACCAACACTGACGTCGCCTCAACCAAAGGCCGTGTGGCCTATTTCCCCGGCGACCTGGACCGCTCGTTCTGGCAGATGCTGAGCACCGACCATTCCCTGCTCCTGCGCAATACGATCCGCTGGGCGCTGGGCGAAGAGCCCATTGTACAAGTTCAAACGAAAGGGGTCATCGACGTGGCTGTCTGGGCTCAAAAAGGCTCGATGACGGTTCACCTGGTAAACCTTACCAATCCCATGATGATGAAAGGACCATTCCGCGATATAATACCCGTCAGGGCCAGCGTTCGGGTCCAGGTCCCAAAGGACAAAAAGGTCTCCGCCGTCCACCTGCTCATGAGCGATATGACCCCGCAGGTCCGGCACGAAGCGGGATCGATCACACTCGATATTGCAGAGATCAGCGATCACGAGATCATAGCCTTCGACCTGGTCTGATGCCCCGCGTGCTACATCATCCACGCCTGCCCCATCCCTCGCAGCTGCTCAGCGTCACCGCTCCCGACCTGCGCTGACGCATAAAATGCTATCTTGCGTCAATGAAAGTTCTGCTGATCTTTATCCCGCTCATCCTGGCCTTTTCCGCCCGGTCGCAGGAGCCTTCTTCAGGCGACTCTTCAGCTGCCTGCATCACGTATTGGCAACCGGGCCAGACACATGTCTATACCATCCTGCATGAAAAACGTAACCCGCAGCCCAATATGCCCGATACCGTTTTTCATTTTAGCTATGAGGCCGCCATCTCGGTGCTGGATGCGTCCGACAGTGACTATACGGTAAAATGGGTGTTTCATATTCCCCCCGGCAGCAATGCCGGACCACTGGACACCCTCCCTTTTTTCGAAGGGATGCAGATCATCTACCGCATCTCCAATGAAGGCGCCTTTCTCGGGCTGATCAACTGGGAAGAGGTAAGGGATCACTATTCAGAGATCATGAACTTTCCCAAAGAAAGTTTTGACACCCGGGAAAAGGTCGAGTCTGCACTCATCAGGGAAGTTCAGCTCTATCATCTTCCCTACGGGTATAAGTTCACAACCGCAAAGGTCAGCTCCCCTACACAGCTTTCGAATCCTTTTGGGGGAAGTCCGCTGCCAGCCATACAAAGTTATCAGATCACTACGTACGATCCCCTGGTGTTTACGCTGGTCATCGAACAGAACATCGATACGGCTGCGCTGAACAGCACGATGGGGACACGCTTGAAAAAAATAACGGATGTCCGGCAGCGGCAGGTAAAAAAAGACCAGCTTACCTCCTTGGCGCTGAGCGACTACAGCGAATACCGGGTCATCCGGTACACCGGCTGGATCAGACACCTCTATTACCGGCGCGCCGCAATAGGCGGCGGGGTCACACAGTCCGACGCGTATACCATCGATATGAAGAACTGAGAAAAATATTCCTGTACCCTGTCACGTTTTTTCCCGGGGTTGTGTCTTGTTTGGGAAATCTTTAAAAACGAATAAAATGAAACAAAGAATCTCCATCCAGGAAATGCCCAAGGGCCTTTTCGACGGCCTCATGAAGACCGGCATTTATATCACCAACTCCGGCCTGGACCACAAACTTCTTCATTTGCTGGCCTATCGCGTGTCCCAGATCAACGGCTGCGCTTTTTGCCTGGATATGCATCACAAGGACGCTATTCACACCGGCGAAACGGAGCAGCGACTGCATGGTCTGCCCGCCTGGCGCGAAAGTCCCTGGTACTCCGGGCCGGAAAGAGCCGCCCTGCAATTTGCAGAAGCCCTGACGATAGAATGTGAAACGGATGATGCCACGTATGAGGCAATGGCACAGTATTTCAGCAAGGATGAGATCTCTAAGATTGCCCTGGCGATCGTGACCACCAATAGCTGGAACAGACTCAATAAGGTTTTCCTGACGACTCCGGGAACCTATGAGGTAAATCAATTTGCAGCCGGACATGCAGTGGCATCAGCCGTCACAGCCTGAAGCAAACGCCGCTGCGAAAGGTCACAGCCTGAAGCATACGCCGCCGCCATAGCTCAAACTCAACTCAAGCACCATGCAGGATCACTCACAGATACTCTTCCCATATGCTTATAATATCCTTGGCACCGCCGAGGACGCAAGGGACATCGTACAGGATGTACTCACCAAATATTATGCAGAGTCCCGGGATGGCATCGACAATGAAAAGGCATATCTCATAAAGAGCGTGATCAACCATGCGATCAATACAAAAACCCGTCGCAGGAGAACCGTGCAGCCGGATTACTGGCTGCCGGAACCTGTGGCGACAGAGTCGGCGGACGCCAATGTCCATCTGAAAGACATCCTTTCCTATTCTTTACTGGTGCTGCTGGAAAAGCTCAATGCCAGGGAACGGGCGGTCTTTATCCTAAAGGAGAGTTTCGACTATGCGCACGACGAAATAGCCGGTTTCCTTTCCATAACCGAGGAGCTTTCCCGTAAGCTCCTGAGCCGGGCAAAAACAAAACTCTTCAAACCCGGCGGCTCTCCGGGTGTCAGCATCCGCGACCAGCGCACCAATGCTCTGCTGCAAGATTATATAGATGCGATACGCGGCCGCAACATGGAAAAGCTGGAAGGCCTTCTGGCTGCAGACATCGCCTATTACGCCGATAGCGGAGGCAAACTGAATCTTGTTGCTAAGATCTGTAAGGGCCGGGCCGAGGTCGCCAACCTGCTGACCTTTGCCTATCATACCTATCAGACCACGTCGACCATCAAGGTCACCGGGATCAATCACCAGCCGGCCTTCCTTTTCTACGTCGGTGACAAGCTGGTCTCCTGCGAGGTCTTCGACATCTCACCGCAGAACGACAAGATCCTGCAGATCAATTTTGTTCTGGACCCGGATAAGTTGAAGAATCTTGCTGTCAATTCCTGATTAATAGGCTAAAGAATTCGAAGAACGCTCTGCCAAATGGAAAAAAGGGGAAAGTAAGGCTTATAGCTGGAAGGAAGCAAAAGAGATCATAACCACTCCACTATTCCGCCATCAATCAACGCTATAGAAAACTAAGAATTAAACGATTCCCTTATCTCATTGAATATGAAATTGAAGATGGTAAACTTTGAAACAGTTGTCTTTGATCTGTTTTATCCTGGAAACGCTGAAGAATAAAAAAGCACAGTTCATCATCGCTACTCACTCGCCGGTACTGATGGGATTGCCCGGTGCGGCGCTGTATGAGATTCAGGAAGACGGTATGCGGCGGGTCGAATACAAAGAAACAGACCACTATAGGATCACAAAGACCTTTTTGGATAATCCGGACCAGTACCTGCGACATCTTTGAGAGATTCTATTTTGCCTGTTCAGTCACTGCGTCCTCGACGAGGTTCAGAAAATCAATAAATGGTATATTGTTAACTGTAAATCCTAATTTCCGGGTAAGTGCCGGGAGATGGGCCTCAAATTCCTGATATTGGGCCGAAAGGATGGCATAACCGGGGATTGTTGGGGAAAAACCGCATCGATAGACCGTATAGATAATAGCCCTTAGAATGGGGACATACTCATCATCGAAGGGACAATTGATAAAAACAGAATCATTATAGCCCGCTACTTTCATTTAACGGGTTACTGCGCTTGAAGAATACCAGATTTGTTTTTTTTTGCTCTTACTGTTTTTGCGGAATGCGCCGATTCCGCAGTCCTGGAGTCGCCGAATACGGCCTGTACAGCCTTTCGTATGGCGGAACGTGATATTGTTCCCTTTCTACGGGACTTATCCGTCTTTACAATTATCTTTCTGTTTGCCATACTACAAATTTGCAAAATTATTTCAGGCAAATAATAAAATTTAACGGAGCAAAAATGGTGTGCGCCGATCACTTCGCCACATCGATCTTCACTTTCTTATTCTTCAGCTTCTCATTCTTGATCAGCTCCAGTACCTGCTGCACCGTCGACTTGCGAATGCCGGCAAAAGAAAAGAAATCCTTTACTTCAATAAGCCCGATATCATCTTTTTTCAACAACCCCTTATGGCTGAACAGTCCCACGATATCGACCTTGTTGACCTTGTCCTTTTTCCCAAGAGAGATGAACAAGGTGGTCCATTTGGGCTTGGCCGGCAGGACCGCCTTTTCCGGCAGCTCGATCAGGGTAGGGGTCTCGGTTATAAAAGAAGGTAGTCGTTCATCAGGTCCAAGTAAGAGTATGGCGGTGCCGCTGGCATCCATCCGGGCCGTCCGGCCGTTGCGGTGGATAAAGACATCTTCCGTAGCCGGTAAATGATAGTGTATGATATAACGGATATTCGGAACATCCAGCCCACGCGAAGCCAGATCGGTTGTGACCAGCACATCCGAACTTCCGTTCCTGAACTTGGCAAGAGCGCTGTCCCGTTCGGGCTGCTCCAATGCGCCATGATAGAATACATTCACGATGCTTTTCTCCTTTAAAAAAGCGCTGACCCTTTCCACCGATTCCCGGTGATTGCAGAACACGACGGCACTGCGGTCGCCGATACGACAAATAAGCCGGAACAAGGTCTCCAGCTTGTCCACATCAGGGCTCTTCACCAGCTGGAGGGCAAGCCGTTCCGGTTTTTCTCCGGAAAGGAAATCCAGCGTCTGCGCTGTCCGCAGCCCTACAAAAGCAGGGATCTCCACGGCCTCAGTCGCCGAAGTAAGGATCCTTCTTGTCAAAGACCGGAGGGATGTGATGATGGCCTCCATTTCCTCCTGGAAGCCGAGTTCAAGGGATTTGTCGAACTCATCCAGCACGAGGGTCCGGATGGTCTCCGGGTGAATATTGCCCCGGCGAAGATGATCGGCCAGGCGGCCCGGCGTTCCGATGATAAGGGCCGGAGCCTCGATCAGGTTGTTCTCTTCCGTCTCCCTCAGGTGTCCACCATAACAACAGGTAACTTTCAGACCGGTCCCCATCAGCTTGAATACCTGCTCGATCTGAATGGCCAGCTCCCGGGATGGGACGATCACCAGGGCTTGCGTGCCTGTTGCTTTCCCGTCCATCAATGTCAGGACCGGCAGCAGGTACCCCAATGTCTTTCCCGAACCTGTATCGGATAATAGAACCAGGTCCTTATCCTCCTGTACGGCCTCGAGGGCCGCCAGCTGCAATTCATTCAATTCATCGATCTTTAGTGGGGTCAGCATTTTGCTGATAGTGCCGGAATCTAGTAACATGCCGCAAAAGTACGCCCTTTAGTCGGGATAAAAGGACCCGCGGTTATACAATGGCCCGCTCGAACCGGTAATACCCAGCCCAAAATGCGACAATAGCGGCCGCAAACAACAGCCCGCACAACAGCAGAAGCCCGATCCCGCCTAAAAAGATATATTCGACACAAAAAACCATCAGTAAAAGGAAGAGATATTCCTTCCGGCTGAAATTGCCAAGGAAAGTGATGCCATTCATCAAAAGGACCAGACCATAGGCACACAGCGAAAAGAGAAGGGCATCGCCATGATGCAGATGTATGGGGACAAGCAGTGCCGCAGTAATGAATTCGGGGATCAGCAGCACGAAATAGACCAGGGCATAGCCTGCCAGCCGCCGCAGCAAGGGAACCGGTGCCGCCCGGTAGAAGAACAAACGGGTCTCTTCGAACTCCCGCAGCCCAAACACGATCACCCCATTGGCAAGAACGCCAAAATTGAAGAATAAAAAGAGCGAAACGGTCTCGTAGTCATCGGGCGTTGTATTGTTCAGAGCGATCCCATAGAGCACTCCGCAGGTAAAGAGCTTAAACGCCAGCCACATGATCTTTTGCTTCTGCGCCACCTGCCGCAGCAGGATCATTCCAAATGAAGAGGACAGCGGTAACCGGAGACGTAAAGCCGGTTTTTCCTCGTATAAGGTATCCAATGTATGGACAAACCACAGGGCCGAACATACGCACAGCGACAAAAGAAAGATAGCCACCGCTATTACCGGAAGCAGGAAATGATGGATCAGACCATATACGATGACAAACACGCCGTACAGGATGATCGGCAGCAGAAGCCAAACGCCCACCCGGAAAAATTCCACGAACCGTCTGCTACTCTTCAGGCCATTGCAGAGGGCAACGAAGGAATAGTCCGGTTGCTTTAACAGACCTGTGACGAACCCTACGCATTTCCGGGTATATAAGAACCAGGCAACGAACACAAAAAGCAGGTAGCCCGCATTCTGTAACATCGCCAACGCCAGGGAATAATGATATTGCCAGATCTCCGCCCCATTGTCCTCGCCCACAACTCCGATCATCACGATGAACAGGAAAAAAAGCAGGCTGATATTCTCTTTATAAAAAGGGCCGACCAGTGACCGGAATAACATAGGCAGTTTGTTTATCCGTTAGTCGACACACCGGGCAAAATATTACCGTTTGCCGGCAAAGGAGTAAAAAATGTCAAAAGAGTAAAAATGTATCAATCTTCCCCACTTTAGGATCAATCGCCCTCCTGCATCCCTGCTAGCTTCGTCCCAACAAATTAAATATCCCGTCATTCAAGATCGACGGTTTGCCGGAGTAAAGACGAAGCAGGCGCATTGCGCCTTCGGCAAGCAGCGGAGCGCCATATCTGATACAATCCTCATTGAATGTCACCTGGGGATGATGCAGCCAATAGGTGTCGTTGTCGGCCGTCTTTGCGCCCAGGAAATAGAACTGGGCCGGCATGACCCTCGAATAAAAGGAAAAGTCCTCACCGACCAGGTAAGCCTGTCCTTCTACTACATTCGACAGCCCAAAGATCTTTTCCTGCACCGCGGAGAGCGTCTCATGAATATCCGGATCATTCAGCAGACTGGGATAATAGGCGCTGAAATCCAATTCGATCTGGCAGTTGAATTCGGATTCCAATTGTTTCAACAGGATCCCAAGCCTGGTCACTATATCATTATAATCGTTGATCCGTACGGCTCTCAATGATCCCTGCAGCAGCATACCGGAAGGGATGACGTTGAAGCTCGGCTTTGCAAGGGTCTCCACATGGGTGATAGCCAGTACGGCAATGGGCGGGTCCGGCTGAGGGCCGACCAGCGCATGCGCCGCGGGAATAAGCCTGCCGGCGACCGCAACCGGATCGACGACGTGTTTCATCGCTCCGGGGTGACCGCCCTTTCCGTTGATCCGGATGGAAAAATTGCCCACATTGGCCAGGGCTTCCCCATTCTTATATTCCAGCTGACCCGTCGGTAATAAGGGATTGACATGCAGACCAAGGATGGCATCGGCGCCACTCAGCTTTCCGCTTTCCATGATCAGCTGCCCCCCCGACTTGCCCTTTTCCGGGCTGCGCAGGTTGCTTTCTTCAGAAGGCTGGAACACAAATTTGACGGTTCCGGTAAAGTCTGCGTCTTTTAGAAGATAGGCAGCACCCAGGAGCATGGTCATGTGCAGGTCATGACCGCAGGCATGCATCACCCCTTCGTTCTTCGAGGCGAAGGGCATTTTAGGGTCTTCCAGTACCGGCAGCGCATCCATGTCGGCGCGCAACAGGATCGTGGGGCCATCTCCTTTTTTTAGCGTACCGATCAAACCTGTCTTTGCAACCGGCTCAACCGGGATCTGCAGTTCCTGCAGCTTGCTTTCCACCAGAGCGGCTGTTGCAAATTCGGTAAAACCAAGCTCCGGATTCTGATGCAGCTGCCGCCTGATCTGAACAAGGGTATTAAATAGCTTTTCTTCCATGGCCCACTAAAATACGACAATTGAAAATAACTTTTACTTATCGCGCGCCTGCCTATCTTTGGCCCATGAAAGTCTGTTCCTTCCTGCCGGCTGCCACACAAATGATCTATGACATGGGGCTTCAGCATTTCCTGCACGGCGTAACCTTCGAATGTCTTCCCCAGGCACTTGCCGAGAAGCCAAAGCTGGTCCGCTGTATCATGGAAGGGAGATCCTATAGCAGCGCGGAGATCGATACTGTATTCCGGACGGCCAAGGCACAGGGGAAAAGCCTTTATTATGTAGAGGAAGAGCTTTTGCAGCAGATAGCTCCCGATATCATCTTCACGCAGGACACCTGTGAGGTCTGCCAGATCGATACCAGGTGTACCGCGGCGGCCGTCGCGAAGCTCCCGCAGCGTCCGCAGATCATTCCGCTGACGCCCAATAACCTGGAGGACGTTTATGGTACAGCTGTGACCATCGCAAAGGCCCTGGGACAGGAAGAGGCTGCCTATACCTACCTGGCCGGCCTGCAAAAAAGGACCGGCGGTATACTGGATACGCTCCGGCAGCACAACATGCCGCTCAAGCGTGTACTGCTCCTCGAATGGATAGAGCCGATGTACAATTGCGGTCACTGGATCCCCTTCCAGATCGCGCAGGCTGGCGGCATCGATATGCTGAGCAATCCCGGCGGGGACAGCATCAGTCTTGCCTGGGACAAGATCCGGAAATACGATCCCGAAATAATCATCATCGCCCCCTGCGGCTTTCACATTGCCCGCGGACAGGAAGAGCTTCATTTGCTCAGCCGTCATGAAGGCTGGTCAGCTATCTCCGCCGTTCGGACCGGGCAGGTCTTTGTCTGCGACTTCGATCTTTTTACCCAGCCTTCCCCCTCGACGCTTGTCGATGGCATCGAACTGTTAGCCGCCTTATTCCACCCCGGGCTCTTTGTACTGCCTCCCGCCTTACAGAACAGGACCGCCCGCTTCGAGCCGACCGCAGTGCTGGGCCTGGTTTAAAGGGCTTTTGCCAATATTTTTATATCGGTTACCTCCAATATCTGTTTGGGATAGCCGATCAGCACGCTGTTGATCATGGCCAGGCCGACTTCCCGCATACTGCTTACCTGGTCCGGAAGCAGGAGACGCAGCAGAGGAGACAGGCTGCTGATAACTCTATATAAAGATTTTATGTTTTGCTGACCCGGTGTTGGCTTCATAAAACCCGGCCGGAAATTATATACTTTCTTAAAAGGCAATTTTAGCAAGGCGTTCTCCGCCCTTCCCTTTACACGGGCCCACATTATCTTTCCTTTTTCCGAGCTGTCCGTATGGCTGCCCGATATATGGCTAAAGATCATTCCGGGATTAAGGCCGGCGAGCCTTTGAGCAAAATATAACGGAGTATCATAGGTGATACGGCTATACTCCGCCTCCTTCATTCCCCTTGAGCTGATCCCTGCGCAGTACAGGCATCCGTCATAACCGGTAAGCTGACCGGCCACTGCGTCGAGGCTAAAGAAGTCGGGCACGATACATTCCTTTAGCTTAGGGTGTTGCATAGGGTAGGGCCTGCGGTTTACCATCAGCACCTGTTCTACCTGCGGGTGAGCCAGGCATTCCAGCAATACCCCTTCTCCGACCATACCAGTTGCGCCTGTAATAATGACTTTTATCTTCATTGGTTAGACTTTTGGGGATGAAAATGGAATTCGGGAGAATTTAAAAAAAACGCCCTTTCGAAAATCTAAAGTTTATCGTCTTACGTATGTTAATCAGAGGCCTTTGGTTTTAACCCTATTTAACGCTTGCGACAGGTTGTTTTAAGGGTCAAGACCATCCGATAACTAAAGTTATATGGGTGGTCTTATTTTTTTGCCCGTACCCCAGGGGCTCCCGGGCCAGAGCGCCATGATTTCTATTAAGAACCTACCACTTCTTAAATATGACAAATACAGCCAGCACGATCAGGGCAAAACCAAGCAGGTGATTCCAGGCGAGCCTTTCGTCTTTAAAGAAGATCAGGGTAAAGGCCATAAAGACCGTCAGGGTAATGGCTTCCTGGATGGTCTTTAGCTGAACCAGCGTGAACGGTCCGCCATTCTCCTTAAAACCCCCTTCATTGGCAGGGACCTGGAAAAGGTATTCAAAGAACGCCATGCCCCAGCTGATCAATATGATGGCAAAAAGGCCCAGGTTCTTTCCCCAGGAATAATCCTTGAATTTTAAATGGCCATACCAGGCGAAGGTCATGAAGCTGTTGGAGATGAGTAGAAAAATGATCGTCTTTAATCCTTTCATTGTTTATGGAATTGATCTGTTAGCCTGCCGACCCGCAAAATGCCGGCCAATATCATCGAATGATATTGAAAATAATAAAAATTGTGGTGACGAACAAGGTTATCAGGCCGGTCAGAAAGATCTGATCGATAAAAAGGATAAGAGGCAGCTGGTAATAAAAAGCACCATCGAAAAGGCCGTAAACTCGTCGATCAGTGTTTCCCGGTCGACTCTCAGCGCCTTGAGCGAGTTGAACAATAAAATTTTATACTGGCCGGTCTCATTTCTTTTTTTGAAAAAGATTTGACATATTGCGGACCCCTAACGCTTTTCAATATGGTTAAGATTTGGAAAAATGAAGGAAAGTCGGATAAAATTATAGCTGTTGTCGATAATATGCTCTATAAATGTACCCCTAAAGAGGAAGATGCCGATGAGTTTGTCCGAATTCTGAAGAGGAAGGACATCCCTGAAAAGAATGTTTTTGGAATTCCTTTTTCCTATATAAAAGAGTTAAGGCATCAGAAAGGTAAGGATTATATCCAGATTTTTTTCAGGGGGAATTCGGAAGAGCATTTGCGTATTGCTGATCCGGCCAGACTACAGGAGGTATTTGAATATCTGAAAGAGACGCTTCCCAATTCGAAATATTTTATAGATGAATACAAACCTCTCCGTGCGGGGAAAAAACCACTCATCGCCCTGCTGGTAGTGAGCATCCTGTTCATCTGGACCCTGTACATTGCCATCGGGTTACAGTCCGGGGAGGAATATGATGTGGCCGGTCATCATTACAATTCTTTTGCGGGCATTGTCCTGATGTTTGCCTCTTTAGGCGTAAAAAATGTAATATTGATCTATACTCCTCTTATGGCAATAGCCATCCTTTCTTTCACTCTGAAGGCCAGAAACCCGCCGGTCCTGCAACGGCTGATAATTTCCCGTCGATAATGTCGCAAAGCGAGCAGAACAGGGTGAGGAATTAAGCATGCGGAGAAAACAATATATTTGGGCTGGTGTCTTATCTGAACCTGTTCCCGGGATATGCGCTGCCTTCACCGGTATCTGTTATCTCGGCCATCGGGATGGATCGGAGATCGTCGAACCAGGGCGTTATTCTGAAGAACCAAAGGGTGCTGGAAACGATCGTCAAGAACCAGCAAACAATTCTGAAACTGCTCAAAAAATAATATTTTATCCTTAGATCCGTTTTGTAGGTATTATGTTTAGATCGATATCCCGGGCTCTTGCGACGTCCGTCATCCTTTCCGCCTGTCATTCTCCGTCCCCGGCTCCGGCCGTCCCGGATAGCGCGGCCGCCAAACGTCCGGCACTGCCGACGTTCCGGCGCAATCCTGAACATCGCACTCATGTAAAAAAGGAAGCGGTGGCTGAATACAAGGTCAGGACCGCCAATACGCTCAATGAACTGTATTTCACCGTCAGCCTGTACGAGACACCGGAGACGATGAAGTATGCCGCGAAGGTGGATTTCGAAGGACTAACGGGGGAGGATACTATCAAGCTCCCCGACATGGGGACGGTACCGCATCCAGTTCTGCAAAAAGGACCTGAAAAATATTCCTGCATCGTCGGGTTCCTCGATAATGACAGGAATTTCCGGGAGCTGAAAAAGATCTACGTGACGGAAAAAGGACAGGAACTGAAGATCACCACCCTGAAACATTATATGGTTACGGAAGACTATCGCCTGGTGGGACAATAGGATAGGATGGTACAATAGGATCGGGTGGAGAGCGCCTGGACCTTTGCGCCCGCAATATTTTCGCACATCGCAACAAGCACAGATCCATAGTTGTTGGATTAGTAGAAGTTTTGATAAATTAAACTTCTACTAGCCAATGTATTATGTAGCGTTTGTAGGGTTGTATCTCGTCAGTTTATTGCCTTTGAAGGTTTTATATATAATATCAGATCTTATATATGTCCTGCTTTATCATGTCATCGGCTATCGGAAAAAAGTAGTCTTTAGCAACCTGGCTCTGGCCTTTCCCGAAAAGACAGATGCCGAAAGGAAGAACATTGCCAAAAAGTTCTATCGCAATTTTACTGACAACTGGATCGAGGTCATCAAGATGATCAGCATATCGGAGAAGGCCATTCTGAAAAGAATTTCCACGGACTTTGCAGCGTTCGATACCATCTACAAACAGGATCGCAGCTGCCAGATGCTGATGGGGCACCTGTTCAACTGGGAATGGTGTAATGCCGGCGTTCCGACCGGTGTTGACTTTAAGACCCTGGTAGCCTATTCGCCGATCAGCAGTAAGGTCATGGACCGGCTATTCCTGTACATCCGCCAGCGTTTTGGCAGCATCCTTTTGCCGCACAACGACATGCGCAGGTCGATGATGCCTCACCGCCATAGTCAGTATCTGCTGGCCCTGGTGGCGGATCAGAATCCGCCCTTTCCGGAAAAGAGTTATTGGCTCAACTTTATGGGCGTGCCAACTTCTTTTCTGCAAGGACCTGAGAAGGGCGCACGCATGGGCAACATGCCTGTTGTCTTCCTGCCTGTCATCAAAGTTCGCAGAGGCTATTATAAAATAAAAGGGGTCCTGCTGGATAATGATCCCCGCTCTTCAAAGGAAGGAGATCTCACCCGAAAATATGTCACCGCGCTGGAAGAGGTCATTCGCGAATATCCCGAGTTATATCTGTGGAGCCACAAGCGTTGGAAACACGCATGGAAAGAAGAGTATCGCGGGTTATGGATCGGAAATTAGATGTTTTCGAGTAGCAGACGAGGCTTGTTTTCCTGCCCTTTGAATCGGGTAGGAGTGAGGCCCGTGACCTTTTTGAATTGATTGGAGAGATGGGCCACGCTGCTGTAATGGAGCCGGAAGGCGATCTCGGTAAGCGTCAGCTCATCATAAGCAAGAAGCTCTTTCACCCGTTCGATCTTATGACAGATATAGAATTTTTCGATGGTAAGACCCGATCGTTCGGAGAAGAGGTTGGAAAGATAGGTGTAGTCATAGCCGAGCTCCTGGTTTATATAGAAGGAAAGATTGATGATCAGCGGCTCTTCGGTATAATGGACCTGCTGGATGATGATGTCTTTTATCTTCTGAACAAGAATATTCTTTTTGTCTTCTATCAACTCGAGATGCGATTGTGAGAGTGCCGCGCGGATCTGCTGCTGCTGGGACCCGGAGATGTCTTCCTCGATTTCCGCCTCACCCAGTTTCACCGTCAGCGGGTGAAGGCCGAGTTTTGTCAGTTCGTCCGTGACAATCTTCTGGCAGCGGAAACAGACCATATTCTTTATATACAGTTTCAATCTAACCGGTTTATAGTAATATAATAAAATTATTTCAATAATTGTTATAGACGTACCTTCAAATCGGATATAAATTTGAAAAAAAAGTTTTACCTAATCCTGACTTATCATGTCTGAATTACACGAGGAAAATAATGAAGAAGGGGATTCTTTCGGCCTGTTTCCTGTGGTCGGGGTTGGCGCTTCCGCCGGAGGCCTGGACGCATTCAAACGCCTGATAAAGGAGATCCCCGTGAATTCCGGGATGGCAATCGTCCTGGTTCAGCACCTCGAACCTACCCATGAGAGCATTTTGACGGATCTTCTGCAAAAGTCTTCTCCAATACCCGTACAGGAGATCTCGAACAATGTGCTTATAGAACCCAACCACATCTATGTTATTCCCTCCAACAGTGTGCTGATAGCAAATGAAGGCAGGCTGCAATTGACGGCCCGTCCTCCGAGGAATCAGAAGAATATGCCGATCGATCTGTTCTTTACCTCTCTTGCTGAAGTGTACCAAAACCATGCCATCGGGGTCGTTCTCTCAGGCACGGCAACCGACGGCACCTTGGGTTTGAAGGAGATCAAGGAGCATGGCGGTTTTACCTTTGCCCAGGAACCCGGATCGGCTTCCTTCGATGGCATGCCCCGAAGCGCTATTGATGCGGAGGTGGTTGACTTTATTTTGTCGCCTGAGGACATTGCCTTCCGCCTGTCCAAACTGACAGATACCTTTCTCAACGGCCAGAAGTTGGACGCCCAGGGCCAACATCCGTCAAAAGATGAGGCTTTCAGGGAGCTGCTGCAGATCCTTCTTTTTCGGAAAGGAACCGATTTTACCTATTATAAGCAGACTACGGTCGGCAGACGCATCCTCCGCAGAATGGCGCTGAGTAAGAAAGAGAATATAGTGGATTACCTTGCCTGGTTCAGGGAGAATGCCGCTGAGCAGGATCTCCTGTACCAGGACCTGCTGATCCCGGTGTCCGGCTTTTTCAGGGACCCGGCCGTTTACGCCACCTTGTGCGAATCGCTTTTTCCTAAACTTTTGAAAGAGAAGGACCAGGTGAATCCTTTGCGGATCTGGATCGCAGGATGCTCGACAGGGGAAGAGCCTTATTCTATGGCAATCTGTCTGCACGAATACCTGGAAGGTATGGCCCCGGATTGCAAGATCCAGATCTTTGCTACGGATGTTTCTGAAAATTCAATTGCCAAAGCGAGGATGGGGGTATATTCCAAAAGGGATGTCACCGGTCTGGACGAGGCCCGTCTGGAAAAATATTTTGTAAAGAACAACGGCAATTTCCAGATCGCCAAGAGCATCCGGGATATGTGTGTGTTTGCTGTTCATAATTTCCTCAAGGACCCGCCATTTGCAAAGATGGATTTTGTCAGCTGCAGGAACGTGCTGATCTATATGGAGCCTTTTTTACAAAAAAGGGCGCTGACGACCTTTCACTATGCATTGAATGAGAACGGATACCTCCTGCTGGGGAACTCGGAGACCGTTGCCCCGGCCGCAGAGTTGTTCACGGCTTTCGTCGACAACAAGTTCAAAATATATATTCGCAAACAGGTTCAGGGAAGGTATTTATATGTCTCTTCCGGGCGCAACGAACGTTCGTCAAAGAATAATGTCATCGCCATTCGCAAAGAGACGGGCAGAGACGATTTTCAGCGTTCCGCGGATGAGGTGCTGCTTAACTCCTATACACCTCCGGGTGTGGTGGTCAACGACCAGATGGATATTGTGCAGTTTCGCGGGTCTACAGGCACCTGGCTGGAGGCATCGCCGGGTAAGCCAAGCCTGAATGTCCTGCGGATGGCAAGGGAGGGATTGGGCTTCGAGCTGAGGAATGCCTTATACAAGGCGAAGACGAACAACAGGACGGAGGTAAAGGAGCACATCCCTTTCAAGATGCTGAACAGGCAGCAGTGGGTCACGGTTGAGGTTGTTCCATTACAAAATACGGTCGAGCCCTACTACCTGATCCTTTTCAGGGAGGTGCTGGTGCTGCCGGGTAATACTGGCGAATTGCCAACGCAGACCCAGGGGTTGGTGTCAACTACAGGTATTACGGCCGAGGGCCTGTATATCCAACAGCTGGAGAAGGAACTGGCCCTGTTACGCGAAGATATGCGGAGCATAACCGAGGACCAGGAGGCGGTGAATGAGGAGCTGCAAAGCACCAATGAGGAGCTGCTTTCCGGCAGCGAAGAGCTGCAAAGCCTGAACGAAGAGCTGGAGACGTCAAAAGAAGAGATCCAAAGCACCAATGAAGAGCTGATGACGTTGAATCAGGAACTATTTGACCGCAATGAACAGCTGAATATATCCCGCCTCTATGCGGAATCGATCGTGTCGACCATTCGGGAGCCGCTGATCGTCCTCGATAAGAACTTTAAAATAAGGACGGCGAACAGGGCCTACTACCAGAAGTTCAATTCCTCGGAAGAGATGACGGAAGGGAAGCTGCTTTTTACCCTGGGTAACGGGCAATGGGATACCCCCGATCTCCATCACATACTGGATGAGGTCCGGGAGAAGAACCTGCGGGTAACGGACTTTCCAATGTGGTACAGTTTTGAAGAGGCGGGAGAAAGGGCCCTGGTATTGAACGCCTGCCAGATCTTCCGGACTGACAACGCGGAGCTCATGATCCTGCTGGCTCTTGAAGATATTACCGATATGAAGAAACGGGAAGAAGACATGCTCCTTTTTTCCCGCAAGCTGGAAAAAAAGGTGGACGAGCGGACGGCATCCCTGCAGGAAGCCAACATTTCCCTGAAAATATCGAATAGCAACCTCGAGCAGTTTGCGACCATCGCCTCTCATGATCTTCAGGAGCCCCTGCGAAAGATCAGGACCTTCTCTTCGATATTGAACCAACGCCACAGCGAAGACCTCGATGGCGAATCAAAAGAACTGCTCTCCAAGATCAGCCGCTCGGCAGAGCGAATGTCCTCCCTGATCGATGCGGTGCTGAACTTTTCGAGGGTCCTGGATGCAAGCGTGTTTGAAGATACTGACCTCGAGCTGGTACTGGAAAGAGTGACCGGGGATTTCGATCTGTTGATCTCCCAAAAGGAAGCGGTGATCCATCATGACCCGCTCCCGGTTATCAAAGCGGTGCCCCTGCAGATGAACCAGCTTTTTTATAACCTGCTTGGCAATGCCCTGAAATTCTCAAGGACCGGGGTGGCCCCTGTCATCGATATCAGCTGCAGGGTGATGCGGCCGGAAGAATTGACTGCGCCTTTAAACAAAGACCGCAAGCATATTGAGATGGTTTGGAAAGACAATGGGATCGGCTTTCACCCGAAATACGCAAAACAGATCTTTAAGATCTTCCAGCGATTGAATGCCAGCGAGCATTTCGAAGGTACGGGCATCGGCCTGGCCCTTTGCCAGAAGATCGTGCTCAATCACAGGGGGGAGATCTCGGCGGACTCGGAGAAGAATATCGGAACGCAGTTTCGGATCATTCTTCCAACAGAGCAATAGGTCCTTCAAATTAATAATACTGTATGACTATTTTACTGGTTGATGATGACGAGGATGACCGGAAGATCTTCTTTGACGCAGCAGCGGAAATAGACAGGACCATTACCTGTGTTGGCGCTTCAAATGGCGACGAAGCGCTGTCGTACCTGGGTAATGCGGCCAATATTGTCCCCGATTATATCTTTCTTGATCTTCGAATGCCGGGTCTGAGCGGCCAGGACTGTCTGGAGGCGATAAAAAAAGATCCCCGGCTGGCCCATGTACCGGTCATCGTCTATACGACATCGCGGGAAGTAAAGGACTCTATAGAATTAAAAAGATTGGGCGCAGCACATTTTATGAGCAAGCCGGTCGAGCCTGACGATGTATACTATATGCTCTCTTTCGTGCTGGGGGAGAAATGGGATTGAAAGCCCTCAATAGCCGCTATATGGGATAAGCGGTATCGCTCTTGGTCTCCGACAGGACAAAGAAACTTTGTACCGTACTTATGTTCGGAAGGGTAGCCAGCTTATTGCGATAAAAATTATGATAGGCATCCATGTCGCTTGTTGCGATCCGGAGAATAAAGTCAAAAGTACCGGTCATCTGGAAGCACTCCATCACTTCAGGAAATTTAGCTACCTGCTCTTCGAACTGGTTCAGCGTAGCCGCCGTATGATCATTCAGCAGGACATGACTAAAGGCAATAAGACTCTTATTGATCTTCTTCCGGTCTAAAATGGCAACTACCCGTTTGATAACCCCCTGCTCTTTCAAGCGTCTTGTTCTTTCATGTACAGCTGCCACGGATTTGTGAAGCTGGAAGGATATCTCCTTGTTCGTCAGGGAGGCATCTTTTTGAAGGAGGGCTAAGATCTGCAGGTCTGTTTCATCCAAATGGCTCATGGTCAAAATATTGAATTGGGCTATCCAAAATTACAGTTCCAGGGGCAGGATGAGGGTTCAAACCGTAAAAAATGTAGAAAAAAGGTGTAATGGCAAGAAAAATTACGGAATTCTGTCGAATCGTTGTAATAGAATTGCAAGATATTGATATTTGGCCTAATAAAAGTTTTTATGGGCAATGTGGCTGGATCAGTAGCTGAATTAGGATGTTTTTATGTCCGTGACCGCGGCCGGTTCTGGAAGATCGGGAACGCGGAGGTGCTGTATATCGAGGCGCAGAAATCGTATTGCCGGATCCGAACCCCGGAAAAGCTGTGGGTGGTGATGGGGCAGATCGGCAACTTCGAAGCGGCGCTGCCCGCAAACGAGTTCGTCCGCATCCACCGGTCGTATATGATCGGCTGGCGGCACCTCCAGTCCTTCGATCACCGGATGGCCTGGCTCCCCGGGTATCAGCTTCCCATCGGGGAGTCCTATCGCTATATACTTGAGCAGAAACTGATGATCATTCAGCCCGGCAGACCCTCCCTCACAACTCTTTTGCCGGATCCCAGAACAGTGTTTTGAAGTCGATGATCCTATCGCCTTTTAGTTTTACTCCTTCCTTTTCCAGTAATTTCTTTCGGTGATCCTTGTGGTCGCCGGTCACATGCCCTGTACTGTTGACGACACGCTGGGCAGGCACTGGCTTGCCGGTCTCGTCCATGAGTCCCATCGCCCTGCCGACCATGCGGGGATTGGGGAGGCCGAGGACCGAGGAGATGGCCCCATAAGAGGTAACCCGCCCCTTTGGGATCTGGCGAACGACATCATAGATAAGACCCGCCAGAGACCCTTCTTTTTTACCGGACGGCTTTACAGCATTGAGGCGTAGTTTGGCCATAACTGGAATTTTATGGAAAATTAGCCACTTTTGCCTGGATAATGGCAAAACACAAATCGAACGCTCCCGAACTGATCCGGCAATTCAGCAAAAAGAATTTTTACACGATCTGCGACAAACTGGCATCGATGGACGATGACCTGGCAATGATCATCGACACACACCGTTATCCGCCGATGTGGACAAGACCCAATACGTTTGAAACCCTGGTCCATATCATCCTCGAGCAGCAAGTCTCGCTGGCCTCGGCGCTGGCAGCCTTGAACAAGCTAAAGGCCCGTCTGAAGGAGGTCACCCCCGGAGCTTTTCTTGCATTGACAGACGAAGAATTAAAAGCCTGCTATTTCAGCCGGCAGAAGACGATCTATACAAGAGGGCTGGCTAGAGAGCTATTGGAAGGGAGGCTCGACCTGGGCTCACTGGAAGCACTGACCGACGATGCCGTCCGGGCAAAGCTGATCACCCTGAAGGGCATTGGCAACTGGACGATAGATGTCTACCTGATGTTTGTGCTGCAGCGGACCGATATCTTCCCGGTCGGGGACCTTGCCGCGATCAATGCGCTCCGCCGCGTGAAGCGATTGCCAAAGGATACATCGAAAGAAATGCTTATCAGCGTGGCTGCTTCCTGGCAGCCTTACCGGACCGTTGCGACGATGCTGCTCTGGCATTTGTATCTGTCGTCACCGATGAGGGAAAAGGCGTAGGGGAAATATGGGAATATGTAAATTATAGAATATTTAAATCTAATCACGTAACAATTCTTCTAGCAATAACTTTCACCTTTGAGCATTCATTCAAATCTGGATTCTTGTCATTCCTATGTATAGCCGATTAATCCTGGTACTGAAAAAGCCCCTTGGTAGAGGGGGCTTTTCTCTTAAAATAAATTAGAGATATGGAAGAATATCTTTCCGGTAGAACTGCATTAGTGACTGGCGCAGGATGGGGCGTTGGCACCGCCTGTGCCCTGATCTATGCTGCTCACGGCGCAAAAGTGGTGGTGTCAGTAGCGGTAACAGACGGAATTGATATTCATGCCTGCGCCTACGGACGCCAGGATGATGATATCCCCGTGTTTCAGCGCATGACCCGGTATACATCCTTTTCGTACCATATCAAATAAAGTGGGCACCGTAGCTACAGAGCTGTTACCCAGTTCCCGGATATTCATAGGCATAATAGCTTCCGGCGGCTCCTGGATATCAAAGATCGCGTACAGCGCTTTTACGATGGCTGCGTCCATTTTTTCATTGGCCTGATGGATAAAGATCTTTTTTATCTCACGGATGCTCACCTTACTGGCGGCCAAACAACTTTTTATCGCCTCCGGAACAGTCTTCAATGCGAACTCATAGACCTTACGGCCCTGCATTTTCAGGTATCGGATGCAGGGGTCTGAATCCAGGCAATTGGACTTGCCCATATAAATGTAATCCGCTTCCTTTAGCGCATATGATTGCATGGCGGCGCCCAAAATTCCTGCTCCATCGGCCGGGTTTGGCAAACCCTCGAGAATGACAGCACCCGCCCCATCACTGAATAACATGCTGTCACGATCATAACGATCGATGACCCGGCTTAAGGTTTCGGTGCCTATCACCAGGCATTTCTTTGCCAGCCCTGCTTTGAAAAATGCATCGGCTTGTATCAGACCCTGGACCCAGCCAGGGCAGCCGAATAAGAGGTCGTAGGGGATACAGCCTGGATTGCTGATGCCAAGACGCTGTTTGACGCGGGATGCGATCGACGGGACGACGTCGGATTGGTTCGTTCTTACTGCAACGTCTCCGAAGTTATGCGCAACGATAAGCTGGTCGATCAGCTCC
This sequence comes from Puia sp., assembly GCA_035492595.1. Lineage (GTDB taxonomy): Bacteria > Bacteroidota > Bacteroidia > Chitinophagales > Chitinophagaceae > Puia. The sequence goes on from DATJJA010000134.1 coordinate 43,298, forward strand.
GGGTCGACACCGGCATCGGCTATTGCAATACGGGCCGCTTCAACGGCCATGTCCGATGCATTCATGTCGGGGCTGGCATATCGCCGCTCGCGAATGCCCGTAATGAGTTCAAAATTGCGAATGATATCCTCCGAAGCATGAGGTATCCGCTTGCGCCCCTCATCATAAAAATCCTGTCTGGTAAAATCCCGGTTGGGTTTTATGTTTGCAGGGATAAAGCTCCCCGTACCTGTTATTACTGTTTTCATTGAATAAAACTTTAAGCTCATTGGGCCTCCCCGCTGAACTAAAAAAATTGGGCGACCTGCACCGATCGCCCATAGGACAGGGGTATCCCATAACCTCTGAAAAAACCGTAACAAACATTCTCTGAACAGTACTTGCGAAAAATTCTTTGTAGGAAGGTAAAAAAAAGGTCACTCCCGGGTCTTACACAATTCCGGTGAAATGTTACATGATTTACACTTATTGCATTTGGAGTTTCGAAAATAAATGGTAAGTTTGTACTTACGGTAAGTATAAACTTACTAAATAAAATGATCACCGGAGATTTAAAAAATGAAGAGCACCGATAGCCATGCAATTGCTTTCAACGCGCTGGGCGATCCAACCAGGAGGGCCATCTTTGAAAAGCTTCGTGCCAGTCCTCTTGCGGTCGTCGACATCGCAAAGGGGCTTCCGGTGAGCAGACCGGCGGTGTCTCAGCATCTTCGGGTATTAAAAGAGGCGAAGCTGATCAGCATTCATCAGCATGGCGCCCGGAATGTTTACCAGATCGACCAGGAGGGTGTTCTGGCAATGCGCAATTACCTTGACAAATTCTGGGATGAAGCGCTGGCGGCATTCAAATCATTTGCGGAACGAACAACAACATAACATGAATACAGCAACTACCGGGTCGATCACCAAAGAACTGATCGTGGAAACATCACAGGCCAACGCCTTTAAAGTCTTCACTGAAAAAATGGATTCATGGTGGCCCCGGACGCACCATATCGGCAAGACGCCCATGACCGAACAGGTGCTGGAACCCGGTCCCAAAGGCCGTTGGTTCTCCCGGCATGAAGATGGCAGCGAGGTCGATATCGGTTATGTGCTGGTATGGCAGCCCAATGAGCTGCTGGTCCTGGCCTGGCAGGTCAACGGCAAATTCGAGTATGCCCCGGAGATAGTGACGGAAGTGGAAGTGCAGTTTATTGCAAATGGTCCTCAGACAACCCTGGTAAAATTCGAGCATAAGAACATTGACCGGCTTGGTGAAGGCGGGCATGTCGAAGGCATGGACGAAGGATGGGGCATGATCCTGCAGCTTTATAAAAAACAGGCTTTATTAACGACCCAGATCTAAACCGCATGAACCCTAAAATTTTATTGCGCATCGCCTCGGTGCTGATGTTCCTGCACACTATCGGTCATAGTTTTGGCGCGCTGAACTGGAAGAATGCTCCCGATGCTGCAGTCGGCCGGCTTATCACCAGTATGCAGACCACCCATTTTGCCTTCATGGGCAGGTCGGCGACCCTGGCCGGTTTTTACGAAGGATATGGCCTGAGCATGATATTCGTACTGCTGCTGATCAGCGCGGTGCTGTGGTTATTGTCCACTGCTGTCACTGAAGAGCTGTCTTTTCGGCTGCTGCCTTTATTCGCTGGCTTTTTATTCATCCTCGGCATTATCGAATACATCTACTTTTTCCCTTTTGCCGCGGGCTTTTCGCTCCTGGCTGCTGTTTGTTCTTTCATCGCCCGGATCAGGATGAAACCAGTCACGCTTAAAAGGACAGACCTTTCATAAGGCCCAATTTCAGGAAAAAAGTTAGTTTTGTTTAACATTTACTCCGATTTATCCCCATATTGTTAAACATTTCTGATTAGAAGGTCATGAGCAACCTGTCCATTTTCATCATTAGCGATCAGCTGTTGTTAAGACAGGGGCTCAAAATGATGTTGAATGCCCAGGAAGGTTTCAAGGTGCTGCAGGATCTGGATTGTAAGATCCCGGCACTTGAAGAGGTGCGGAAAAGGCGACCGCAGATCGTATTATTCGACATTAGTACACGAACCGACGAATCACCGGAGTATCGGACCATGCTGAGGCCAATAGCCGTATACTCAAAGATCATACTATTGTGTTCGGAATTTCCTGACCGGAGGGTGATCGGGGATGCGGTCAGCGCTTTTTATTCGGTCAACTCATCCATGAGAGCGTTGAAGGCCCTGCTGCGCAAAGTTGCAGACGGGTACCGCCAAAGTCTGCCGGTGGGTCACATGGATAGAGAAGCGCCTGAGGCCGCGACGTCCAGTTCCCTTTCCGCAAGAGAACTGGAGATCGCTTCCCTGGTCACACAGGGGATGACCTCGAAGGAGATCGGGTCCCAACTTACTATCTCGGTTAAGACCGTCGAGGTCCACAGACATAATATATTGAAGAAGCTACAGCTTCCGAATACAATGGCGCTGGTGAATCTAATGACAACGGAATATCACCGGAGACAGCTGATG
>DATJJA010000135.1:0-70441 GCA_035492595.1 Puia sp.
CAGGCGCAGGATATCCGGAAAGGGAATCATTCCTTCCATGTGGGGCCTACTATATACAGGGGCTTGTGGCTGGCAGATGGAAGTTTTTTGCTGGAGGTCGCTACGATGCTGGACTATGTCAAAGATGTGCGCAGCTGTATAGACTATCTCACGCATTACCAGCTGCCGGATGGCGGTTTTGAAATGATCACGACCTTTCATAAGGAAAATGGGCTGGTGCCGTTCATGCTCGTTCGGCATGCGATGCTCACGCAGGATAAGAAATGGATGGAGCAGAATTGGGGAGTAGTCGAAGGCTGCCTGAAGCGGATCAGGTTCCTGCGGGACGAGGCGATGAAGGATCCGTCCAGATCTTATTACGGTCTACTACCGCATGGCAATGTCGATGGGGGTATTCAGCATGGCAATGACTATTCCAATACCGAATGGTGTCTCAGCGGAATGAAGTGGGCGATCAGCGCTGCGCACTGGCTGGGTAAAGAAGGCGAAGCGGCGGCCTGGCAGAAGGAATATGATGATTTCTTTGCTACTTTCCTGGCGAAGGCCAGGAAGGACCTGCGGAAGGATGATAAGGGCAACACTTACTTGCCTGTCATGATCAACAACGAGGACAGCTTTCCACCTGCGAAGGGACAGTGGGCTTTCTGCCAGTCCGTCTATCCCGGGCAGATCTTTGATACGACGGCTGAAACGCGCAGGATCGCGGAAGGCACGGTGAGCATGCTGCATGATCACCGGGAGGAGGGGCTGGTGCTGAACACGGGCTGGATGGAGCAGGGGTTGTGGACCTATTTCAGTTCGTTCTATGGTCATGCTATGCAGTGGCTGGGCAGGACGAAGGAGATCCCGCAATTGCTGTATGACTATGCCAATCACTCATCTCCGACGATGGTGTGGCGGGAAGAGCAAAAACCGCAGGGCAAGGGTAACGACGAGGTAGGCGATATGCCGCACAACTGGGCCAGCGCCGAGTTTATCCGGATGGTCGTGCATATGATAGAGCTGGACAGGGGCAATGATCTGCATCTCTTTGAAGCGCTGCCGAAGCAGTGGATGAAGCCGGGCGCGAGAACGGCACTGAATGGAGTTCGAACGCCGTTTGGTCTTATTCACCTCAGTCTTGTCGTGAATGCTGCCGGTGATGCGGCGCAGTTCTCACTGACCTTTGCGGATAAGGATCATTTGCCTGGGAAGGTGGTTATCCATAAAGAGAATTGGACGACCGGTGGTGGGGTCGAGGAAATGTCGGCTACGCCGACAATTATGAAAACTATATCGCTTAAGTAATGAGTACACGAAGAAGTTTTTTGACACAATCGTTGATGGGGGGTGTGGCGTTTGTCGGGGGGGTGAAAGGGGCTGCTGGTGGGCCGGTGATGGGTGGCGGCGCTGCTGGCGCGCCGATCGTTGTCAGCACCTGGGATTTTGGAAAGCAGGCCAATGCCGGTGCATGGGAAGTATTGAAAAAGGGGGGCAGGGCATTGGATGCGGTGGAGCAGGGGGTGATGATCCCCGAGGCCGACCCTTCTATTCAAACGATCGGTTATGGCGGGCTTCCGGACCGGGATGGCAGGGTTACGCTGGATGCATCGATCATGGATGAGCAGTATAACTGCGGATCGGTGATGTGCCTGGAGCATATCAAACACCCGATCTCGGTGGCGAGGCTGGTGATGGAGAAGACACCTCATGTGATCCTGGCGGGCGAGGGTGCGTTGCAGTTCGCGCTTGCCAATGGGTTTAAGAAAGAGGACCTGCTGACCCCGCAGAGTAAGAAGGATTGGGAGGAATGGCTGAAGACCTCGCATTATAAGCCGGAGCAGAATATCGAGAACCGGCTCTATGACAAGAAACACGATCCTATGCCGGGCGGTCCGAAAAACCATGATACGATCGGCATGATAGCGCTGGATGCGCAGGGTAATCTCAGCGGCGCCTGTACGACCAGCGGGCTGGCTTATAAAATGCATGGCCGGGTTGGTGACTCGCCTGTCATTGGCGCCGGGTTATATGTCGACAACGAAGTGGGTGCTGCCACGGCTACAGGTGTAGGAGAGGAAGTGATCAGGATCGTAGGGTCGCACCTGATAGTAGAGCTGATGCGGCAGGGGATGACCCCGGAACTGGCTTGTAAGGAGGCGGTGGAGCGTATCATTCGACGGCATCCTTCAAAAGCGAAGGATATCCAGGTAGGTTTTTTAGCTTTGAACAAAAAAGGGGAATATGGCGCCTTTTGTCTGCAAAAGGGATTCACTTATGCGGTACGCAGCGAAAAGGAAGAGAGAATGTATAATGGAAAGAGTATTTATTAAATCATTCATATGGCGGATAAGCTTGTTTTAGAAGTCTGTGCTTTTACTATTCAGTCCTGTATCATCGCGGAAAGGGTCGGAGCGAAGCGGGTCGAGCTTTGTGACAACCCGGTAGAAGGTGGTACGAATCCGAGTTATGGAACGATAAAGAGGGTTCGGGGCAAGATAGGTATCGATCTCTTTCCTATTTTACGTCCGAGGTCGGGCAATTATTTCTATGATGAGGAGGAATTTGCCATTATGAAGGAGGACATCCAGGCCTGTAAGGAAATTGGGTGCGACGGAATATCCGTCGGGATACAAACTATCAGCGGGACGATCGACGTCGAGAGGATGAAAAGGGTGGTGGAATGGGCTTACCCGATGGCGGTGACCTGTAACCGGGCTTTTGATGCGGTGCCGGACCCTTTCAAGGCGTTGGAGGAATTGATCGACTGTGGCTGCGAGAGGGTATTGACATCCGGTCAGAAAAGCGCGGCTCCCGATGCGACGGGGACATTGGCTAAGCTGGTGCAACAGGCGGCGGGTCGGATCAGCATCATGCCGGGCGCGGGGGTAAGGTCGTCCAATATCGAAAAGCTGATTGCCACGGGGGCTTATGAATTTCATACATCGGCGAGGAAGGTCGTACCTAACCCGCTGACCTATCAGACGAGAGAGATAACGGATTATGGAAATGTCTATGTTGCTGATGAAAATGAGTTGAGCGCTATTCTCGAAATAATGCGGGCGGTAAAATAATGAAGAAGATCATTTTTATTGTTGGCGGGATATTGGTGTTAGTGTTAGGGCTTTGGCTTGCCTGGCCCTGCCGGTTTACTATAAGCCGTGAGGTTGTCATAAAGGTATCCGTATTTGATGCAGGGCCTCAGCTGACCGATATAGCTAACTGGCGGCATTGGTATCCTGATGCTGCCCGGCATACATTTGTTATCACGGCTAATAACCCGGCAGCGGTAGTCGCAAAGGTGGATAACAGTAGTTATCTGTCCCTGACAGCTATGCCGGAACGGGATGTTAACTATACCCGGATTCGTGCGACCCGGATTATTTCATTGGGGGAGTGGATAAGGGGGGCAACGCCGGGAGGAGAAATGGAGGTCGGGTTGGATTCGCTGAAGCGATTTTTGGAAGACCCGGTGACGCACTATGGATTTGAAATAAGCATTCAGCCGGTGAAGGATACACTAGTCATGACGAAAAGGGATACGGTGGCGCCGGACCAGGTAAATGCAAGGTTCGTTATGCTGCAGCAACAGTTGCTCAATTACCTGGAGAAACACCGGGTTTTGTCTTCATCCTTTGATCTTTATATGGTAAATGAGCCGGTAAAGGAAGGTCGTGTACTTGTCGCTGCGGGGATACCGGTGTCACGTCTTCTGCCGGACGGAGAAGGTGTCGAGCTATTGAAGTTTCCTGCCAATGGGCGATTGCTGGTGGGACGGTATCATGGTCCTTTCTCCGCATTGCCGGATCTCCGCCGGGCGATGGATAAATATATGCAAGATCAGCATTTGATGAAGGTTGCGCTACCTTTTACGAAAACACATGTCAAACTCTTTGAGATGTCGCAAGCTGATTTTGATCCATATGAATTGGATTATCCTATTTACTGATCGTTTTACGGAATAGTTGAAGGCAATCGTTGTTGCGGGCTGCGATGAGGGTAAGTCCTGGTGGCGTAGTTATGGATTGCAGATCACGGACTTCGCCACGGATGAACAGGCCGCTTTCGGCGGGCGGAAGGTAATGAAAGTGGCGGCTGCCCCGGGCGGCGCTGAGTGAATCGGGGGCATTGCCGGCGAGGAGGGCCACGCCATAGCTGGCATCGAGTCGTCCGATCTCGGGTTTGAGGCCGTCGAAATTCCCTCCGAGAAACAGGTCTGGTCTTTTATCATTGTTGAGATCGGCTACCCATATTCCGAATACGGCGGAGAATTGGGCGCGCAGCGGCAGGGGCAGCATGGTGAAATCCTGGTTGCCTTCATTATAGAAGATACAGCTTTGCGTCTGTTCAACGCTGAGCTGGAGAGCTTTGCTGCGCTGGTCTTCGGTCAGGACCTCTTCCAGTGTTTTGCCTGCGTAGCTGTCATAACGCAGGAACTTCTTTTTTAGCAGGGGGATCTGCCCCACAAGGTCGCTTCTCAGGTTGATGGGGTAGGACTTGCCGTCGGATTTATAATAAGCGGCTATACACTGCGACTTTCCGTTATTGGAAAAGTCTCCTTCGAAGAGGCGCGCGGGATGTTGCTGGTCGGCCCTGATCTTTGAATTTAGTCCGTTGTTACCAGCGATGAGGTCCGGGCGGCCGTCGCCATCCATGTCGGCGATACTGAGGCAGTTCCACCAGCCGGAGGAATGAGGCAGCTCCTTTGTTTTGCTGAGTTGTCCGTGGGTATATTTATAAATGGTTACGGGCATCCAGTCACCGACGACGATCAATTCTTTTTGCCCGTCCCCATCGATGTCTGCCCAACGGGCATCGGTTACCATGCCGGATGACAGCAGGTCGGGTGCGAGGGATGCGGTGACATTGGCAAACACTCCCTTTCCCTGATTTTTTAAAAGGACGGAACCCGGACTGCGTCCGTAGCCGCCGGTGATGCTGCGACCGCCGATGAAGACATCGATGAGGCCATCGCCGTCGAAATCCTGGGTCCTGATGCAGGAGGCGTTGAGGCTTATGAGCGGCCAGCCGGTCAGGCTCCTGGTAAAATTGCCTTTGCCGTCGTTGAGGTAAAGCCGTGCCAGTCCGTTGACAGAACCGGGAGGCTCCTGTCCGCCGCCGGAAGCAGCAACGAGGTCGAGGTCCCCGTCATTGTCTGCATCGAATAATTCCAGTCCGATAGTCTCATAATCTTTGTCGCGGGCAAAAGCGTATTGCGGAGACTCCGTGAAGTGTCCATTTGGCGATTGAAGGAAGAGCCGGGTCGTATCTTGTGCGGCGCTGCCTGTTATGAAATCCTGCAGCCCGTCCCCGTTGACGTCTCCTATTGCGAGCTTTGGGCCTTCGGTAGAAAGCATTTTTGGGATAAGGTTTTCGAGGTCGAAGTCGATGAAACTGTTTTCGCGGTGGCGGATGGTGCCGGTGATGTCTGTTGCCGTGGTGTTTTGGAAGAGGGTTACATGGCTGGGGTTTGGAAGACGGAGCGATTGATTGGCGTCTTCCTGGCGGAGGGTGATCGTCGTGTCGGTTTTGAGATGATACAGTACCTGCTGCTGCATGTTGGGCCAGCCGACGATGAGACTATCTACTTCATTGGCCCTGCCAAGGCCAAAATGTAATACGGGTTCAACACTGCTTTCAAACCCGCGGCAGGGCATTTGTTCCAATACCTGCTGTTGACCGCCGGCGAACAGTGTCACGCGGGCTCCGAAGCCGAGGGTATTGGGTGTTGCACCTTTTAGCTGAACAGTGAGGTAATGGGCTTTTTTGGTTTCAGATGTCATATTCCTGTAGACAAAGGCGGTGCTATTCTCGTTGTTCACGACCAGGTCGATATCACCATCTCCGTCGAGGTCGCCATATGCGGCGCCATTGCTGAATGCGGGGGCAGCAAGTCCCAGCTGCCCGCTTTCGTTAATGAAGCGGAGATCTTTTTGATTGACGAATGCGTAGTTTGAGATAGGGGTGGATGGCATTTTGTCGAGGAATTCTTTATAATTAAACCCCTGTTCTTTGACGTGAGCGGTCGTTGCCGCATCGCTAAAAAAGTCGAGGAAGTCCTGGTTGGTCAGGTCCTTGCTGATGCCGTTACTGACAAAGATATCTTTCCAGCCGTCGTTGTTGAAGTCGAAGCACAGGGCCCCCCAACTCCAGTCGGTCGCTTCGATGCCGGCCAGACAGGCGATCTCGCTAAAGGTGCCGTCACCATTGTTCAATTGCAGGCAGTTGCTGGTGAACTGGTGGTGGAAATCGTTTTTCAGTTTGGCGTTCTGTACGTTATAGTTATCAAATTTTGTCGTGGTCTTTAGCCGGTAGTCTCCTTCCGGCAGCATATCGGTGGTAAAAATGTCGAGGTTCCCGTCGTTGTTGATATCGGCCATATCGGAGCCCATGGAAGAAAGGCTGAGATGTCCCATGGCGTCCTCTGTCGTTTCCCGGAAGGTGCCGTTGTGCTGGTTGATATACAGATAATCTTTTTCAAAGAAGTCGTTGGAGACGTAGATGTCCGGCCATCCGTCGTTGTTGAGGTCGCCTACCGTCACGCCGAGGCCGAAGCCTATCTCGCTGCCGTAGATACCGGCTTCGGCGCTGACGTCCCTGAAATGGCCGCCATCATTGCGGAAAAGGCGATGGCCGCCTTTGAGGCTGCGGGTGTTGCGAATATACCTGTCGTAACCGAAGCTCTCGATCGGGCGGAAGCTGTTGTTCAGGATAAAACAGTCCAGGTCGCCGTCGTGGTCGTAGTCGAAGAAAATGGCTTGTGTGCCAATTCCTTTGTCGTCGAGACCATACTGGTGTGCTTCTTCTTTGAATGTGCCATCTTTCTGGTTAATGTACAGCTCATTCTCTCTTTCGCTGCCATTGGGTTCTCCGCTGTTGGACACATAAATATCCAGCCAGCCATCGCCGTTGACGTCGGCCATTGTTACGCCTGTATGCCATTTGTGTATACCGGTGACGCCGGCTTTTTGAGTGACGTCCTTGAATTTCCAATCGCCTTCGTTGAGGTAAAGACGATTGGAACCCTGATTGGCCGTAAAAAAGATATCGGGTCTGCCGTCGTTGTTGACATCCCCGATGGCTACGCCGCCGCCGTTGTAAAAGTTGCGGTAATTGAAGATGTTGAGGGATGGAGAATCCTTTACGTCGTTGATAAAAGTTATACCTGTTTGTGCCGGGGACTGGAGCTGGAACAAAGGGGCTTCGCCGGTGGGGGGATGGCAGGCAAAGAAAGAAAGGAGAAAGAGACAGCAGAGGGCGGCTTTCATGATGTGAAGTTAAAAGAAGCCGGCAATTGCCGGCTTCCTTTAGAGAAATCTTTAGAATGCGGGGTAACCGGGATTCTGTTTCAGATTAGGGTTGGCGTCGTGTTGGGCCTGGGGGATAGGATAGATCTGCCAGTGATTGTCGGCATCGACGGCTTTGTTGGGGGTACGGGCGTTGCCGAAGGTGCCGAAGCGGATGCAGTCTTGTCGTCTGACGTTCTCCCATGCCAGCTCGCGTGCTCTTTCATCGAGGATGTGGGGCAGGGTGAGATCTGTCATGGTCCAGTTGTGGCTGGCGTCGCCGCCATAGGCGCGGGTGCGGATCGAGTTGACATAACCGAGGTCGGTGCCGGTGGCAGTTGCGTTCCGAAGGGCTGCTTCGGCGCGCATGAGCAGGATGTCTGCCAGCCGGAAGACCGCGACATCGTTATTCATGCTGACCTGGGTGCCTGGATTGGGAAAATATTTGATATTGCGCAGACCGGCGAGGCGGAAGGTATCGGCGGGATTGCTTATCTCAGTAATGTTGGCATAGAAGGAAAGGTTCTTACCAGTCTGGGCGTCCTGGATTTTCAGGCTGGGATCGGTGCTGGCGACGAGTACGTTGGTATTCGGCGGGTAGGTGAAGACGGGGGAGAACTGCTGACCGATGAGGTACTGACCGCTACGGGCATCCAGGAAGGTGCGATACGTGTTGGGTCCCTTTACGGTATAAACGGAAGTCGTATCATAATGGCTATAGAATTCGGCATTGCTACAGAAACCATTCCATGCGCCGCTGCTCAGCTGGAAATTGATATTGTTCTGATAATGCAGGTTCTGGGTCTGGTAATTGAGACCTCCGATGTTGACGTGATCGAATGGGATAACAAAGATATTCTCTACGGAACTTTCGTTGTTTGGGGAGAAGTTATCAAAATAATTGGCTTGCAGGCTGTATTTGCCCGAGGCGATGACGGAATCGCACATGCTGATCGCATCGGCCCAGCGGGGAGTACCGGTATAAACGCCGGCGTTGAGATACAATTTTGACAGCAGGCAGAAGGCCATCCATTTGGTCACGCGGCCGTAGGTTGCCGGGCTCACTTCATCCGTAAGGAGATCGATATTGCCCTTCAGCTCCTTTTCGATGAAGTTGAACACATCGGTACGGGCGCTGTTGGTGACCGTATTGGGGTTGGTATTAAAATCTGTTACCAGGGGAATATTCCCGTAAAGGTCCATTGTCCAGTAATAATACAAGGCGCGCAGTGTCTTTAGCTCCGCATTGATCTTATCGAGATTTGGTGGAGCGGGGCTGAGGCTGTTGACGATGCCCAGGATGAAATTGATCTTCCCGATACCTCCATAGAGGTCGGTCCAGGTATCTCTTACCTGCTGTGTCTGAGCATTCCATGTATGTGTCCAGAGAGCAATGTGCTGACCGTCTGCGAGCCAGTCGCTGCCACGCGCGGGGACGACCTGCTCGTCGGAGCTGGTCTCCTGGAGATTTTGAAAATTTCCGTCTGGGATCACGGTGAGGGCTGCATAGGCCGGTGCGATGCCTGCTGCTATCTGGTCGGGTGTCTGCCAGAAGTTCTGGTTCGGCACGACGCTGTACACTTTCTGGTCGAGTTTGGTGCAGGCGCCGAGTGTGCTGCATAAGGCCAGCAGGAGCAGGGTAGTATTTTTCGTTATAACAAGCTTCATATAGTCGACTATTTAAGGGATTATTTAAAGGAAACGTTTACACCTATAAGAGCCGTCCGGCTTCTCGGATAAAAGGCGTCGCCATAGACATTGGCATCGATATAGGACTGGTTGGAATTACCGTTGCGGATCTCCGGGTCCATGCCTTTGTAGTGCGTGATCACGAAGAGGTTGGTGCCTGTTGCGTAGACTCGAAGGCTTTCGATGCCTTTTATGTTGTGGAAGTTATAGGACAGGGTGATGTTGTCCAGGCGCAGGTAGGAGGCCTTCTCGAGCCAGAGATCGGAGGCGGTTTGTGAACCTCTTATCCCGTTGGTGAGGGCATCTTTTGTCACGTTGTTACCCGGAAGGCGGGAGAAGTTGCTTGCGATATTGCTGAAGTCATTGAAGATCTTCTGACCATACACGCCGCGCAGAAAAAAGTTAAGGCCCCAGTTCTTATAGTTGAAATTACTGTTGAAGCCATAGGTGAATTTTGGAGTGGGGTCGATGTAGTTCTTTTTTGCGGCTGTGATGTCGGCGACCTTTGAACCGTCGGCGGCATAATATAGCTGATTACTATTGGTCGAAGGATTGATAGTCGGGCTGAGGCCTGCAAACCTGGGCAGAGAGAACGTATAGGGCGCCTTGCCAACCGACAGGTAAGTGATGGCATTGCCGTCATAACCGCGGCCTACTGCATAACCGACGGGGATATTGTTGGTGGTGAGATGGGTGCTGTCATAGGAGCCGGAGAGGCTGGTGATCTTTGTACGGACAAAGGTGATCTGGCCGCCAACGGACCAGCTGAAATCGCGGGCGCGGATGATATCTCCGTTCAGCTGAAGCTCGAGCCCTTTATTGGTGAGGTCACCGACGTTGGCCAGGATGGTATTATAGAAAAAAGGTGGAACGGGGACGGTATAGGTGAACAGCAGGTTCTTTGTCTTGTCGCTGAAGGCGTTGATATTACCGTTGAGCCGGTTGTTAAAGAAGGCGAAGCTGGCGCCGATGTTTGCTCCGCGTCTTGTTTCCCATTTCAGATCCGGATTGGCGTTCTGATTCGGGGCGTAAGATTGGGGATACAGATAGGCGCTGTTGGAGGGATTGTAATATCTGCCTGCACTGCCGAGCGTTAGAAGGGTATTATAGGGGCTGATGGCGTCCTGGTTGCCTACTACGCCATAACCGGCGTTGAGCTTGAGATCATCGACCCATGCGACATTTTTCAGAAAGGGCTCGCTTTTCAATCTCCATGCGACAGAGGCGGAAGGGAAATTACCCCAGCGATCGTTCGCACCGACCTTTGACGAACCATCCCTTCTGAACGTGAAGGTTGCATAATACTTTGAATCAAAATTATAGGTTACTCTGCCGAGTAAGGAAATGAGCTTGAAATATTGTTTGTAGGAATTGATCACGTTGAGGGCGGGATTGCCGCCAGCCAGGTAATTATCCTGCAGGCCTTCCACCAGGAAGTTCTGACCGGAAGCGGAAAAGGACTGATTCGTGAAATCATTGTATTCATACACGGCAGTGGCGGATATGGAATGTTTGCCAAAGCTGTTGAGGTAGTTGAGGTGAATGTCTCCTTTTTTGGAATCTGATTGGCGATGGGCCTGACTGGCGTTGTTGATATTGCCGACACCGGGAAGGGTAGGCTGGAAAAATTCGGCGAGCGTGTCCAGCTGTGTGATGGAACCTTGTACTCCTGCTTTGAGACCTTTAAAAAGGGAATAGTCGACGCGGCCGAAATATTGTGTCAGTCTCTCTTTACTGGTGTTCTGTTCCAGCATTTGCTGGGCAACGGGATTTTGCTGGTCGTAATCATAATATCCGAAATACGTACCGTCGGGATTGTAGACGGGATAGGTCGGAGGTGTTGTGTTTACATAATCGAAGATATTGTAATCGACATATTTCCGGTTGACCTGGCTGCTGAACAGGGCGACCTGTATATCCAGCTTATCGTCGAGGGCTTTCTGCTGGGCGTTGAAGCGGAGGCTATATTGTTCCTTACCGGAGTTGATCACAATACCTTCCTGGTTCATATAGTTCACTGAGGCGCGGTAGTTGAAGCCACCGGTACCGCCGGAGACGGCGACATTGTGGCTATGAGTGTAGGCCGTTCGGGTGATAGCTTTGAGCCAGTCTGTGTTGGCGCCTTTGTCGAGTCCTGCGATGGTCGAAGGGGTGATGCCGGGGATCGTTTTGACGGCGGCGCGCCACTCGTCAGCGTTGAGCAGGTTGAAACCTTTTTCGATATGGTCCCTGCCAACATACGTATTGTATTCGACGCGGCTTCTGCTGGTCTGTCCTTTTTTGGTGTTGATGATGATCACACCATTGGCACCGCGGGACCCATAGATGGCGGTTGCTGAAACGTCTTTTAACACGTCATAGGAGGCGATGTCCGTTGCAGGGATATTGGAGAGTTGGTTAGGGTCGTCCAGCGGGATACCGTCTACCACGATGAGGGGTGTTTGTCCGCCGCTGAGGGAAGTCTGACCGCGGAGCCGGATGATCAGGCTGCCGTTGGGATCGCCGCCAGGTTGAGTGATGACGAGGCCGGAAACTTTACCCTGGATCTGTTGCAAGGGGTTGTTGATGACGCCGGGACTAAAGTCTTTTGAGGCGATGCTGGCTACGGCGCCGGTGACGTCTTTTTTCCGGACTGTTCCATATCCAACGACCACTACGTCGTTGAGTGCCTTGCTGTCGGGCTGTAATACGATGCTGAGGGATGTCTGGCCATTGATGGCTACTTCTTTGTCGGTAAAACCGATCGAGCTGACGACAAGGGTACGTGCGCCGGCCGGGGCGCTGATAGTAAACTGGCCGAGGGCATCGGCTGATACGCTGAGACTGCTGCCTTTGATGGTTACTGTTGCTCCCGGCAGGGGGTTGCCTTTGTCGTCGACGACCTTACCGGTGATGGCCGGGGTCTGAGCAAAGGACAGGATCGAAAGGAAAAGGAGAAATCCGGACAGGGCGCCTGTTGGGAATAAATGTTTGAGTGGCATAGACAGTCGTTTTGGCTTTTACTAAAAATCAAAGCTTTTATAAAATTATATACTGGTACATACTGGTATACAATATTAAAAATTTTTTTTTGATATCGGAAAATATTTTTTAGCAAAACCGATTTTGCAAAATTTATAATTATGATATGGACTGCGGGCTTGGGCAACAGCGGTGGCTAAGCGAATGGCAAGGTGGTGAAATAGAAAAGGGGACACTGCTGTGTCCCCCTCTTTGGGTTCGAAGGTTGCTCATATTTTAATCCCTCGCCGGTGCCGGGTTCAGGCACTGCGGGAGTACTAGTTCAGATTGATGGTCGGGGTGTCCGGAGACTGTTTGAATACTTTTGATTGATAGATAGGATCGCCGGCTGCGGTCTTTATGTTCAGCTGATAAGTACCCGGGGCCAGGAGCTGAAGGTCATCCAGCGGGATCCTGTTGATCCCGGCTTTAAGGCCTGCGCCGAGCATGCGGACTATCTTTTCTTCCTTTACATCGGCCAGAAGGATGATACAATCAAGGTCTTCTTCGCATGTAATTTCCAGGATGATGTAATAATCAAACGGGTTCGGGTAAACCGAAATTTCTTTTGCCATAACCATAGAGCGGTAATTTTTAGCTGTGTTGACCAGGAAAAACCTTTGTGACGACCCTTACCGGGATCAGCGCGGGCATCTTTTCTTTTGAGAATGCGGGAGTCAGGCTGGCGATAAGATCAATAAGGAGCGTTTTACAAACAAGCATATATGTCATTTCAAGGGGTTTGTGAATCTGCGATTTCATACTGTGCGATTTGTAGATATATAGACCAATTTGCTGCCAAAAAGCAAGACATTGATTTTGTGTTGATTGCAAGTTGGTATGGATGTAGGGGAGTCCCGGAATGGGAAAATTTGCGAAATTTTGGGAAAACTACGCGGCGGGATGTGGAATTTACTATTTCTTGGTTGGTGGTCGCAGCTCGCGGAGGTGGCTAGAAGCGGCCGACGAGCTTGAGGTTGAGGAGGCGGGGGGTGAGGCGATTTGGGATGGCGTAGGTGGTATTGGAGAAGTCTTTGATCAGCATGTAGGAGATGGTGTTAGCTCGGTCGATGAGGTTGAAGACTTCGAGGGTGGCCCAGATATTTTCGAAGTTTCGGAAGGGGCTGTGGCTGCGGCGGTTGCTTTTTTCGCTGTCGAGAAGGAGGGCGCTGAAGCCGACGTCGATGCGGATATAAGGATCGATCGTGAGGGCATTACGGTAGCGCAGGTTACCGGGAATATTGAAAGGAAGGTCACTGCCGTAGAGAAAGTTGAGAAAGGCCTTAAGGTTTTTGTTGGTTGCCAGATAATCCTGAAGGAAGAGACCGAAGGTGAAGAGCCGGTCGGAGGGGCGTCGTACCCAGCCGGCCTTTGTTTTCACGCTGTCAGTCGGCTGGCCTTGAGCGTTGAGCGTATAATTATAGTAAAAAGTGTCGATCTTTTCCATGGACTTCATAAAGCCCAGGCTTACCCAGCTCTCGGCATCCTTAACCAGTTCGCCGAAGAGCCGGAACTCCACGCCTGTCGCATACGCCTTCGCGTCATTGAGACCGAAATACTGGATATGTACATTGTTGATGTCATAGGGGTCGACCCTTGTCATCTGTTTGTAGTAGGCTTCTGTAGTAAAGCGGAAGGGGCGGTCGCCGAGCTTGAAATTACGATCGAAGCCGGCTACTACCTGCCAGCTGCGCTGGGCCTTCAGGGCTGTGTTGAGGCTGCCGTCGGCGCGAAGCATTTCCCGGAAGAAAGGCGGCTGGTCATAGATGCCAGCCGAGACCTTATATACGACGTCTTTTTTTGCGTTGCGGGGTTTCCACGAGGCTCCGAAACGGGGGGACAGCAAGAATTCTTTGTTGAGGGTATTGTAGTTATAGCGTAACCCACCCTGGAGCGTGAAGTCGCCGGATCGCTGTACCAGGAGATTATCCTGGATAAAACCGGTAAACCGTGTAATAGCAGGGTTGTCGATGGAATGAACGACATTGCTGATGCTGGGTATTCCCGGGTTATAAGGGAGGGAATAACCCGCGGAATCCTGGTACTGCCATTCATTCAGCTGTGAATGAACGACCTGTCGTTCTGCACTGACTCCCCATTGTAAGAAATGTTTGTCGAGGGTGAGGTATCCTTTGTGTGTGATATTATAGACGTCGATGTTCAGCTTGTCGCGGGCGAAGTTCTGATAGGTGCCGGCCCCGAGCGGATTGGTGATCTGGCCAAAGGTTGAGCTGGTCTTATCGAAGTCCCTGTCGCCGAAAAGATAGGCGCCGGTGATGTCGTAATCCTGTTGCTCCTTGTCTTCGAACCGCGAGGCCATCCATTTCAAACGCAGGTTGTGATCGATCTGCTGGGTAAGAGAGAGTCCGGCCATGTTCGTTTGATACTGATCTTTCTCCTGGCCGTCGAAGGTTATGTCGAGGCCCAGGTTGGCCGTATAATAGGGGGAGAAAATGGAAGACGTCAGCTGGCTGGATTCGGGGATCAGGTGGAAGCGGGTCTGGGAGAAATTGCCAAGAAATTCCAGCTGATCGACCTTATTCAGCTGCCATGTCAGCAGGGCCTGCAGATCGGAGGAAGAAGGGGCGTAGGTCCCTTTGGTCTCCTGGCTGCTGAGGAGGGTGCTGTTGGTACGATTGCGCGCGCCGATGAGCCAGGTAAAGCGGCCTGAAGCGCCTGTTCCTTCGAGGTGGAGTCCCTGCTCCAACAGCCCTGCATATACTGAGCCGCCGAAGGTTGTCGGTTTCCTGTACTGGATATCCAGCGCCGAAGACATTTTATCGCCATACCGGGCCTGGAAGCCGCCGGTGTAAAAATTGACGCTGCGGGTGAGCTCGGGGTTTATGAAGCTCAATCCTTCCTGTTGGGCATTGTTGACAAGATAGGGGCGGAATACTTCGAAATCATTTACATAAACAAGATTTTCGTCGTAGTTGCCGCCGCGGACGGAGTACTGTGAGGTCAGCTCATTATTGGACCCGACAAAGACTTTGAGCAGGCTTTCGATGCCGCCGATGGGCGCAGGGATATTTATGGCATTTTTGGGATTGACACGGACAAGACCTGTCTCGCGGCTTTCCCGCTGGTCGGAGACGACCACTTCCCGGAGGGATCGCTGGCCTCTTTCCAATCGGACGACTATGTGTTCGTCTTCCTGTTCATTGAGCAGGAAATTTCGTTGTTCGGTCTTATACCCGGTGAAGGAGAAGACGAGGGCTATTGCTTTATCGGCCGGCAATTTCATCCGGAAGGTGCCGGAGTCGGAGGTGATAAGGCCGGATTGTTTGCCCAGGATGGTGACGGATACGCCGGGTAATGGTTTTTCATTTTCATCCAGGAGTCTGCCTGAGACAAATGCGAACTTCTTCTGAGAGAATGCAGGTTGTAAGAATAGGATGAAGAGGGCGGCGATGAAGAATCTCAAGAATTTTAAAGTTTAACGATCAATCACAATTTTTAAGTGTATGGATGGTCGCTTTGGGGTCTTTAGACTTGAATACGGTGGTACCTGCTACGAGGACGTCGGCGCCTGCTTTTACAAGGCTGGCAGCATTTTCAGTGGTGACGCCGCCGTCGATCTGGATAAGAGTATTGAGGCCCCGGTCGTGGATCATGCGACGCAGGTTGCGGATCTTCTGGAAGGTGTGCGGGATAAATTCCTGGCCGCCAAAACCGGGATTGACACTCATGATCAGGACCATGTCGATGTCCTGTAATACATCCGAGAGCAGGTCGACCGGGGAATGAGGGTTCAGGGCAACACCTGCTTTCATGCCCAGGGATTTTATCTGCTGGAGATTCCGGTGTAAATGGCGGCAGGCTTCAAGGTGTACCGTGAGGCGATCGGCTCCCGCCTTTTTAAAGTCTTCTGCATATCTTTCGGGCTCTTCGATCATCAGGTGGACGTCGCAGACCTTTGTAGTAGCCTTGCGGATCTGTGCGATGACCGGCATACCAAAACTGATATTGGGGACAAATCGTCCGTCCATTACGTCGAGGTGGAACCAGTCTGCCTTGCTTTCGTTAAGCATGTTACATTCGTCTTCCAGCCGAAGGAAATTCGATGCCAGTAAAGAGGGAGCTATAATGGGCATTATTTTTTATTTACAGGTCTTAAAGATAAAGATAGGTAATTACTTCAGTCTTTTGATCCTTTCGGCGGCCTCGGTAAAATCCTTATCCAATGCCAGCGCCTGCCGGTAATAGAGGATCGCTTTAGCCGTTTGATCCGTGGACTCATAGCAACGACCGGCCCAGTAATAACCATCGGGGTAAGTATTGGATACCTGGATGGTCATCTGGAAAGTGCTGAGGGCTGAGTCGTACGCCTTTTGTTCATACAGGGCTATTCCTTTTTCAAGGTATGCGTCTGTGAATTTCCAGTCACGGTGGATACAGGAATCAAACTGTATGATAGCCTTTTTGTACAATGTCATATTGGAATAGTAGATACCTTTTATAAAAAAGGGGTCCAATAATTCATGAGAACTATCCTTGCGCAGTACATTGTCGCATATGGCAAGCGCAGTGGCATTGCGGCTTTCGGCGTAGAGGTGGGCCAGCTCCAGGGCATAGGTATTAACGGGCTGAAGCTGATATGCTTTTGCGAGTGCCTGTATTGCGCCAGTGGTGTCTTTGCCTTTTTCCAGCAGCAGGCCCTTTTCATACCAGATCTCAAAATTCGAGGAGTCTTTTTTTAAGAGGGTATCATATAGGCTAAGAGCTTCCGTGAATCGTCCGGATTGCTGGTATAGCTCACCGAGGAGGGAGGAGAAAGAGTCATTGGATGGGAACTTTTGCTGACAGTCCTGTAACAGGCGAATGGCCTGACCGGTTTGACCGAGAATGGAAAGGGTGGAGGCATAGCGAAAGCCGGTCAGCTCGTCGGGATTGAGCTTCCATGACTGCTGATAGTCCTTCAGGGCCAGCTCGTGGAGATTGTTTCGGGCCAGGAGCTCGGCCCTTCTGAAATACAGGCCGGCTTTATCCCCGGTATTATCCTGCGAAAGGGAGTCGGTAAGGGGTAAGAAGGGCTGACGATGTAAGACAGCGGCCTGCTGGTCGTTCTTATTACTTCCATTATTGTTACAGCCTGCTGTCCAGAGCCCCACTAAACAAAACAGGAGGCAAAGGATCCGCAATGAATTGTTCATCCGGCAAAACTAAGAAAAACTATGGGTTAGCGGACCAGCAGGGTAAAGGTTTGGGAACTGTCCTGGCTAATGGCCCTGACAACAACGGCAAAACCGGCTGGCACCCGGGCCGTGATGAAGAAATTACGACCGGTCGTCGGGTTGGGATATAAGCGAATAGAAGCCAGGGAAGCAGCGACGGTTATGGCACTGACACCGCTGTCGCTGCTACGCTGTACCCGCTATTCGGCAGCGACGGAAGCCGCTGCATCCGACCAGGACAGGTCGACTGTAACGAAAAGCTGCTACCCGTTCCTGTTACATTGGCGCTGCCGCTCAGGTTGATGAGGCTATTGCCTCATGACATAAATGCTGTCATTGAGAAGGGTGCAGGTACCACGAGTCATATTCGAGGTAATCTGCAGGGCATAGAAAAACCAGGAGTACAGGTGTTGCCAGCAGGGTCGATCGCATACAGGGTTTTTTAAATGGATAGGGATCTTAAGTACCTGTAAGCCAAAAGTAATGTCGTTTGTGTAAATGGCTGATAGTCAAATTTGTAGACTAGGTATTAACTTCTATGTTCATCTCATATCCGGAAAAGTTTCCCATTGAGAAGGTTTTTTCCATCGAACATGCAGTAGGGAGAGCCGATATTAATTTCCAATTTCAGGAGGGAAGTGAAGCTTTTTAAACTTGTGGTTGTAGCTTTGGGCCTCACAAAAAAATATAGTTGCATGTACACCGGACTACTACACTTGCACAGCTTTTTGCGATGGGTTATCATCGTACTGGCTTTGATCGCTATTTACAGGAGTTATACAGGCATGACGGCTGGAAGGGTTTTTTCGACCGGGGATAAAAAGACCGGGCTTTTTTTGATGATTGCCGCGCATACGACGCTGCTGGTGGGGCTTTATTTATGGATAGCCGGTCCATGGGGGCTGGCGAATATCCGGAACCTGGGTTTTGGAGCTGTGATGAAGGAACGGGGCTACCGGTTTTATGCCATCGAGCATATTTTTGGGATGTTGGTAGCGATCATATTGATCACCATCGGCCGGGGTGCGGCGAAAAAGAATATTCCGGATCTGGCGAAGTTCAAGAGGTCGTTCTGGTTCTTTTTGGTGGCCCTGGTTATCATTCTGGCTACAGTGCCCTGGCCATTCCGCGCGGAGATCGGCAGGCCATGGTTCTAAGAAAAGAGATTCTGAAAGAGATGTTATAGAAGTTGCGTTATTAAACGAAGCCGCCACGGGAATTGTGTTTCCGTGGCGGCAATTTTTTGTCAGGGCCATCGATCGATCATCGGTTCATCTAAGGGTCGTAATTAGAATTGGATCTACTGGTTTTCGGGATCTTTGGATTTCTGATCTTAGGATTTCAGGGGGTTTGGATTTGGGTTTTTCAGGATCTTTGAATAGTTGGTTTTTTTAGGATTCAGGATCTTTTGTTTTTCTAAGGGTTTGGGATTTTACGGTTTTTTTGGACGTTTGGATTATCAGGGTTGTTCAGGGATTGGATCGTTTTCGTTTGCAGATACAAAGATGTAAAAGACAAGGGGAGATTGGAAACTTTTTCGACCAAAGGCGAGTTTTGCCCGACGAAGGTACCCGAGCCCCCGGCGAAGGCCTATGGGCTGACAAAGGTTCTTTTTGGGCAGGAGGACCGGGGAGTTGGGGGATGGGATAAAAACGAAGCCGCCACGGGTGTTCTGTTTCCGTGGCGGCAATTTTTTTGTCAGGGTCAACGATCGATTTTCAGGCTCATCGAGGGATCATGGATGGGATGGAATCATTTGGACGGATTTCACTTTTCCCAAAGGTTGTTTGCCCCTGGCATCTTCTAAGTTTTTCGGATTGGACTTCAGTATGTTTCTCGGTTTCGAATGAGGTATTTGCACTACAGTCAAACAGATCCCGGTCAACAGGTTTTCATCAGATCTTAGGATTTCGTCGGGTTTTCAAGGATCAATGGATTTGGCTTTTCGGATCTTGGAGCACTAAGGGTTTTTCCAGGCTTTTCGGATTGCACTACGGTCTTTCAGGTCTTTGGATAAATTATATTTCTAAGGATTTAGGTTTTTAGGGTTTCTTAAGGATTTTGGATAGTAGGGTCTTTCAGGGATTTGGTTGTTTTCGTTTGCTGATACAAAGATGTAAAAGTGTGAGGCGGAAAGGAAACTTTTTCGATAAAGGGCGTGTTTTGCCCGACGAAGGTACCCGAGCCCCCGGCGAAGGGTACGACCGAGGTAAAGCGAGGGACGAAGCTTTGCCGAAGGTCTGAGCCCCCGGCGAAGGGAATGAACGAGGATGGACGAAGCCTTTTCGAAGTTCTGCGCTCAGAGGATATTGAGCCGGGCGGTTACTTCCTCTTTGTGACCTTTTCCAATAGGGATTTGATTACCAAGCAAATAGATGGTGTTCCCGCGGATATCGTCTATTTTATTAATATTGACGATATAGGACCGGTGTACTTTCAGGAAGAGGGGGCCGATGAGCTTTTCTTCCATATTCTTCAGGGTACTGTAGGTAATATAGCTTTTGCCGGGAGTTACGAACTTGACGTAGTCACGCATGCTTTCGAGAAAAAGGATATCGTCCTTTTTTATTTTGACCAGTTTGTCCTCCGATTTGATAAAAAGGAAATCGGTGTCTGAACTTTGTGTGGGTGTGGCTGGTATTTGCTGTTGTGGGATGATTGCCGGAGCGGGCTCCTGGGCCTGGATCTGTTGCTGCAACTTTTGGATGGCTTCGAGGAAGC
This sequence comes from Puia sp., assembly GCA_035492595.1. Lineage (GTDB taxonomy): Bacteria > Bacteroidota > Bacteroidia > Chitinophagales > Chitinophagaceae > Puia. The sequence continues at coordinate 19,850 of DATJJA010000135.1, forward strand.
GTTTGTACGTAAAGGGCTTCTTCAGATAATCGTTGACATGGTATTGAAAGGCATCGAAAGCATATTCTGTCTTCGAGGTGGTGAGGATGATCTTTGGTGAGTAAGTAAGGCTGTCGAGAAGGTCGAAGCCCGTGGCGCCTGGCATTTCTACATCGAGAAAGAGAAGATCTACTTTTTCCCGGTCGAGGAATTCCAGGGCATCCGCAACATTGAGGAAATGCCCTTTTACTTCGACAAGGTCGCTTTTTTCACAGAATTTTCGTAAAAAGTCCGCAGCGATCTGGATGTCTTCTACTATGATACAAGTGGTCTTCATTGCGAGATAATGTCCTTTCAACGGAGCAATGCAGTCAGACCATCGTAAAAGCGTCGTCCCTCGCTTTTACTCGGTCGTTCCCGTCGCTCCGTTCGGGAATGCTCGTGTCATTTGCAAACTACTTCCCTTCGTTGAACAGCCTTAATCTGGCGTATTCTTTTTCTATTATATGTTGAGCTCTTTCTTTTCGCTGGATCAAAAGGATATAATCCACCCGAAGCTCTTCCGCATTATTAACGGAACATTTGTTCTCGAATTGTTGACACTGCTCCTGAAGATCAGTAAAACCGACATAACCGAAGAGCGTCTTGCAGGTATGAACACTTGTTCCCAATGCGGGAAGATTTTGACTGTCATAAGCAGCTTCGACGCGCTGCCAATAGACGGGCAGGTCTTTCAGGAAATCTTCGAAAACGGTTTCTGCGTATGTAGTATCATCTTCGAATAATTCGGCTAAGAAAGTGGCATTCAAGCTTTCATCAAAAACAAATGCTGTACGGATCTTTTGCATGGTTGCAGCAATTTTTTTTGTCCATTATACGTTAAGAGTATATATGTACGAACTACATATAACCCCGAACTGGCAGACAGGAACTTTATCCAGACGGGAAAAAGCCCCAATTATTGTTCAAAATCCAAATTGTTATGAAAAAATTTAAACCCTTATTCCTGCTGATCTTAACCGTGGGTATCATCGCTTCATCTTCTTCTCCCGCCCATTGTCAGTCGCAGTGTGATCTCTTACAAGTCCATAATATCTATTTACAAGGCCAGTAGGGCGGCATAGGATCTTTTATGCTTAAGAATTTACTGAAGGGTAGGGTCAGGTCGAGGCCTCTCAGGGGACGCAACGATCAATCTGCATTATTTCGCGCTTTATTCGACTTTCTGATCAGCTGCATCTCGGTGCCTGCGAATGCGGAGCAACTGATACAGCTGGGTCATAAATCAGCCGGGAAGGATGCGGAAGAGGTGTTTCATACATATCTCCTGTTCGAAAAATATCTAACCTCTTTTGAGCTGATAGAGCAGCCCACAAGAAAGTCGTTGCGGGAAAGGGTCCGGCAGCGATTTCCTGCTTTACTGCATGATGGGTCTATTTTCAATATCCTTTTTGTTTCGGAGACCGAACAAAAAAATACATTAGCTATTCAGTTTCTGCAATCTTTTCTGGAGGCAGTACGGGATAAGTTTGGCAGAGGAGGAGATGGTTACATTGAAAAGAAGCTGAAAGAGCTGTCTATTCTTGCGATAGATATACAGGAGCCGGACATCTTCCGGAAACTGCAATTTCTGAGTTTTGAGACCTTTAAGTTTATCAGCGGTAATTATGGAGAGTCGCCGGCCGGCAAGATCTTCGAAAAGAACTACGAAACCTATTCTACCCGATATAAAGAGCTGGAAGTTTTTCCCTACATGATCTCGCTGATCCCAAAAGAGATCGTGGATCGGGAGCACCTGGGGATCTTTTCCCAGTCACAGATAGAACAGATATTCCTGGACAAGCTGGCGGAGTCCGAACAGCTGAATATAGCGCTGGATGCAAAGATCAGGGAGAATGAAAGGACGCAACGACTACTGAGGAAGAATGAGGTCATGCTGAGCGGGGTGATCTCTTCGGCCCTGGATGCGATCGTCATCATCGGGGAAGTTGGCCATATCATCCATTGGAACAAGGCTGCTACAGAGATCTTCGGATATACGGAGAGCGAGGTAAGGGGACGGACGCTGATGGAAACGATCATACCGTTCTCCTATCAATATTCATCCTGGAATGGGTTCAGGGGATTTCTGGGCGAAAATGAGGCTAGCTTTGTAAACCAGCGGATCGAGCTCAAGGCCATCCGGAAGAGCAAAGAGGAATTCCCCATCGAGCTGACGATCACCGGCATCAAGGACGATAACGAATTTTATTACAGCGCTTTTATCCGCGATATTTCGAGTCGCATTCAGAGGGAGCAGGAGCTGCTTCAAATGAAAGAAAAGGCTGAGCAGGCTGCCAAAGCCAAATCCCAGTTCCTGAGTGTCATGAGTCATGAGCTGCGTACGCCTTTGAATGCGGTGATCGGCATTACACATTTGCTGCAGCAGAATCAGCCCAGGGAGGACCAGCAGGAAGATCTGCGTACAATGCAGTTCTCGGGGGAGAGTCTGCTTCATATCATCAATGATATCCTCGACTTTACCAAGCTGGATTCCGGTAAGATCGAGCTTTCCGCTATTGACTTCAACCTGCGCGAACTGACGCAGAGTCTGTACCAGTCATTTACTTTCAAGGCAAAAGAAAAGAATATTGTCTTTGACGTCGAGTATGATGAAAGAATGCCTTTCTATGTGAAAGGAGACAGTTTCCGTTTGTCCCAGGTGTTGAACAACCTTATCAGCAATGCCATTAAATTTACCCAGAAGGGGTCGGTGAAGCTGCGGGTGGAGATGACTGAAAACAGCGCATCTTCCTTTGTGACCCGGTTTTCGGTTATTGATACGGGTATTGGGATCCCGGCTGACAAACAGGAAAAGATCTTTGAGCAATTCACCCAGGCGGACGGTGATACGACCCGTCTTTATGGCGGAACAGGATTGGGGCTTTCCATTTCGGGCCGGTTGGTGGAGCTGATGGGTGGGAATATACTTGTGGAAAGTGTGCCCGGTCGGGGCTCTACTTTTCATTTCAGCATCCAGCTGCAGCGGGGAGAAATGCCGGCTACGGCGGTGGCGGCGCCAAAGGTGGTTACGAAAAGCAATGATCAGTTCAGGAATAAGATCATCCTGCTGGCCGAGGACAATGCTTTTAATGCGAATATCGCGAGGCGTTTCATCACCGGCTGGGGCGGCCAGATGGACATAGTTGTGGATGGCCGGCAGGCCCTGGAGTTCGTCTCCCGAAAAAAATACGATCTGATCTTAATGGACGTGCAGATGCCGGTATTGGACGGATTTGCATGTACCCGGAAGATCCGCAAACATTTTAAGGATGTCCCGATCATTGCCATTACGGCTTCTCCCAAGAATGAGATCATCAATGAGATAATTGCCTGCGGCATGGATGATTTTGTCAGCAAGCCGTTCAAACCGAACGAGCTGCGCAGCAAGCTGCTGGAGTGGCTGTAAGCGGCGGTGCCTTGTGTGCCCGTGGCGCCGCGGTTCAGGCCCGCCCGCCAAGCTCGATGACCTCACAATCCTTCATGTTATTGCCGTCGATGGTCAGCCGGACCAGGGTGCGAACCGTATGCCAGCCCTGGCGCCCTGCTGCGCCGGGGTTGATATGCAGGCATTGGAGCTTTTCGTCGAACATTACCTTTAGAATATGGGAGTGGCCGCAGATGAACAATTGAGGCGGATCGGCCTGGAGGATCTTTTTTACTGTGGGATTATATTTGGGCGGATAGCCGCCGATATGGGTCATGAAAACATTGATCCCTTCCGACTGCCAGCGTAATTGTTCGGGGTATACGGTCCGGACATCCTGTCCGTCGATATTCCCATAGACGCCTTTTAGCGGTTTGAATGCGGCCAGCTTATTTGCTACTTCGATAGTGCCGAAATCTCCGGCATGCCAGATCTCATCACATTTTTCAAAATGCCGGAAGACGTTGTCGTCGAGGAAGTGGTGTGTATCAGATATGAGGCCAATTCGGAGCATAGTCGGTTCCTTTTTCGGGTTGCGCCGGATCAGTGCGCTTTTTGAATATAGGTGTTGAAATAGCCGCACTCTTTCAGGACTTCGCTGTAATATTTTGTATTGGCATATTGTTTCAGGGCCTTGAAGCCATCCCAGGCGATGAAGTCGGGCTGATTTTCATCCTTTTTGGCCCAGGCGCTGCGAATATCGGCAGTTCCGGCGGCCAGGCAACAGATGAAGAAGAGCCATAAAAAAATTTTAGTCGATGAGACCATCCTGTTGATCAGTTTCATACGCGAATTGGCGGGTTTCATACCAGGAATCCGTTTAAAAATGAAAATTACTGTAAATTTACGGTAACGATTAGCTTTACATTATGCCGCATTATTATACTCTAGGAACAATCCCTCACAAACGCCACACGCAATTTCGTCGCGAGGACGGCAATCTTTATTCGGAGCAGCTGTTTTCTACGGAAGGCTTTTCCAACGATTACACTTTATTGTATCATGTTCACCCGCCGACGGAGATCATTGCTACGGATGCACCCTATGACGTACAGCCCCGCATAGCCGAGGAAAAGATGTTGAAACACCGCAGCTTTGAGGGGTTTAAGGTCAAACCAACAGCTGACTTCCTGGAGAGCCGCGTGCCTGTACTGGTGAACAATGATTGCCATATCGTACTTGCGGCGCCTATGGGCAGCATGGAAGGGTATTTTTATAAGAATGCAGATGCGGATGAGATGATCTTTATACATAAGGGGAGCGGGGTCTTAAAGACCTTATATGGGGAGCTGGACTTTGGATATGGGGATTATCTGGTTCTGCCAAGAGGGACGATCTACCAGATCCATTTTAATGACAGTGATAACCGTTTGTTTATCGTCGAATCCTTTAGCCCTATCCGTTATCCCAAAAAATATTTAAGCCCTTATGGGCAGCTGCTGGAGCATTCTCCCTATTGCGAGCGGGATATCCGCGGGCCGCAGCGGTTGCCCACGATCGATGAAAAAGGGGATTTTCTTATCAAAACGAAGAAAAAGGGCAGGATGTATGGCATTCATTATGGGCATCATCCCTTTGATGTCGTTGGCTGGGATGGGTGCTGCTACCCGTATGCGTTCAGCATTCATGACTTCGAACCCATCACCGGCAGGGTACATCAGCCGCCGCCCGTGCATCAGACCTTTGAGGGGCATAATTTTGTTGTCTGTTCGTTCTGTCCCCGTCTGTTCGACTACCATCCTTTATCTATACCGGCTCCTTACAATCACAGTAATATCGACAGCGATGAGGTTTTGTATTATGTCGATGGAGATTTTATGAGCCGGAAGAATGTAACAAAAGGGATGATCACCCTTCATCCGGGCGGAATACCTCATGGGCCGCATCCCGGCGCTGTCCAGCGTAGTATTGGTGCAAAAGAGACAAAGGAACTGGCGGTGATGGTCGATACTTTTTATCCGTTGATGCTGACGGCGGAGGCGTTGGAGATCGAAAACCCGGGGTATACGATGAGCTGGGCGGAATAGCCTTGATGGGCCAGCCGGGTAGCCGGGATGGGCGGGATTTCCTTATATTCGTCGGCAAATCTGCCTACATGCCACTTTCCAAACTACTGCTGACAGCCTTATTGGGTCTTACTCTTTTTTCCTGTCGTTCCAAAGAGGCGGCGGACCTGGTCATTTATCACAGTAAAATATATACGGTTGACAGCGCTTTTTCCACAGCAGAGGCTGTAGTGGTCAGGGATGGAAAGATCCTGGCTACGGGCACGGACGATGAGATCCGGGGCAGGTATTCGGCGAAGGAAGAGTTCGATGCCGGCGGGGTGATGTATGTTTACCCCGGATTTATCGATGCGCATGCACACTTTATGCGATATGGACAATCCTTGTTTAAGGCGGCACTATATGGCAGCACCAGCTTTGAGGAAGTAGTGGAGCGGGTGAAAAAATTTGCCGATGCGCATCCAGGGCAGGCCTGGATACTGGGCCGTGGCTGGGATCAGAATAAATTCCCCGGTAAGGCTTTTCCTGACAACACTTTACTAAATCGGCTATTCCCTTCTACGCCTGTAGTGCTGGGGAGGGTGGATGGCCATGCGGTGATCGCCAATGCACGAGCGCTGGAACTGGCGGGGGTGAAGCCGGGCCAGACGCTGGAAGGCGGTACTGTCGAAACAAAAAATGGCCGGCTGACCGGCATTCTCATAGACAATGCGCAGCACCTGGTAAACTCGAAAGTGCCCGAGCCGTCGGCCGCCGACTGGGACATAATGCTGGATGCGGGTCAGAAAAACTGTTTTGCCCAGGGGCTGACGACAGTGACGGATTGCGGTCTGGACAGGGTGGATATAGAAAGACTGGACTCGCTGCAAAAGAAGGGAAAACTGAAGATGCGTGTTTATGTGATGCTGAGCGATAATGCCGGCAATCTATCTTACTATCTGCCGAAAGGGCCTTATAAAACGGAGCTCTTGTATGTGAAGGGGGTAAAGGCATATGCGGATGGAGCCCTGGGCAGCCGGGGCGCTTGTCTGTTGAAGCCCTATGATGACAAGCCGGGCTGGCAGGGATTCCTGCTGAGGAGCCCTGCGCATTATGATTCATTGGCGTCGGTCCTGGCTCGAACGGATTTTCAGCTGTGCACGCATGCGATAGGGGATTCGGCTAACCGGATCATACTGCAGGTGTATAATAAATATCTGAAGGGTAAAAATGACAAGCGCTGGCGTATCGAGCATGCGCAGGTGATCGATTCCGCTGATTTTAGCCTGTTCGCGCAAGCTTCAGTTATCCCTTCGGTACAGCCCACACATGCCACGAGCGATATGTACTGGGCGGCGGAGCGGCTGGGGCCGGTGCGGATAAAAGGTGCCTATGCCTTTAAGCAATTGCTGCAACAGAACGGATGGATACCATTGGGTACGGACTTCCCGGTGGAGGATATAAGTCCTTTAAAAACGTTCCTGGCAGCGGTGTTCCGCGTAGACGCAAAGGGTTATCCGGCCGGGGGATTTCAGCCGGGCAGTGCGTTGACAAGAGAAGAGGCGATAAGGGGAATGACGATCTGGGCGGCGAAGGCGGATTGTCTGGAAAAGGAGATCGGAAGCATCGAGCCGGGAAAGAAAGCAGACTTTGTTATCCTTGATAAAGACCTGATGAAAATTCCTGCTGCTGCGATACTGCAGACAAAAACGGTGGCTACTTATTCTGCCGGGCAAAAAGTATTCTGATCAGGGCTTTTAGTCGATTACGCAATCGTTTGATCGAGATTCCTATTCACTTATTCGTTACTTTAATGAGACCAAAACAGAAAGGTGACCGGAACATTACAACATAAGACAGCGCTGATCACAGGTGCCGCATCGGGTCTGGGTCTTGCCATTGCGAGGAAGCTATCCATCGAAGGCGTCCGGCTTGCCCTGTTGGATAACAATAGCACGCAGCTGCAAAATGTCCGGCAGGAATTCGCATCCGACTGTTATACCTGGGTTATCGATATAACGAAGGAACAAGAAGTAAGGGAGTCGGTGAATGAGATCTCGGGCCGGTATGGCCGCATCGACATCCTGATCAACAGCGCGGGCATCACGGGCCGGACCAATTTGAAAAGCCATGAGACGGACAGTTCCGATCTGAGGATGGTATTCGACGTTAATTTCATGGGATCGTACTATACATCCAAATATGTGCTGCCGGTGATGCTGAAGTACAATTATGGTCGTATTCTTCATATAGCATCCATCGCCGGAAAAGAAGGGAATGCCGGGATGCTGGCCTATTCGGCTTCCAAGGCAGCCGTCATAGCTATGGCGAAGGTACAGGGGAAAGAATATGCTGAGACGGGTATTACGGTCAATGCTCTGGCGCCGGCGGTTATCCGTACAGCCCTGGTAGATGCTCTTCCCGAAGAGCAGGTGAGATATATGACCGATAAGATACCGATGAAACGTTGCGGAACGCTGGGAGAGATAGCGAGCCTGGCGGCTTATATTGTCTCGCCGGAAAATAGCTTTACCACAGGATTCACGTTTGACCTTTCCGGCGGGCGGGCTACATATTGACCTGCGTACCGCGCGGCGGGCTGCTTAATGAATATGGAAAAGGAATTCATTATAATTGAAATGCCTGTAGGTGTTGTGGGATTGGGATTGATGGGATGCAGCATCGTTACCTGCCTGCTGATGGCGGGCCACCCTGTCGTTGCGGTAGCACCTCTCGCTGTGGATCTGCTTACCGCAGAGGACCGGATCCGGGGGCACTTAACAAGATCGTGGCAGGAAGGACTTGCACGGGAAAGCCCTGAAACCTATTTGCCAAACCTGCGTATCACGGAAGATTACGGGGAACTTGCATCCTGTGTGCTGGTCATTGAATGTACTCTTGAAAACCTCTCCATAAAACAAACAGTATATGAGAAGATCGAGGCCGTTATCGGCCAGGATGTCCTGTTGACGAGCAATACCTCGGCTATCCCGATAAGTATCCTGCAGAAGCACACCCTTCGACCGGGGCGTATGTTCGGCCTGCATTGGGCCGAGCCCTCGCATACCACGAGGTTCCTGGAGATCATCTGTGGAGAGGACAGCGAACCGGAAAAAGCGGAATGGCTCTACCGGCTGGCGCATAACTGGGGTAAGGAGCCTACGCTGGTACGGAAGGATATACGGGGGTTCATTACTAACAGGCTGATGTATGCGCTATACCGGGAGGCGTTCTATCTCGTCGAAAATGGCTATGCCTCGATCGAGGATGTCGACCGGGCCTGTCGTAATAATGCCGGCTATTGGATGACGTTGATGGGAGTGTTCCGTTGGATGGATCTCACTGGCGTAGCGGCTTATCATACGGTAATGAAAGACCTGTTCCCTACGCTGAGCAACAGCAAAGAGGTCCCTCCGCTTATCGACGGGATCGTCAAAGCGGGTGGCCGGGGAGTGTCCAATGCGAAGGGTTTCTATGAGTATACTCCGGAGGAGGCGAGGTTATGGGTAGAGACCTTTGAGCAATTCAGCTATGAGATCAGGGAGCTTGCGCTGCGGTACCCGGCCGATGTGGTCAGGAGGCAATTGCCCTGGTGATGGTGCAGTGATCAGTTATTTATTATTATAAGCTCAGAATAAAGTTAGTCGAAGGCGCCGGTCCGGTTTGCCTTGTTGCCTTTAAATTCGTGTTCCAAAAAAATGAATATGGAATACAGACAATTGGGCGAATCGGGCTTGAGCGCCTCTGCTATTACTTTTGGCGCGTGGGCTATTGGGGGATGGATGTGGGGAGGATCGGAGCGGAAGGATGCGGTGGAAGCGATAAGGGCTTCCTATGATCAGGGGGTGACATCTATTGATACGGCGGCTGTATATGGGCAGGGGTTGAGCGAGGAGATCGTGGGGGAGGCTTTGCAGGGTATACCGAGGGATAAGGTGCAGATCATGACGAAGTTTGGGATGCGGTGGGATGATACGAAAGGCGAATTTGCTTTTAAGAGCCAGGACAATGACGGGAAGCCGCTGGACATTTATAAATTCGCCGGGAGGGACAGTATCATAAAAGAATGCGAGGCCAGTCTGCGCCGGCTGAAGACGGACTATATCGATCTCTACCAGATCCACTGGCCGGATGTCACTACGCCTATTGCGGAGACAATGGAAACGTTGGCAGGGCTGGTAAAGGCGGGGAAGGTTCGGGCGGTTGGGGTCTCGAACTATGACAAGGCGCAGATGATAGAGGCGGAGAAGACGGTAAAACTGGCGTCGAACCAGGTTCCGTTCAGCATGGTCCGCCGGGATATTGAAACTGACCTGGTGCCTTATTGCATTGAGAATCATAAGGCTATTTTGGCATATAGTCCTTTGCAGCGGGGGGTGCTGACTGGAAAGATCAAGCCGGGGCATACCTATAATGAAGGGGATAACCGGGGGGAGAGCAAATATTTTACGGGTCAGAATCTTTTCAGGATCAATGCTTTCCTGGATGAGCTGCGGTCATTGGCGTCGGATAAGGGGGCCAGTCTGGCGCAGCTGGTGATCCGCTGGACCCTGGATCGTCCGGGCATTACCATTGCCCTGGTCGGGGCGAGGAATGCCGCCCAGGCGGTGCAGAATGCGGGGGCTATCCGGTTGAAGCTGAGCCCTGAAGAGATTCAGCTCATCAATGAGAAGCTGGAGGCGATGAAGCTGGTGTAGGGCGATCCGGCAGGGAGCCGGGGAGGTTGAGGCTGCGGGAGAGGAGCGCGGAAAAGTTCTGGTTTGTGTTTTAGGGCGAAATCCCGTAAATTCGGAAATAACAAACTAAAACGATGTCATATGATCCAGTTTCATGAATTAAGAGCGGGAGATATTGTGCTGGTGGAGTTTGATGGCCAGCGTAAGGAGGGGCAGGTGATCGGGTTGAATGGTGATGATAAGGAAATCAACGTTCAGGTCGGGGAGCAGGATGAATTTTGGTATGGTCCGAATGACTTGTATCCCATACCTTTGGATGAGAATCAATTGATGAAGCTGGGTTTTGAAAAGCAGGAACTGGGGGATGGTGAGGTTAAATATCTCAGAGGCCCCTTTAGGATCCTTTTATCACAAAAGGGGGATTTTTCCCACTTGGAGATGTGGTATCGGGAAGACAGGCGGCATATTACGCAGCCCTTGAGTGTGCATCAATTGCAGAATCACTTCCATCAAATGACCAAGATCGATCTGACATGGGCGGTTCCGGCCACAAAAAGCGGGGTTTAGCCTAAAAAAGATGTATCTTATTAAAAAAACTAATACTTTTGCCGGGGTTTTATATTTCGGCAAGAATCAGGCTTTGTTTGCGGCGAAAAATTATATTTTAACCAATTTTTTGACGTAATTGTATTTATTCCTATCTTTGCGCTCCCAAAAACTGTATGGCGAAACAAGCACTCATTAAACAAGATGGTATTATTTTAGAGGCCCTATCTAATGCTATGTTCAAGGTAAAGTTGGAAAATGGGCATGAAATACTGGCTACTATCTCTGGGAAGATGAGGATGAACTATATCAGGATATTGCCTGGGGATAAGGTGGGGGTAGAGATGAGTCCATACGATTTGACAAGGGGAAGAATTATTTTTAGATACAAATAGTAATATCATGAAACGAGCCCTGGCGAGTTCCATGATTCCATTGAAAAGACAAATATTATTATCATGAAAGTTCGTGCATCCATTAAAAAGCGCAGTGCCGATTGTAAGATCGTGAGGAGGAAGGGCAAGCTTTATGTAATTAACAAGAAAAATCCCCGCTTCAAGCAGCGTCAGGGTTAATCTTATTAGTTTAGTCGTTAAAATTTTTAAAATTAGAATATGGCTCGTATTGCCGGTGTAGACTTACCAAAAAATAAAAGAGGGGAGATCGGACTTACCTATATCTTCGGTATTGGCCGCGCTACTGCTCAGTATATCCTGAATTCTGCAGGGATTGATCTGAACAAGAAAGTGAACCAGTGGAATGACGAAGAGCTGAACGCGATTCGTAATACCATTACCAATGAATTCAAGGTAGAAGGTGCGCTTCGTTCAGAAGTGCAGATGAATATCAAGCGTTTGCTGGATATCGCCTGCTACCGTGGATTACGCCATCGTAAGGGGTTGCCGGTTCGTGGTCAGCGTACGCGTACCAACAGCCGTACACGTAAAGGTAAGCGTAAAACAGTTGCCGGTAAGAAGAAGGTAGCCAAGAAATAGTCTTTAGTCATGAGCTGGTTTACTGCTTTTGCAGAGGCCGGCTTATGTTATATATGCACTTTTCAGACCAATTGCGGATACCCTGGTGCAGGTGGAGGGTTGGTTTGGTTCTGGCTCAAGCCGGGATTATTTAAAAAACAGAAAGATTACCTATTTAAAAGAACATGGCAAAAGCACAACAGAACAGCGCAAAGGCCGCTGCTAAGAAAAGGATCGTAAAGGTGGATGTTTATGGGGATGCCCATATTACCGCCAGCTTCAACAACATCATCATCAGCCTCACCAACAAGAGCGGCCAGGTTATCTCCTGGAGCAGCGCTGGTAAGATGGGCTTCAAGGGTAGCAAGAAGAATACTCCTTATGCTGCTCAGATGGCTTCTTCCGATGCAGCGAAGACTGCTGTAGACGCAGGGCTGAAAAAAGTCGATGTATACGTTAAGGGACCTGGTTCAGGTCGTGAGAGCGCCATTCGTGCCCTGGCTAACAACGGCATCGAAGTAGTGATGATCAAGGATGTGACCCCGCTGCCTCACAATGGCTGCCGTCCTCCCAAGAAACGTAGAGTATAGTTTATCAATAGTGTACCGCCTTTGCGCGGTACATTTATGCATAGATGGACCTTGGGTCCATCGACCGAAGGCCCGTCATTAGCGAAGTTGTTTCGCAGAAGGGCCAATTTGCAGGAAGGGCCTTCGGCGAAACAATATTAGCAAGCTGGGTAAGATCGAATTTTAAGATTTTTAAATGATCTTATCCGGGAACTCAAAAATCTAACAAATACATTATGGCACGTTACACAGGTCCAAAGACCAGAATTTCCCGCATTTTTGGAGAGCCTATCTTAGGCAACGGCAAGTATCTGACCAAGAACAGCAATCCTCCTGGTCAGCATGGTGGTACAAAGAAGCGTAAGGCTCCGGGTGAGTATGCGCTGCAGCTGAAGGAAAAGCAGAAAGCGAAATATACGTATGGTCTGCTCGAACGTCAGTTCCGCAAGACATTCGAAGAAGCCGTTCGTCGTAAAGGCGTTACTGGTGAGAACCTGATCAAACTTCTTGAAGCCCGTCTGGACAATGCTGTTTACCGTCTTGGTATTGCTCCTTCCCGTCCTGCTGCGCGTCAGCTGGTTACGCACAAGCATATCACTGTCAACGGTGATGTGGTGAATGTTCCTTCATTCGAGCTGCGTCCTGGCGATGTCATCAGCATCAAGGAAAGCACCAAGGGCAACACGGGTATTACCAGCCAGATGCGTCCAAAGAATGCCAAATTCAACTGGTTAGACTGGTCCGAAGCTGAGTTCAAGGGTACTTTTATCGCTTTACCTGAGCGCGAAAGTGTTCCAGAGAACATTAAGGAGCAATTGATTGTTGAGTTGTATTCCAAGTAATTGCTGAGGATGCCTTTCCTGTAGTGGGATGGGCTTCCGAGGTTTAAAAAAGTTAAATCGTAAATTTAAATATGGCCATTTTAAATTTCCAGAAACCAGACAAGATCATTCTTCAGAAGGCGACTGATTTTGAAGCTCAATTCGAATTTCGTCCTTTAGAGCCGGGTTATGGTGTTACCATAGGCAATGCTTTGCGCAGGGTATTGCTCAGCTCTCTCGAAGGATATGCGATCATTGGGGTCAAGATCGAGGGTGCTGATCATGAGTTCGCTACCCTGAAAGGCGTGACGGAAGACGTGGTGGAAATCATCCTTAACCTGAAACAAGTTCGTTTCAAGAAGAAGGTTGAGCATGAAGTGGCTCAGGAAAAGATCACGTTGAGCCTGAAGAACAGGACGGAATTTACCGCCGGTACGCTTGGAGAAGCAACTCCCAGCTTCGAGGTAATGAACCCCGGCCTGCTTATCTGTACCCTGGATTCTTCTGCAAAGCTGGATATCGAGATCACTATCGGTAAAGGCCGCGGTTATGTACCTGCAGAAGACAACAAACCCAAGGATGCTCCGTTCGGTTATATCCCGACCGATGCTATATTCACGCCTATCAAGAATGTGAAGTATTCCATCGAGAACACTCGTGTGGAGCAGCGCACAGACTTTGAAAAGCTGATCATGGAAGTGTCTACGGACGGAACCATTCATCCGGAAGAAGCTGTTAAACAGGCATCGCGTATCCTGATCCAGCACCTGATGATCATCACAGACGAAAACATCACTTTCGATAATAAGGAAGAGAAGAAGGAAGACCTGGTGGACGAACAGACCTTACAATTGCGTAAGATCCTGAAGACCCCGCTGGAAGACCTCGATCTTTCGGTTCGCGCCTTCAACTGTCTGAAAGCCGCTAAGATCAACAGCTTGAGTGAGCTGGTGACTTACGAACAGGAAGACCTGATGAAGTTCCGCAACTTCGGTCAGAAATCCCTGGCGGAGATCGAGCAGGTGCTGGGCGAAAGAGGCCTGCACTTTGGCATGGATCTCGGCAAGCTGAAAGTGGATGATGAATAAGAGTTTTTAATGGTCGGCTCCCGGTTGGGAGCCGGCTTCTTTTTTAATACAGCCTTATAATTCCTGACACGGTATAAGGTTTAAAAATCAAATGTCATGCGTCACGGAGACAAAATCAACAATTTAGGTCGTACAGCTTCACATCGTAAAGCGCTGTTGAGCAATCTGGCCATCCAATTGATCACGCACAAGCGGATCGTTACGACCCTAGCAAAAGCAAAGTCCCTGCGGACTTTTGTAGAGCCCCTGATCACCAAGGGTAAAGAAAACACCACACACCAGCGCCGGGTAGTATTTAGCTACCTTCAGGATAAAGATGCCGTTACTGAGCTTTTCGGAACCATTGCTACTAAGATAGCAGGTCGTCCCGGAGGTTATACCCGCATCATCAAGCTTGGAACCCGTGTTGGTGACAATGCTGAAACAGCTCTGATCGAACTGGTAGACTTCAATGAAGTATACGGTAAAGGAAAAGGTGAAGCCAAGGAAGCAACGGCAACGAAGAGAACGCGTCGTGCCGGTGGTGCGAAGAAGAAGGCTGAAGGTGCAGAAGCTGCTGCTCCTGCTGCTGAAGCCGGTAAGACAGAAGAAAAAGCTGGCGAATAGGCCAATGATTTGGCCACTGGACGTTTGTCCGGTTGGTAGCTGCTTAAAAATAAAAATGGACCCGGTACAAAATACCGGGTCTTTTTTTTGTAGAAATCGCTACTTTTGCAGGATTTTTCACGATTCTTCAGACTTCAAAATTTTAGGTTGTAAATGTCCCACACTACTTCACCCATCCCAGCTATTCTTTTATTGGAAGACGGTTCTGTTCATCATGGCCAGGCTTTTGGCAAAAAGGGTACAACTTCCGGCGAGATCTGTTTCAATACCGGGATGACCGGCTACCAGGAAGTGTTTACGGATCCCAGCTACTATGGCCAGGTGCTGATCATGAACAGTGTGCACATCGGTAATTACGGCGTAAAAGACAGCGACATAGAGTCTGGCAGCGTCAAGATCCGTGGTCTTATCGCCCGTAACCTGGAAGAGCAGTTTTCCCGGATCCAGGCCAAAGGCTCGCTGGATGAATATCTAAAGGCCAACAACATCGTTTGTATAGAGGGGGTAGATACGCGGGCGCTGGTAGCGCATGTAAGGGTAAAAGGGGCGATGAACTGTGTCATCTCCTCTGAGATCACGAATGTCGATGAATTGAGAGCGATCTTGAATAATACGCCTTCCATGGATGGGCTCGAGCTGGCTTCTGTCGTCAGCACGGAGAGGGAATATGAGCTGGGTGATCCCAATTCAAAGGTGCGGGTCGCTGTGCTGGACTATGGTGTGAAGAAGCATATCCTGCAATGTATGGTGGACAGGGGCGCCTTTGTAAAGGTATTTCCCGCTAAGACCCCTTTGGCAAAACTCAGGGAGTTTCAGCCGAACGGGTATTTCCTTTCCAATGGCCCCGGTGATCCGGCTCCGATGGAATATGCCATCCCGATGGTCAAGGAGATCCTGAAGGAGAAAAAGCCTCTTTTTGGTATCTGTCTTGGTCACCAGCTGCTGGCGCTGGCCAATGACATCCCGACGTTCAAAATGCATCATGGTCATCGGGGTTTAAATCATCCTGTCAAGAACCTGGTGACTGGCCGTTGCGAGATCACCACGCAGAACCATGGTTTTGGAGTGGACCCGGAAGCTGTGAGGAAGGCGGAGAATGTGGAGATAACCCATGTCAATCTCAACGACGATTCCATCGAAGGGATCCGGTTAAAGGACCGTCCGGCCTTTTCTGTTCAGTACCATCCTGAATCCACACCTGGACCTCATGACAGCCGTTATCTTTTCGATGAATTCATCGAACTGATCAGGAAGCATAAATAAGTCTCTATGCATATAGCGATCATCAACGGGCCGAATTTGAATCTCCTGGGTCTCCGGGAGCCCGAGGTTTATGGAAGCCAGACTTTCGAGCATTATTACGACTCGCTTCGGGCAAAGTATCCTGCGATTGAGTTCAGCTATTTTCAAAGTAATGTGGAGGGGGAGCTGATCAATGAGCTGCAGCGAGTGGGATATTCGGTCGATGGGGTCATTATCAATCCGGGTGGATATACGCATACTTCTGTTGCTATCGGGGATGCTATTGCGGCTATTCCTGCGCCGGTTATAGAAGTGCATATCAGCAATGTGCATGCGCGGGAGGAGTTTCGCCGGCTGTCGCATGTTTCGGCTAAGGCGAAGGGGACCATCGCCGGGCTGGGGCTGAAGGGGTATGAGCTGGCGCTGCGGTGGTTTTTGCCGGAATGAATTGATGCGGCGGCGTCTCGGGGGGGGCTGTCTATAAGAAAACCTGCATCATCAGCGCAAAACCCGTGTCTTGTTTCGGGTCATCGGCTTTGCGGAGGATATGTAGCCCGTTGGCGCTCCACATCTTGAAAACCTCTCCTTTCTTGTGAACGATCACTTCGTGTTCCATCTGCGGTAATAACACGCCCCTGGCGATCCATCCCAGGTCACCCTTTGTTTTCCCCTCGCCTCCCATCGAATATGTAACGGCCATTTGTTCGAAGCTGGCTGCCCCGCTATTAATCCTTTGGACGATCATATTACCCAGGGAGTCAGCGACACGGCGGCTGAAAACAGATGTATCTATAAAGATCTGGCTGACGTGAAAGAACTGGTTGGGTGCCTTGGTGAGCAATTGCACGAGGAATTGGCTGCCTTTCGGGCCGTAGGGGCCATAGACCTTCTTTTCTTTGCCGTTGTAGGCGAGACTATCGGCCAGGCTATTAAAGACGCGGGTACGGGTCACAACGATGGTATCTATCTTAAAGCGTCGTTTCAGGACTTGTTTGGCGTATAACAGCGGGTTAGGGGACTTCTCCAGCTCGGCTTTTATTTGAGGGATAGTGGTGGGCGCCGTGATGGGCTGCTGCGCTGCCGCAGCTAAACTATTCAACAGCAAAAGGATAAGCCCTATGTATACTTTCATGTCAGTCAGTTGAGTATGCAAATATAGCGTTCCTGTAATATCCGGCGGCTGCCATCATAATTTGGAATGATTTTCGTTACAAGATGGACCAAGGTCCATCGGCCGAAGGCCAATAATTAGCCCATTTTCGCCGATGGGCTGGATTTCATAGGAGACCATTGGCGAAAATTTTAAATATATGGTTCGACTATTATCTTTTGTGTTGTTGGCGGGGCTGCAATTAGCCAGTCTGAGGGGATATTCCCAATGGAAGGATTTTATCATCAGCCCGAAGGGGGATACGCTGAATCGTGTGGATAAACAGGACAAGAAACAGGGGCGTTGGGTAAACCATTTCGATGAGGTGAGGGGTGAGCCTGGTTTTGAGGAGGAAGGTATATACGTTGACAACCGGAAAGAGGGAACCTGGCGTCTTTATAGCCTTGCGGGAGACCTTTCCGGCGTCGAGTTCTATAAATGGGGTAATAAGGACGGCGTTTGCCAGTATTTTGGCATGAATGGCACTTTGCTGAGGGAAGAGAGCTGGAGGGCCCTGAATCCTGATAAGGCGTATGATACCCTTACCGTAGAGGATATCGACCATCTGGACAAATACAAAACGGTAATTGTCAAGAACGAAGGAGTTGCGATAAAGGATGGGGAATGGAAATTCTATGATCCGATGACGGGAATGATATCCCGGTCGGAAGTGTATACATTAGGTAAGCTGGAAAGGCGTTCTACAGCGCAGAAGTCGTCAGGGACGGACTCTGCCAGGGCGTCGGTGACTAAGCCAAAGGAGGTCCTTGATTTTGAGAAAAAGACAGGGAAAAAGAAGGTGAAGGTGCAGACGGGAAGCACGTATTAATGACCGATGAGAAAATATTTCCAGAAGAAGAGAATCTGATAGTCGATGCTGTTCCTCCAATATTGACCATTGTGCCCGCCCGGGCGTTCGATATAGTCATGATCGATCTTATTGTCCAGTAATTTTTGATGGAGGTTGCGGTTGACGGTGAGGAAGAAGTCGCTGGTCCCGCAATCGAAGATGATCTTCAGGTCGCCGTTGCTGAGATTGTCGACAGCGGTGAGAACGGTATTAGCATCCCAGTTGTCTTTGTGTTCGTTTATATTTCCCAGATCCTTTTTTATTCCCCAGTTATCGGGGAAGGGGCGGAAGTCGACCCCGCCGCTGGTGGCGCCTGCTGCGCCGAACAGGTCTTTGTGTCGGATAGCGAGATATAGTGCTCCATGTCCGCCCATACTGAGGCCCGTGATGGCGCGATGTGTCCTGTCGGAAATAGTGGAGTAATGCGTATCGATATAGGGGATAAGCTCTTTCGTCATAAAGGTCTCATAACGGACGGAGGGGTCGATCGGGCTGTCGAAATACCAGCTGTCATAGCCGCCGTCCGGGCTGATGAAGATGATGCCAAGGTCGTCGGCTTCTTTGCCTAATTGTGGCGCGGTGGCCGGCCATTGGGCGTAGTTGCCGCTGTAGCCGTGGAGGAGGTAAATCACGGGGAAGCGGGAAGATCCGGTGGCCGGGTGGATCGTCGCGGGATGAGAGGGCTGGATAACCACGCATTTAATGTCTTTGTTCATGGCGGTACTGTGGACGAGGATGGTGTCAACGCGGGCCGCGAAGGTTTGGGTGGAGAGGACAAGGAGGAGGGGGAGAAGGATTTTCATGTGGAAGTATTTGAGGCAAATATAAGGGACTGTTAGTAGTGTAAAAACAAAAAACCCCGGGAGTTCCGGGGCTTTTTGTTTATGTGTTGATGCTATGTTGTCAGCGATCCTATATTGTGAGCAAGTGATCCGCTTAGAATGCTTTTTTATCCTTGCCGGTCAGCTGCATGGGATTGTTGGTCTGCGGAATAGCGCGGGGAGCACCCTGTTTGGCTTTGAAGACCTCGAATTTGCTTTCGGTCTTAACGACGGGCCAGCTGTTGTTGCTCTCGTCGATATCGGCCGTTTCGCGATTGGGGTCGAGCTTGATGCTGGTCACTTCCTTATCCTTTACGAATAGTTTGGTGAGATGGCCTTCGTTCTTACGCCATACCTGGGCAGGGATGCGTTCGATCTCTTTTGTGCCATCCTTGTAGGTCCATTCGATGATGATCGGCATTACGAGACCGCCTTTATTGCTGAACTGCAGCTCGTAGAACTGTTTGGATCTGATCTTTTCTTTTGTAGCATCGTCCAAAGGTTCGTCGAACATAACATTATGTACCGCGTATTTTGCAGTGTCATAAGGGATCTCTCCCCGGGTATACTTGTAGTAGAAGTCGTGCAGGGAGGTGTCTGCGTCGGCGGCGAAGACAATATTCCTGTCATCGCGGTTGCGATCCTTGGAGATGTCCGTAGGGAATTTACCGGTGGGAAATGGCTTGTCGATGCTCTTCATATAAGTCGTATCCACCTTTGCGGGACCGTGGTCCAGGTCGGCGACCAGGTGCTTGACGCTGTCGAGCGAAAGATCTACAGGTTCGATGCCATAGAACCAGCCGCGCCAATACCAGTCGAGGTTTTCTGCGCTGGCGTCGTTCATCGTACGGAAGAGGTCGGCGGGAGTAGGGTGCTTGAAGGCCCAGCGACGCGCATATTCTTTAAAAGCATAGTCGAAGAGCTCGCGGCCCATAACGGTCTCCCGGAGGATGTTGAGAGCTGTGGCAGGCTTGGAATAGGCATTGGGTCCGAAATTGACGATGTTCTCGGAATTGGTCATGATGGGCTCCAGCTGATCCTTTGGCAGTTTCATATAATCCACGATGGCCCAGCCGGGTCCTTTTCCGCGAACCGGGAATTTATTGTCCCAAAGCTCTTCGGTCAGATATTCAACAAAAGAGTTGAGACCTTCGTCCATCCATGTCCACTGACGTTCGTCACTGTTGATGATCATGGGGAAGAAGTTGTGTCCTACTTCATGGATCACGACACCGAGCATACCGTATTTGGTAGCTTCACTATAGGTGCCATCCTTTTCGGTACGGCCGTAGTTGAAGCAGATCATCGGGTATTCCATCCCGTTGGAAGCCTCTACGCTTTGAGCGACAGGGTAAGGGAAGGGGATCGTGAAATGAGAATAGGTCTTGATGGTGTGTGCTACGGCCTTTGTAGAGAACTTGCGATACAGGGGGTAGGCCTCTTTGCCGTAGTAGCTCATACACATTACCTTTTTACCTTCCACATAGGCGGGCATAGCGTCCATCACGAATTTGCGGGAAGAGCCCCAGGCAAAGTCACGAACATTATCAGCTTTGAAGATCCAGGTCTTTTTGGCCTTGTTCTTTTTTACTTCAGAAGCTTTTGCTTCTGCGAGGGTTACGATCTCGATGGGCTCTTTTGTGGTTTGCGCCTGCTGCCAGCGGCTGAACTGGCCGGGAGTCAGCACAGCCTGGTAGTTCTGGCATTCGCCGGTGGCGCCGATGATATGGTCGGCGGGCACTGTCATCTGGACCTTAAAGTTGCCGAAGGTCAGGGCAAATTCCCCGCGGCTGGTGAACTGGTTATTCTGCCAGCCCTGGAAGTCACTGTAGACACAAAGGCGGGGATACCACTGGGTCATAGTGAACAGGTAGTTGCCGTCTTCGGGGAAATATTCGTAACCGCCGCGACCGCCGAGTTTCAAGCGATCGGAAATATGATAATTCCAGTCTATCTTAAAAATGAATTTCTGGCCTGGTTTTAAGACGGTGGGTAATTCCACGCGCATCATGGTCTTGTTGATCATGTAATGCAGGGGTTTGCCCAATGCATCGGTGATCTTTACGATATTGTCACCGTAGTCGTTGGCTTCGGTTGACCGGGACATCCTGTCCAGCATCTGGTCACTGACTACTTTTTGCATGCTGCCGCCGTCCTGATAGTTGGCATTGTTCTTTGCGCTATGTTCATTCTCGTCCAGTTGCAGCCAGAGATAGGTCAGCTCATCAGGGGAGTTGTTGGAATAAGTAATTGCCTCCGAACCCGTAAGCACTTGCTTGTCCTCATCGAGGTTACACTGGATGTCGTAATCTGCTCTTTGCTGCCAGTACTTTGGTCCCGGTGCGCCGCTGGCTGTGCGATATTCGTTGGGAGTCGGCAGAATGGTTCCCAGCGCCTCGAACTTATTGCCGTGGTTGGAAGTTGGATTGTTTTTGATATCCTGTGCCAACAGTGTGCCTGCGGAACAGAAACTCAATAAAATAAGCAGTTGTCTTTTCATGTGTGTGTATATTATTTTACTAAACCTGAAATACTAAGGCCAGCGTTCGAAAGCCATTTTAAGGGAGGCAAGGAGCACGAGTGCCGAGACGCCTCTGACCCACCAGACCCTGCGAACTTTCATCAGCTGAACGAAAATAAAAGAAATCATTAGAATAACGGCTACAACTAATAACTGAGCGGCTTCGATGCCCAGGTTAAAAGCCAGCAGCGGTAGAACGATGCCTTCCTTTCCAACCAGGCTGAGCAGGCTGTTTGCGAATGCCAGTCCGTGGATCAGCCCGAAGAACAGCGCAAAAAAGTAAATGACGGGCAACCGTGAAGGATGTTCGACCTGTCCGGGCCGCTGTGCAAGATTATTTATGGCTGTGGCTACTATTGTTAAAGGGATAAGGAATTCGATCCACCGGGTAGCAAAATGCACCAGGCCGACGGCGCTGAGCGCAAGGGTGATAGAATGTCCGATCGTGAATGCCGTCACGAGGATCACTACTTTCCGCCAGTCTTTCATGAGATAGCGCAGGCAGAGGGCAGCCACGAAAAGGATGTGATCCATGGCTTCCCAGGTAAGGATATGACCTAAACCGATATCAAAGTAGAGCTTAAAATCGAGCACCTTTAATAAATAATTATATTCGTGAGATTCAGGCCGACCAAAAAAAATACAAAATGGACGGCATAAATCGAGCATTATTTAAAATCAATTACCCGCGAGATTCCGACCGACCAAAAAAAGAGACAAAATGAACGGTCGAATTCCTGCATACTGATGGATTCTGTAAAATTATCCAGACTTTTGTACCATAAAAATTTATCTTTTAAATGGCTGGTTCTCTATTTAAATGGTTGTCTGCGGTGGTTTTAACCATGTTTTTGGTCTCGGGGGCCCCGGCTCCGCGCGCTCTCTCTCCGGCTCCGGCGCATCCTCTTTATATTACCGTAACGGAGATCAGTCACAATGCGAAGGACAAGATACTGGAGGTAAGCTGCAAGATCTTCACCAACGACCTGGAGACGGTGCTGGAGAAGGGGGCAAAAACCAAGGTAGACCTGTCCAACGCTGCGAATAAGGCTGCGACAGACAAGCTCATCGACGAATACGTGGAAAAACATCTGCGGCTGAAAGTGGACGGGAGGATAGCCGGGCTGCATTTTGTGGGCAGCGAAAAAGAGGCGGATGGGACGTGGAGCTATTTCCAGGTCAATGATGTTCCGGCGGTGAAAAGGATCGACGTTGTGAATGACCTGCTTTATGACGCGTTCAATCAGCAGATCAATATCATGCATGTGACTGTCGGCGGACAGCGAAAAAGTACGCGGCTGGATTATCCGGACGCGGGTGCGAGTTTTCAGTTTTAATCTTCTTCTTCTTCTTCTTTTAGCTCCTTTTGCACTTCTTCGGATGGGATGACCAGGACCTTGTCGATCCGTTGGGCATCCATGTCGATAATTTCGAAAGTGAAACCACGCCATTCCAGTTTTTCACCGGTTTCGGGGATATGCTCCAGCCGGTTGAGGATAAAGCCCGCCAGGGTATCGAATTCATGGTCTCCTTCATTCATCCATTCTGTTTTGTGGAAGTGGGTGAGAAAATCATAAAAGGGGATCTGGGCGTCTACGAGGAAGCTGCCGTCATCCCGTTTCCTTATCTCATAGTCGGGGACATCATCCGGGGGAGCTATTTCGCCGATGATGGCTTCGAGAATATCGTTGAGGGTCATAAGGCCCAGCAGGCTTCCGTACTCGTCGACGATAAAACAGCAATGGATCTTGGACTGTTTGAACTTTTCCAGCACCATATAAGCCGTATTGTTCTCAGGAACAAAGAGGGCGGGGGACATGATATCTTTAAACAATACGTTGTCCTCTGTGACATAAAGGTCTTTTATGGAAACGACTCCCTTGATGTTATCGATCTCGCCGTCGCAGATGGGATAGACGGAATGGGGATCGTTGATTATCTTTCCTTTCATCGTCTCTTCAGTCTCATTGAGGTCGAACCAGACAATGTCGCTGCGGTGGGTCATCAATGAAGTGATGTTTCGATCCCCCAGGTGAAAGACGCGTTCGATGATCTCCTGTTCGGCTTCTTCGATAGCGCCCTGTTCTGTACCTTCGTTGATGATGGCCTTGATCTCGTCTTCCGTGACGGCGCCATCGGAAGACGGGGTGATCTTGACGAAACGGAAGAAAAGGTTACTTGTCTTATTCAGCAGCCATACGATGGGATATGTGATCAGGGAGAGCATCCGGACTGGGTTGGCTACAAGACGGGCTATTTGTTCGGCCCTGAGCAGCCCGACGCGTTTTGGGATCAGCTCTCCGAAGATGATGGTTAAAAGAGTGACAGAGACCAGAATAAGGGCGCTGGAAAGATTGGCGGCATAATGTCTCAGGTAAGGGATCTTTTCCAGGTAAGGCTGCAGCTCTGCGCTGAACTTTTCTCCGACATAGAAACCTGTAAGAAGGGAGATAAGGGTAATGCCTATCTGGGCCGTGGAAAGGAAGAGTTCGGGATTTTCTGCCAGCTTGAGAGCCGACCTGGCTTTTACATCGCCGTTATCGGCCAGGTTCTCAAGCCGGCTTTTTCGTGCCGACACTAGAGCTATTTCTGCCATAACAAACAACCCGTTCAGGAAGATAAGGAACAATAAAATGATTACATCAAGCATGGGATGTATTATAGGGTTGTAAATGAAGCGTGCCAAACTGGAACCGGAACACGCGGCTGAGCTGCCAGCCGATGATCGATCCTATAATAGCTCCGCAGGTGACGTCCAGCGGAAAATGTACACCGACATAGACCTGCGCATATGAGATCAAAAATGCCCAGACGAATACCAGTCCCCACCAGCGGCTGGTATGTCGCAGGGTACGGTAGATAAAGAAGGCCAGCGCAAAATGGTTACAGGCATGGGAAGAGGTGAAGCTCGAGCTGACAGGGCAATAATTTGCAATAAAACGGACCGTTTCGATGATTAGCGGGTCGCCGCATGGACGGGTTCGGACGACCAGGTTATCTTTTATGAGCTTGCTGCTGATCAGGTCGCTGATAATAGCGGTCATTCCCAGGTAGGCGGCCCACCACAAGCCCTTTTTGCGAAAATTCAGCGTGATAAAGACCCCTAAAAAAAGATAGAAGGGCACCCATAATTCTGACTCCCGTATGAATAGGAAAAGGCGGTCGAAAAAAGGAGATATCCAGTCCTGGTTGATCCGGGAAAAGAGCCAATAATCACCCTGTATAATGCTGTGTAAAAGCCCCGGATGCGCCCCGGAATCGAGTAAAATCATGGTTTCAATATAATTGATCTACTTTTGTCCCCCCCAATCGGACGGAGTCCGATTAAAGATATTAGCGGTAATGATGCAAAAAAATATATTTTTGCCAATTTTTTTTGCAGCATTTCACAGAAATCATGGACATGTCAAACAGATCGGCGACAAATTTACCAAATATACCAAAAACGGTGCGTTTGGTTTTTTCAACAGGCATTATTTTTTTGTTGATCATGAGCTTATTACGCCTTGCTTTGTTTTTTTCTTTCAGCAGGCAGGGGCATTCATTCGGGGCTGTATTTTCTTCTTTTGTACTTGGGATCAGGTATGATCTTCGTTATGTCGGCATTTTGGAGGTGATTCTGCTGCTGGCTGGAGCTATTCCCGCCCTGGACCTTTTCAGGAGTAAAGCGGGACGGCAGCTGGTTTTGGGGCTGACGGGTTTAGGAGCGGCCGGGATCGTCTTTTTTTATTCCGTGGATTTTGCACATTATAGCTATCTGTCCCAGCGTCTGAATGCTAGTGTATTAAATTATCTCACCGATGCCGGGATCTCGGTCAATATGGTCTGGCAGACTTACCCGGTGATCCGTATAATATTATTGATCGTTGCCGGCACCTGGCTGACCCGTCGCGGAATAAGGGTTATTTATGAGCGGATCCGGCGTTCGGGGCGACTGGGTGGCGCACCGATTGGGGATTTGCAGGAAGCGGACGGAGGGAGCCGGAAATCCCGTATAAGCTGGTTCGTCGCCACCTTTCTTTTGCTTGGGCTTTGTATTTTTGGCAGGATCGGCCAGTTCCCTTTGAGATGGAGTGATGCTTTTACGCTGGGCAGCGACTACCAGGCCAGTCTTTCCCTAAACCCTTTTCAGTCCTTTTTCAGCAGTCTAAAATTCAGGCACAGTGTATACGACGAAGTAAAGGTTAAAGAGGCGAAACCTGCTCTTGCGCCCTATTTCGACTGGGATAGCGCTGTTGGCGCCGCAGGGCCAGGCGGTCTGCCCGTCGGGCTTTGTACGAGGAGGGTGGTGCCCCGGCCCGGTACCCTCACCTCCCATCCAAATGTGATAGTGGTCATTTGCGAATCGTTCAGCGCCTATAAGAGCAGCATGTGGGGTAATCCTCTGAACACGACCCCATTTTTTAGCGGACTTTGCCAGCAGGGTATTTTTTTCGATCATTGTTTTACACCCAGCTATGGGACGGCTAGAGGCGTTTGGGCCGTTATTACGGGTATTCCGGATGTGGCTGCGGCGACCACAACTTCCAGCCGTAACCCTGCGGCTGTCGATCAGCATACGATCATCAATGATTTTTCGGGATATGAAAAGTTTTATTTTTTAGGGGGCAGCACCAGCTGGGCGAATATCCGGGGATTGCTGACCAATAATATCCAGGGGCTGCATCTGTACGAGCAGGAAAATTACAGTTCTCCAAAGGTCGATGTCTGGGGCATCAGTGACAAAAACCTCTTCCTGGAAGCCAATAAGGTGCTGAAGCAGCAGCAGCAGCCTTTTTTTGCGATCATACAGACGGCTGATAACCACCGGCCATATACTATTCCGGAAGAAGACCGGTCGGTCTTCCATCCCCGCGCTGCGCCGGAAGACTCGCTGCGGCGTTATGGGTTCGAAAGCAATGAAGAGATGAATGCCTTCCGGTATACGGATTTTGGCTACTCGACATTTATCGGGGCGGCGTCCAGGGAAAAATATTTCGACAACACCGTTTTTCTTTTCGTGGGGGATCATGGTATCCCAGGGGATGCAGGGAATCAATTTCCGAGAGCATGGACCGATCAGCGGCTTACGTCTGAGCATGTTCCTTTGCTCATCTATGCGCCTAAGTTATTGCGGCCGGAGCGGTTAACCGGGGACTGCTCACAGGTGGATGTTCTCCCGACACTGGCGGGACTTTGCGATATCCCCTATGAAAATACTACGTTAGGCCGCGATCTGCTGGATTCGGCACGCTATCACGGTAAGGAAATGTCCTTTATCTATGATCCTGATGCAGGGAATATCGGAGTAGTGAAAGGGGATTATTTTTATCGCCGGGGTTTGAAGTCAGGTAAAGAAGAGTTGGTATCTGTGGTGGGTAATGAGCCGACGCCGGCGTCGGTGATCAAGGGGCCGGTGGGGCAGGAGATGAAGAAGCTGTCGGAGGGGATGTATGAATTGTCAAGATATATGCTGCTAAAAAATAAGAAGAAAGAAGGGCTTTGAGTGATGTTTTGGATCGATGTTAAATCCTGCAAAATGGATAGCAATTATACCGGGATAAAAAGGTCGCGTGAAGAGTGGAATTACTATTGCTTTGAGATTGCGGCTCAGGTATCTTTGTATCAGAATCCAAACGAACCATTTTTTAAAAAATATCCGATTAAACCCTATCCTACGGAAAACCAGGTTTAATTTTTTTTCCGCCTCAAGGGGCGGTTTTTTTTTGCCTTTCGGACGCCAGAGAACTTCGCCGGGGAACCTGGCTCCCGCTCGGGAACGCGCGGTTCTGGCCACAAAACCTTATTTTTGTGGACATCTAAAATAAGTATCTGTGGCATTGATCAAAAGCATTTCCGGAATAAGGGGAACGATTGGGGGTAAACCAGGGGATAACCTGTCTCCGCTGGATGTTGTAAAATTTACTGCCGCTTTTGGCAGCAGGATCCTGCAAAAAAACAAGGGAAAAAAGATCGTGGTCGGCCGGGATGGCCGTATCAGCGGGGAGATGGTGAGCTCGCTGGTGGTCAGCACCTTGCGGGGGCTGGGACTGGATGTCATTGATCTCGGGCTGTCCACCACACCTACTGTGGAGCTGGCTGTGCCGGGTGAGCAGGCTGCCGGAGGGATCATTCTGACTGCCAGCCACAATCCCAAGGAATGGAATGCTTTGAAATTGCTCAACAGCGAGGGAGAATTTATCAGTGCTGAAGAGGGCGCTGCCATTCTTGAAAAAGCCGAAAAAGAAGATTTTGTATTTGCTCCGGTGGATAAGCTGGGTGAGTATACTCAGAATAGCGACTGGCTGCAAAAAAGCATCGATGTCGTCGTGAAATATCCTCTTGTGGACATCCCTGCTATCCGGGAAAGGAAATATAAGATCGTGGTCGATGTCATCAATTCTACGGGAGCGCTGTTTATCCCACCTTTGCTGAAAGCGTTGGGTGTGGAAGAAGTTATCCTGCTGAATGAAGAGGTCAATGGACGGTTTGCCCACAACCCCGAGCCCTTGCCGGAGAACCTGACAGGGCTGAGCGTAATGGTACAGCAGACAAAGGCCGACCTGGGTATTGCCGTAGACCCGGATGTCGACCGTCTTTGTTTTGTCTGTGAGGATGGCAGCATGTTTGGAGAAGAATATACGCTTGTGGCAGTGGCCGACTATGTACTGAGCAAACGGCCGGGAAATACGGTCAGCAATATGAGCAGTACCAAAGCTTTGAAAGAAGTGACGATCCGGAGGGGTGGAGAATATTATCCTTCTGCTGTAGGAGAAGTCAACGTTGTCAATGCGATGAAGCGTGTGAATGCTGTCATCGGCGGAGAAGGGAATGGAGGCATCATTGTTCCTGATCTGCATTATGGACGCGATGCGCTGATCGGCATCGGTCTTTTTCTGAGCGCCCTGTCGCATCATAAAAATGGAATCAAGTCTTTCCGCAGCCAATACCCGGATTATTTTATCTCCAAGAACAAGATAGAGCTGGCAAGGGGTATCGATGTCCCGGCCATCTTTGAGAAGATAAAGAAGAAATATAAGAACCATCCTATCAATTCGGAGGATGGATTGAAGATCGAATTCGACAATGACTGGGTGCATTTGCGGACTTCCAATACAGAGCCCATTATCCGAATTTATGCTGAAAGCAATTTTGAGACGACGGCCAATAATATAGCGCTGCGACTCATGCAGGATATCAAGGAATTCATCACCGCCTAACCGCGATTGGGACCATTTCGGGTGTTGCCTGTCATAAGGATGACATTAAAGTTAGGGAGAATACTTAATTTTGCCCCGCTATGGAAAGAATCTACTTCGACAATGCCGCCACTACCAGCCTTGACCCGCAGGTTCTGGAGGTTATGATGCCCTACCTTACGGATAAATTTGGCAATCCCTCCTCTATCTATTCTTATGGCCGGGAGTCCCGGCTGGCCATCGAAAATGGGCGAAAATCCGTAGCGAAGATACTCAATGCACATCCGGCCGAGATCTTTTTTACTTCCGGCGGCACGGAAAGCTCAAATACGGCTATTTCAGCGGCGGTGCGGGACCTGGGTTGCCTGCACATCATCACTTCTCCATTGGAGCATCATGCCACCCTGCATACGGTGGAACACCTGCACAAGCGGGGTGAGGCGGCCCTGAGTTTTGTCAACCTGCTGCCCAATGGGCATATAGACCTGGAAGACCTGGAGCACAAGCTGGCTACCAGCGCTGAAAAGACCCTGGTCAGCCTGATGCATGCCAATAATGAGATCGGGAACATCCTCGATATTCAAGCGGTGGGTGAACTGTGTAAGCTCTATGGAGCCATTTTCCATTCTGATACTGTGCAGACGGTAGGGCATTTTCCTTTTGATCTGCGCAATACCCCTGTCCATTTTATTACGGGCGCGGGTCATAAGTTCCACGGACCGAAAGGGGTCGGGCTTTTGTATATCAATGAGAATGTCAGGATCAGTCCTTTTATACACGGCGGTTCGCAGGAGCGGAATATGCGGGCAGGTACGGAGAGCGTATATGGCATAGTAGGTTTTGCCAGGGCGCTGGAGCTGGCGACGGCGAATTATGAGGCGGACAGCTCGTATATCAAAGGGCTGAAGGTGTATATGATGGAGCAGCTGAAGAAACAGGTGAAAGGTATTTCTTTTAATGGCGATCCGTTGGGGCGCAGCCTTTATACTGTATTGAGCGTATCTTTCCCCAAGACGGAGAAATCCGAAATGCTTCTTTTCAATCTTGATATCAACCATATCTGCGCTTCCGGCGGCAGTGCCTGCACAAGTGGGGCGGAACAGGGGTCGCACGTGATCCGCGCTATCAACAACAATCCAAACCAGGTAACGGTGCGCTTCTCTTTTTGCAAGCACAATACCCGTGAGCAGGTGGAAACGGTTGTGACAAAGCTAAGAGATCTGATATAAGCTCATCTGATGCATTACATCATTGGCATTGACATTGGCACCACAAATACCAAGGCCGTGGCTTTTACGGACGAGGGAGTCGTGTTGGACAGCGCCCGTATTTCTTATCCCATCTTTTCCGAAATCGAAGGTCAGCACGAGCTGGACCCGGATAAATTGCTTGAGGCTGTGGTAATGACTCTTGGCGAGGTCCGGAAAAAGACAGCATCCCTGCCGGGTCTTGCGGGCATCAGTTTCAGCTGCGCTATGCATAGCCTGATCGCAGTAGATGCTGCGGGCAGGCCGCTGACGAGGGCTATCACCTGGGCTGATCAGCGCCCTGCGCCCTATGCCAAAGCTCTGAAAGACAGCGCTGCGGGCCGGAGGATCTACCGGCAGACGGGAACTCCTGTTCATGCCATGTCCCCTCTTTGTAAATTAATCTGGTTAAAAGAGGCCGAGCCGGCTCTTTTTGCAAAGGCAGCCAGGTTTATTTCCATTAAGGAATACATCTGGTGGTCATTGTTTGGAGAATATAAGGTGGATCATTCTATTGCTTCGGCAACGGGTTTGCTGGATATCCGGTCTTTTGACTGGTATTCAGAATCGCTGGAAGCGGCGGGGATCCGCGCCGGTCAGCTTTCCGATCTGGAACCCTGCACGTATAGCGCTACTGCGCTGCTTCCCGGATTCGGATCCCTGGGACTGCCGGAAGGCCTGCCCTTTGTCATTGGGGGCAGCGACGGCTGTATGGCCAACCTGGGCAGTAGTGCGGTGAAACCTGGGGAGACGGCTTTGACCATTGGCACCAGCGGGGCGATCCGGATGACGGCCCCGGCGCCGGAATACGATGTCAGGGAAAGGATCTTCAGCTATATTCTGACCGACCGGCATTATGTCTGCGGCGGCCCTACCAATAATGGAGGGAACGTCATACAATGGTATACCAAGGGGGTTCTGGGAAGGAAGGATGGTGATATCGGATCTTTGGAGAAGGAGGCAGATACCGTGCCACCTGGTTGTGAAGGATTGGTCTTTCTCCCTTATTTAAGGGGTGAGCGGGCGCCGGTATGGGATGCCAATGCAAAAGGTGTCTTTTTTGGATTGAGATCGATACATGAGCAGCGGCATTTTACGCGGGCTATCCTGGAAGGGATCAGCTATTCGCTTTACGAAATAGGAGCTTCGCTGGAGGAAACGCTGGGGCCGATCCAACAGATCTATGCAAGCGGGGGATTTACGGGGAGTAAGACCTGGCTGCAGCTGATAGCTGATGTGTTCATGAAGAAGGTCCATGTCACGGGCACCGCGGATGCATCGGCCATCGGAGCTGCCATGATGGGATTCTATGCGTTGGGCATCATCTCCGACCTGGAGGCAACGGCGAGGCTTGTGAAGGTGGTGGAGACCTATGAACCTGATGCAGGCAGGCACGCGATATATCAAAAGAATTTTGCAGTATTCACGGAATTGTATATCCGATTGAAGGAACTGATGTAAGAGATAAGGCACGCCACCGGCGTGCCTTATCTCTTGGATCTTGGACCAAAAACGGGCTTGCGATACAGGAATGCAAAAATACTATATATTAACTCTTCAGGATACCTCTACAGGTCCTGAATAGACCTCCCGAAGAATTTATCTTCCTTTTACGAGGTCCCTGGGTAAAATACCGAACTCTTTTTTGAAGGCTTTTGCGAAATGACTGAGATTGGAAAACCCTATCTCGCTACCGGCCTGTTTTATGCTGCATTGTCCTGTAATGAGCAGCTCTTTGGCGCGTTGCAGACGGCTCTTATTATAGTAATCATAAAGTGTGTGTCCATACACCTGTTTGAATAAATTTTTGAGCTTGCTGGTACTCATGAACACCTCCTGTGCGAGAGATTCCAGTGAAGGGAATCCTTCCAGCCGGCTGCTGAGGATCTGCTCGACGTGCTGCATGCTTTCCAGGTCGTTCTTTTTCACGGTGCGTGGCAGCACTGCCTGTTCCTGGCGCAGGAAAGAATGAAGCAGCTTTTCGATCAGGTGGATGATGGCCGAGAGTCTTCTGATCTGGTTTACAGGATCGTTATCTTTTATCTCGAACAACTCTTTCAGCATGGTCCGGTGTGAAAGATTGATGAACAGAGGGTTTTCGGAGCTGCTGTTTTCCCTGGCGAAAGCGGCCAGCTTGTCAAAGATAGGCTGGGGCAGATACTGTATAGCCAATTCGTGGGAACAGAAGATAAGCAATCTCTTGACAGTGCTGCCGGACGAGATCTTCAGGAAGGCGTTGTCCCGGGCATCTGTCAGGAAAATATCATTGCGAAAAGGTCTTTTATCCGAGACGACGTGCTGCCGGTGACCTACTAATATTTCTTTTTGTACTTCGACAAGATTAAATGAAATAGCAAAACCTTTGGCGCCTGATTCGCGATAAAGCTCCAGGTCGCTGTCCAGCTTAAAATTCATCACTGCATAAGAAAAATGCTGATTGACGTTCTGGGCCAAAATAGTCCCGGCGCCCATGTGAGCGGGGATGGTCAGCAAATTATCCTTGACGGGAGTGTTCAACTTTACCGCAAAATCCGCCAGCCATTTTTCAAAATTTTCCAACTGGAATGAGTACATAACCATATTCACCTCTTTTTTGAAATGTTTACTTACTTAATATCTAACTCAATGGCATTTAGTCGCGGTTCAGGAGCGGGAGACAGATAAGCCTGAGACAAAAGTGCAAAATTAGCACAAAATAACCTTAGGAGTTTGCCCGGAATGATCCTTTCAGTAGCTGTAAAGGCTATTTAACAAAAATTTGAGTAGTTATATTTACTTATTTTTAAGGACTTCTTTAGGAAGAACACCAAATTCTTTCTTAAACGCCTTTGCAAAGTTACTTAAGTTGGAGAAACCGATGTTTACGCCAACTTGTTTGACGGAGAAATTCCCTGTTTTTAGCATTTCTTTTGCCTGCTCTAGCCGGTGGCGATTGTAAAACTCATAGAGCTTCATTCCATAGATCTGTTTGAACCGGCTTTTAAGTTTTGTAGAGCTCATCATTGCCGTTTTGGAGAGGGCTTCGATGCTTGGGAATTTGTTGAGCTGGTTGTCGCTGAGAATGCGAACGATGCCTTTGAGTGCTTCGAGATCTTTTTCTCTGCCTTTTGTCCAGATCCTGCCATCGGAAAGGGAGATGGTGGAGCGTGTGAGGAAAGCGGAGAGAAATTTTTCAGCGAGCAGGAGCGCTCTGTTATGAAGGAGGAGGTGATGGAGAGGGGATGAGGGATCTGCGGCGAAGATGTCTTCGAGCAATTGTCTGCATTCGAAGGAAATGGGTTCGGCGTGACTGGCGGCGGGTTGTGTTTCGGCATATTGAAACAGGTCGGAAAGGATATTCTTCCGAACATGCCGGTGGAGGAAGGAAGGGGGGAAAAAGATACCGAGGCCTTTCAGACGGGAGTTGCGGGGAAATAAAGTTTCTCTTCCCTTGCCGGTGGAATAAAGCTGGATATGACCACGGGTAGGACCTTTGTCCGTGAGATGGCTGCCATTTTCGCGGACGGTGTACAGATCACTGGCTTTTACCTGGTTGAAGAAAAGGCAAAGTCCTGGCGAGGAGGTCGCTTCGCTTATGAATTGGAGGTCATCGTTCAGGGAGAAGTTGAGTACTATAAAGGAGATGTCTTCCGGCAGACGGGCTGCCTGGAGGGTGCCTTCTCCCAGCTCGCGGGGAATGGTGAGGGTACCATGGGAGGCCGGGATATGCAACAATTCACTGAATCCTCTGAGCCACTGTCTGAAATCTATAAGTCGGTAGGAGTATTTGATCATCGAACAACTGTTGTGTAGCTATCCGGGAACTTCGGACCGGCAGTGCCATCGCCCCTTTGCTAACGTAAAATACCAAACGAACGGATTGAAATCGGTCTTTGGGACGTAAAGCAACTCCGGGTGGATAAAGTGACCTGCGGTATTGACGGACCGCAGCCGGACTGCAGCTGCGCTGCGGGGATCGGGGCCGACCCAGACCCCCTAAAGGGGGCATGTGTCGGAGACCGGACTACTTCAGGGTATTTTTTATCTCCTGCAATTTGAGCAGGGCTTCAACAGGCGTCAGGCGATTGATATCCGTATCCTCCAGCAGCTGGCGGATGTGGTGGAAGGTTTCCGTGTGGGCATCGAAAATGGACAGCTGCATTTTGGGCGGATCCATTTTTTTGAGGGACTCTTCGATGGGTGAGCCGACGTGTTTGTCTTCGAGTTCGTGGAGGATCTCTTCGGCCCTCTGTAGCAGGGAAGGTGGCATACCGGCCATTTTAGCAACATGGATGCCGAAGCTATGGATACTGCCGCCAGGGGCCAGCTTGCGCAGGAAGATCACCTTATTGCCGACCTCTTTGTTGGTGATGTGGTAATTCCGGACGCGGGGAAGCTTATTTTCCAGCTCATTGAGTTCGTGATAATGTGTGGCAAAAAGGGTCTTCGGCGCATGGGGGGAATTGTGCAGGTATTCGGCGATGCTCCAGGCAATGGAGATGCCGTCATAGGTGGACGTACCCCTGCCAATCTCATCCAGCAGGATCAGGCTGGCAGGCGTGATATTATTTATGATACTTGCCGTTTCGTTCATTTCCACCATGAAGGTCGATTCTCCGCCGCTGAGATTGTCGGATGCGCCGACCCGGGTAAAGATCTTGTCGGTCAGGGGTATACGGGCCATATCGCAGGGGACGAAGCTGCCCATATGAGCCATGAGGGTAATCAGGGCGGTCTGCCGGAGAAGGGCGCTTTTACCGCTCATATTCGGGCCTGTAAGGATAATGATCTGCTGGGTTGTAGAGTCCAGGAACAGGTCATTGGGAATATAGGATTCGCCGGCGGGTAATTGTCTTTCTATTACGGGATGGCGGCTGCCTTTCAGGTCGAGCTCGGAACCCAGGTGCAGCAGGGGCTTTTTGTAATTGTAGGACAACGCATTAGCGGAGAAACAAAGCAGGCAGTCGAGTGTCGCAAGGAGGTGACCGTTGGTTTGGATGGGCGCTATCGACCCCTGCAGGAAGGCAAGGAGCTTTTCGTACAGGTCGAGTTCGATAGACATGATCTTTTCTTCGGCGCCCGTGATCTGCTCTTCGTATTCTTTCAGCTCGGGGGTGATATACCGTTCTGCGTTGGCCAGTGTCTGTTTACGCATCCATTCGGCCGGGACCTTGTTCTTATGGGTATTGGTTACTTCGAGATAATATCCGAAGACATTATTGAAGCCTATTTTCAGGGAAGAGATGCCGGAGCGTTCGGCCTCTTTCTGCTGTAATTCTACGAGGTATTCTTTTCCGCCGGTGGCTATCTTTCTCAATCGGTCGAGCTCTTCGTTGATGCCTGACCGTATGGTATCCCCTTTGGCTGCAGTGGCTGGCGGGTTGTCGGCAATGGTCTCCAGTATCCTATTCCTTACGGCCGGAGAAGGGTCGAGCTGTTGAGTGAGGTTCTGCAGCTCTTTGACAGAAAATGAGGCGCCTATCTCTTTGATAAGGGCCGTGTGTTCCAGTCCCCGGGCCAGTTGTAGCAGATCGCGTGGACCCACCTTGCGGATGGGGATCTTGCTGACCAGTCTTTCGATGTCCCCGCATGACTGGATGTGCTGTGAAAGGGCTGTCCTTAGTGCCGGGTCTTTTATAAAGAACTCTACTGAGTCGAGTCGTTCGTGGATGCGTGCTTCATCTTTCAGCGGCATGAGAAGCCATCGTTTCAGCAGGCGTGCTCCCATGGGGGAGACGGTATTATCCAGCACTTTCAGCAGGCTGTGGCCCTGT
This sequence comes from Puia sp., assembly GCA_035492595.1. GTDB lineage: Bacteria > Bacteroidota > Bacteroidia > Chitinophagales > Chitinophagaceae > Puia. Next base: position 55,322 of record DATJJA010000135.1, read on the forward strand.
TCTCCGCTGGCAGGTCCGAGCAGCTCGAGGTTTCGGATGGTGAACTTGTCCATCCAGAGATAGTCTTCCCTGTCGATGCGCTGAAGAGAGGAGATATGTTGCAGATTGGGGTGTTCTGTATCTTTCAGATAGTGCAGAACGGCGCCTGCTGCGATGATACCGGCTTTCATTCCTTCGATGCCAAATCCTTTGAGGGAGTGGGTCTGGAAATGTTTTAACAGGTTTTCGGTCGCGAAGGCTTCGTCGAATAGCCAGTTCTCGAGTGTGTAGGTATAGAACTTGCTGCCGAAGATCTCTTTAAAATGTCGTTGGAAGCTGCGCTGGAAAATTACTTCGGCGGGCCGCAGGGTTTGAAGGAGGCGGTCGGCGTATTCGATATTGCCTTCGGCGACAAAAAACTCTCCGGTGGAGATGTCCAGGAAGGAGAGACCGATAAGATTAGAGGGGCTTTCGGGCCAGCCCTCGGGAAAATGGATGCCGGCGAGGAAATTATTGTTGCTGCCATCAAGCAGCTTGTCATTGGTTGCGACCCCGGGGGTGACCATTTCGGTGACTCCTCTTTTGACGATGCCTTTTACGGATTTAGGATCTTCGAGCTGATCGCAAACGGCTACCCGAAGACCTGCTTTGACGAGCTTATGCAGATAGGTGTCGAGAGAATGGTGTGGGAATCCTGCGAGTTCGGAAGAGGAGGCGGCGCCGTTGTTGCGTTTGGTCAGGGTGATCCCTAGTACTTTGGAGGCGGTGATGGCGTCTTCGCCAAAGGTCTCGTAGAAATCGCCTACGCGGAATAGCAGGATGGCGTCGGGGTATTTTTGTTTGATAGCCCGGTGCTGCTGCATGAGGGGAGTGTCGGCGCTGGATTTTGACATGGGGGACAAAAATAAGGAAGCCTCAACAAAGTGAGGGTTGAGGCTGAGAGATGGGGATAAGTTTTGAATATGTTGTTAGTCGGCCGAGGCCTATTGGCCGCACTTCGCGGTGCTCGGTTAGGCCCGATATCAGGCTTTTGCGCGGGTTAGGCGGCGGGTGGTCTTTGTTTTAAGGGATGCTTTTACCTTTTTGACGTAGTAGACGGAGACGCCGGCGAGGGAGGCAATTTTGGCTATGGGATGCCTGGTGTCTTTGTCTTTTAGTAGGTTGACTACGAATTGGCGGTTTTTCTTTTCTCCTTCTTCCGCCTTACCCTTCTGATATTCTATGTCTGCCAGATATTCAACCTGGCAACCAACAGCTTTTGTTTGAGCAGTTCATTTTCTGGAATTTTACCCGATAACAGCGCTTTTTCTGCTTCGGGGAAAACAAAGCGAAGCAGATCGTCAAAGACGTCCTCCAACAGGCTTTTCCACAATTGATCATTCTTTCTTCGCATAGGTAAATGTTTATAATGTCCTACTGGTTCACAGCGGAAGAAGCCGGCCCCTCAGTGAGGAACCGGCTTTTGACAAGGACAATTTATTTGTTAGAAGCCTCCGCGGCCTGCCGGGCGAGGTGCGGGCAGCGGTTTGCGTGGCAGTTTTTCGTCGCGTTGAGCGGTGTTGTAGACGAAGGCTGCAACGATGGTTGCGATCTGTTTGAGATCGTCTTCGCGCAGATGGTTATATGAATCCATATTCGTATGGTGTGTGCGCGTGCTGTATTCTATTTCGTCCTGGATGAACTGGAAGCCGGGCAGCCCAACTGCATCGAAGGATTGGTGGTCGGTGCCGCCGGTGTTGCTGATGGTGACGGTGGTCGCGCCGAGGTCATGGAAGGGCTCCAGCCATTTGGTGAAGATGGGGCGGCAGGCTTCGTTGCCCTGCAGGTAGATGCCGCGGACCTTGCCGGTTCCGTTGTCGATATTGAAATAACCGGCGAACTTTTCATGTGCCGGCAGCAATTGCATGGTGGCGGGATCGGCAAAGGTCTTTTTTACATAACCCCGGGAACCGAGAAGGCCTTCTTCTTCACCGCTCCATAAGGCGATGCGGATCGTCCGGCGCGGCTGGACGCCCAATGTTTTGAGGATGCGGACGACTTCCATCATGACGGTACAGCCTGCGGCGTTGTCGGTGGCTCCGGTGGCGCTGTGCCAGGAGTCGAGATGACCGCCGAGCATGACGACCTCGTCCTTAAGTTTTTTATCGGTGCCTTTTATCTCTGCCACGACATTGTATCCTTTGGTGTCATCAGTATAGAACTTCGTTTTTACGTCGGCATCGAGGGTAACGGGCATACCGGCTTTTAGCATCCGGACGATGGTCATATAGTCTTCCAGCGCCAGCACGATGTCGAGGAAATTAGCGGGTGCAGTAGCCTGATAGGAGCCGCCGCCCTGGACGAAGATGGTTCCGTCATGACCTCGTGGGGATTCGCTCAGGATAGCGACCGCGCCTTCCTGGACGGCCATTGCCTTCAGGGTATTGAGCATGGCCATTGCGCCCCTGTTGAATTGTGCGCGACGACGGCGCATTTCTGCTGTATCTACGGGAACCATGACGACTTTGGCCATGGAGTCCAGCTGTTGGTCCGTATAGCGGGTAGCATCGGCTTTAAAGCTTTGCTGGTATACTTCATCAACTTCGGGAATGAGTATCTTACCGGCCAGCTGGCCCTTATATTTTACAAGGTCCGTGGAGTCTTTGGCGCTGATGAGCAGTACGGAAGCGGTTTTCTGTCCGTCGGTGCCGCTGCACCACGCTTTGGGATAGGCGATCAATGGTTTGTAATAAGGAGCTGTCATGGCTACATATGACTTTTGCAGCTCCCATCCTTTACCGAAATCGCCCCAGGGGTCGATGGCAGCTCCGGTTAGTCCCCATTGTGTCAATTGTTGTTTGGCATAGTTGGCGGCTCTGAAGAAGCCGGGAGAGGAGGTGAGGCGGTTGCCGCTGGCGTCGGTAAGGTGAAAAGCGATGTCCATTACCTGTGAATGTTGCAAACCTTCCTGGCGGATCTTTTCGATAGTGACCATGTCTACTTTTTCTTCCTGGGCAAGCAGATGAATCGACAGGAACAGGAGTCCCGCGAAGAGAAAGTGTTTTCTCATGAGCAGTTTTTTGTTTAAAGTAAGCTTATAGGGCTGGAAAAGGCAAATAAAATCGGAAAAGCGGCGTATAAAAGTACAAACGGTAATATCTTTACGCATGCGCAAACTGGGGATGGATGAACTAAACCGAAAATCGGTGAATGAATTCCGGCAGTCGGAAAAAACACCTCTTGTGGTAGTGCTGGACAATATCCGGAGCATGCACAATGTCGGCAGCGTATTCCGGACGGCGGACGCGTTTCTGGTAGAAGGCATTTATCTTTGCGGGTATACGCCGCAGCCGCCGCACCGGGATATTCATAAGACGGCGCTGGGTGCGACGGAGACGGTAGGATGGCAGTATTTTGCGAATACGGCCGATGCGGTACGGCATCTGAAAGAGGAGGGGTATGCTGTTTTTGCAGTAGAGCAGACGGAGGGGAGTGTTCCTTTGCCTGAGTTTGGGGTCAAATATTCCGGGCGATTGGCTGTTGTATTTGGGAATGAAGTATCAGGGGTAGGAGAGGAGGCGCTGGCCTTGTGTGATGGTAGTGTGGAGATACCGCAATGGGGGATGAAACATTCGTTGAATATTTCGATAGCGGCGGGGATAGTGTTGTGGGAGCTGGTGCGCGGTCGCGTAAATAAATAATTATGAGTACAGTTAAGAATTATCTGAGCCTGGTCAAGTTTTCGCACACCATTTTTGCGATGCCATTTGCGATGATCGGGTTTTTTCTGGGATTGTCCCAGGTCGGTTCTATTGACTTCGCCACTTCCGTTATTCCGGGCTGGCACACACCGATACTGGCGCCACAGCAAACTCACTACTTCCTGTCTTCCCATGGGCCATTAGTACGGTTTTTGCTCGTAGTCATGTGTATGGTCTTTGCCCGAAGCGCAGCGATGGCCTTCAATCGCTGGCTGGATGTGAAGTTTGACGCATTGAACCCGCGTACAGCTATCCGTGAGATTCCGAAGGGGATCATTTCGAAGAACAGCGCCTTGCGGTTTGTGATCTTCAATTGTATCGCTTTTGTCGTGTGTACCTGGTTTATCAATCCCCTATGTTTCGGGCTTTCTTTTGTCGCGCTGGCGGTTGTGCTGGGGTATAGTTATACAAAACGGTTTACACCCCTATGTCATCTTGTGCTTGGGTTGGGACTTTCTCTTGCGCCCATCGGTGCGTATCTGGCTGTAACTGGTCACTTTGCCTTATTGCCACTTCTCTTTTCTTTTACCGTTATTTTTTGGGTCAGCGGGTTTGATATTATTTATGCTTTGCAGGACGAAGAATTCGATAAGACGCAAAAGCTCTACTCCATGCCTTCATGGCTGGGTAAGGCAAAGGCGCTAAGAGTTTCTGAGGCTTTACATGTTCTGAGCACGGCCTGTGTGATTGCGGCAGGTATATATGGGCAGTTCGGATGGTGGTACTGGATTGGAGTGGCCATTTTTATAGGAATGCTTATTTATCAGCATAGAGTTGTGAAACCCAATGATTTGAGCCGAGTCAATCTCGCTTTTATGACGGCGAATGGTATCGCGAGTGTGGTTTTTGCGCTCTTTGTAATCACGGATCTCTTTTTTAGCCCCCATTCCATGCGCATAATTTAAAAAAGTGCGTATATTTGCCTTTGAATGAAGGAAAGACTAAATCTTACTATTGATGGCGCCTTGCTGGAGGCGATGAAGGTCTATGCGGCCGGCAAGGGGATAAGTGTTTCCGAACTTGTGGAAAGCTATTTCCGGCAGGTAACGAGACCCGTATCGCGCCACAATATCCTGGATATGGTAGATCTGCTGGGGGGATCGGACAGGGCGAATGATAAGGAGGTAGAGAATGGCCTTTAGGATCTTTCTGGACGCCAATATTTTGCTGGATTTTACCCTGAAGAGGGATAAGAATTATACAACAGCCCGGCAATTGATAGAGTGGGCAGTAAAGGGGAGAGTTCAGGCCTATATTACGCCGGCGGTTGTGCAGGTGATGTGTCAGCGGCTGGTGGAAGCCTATGGGGCTGAGCAGGCGAAGGAACTGTTGCTGGCGCTGCTTGCCGAGGTGCAGGTGATCGATACGGGTCATGAGATCACGGTCAGCGCTCTGCATTCGAAGATGAACAATATGGAGGACGCCTTATCTTATTATACAGCTTTGCATCACAAGCTGGATTATTTTATCACCAGGGACAATGACCTTCCAAAAGCCGCCATACCTGCACTGCCCGTGTGTACGCCGGAGGAATTTTTGAAACATAATGAGGCGCCTTCGGAGCCAATAAGAATGAAGGGAGGGAGCAACTGATGGCCCGTATCATGGCGATAGACTATGGACTTAAGCGGACGGGCCTGGCCGTCACAGATCCTTTGCAGATCATTGCGACAGGGTTGATGACTATCGAGTCGCCGAAGCTCATCGCGTTTTTGAAGGACTATTTTAAAAAAGAACAAGTGGAGCTGATCCTCATCGGCGAACCGAAAAACTGGGATGACAGCGATACGCATGCGACTCCGCTGGTGAGGCAGATCATGGTAAGGTTACAAAAGGAATTCCCGGCGATCCCATTGTTGCCGGTGGATGAGCGCTACACCTCCAAAATGGCATCGCGGGCTATGATCGAAATGGGGATGAAGAAGAAGCAGCGGAGGAACAAGGCGCTCGTGGATGAGATCGCAGCCACCATTTTATTACAGGAATATTTAGGAAGAGCAAATCAATAAAAATTTTTTCGAAAAAATATCGCAACATGATTTTACCTATCGTCGCTTATGGTACACCTATCCTCCGGTCTGTGAGTAAAGATATCACTCCTGACTATCCGAATCTTGCCAAGCTGATAGAGGATATGTGGGAGACGATGTATTCCAGTAATGGAGTAGGGCTGGCTGCGCCTCAGATCAATCGTGATATCCGGCTTTTTGTAGTGGATTCCCAGCAGATCTTTACCAACCTGGAAGAGGATGAAAAAGACAAGTACCCTGATGGACCGGGGGTAAAGCAGGTATTCATCAATGCGCATGTGATCGAACTGAATGGAGAGGAATGGGCGTACAACGAAGGATGTCTGAGCATTCCAAAGATCAGGGAAGATGTTTTCCGGAGTGAAGAGGTAACACTGGAATATGTGGATGAGAATTTCGAACCGCATACTGCAACCTTCAACGGTATTACAGCCCGGGTCATCCTTCATGAATACGATCACATCGAAGGGAAATTGTTCATCGATTATCTCAAACCGCTGAAGAAAAAACTGCTTAAAGGCAAGCTGGACGATATTACCCGGGGTAGGATCAATGTGGACTACAAGATGAGCTTCCCTAAATAGGCTCCATCAGATCTTCAATAGGCTGCAGCAAATCTTAGGCTGCATCAAATCTTCGTTTTTACATAATCCCGCCATTTCTGGATCACGGTCTGCATGTCTGTTGGGAGTTCGCTTTCGAAAAGCTTGTCCTCACCCGTGCCTGGATGGACAAATCCAATGGTTTTGGCATGCAGGGCGTGGCGTGGGCAGGTTGCGAAGCAGTTGTCTACAAATTGCCTGTATTTGCTGAAGACGGTTCCTTTTACGATCTTATCACCTCCGTATGTGTCGTCGTTGAACAGCGGATGGCCGATATGCTGCATATGTACGCGGATCTGGTGGGTACGTCCTGTCTCGAGGACGCATTGAACAAGGGTGACATACCCAAAACGTTCCAGGACCTTATAGTGAGTGATGGCTTCTTTCCCGTGTTCGCCTTCGGGATAGGCATCGAACAACTTGCGAAAACGCTGGTGTCGGCCTACGTGCGCGATGATGGTGCCGGCATCTTCTGCCATGTCTCCCCATACGAGTGCCATATATTGCCTTTTGACGGTGTGGTCGAAGAACTGTTTTGCCAGGCTGCGGACGGCTTTTTCTGTTTTTGCAAGGACCATCAGTCCGCTGGTGTTCTTATCGATCCGATGTACGAGTCCAAAACGGGGAAGGGTCTCTTCGTTGATGGAATTGTTCTTTTGCCGGAGATACCAGGCGACGCCATTGATCAGCGTGCCGGAGTAATTACCGCTGGCCGGATGAACGACCAGTCCCGGAGGTTTGTTGATGATCATCACCTCATCGTCCTCATAAAAGATGTTGAGGGGCATTTCTTCGGGAATGATCTCTTCTCCGGGCGCTTCTTTATCGGAATACATGATGATCTCATCCAGGGGCCTGATCTTGTAATTGGGTGCTACCTGTTTGTTATTGACCAGCACCATGCCGGCTTCGAGGGCTTTCTGGATCTTATTCCGGGAGGCGTTCTCAATGCGCTGGACGAGGAATTTATCGATGCGCAGGGGCTCCTGGCCTTTATCGACCTTCAGGTTCATTCTTTCGTACAGATCGTCAGACCCGTCGATCAACGGGTTTTCATCCAGCTCCTTATCCTGATCGAGTGCCTTAGACATATGATAAATTTTTATCGGCCCTGTGCCAGTTGCTTTATGGGCGCTCCCGGGCCCTGGCCCGAAATTTTTGCAAAGGTACTAAATCGCGCCTTAAGGTACTAAATCGTACTTTAACTGGACGGAGTCCAGTTTGTGCACCAGGTGCACCGACATTAGCGGTATTTCGACAAAAAAATTTATTTTTGGTGATTTTTTTGTCGAAATACAATACGGGTCATTTATGCAAAAAGTCGTATTTAAAGACCTGGGGAAAATGGATTACCAGGTCGCCTGGGACTACCAGGAAGCTTTATTACAGGAAAATGTACAGATCAAGGCGGAGGCCAGGGAGAGGGCGGCTGCGCGGGCCGGGATGGTCAGCTCAGACGGACCGTTCACTACCCATTACCTTTTGTTTGTCGAGCATCCGCCTGTTTATACCCTTGGTAAGAGCGGGCATATGCAGAATGTGCTGATCGGGGACGAGGAGATGCAGGCAAGAGGTGTGCAGTTCTTCCGGTCAAATAGGGGAGGTGACATTACTTTTCATGGGCCGGGACAGCTTGTCGGGTATCCCATTCTTGATCTGGAGAAGTTTTACACGGATATTGGTCGCTATCTGCGTAACCTGGAAGAGGTAAGTATCCGGGTGCTGGCCGATTATGGTATTTCCGGAGACCGGTCACCGGGCGAGACGGGAGTATGGATCGGGGCGGATGAGAAAGGCAAGGCCAGGAAGATCTGTGCGATAGGGGTTCGTTGCAGCCGGTGGGTGACGATGCATGGATTTGCGTTGAACGTTACGACTGATCTTTCTTATTTTGGAGATATCATTCCCTGCGGCATAACAGATAAACAAGTCACATCGCTGGAAAAGGAATTGGGATACCCGGTTTCACTGGACGAGGTGAAGGCTAAATGGAAACATCACTTCGAGGCCGTATTTGAAGCGGAACTGGATTAAAAATCTTTTGGGATAAAGAACTTATTCTTTTCTTTTAGCTGATCGCCATCGTATAGCTCGAAGCGGAACCAGCCGGAATGGTGGAAGTTCGTTTTATCGAGGATAAGAGAAGGATCCCGGATCTCCGAGAGCTCGAAGAGTAACTTATTGCTCTCGTCGTAGAATTTTACTGCATAATGTCTTTGGGCCGCCCCGGGCAGCGACACATGAACATTCCCCATTTTACCGGTAAACACATAAGGAGAGACCTTATAAACTTCCTTTGGAATAAAGGGTTTGATCTGCAGGGTATCTCCATCGATGAACAGCAGCGTGTCCTTTGTTTTTGTCAGGAGCGAATCGCGGAAAGACTGGATCCGGCTGCCGGTCAGCTGACCTATGATGCTGTCTCCCTTACGGACAACAACCGTGTTGGACAGTTCAACCTCGGGTTTGTTGTGTATTGTCGCCGGGCTTTTGACCCGGGTTGATTCCCTGTCTTTTGCCGGATCGAAATAGAGTATGCGGGTTCCGGCCATTTTTGAGATGCTTGTTTCGTCGTCATCGGCTTCTTTAGCGGCGACCGCGCTTTCCCCGATGCTGGTTCGGGGGCGCCGGGAAGGAGTAAAGAGATATTTCCCGTTATCCAATACGATAAATAAGCGGTAATAAAAATTAGGATGCGGGGCCTTGCTATCCATGGCGCCATTCTCGGGCAGCCTCGGATCCGGTACGGTTATCAGCGTGGTAAAATTCTTCGAACTGTCTGTCGAACGCTGGATGCTGATCTGGGAGACGGAAGCATAGTTGTTATGCCAGCTGATGAGGATCTTGCCTGGCCCACGGGCGGTGGCGGAAAAGTGGGGCAGGGTATCCTGTGCCCGCAGGAAGGTTGTAAAAAGAATCCCCGTCAACAAAAAACCTACCGTCCTGTACATAAGTGGTGTTCAAAGGTTGCAAATGTACCAAAATCCGGGCCTAAAAATCCAATTTGCCAGGTGGAAGGGATTGATTGCCCTGTAATCCGCCGCTGTGGATAATTAATAAGCGGGAATGGGCAGGGAAAAGGGACTGAGAAAGTCCTTGTTCGAGTGCATAAAATAATTTTCCGGTATAGACGATGTCTGTGGGAATGCCTGTTTCCCGGTAAAAGTGATTCATAAAATCCAATAATTGTTGTGGATGACGGGCATATCCTCCGAAATGAAAGTCCGGGAGAAGACGGCATCGGCTACGGAGCTCCGGGCTAAGAATATGGTCCTTGTCGATGGCCTCCAGCGTATCGAAACCTTTCAGAACGGGCACACCGATGATCTGCTGACCAGGAGATGATCCACGGACGAGTCCCAGGAAGGTGGTGCCTGTACCGATGGCGCAGAGGATATGGGTATAGATTGCCGCATTTATTCCTCGCAGGATATCCTCACTGCCGAGTATACCGGCCTCTCCGCCGCCGCCTTCCGGGATAATATAAACGCCGGGGTATGTACTGCTCAATTCATCCAGGTAGTCTGTCTGTTCTTTGCGTGCATATTCTTCCCGGGAGATAAAGATCAGGCTCATTCCATATGCGGCGGCATCTTCCAGTGTGGCAGAGAGTTTGGAAGGGCGTTCGCCCCGAATGATGCCCATGGCACGCAGGCCGAGTTGTTTTGCAGCAAAGGCGGTGGCAACAAGGTGATTTGACCAGGCGCCTCCGAATGTAAGAATGGCAGGATCAGGGGATAAATGCGCCTGACGCAAATGGCCTTTGAGCTTGAACCATTTGTTACCGGATATGACGGGGTGGAGCCGATCCAGACGAAGGACGTCAGCTTCGGGGGCCTGTGCAGTGCGATCCTTTTTTGGAAGGTGTTGTATAAAGGATGGATAATCCACTGGTTGCGTCAGTAAATTATCCATTAATAAATTATCCATTTTCAGGGAGTAATTTTTTATTTTCGTGTCCTAAAATTAAAATTACGATAATGCAACCAACCCTTTTGATATTGGCAGCCGGCATGGCATCGAGATATGGCAGTATGAAACAGATACAGGGCTTTGGACCCAGTGGAGAAACGATCATGGATTATAGTATTTATGATGCTATGCGGGCCGGGTTTACAAAGGTAGTGTTCATTATCCGGAAGGATTTTGCCGACAACTTCAAGAACATTATGGAGCCCAAGTTAAAGGGGAAGATCGCTACTGACTATGTATACCAGGATATGAACTCTTTTACGGGTGACTATACCGTTCCTGCTGACAGGACCAAGCCCTGGGGAACTGCCCATGCAGTCCTTTGTGCGAAGGATGCTGTGAAAGAACCGTTTGCCGTCATCAATGCAGATGATTTCTATGGACGGGATGCTTTTGAGAAAGCCTATGCTTTCCTGACAAAACAGGTGAATGAGAAATTGTATTGTATCATTGGTTACGAACTGGCCAAGACGCTTTCCGATAATGGAACTGTCAGCCGGGGTGTCTGCCAGGTGGATGCAAACGGCAACCTGGTCTCTATCGCCGAGCGGACCAAGATCTACCAGGACGGGGACAAGATCACCTATGAAGAAGGGGATAAAAAGTTTGAAGTGCCTTTTGATTCAAAAGTATCGATGAATTTCTGGGGCTTCGATCCTTCTGTATTTGCTTATACACAAAAGATCTTTGCGGAGTTCCTGCAGGAGCAGGGGACCAATCCAAAGGCCGAGTTCTTTATTCCCATTATTGGCGACAAGCTGATCAAGGAAGGAAAGGGGAATATAAAAGTCATTCCTACATCGGCTCAATGGTTCGGGGTTACGTATAAAGAGGATGCGCCGGGTGTGCAGGCCAGTCTGAATGCGCTGATCGAAAAAGGAGAATATCCGTCGAATTTGTGGAAATAAATAAAAAGGCCCGTCAATGACGGGCCCGATATAACTTAAAAAAGCCAGTATTAATACTGGCTTTTTTATTAGTTGCTTTTTACGATAAAGATGCAGTCTTCTATGCGTTTGATCTGCTGTTTCCGGTCGAGCCCTTTGATAGAGGAGTTCTGGGGCAGATGCAGCCGGCTAAGGGTGCTATCCGATTTTAGCAGCGTACTATCAGATTTCATAGCATCAATAGCGCGGAAGATGTTTTTGGATCTTACGGCAAAGACGACCCCCTGTGCGTTCTGCTGACTGGAGCTGACGATACCGATGACCTCTCCATCATTGTTGAGGACAGGCGTACCGCTGTTACCGGGGTTGGCTGCGATGGTTATCTGACAGGCCAGGGTATCACCCTGAAAGCCCGTTTTTGCGCTCATATACCCTTTGTTATAAACGATCTCATCGCGTGGGTAGCCAAGGGTGAATAATTCTTCGCCAAGTTCGGTACCAGACTTATTGATGCTGTAAGGCAAACTGGAAAACGCGTGAAAGGAAGTATCTTCTATTTTCAGCAGGGCCAGGTCTGCCTGGCGATCGAGATGGATGATACGGGCATCATAAACACCGAGATTATTCTGGACCTCGACCTGGGTCGCATTTTTTACAACGTGGGCATTGGTTACCAAATAACCTTTCCCATCGATAAGAAAACCAGTCCCGCCGTGCTCAAACGTCGTGGGTGATGCAACGGTGGAATTGATCTTATTGGTCAGATTATTGACCTTGGCATCGGTCTTTTGAATCTCACGGTACAATAGATCTACATGCTCATTGCTGACCTTGGGAGATATGGCAGAAATAAGGCCGCTGATCGCCAGGGCGGTAATACCGGCGATGGAAGCGGCGACTCCAATGACACGCTTGTATTTGTTCCACAAGGTGATGACCTTGGCCGGACGGGTATCATCGATCTGACCGTCCTGCATCAGCTGCTGGTGGACATCCTTTAGCTGTGACCTAAGGCTGTCTATCTGGCCGTATTGGGTGAATTTGTGCAGAAAAAGGGTGTGTTCGACCACCAATTGGTCGACGTCGGGGTTAGTGGCCCGGATATGCTCGAAAAACACTTTTTCCTCGGGGAGCATCTCTCCGCGGATATAGCGTTCAACGGCATCTAATAGGGCAGTGTCCTGCATTGTTAGCTTTTATTTTTTGTCTGACTGAATATTTTTTTCAACCGCATCAGGCACTTATACTTTTGATTCTTGGCATTGTCCGCATTGGTATACCCAAAATCGCCTGCTATTTCGACCATATTCTTTTTTTCCAGGTAATAGGCCTTTAAAAGGCTGCGGCAGGGCTCCCCCAGATTATTGAGGGCCTGCTCCATTACCAGGAAATCCTGATTGAGCTGTTCATGTTTCTCCAGCTCTTCTTCTACGGGTACCGTTTCGCCCAGGCTTTCCACTTCGGGGGATATCCTTTGCATCTGGTTCAACCGCTTGAGCCATAGACGGCGGCATACGGAATAGAGGTAGGTCTTGAGCTGACAATTCAATTCAAAGGAGCCGGATCTGACCTTTTCATAGAGTACGATCATGGCTTCCTGGAAAATGTCTCTTGCATCGTCGGGGTAGCCGCTATTATTAAGGACCAGGGACTGCACCATATTATAATGCTGCTTATAAATGGTTTCGATGGCCTTCCTATCATTCAATGCCAGTCCTTCGAGTAATTTCTGTTCGGTGATCTCTGTCCTCACGCTAATTGCTGTATTTAATACCCAAATTAAAGATTCGTAACCCAAATGAAGTGTAAAAATATAAAAAAAGCGGGCCTGTTATTGCTGAATAGCGTTTTATGCATTAGTATAAAAAATATGCAAAAATCATTGATTTAACCGGGTTACTTTTTTCCTGGTCGGGGTATTAATCCCGAAACCATTCAATTAACGCAAAAACAATCACAAATGAAAAAGTTCCTGGTCGTATTAGCAATTGGCGCATTTGCAGCATGTAACAACAGCGGTGGCTCTGAAGCTCCTAAGGATTCTACTGTTGTTAAGGATTCTGTTACCAAGATGACTTCAGATTCTACTTCCAAGATGTCTGACACAGCTTCTAAGATGATGGCTGACACAACTAAGAAGGACACTACAACCAAGAAATAAGCTTTTTTTATATAGCTTTTGAGGCCGGACCGCTGATGGGAGTTCCCAGAAGCTGGTCCGGTCTTTTTTTACGCCATAGCCGGTGATGACCGGCGCGGCGTCAATTTTTGCTTTTCCGGGGTGCCGTATTGGGTAAAAAGATGCTTAGCAGACCCAGCAGGGGCAGAAAGGCGCAGAGATGGAAGACGTACCTGATGCTGGTATGGTCGGCAAGCTTGCCGAGGACGGCGGCGCCGATGCCCCCCATGCCGAAGGCAAGGCCAAAGAATAACCCGGAGATCAACCCTACTTTCCCGGGCACCAGTTCCTGGGCATATACCAGGATGGCCGAAAATGCGGACGCCAGTATCACCCCGATACATACCGACAGGACGCCTGTCCAGAAGAGGTTGGCGTAGGGGAGAAGGAGGGTGAAGGGGGCTACCCCAAGTATCGAGAACCAGATCACATATTTTCTGCCGATGCGGTCGCCGATGGGGCCGCCTATAAGGGTCCCCGCTGCCACTGCAAAGAGGAAGAGGAAGAGCAGCATTTGGGAATTCTGAACGGATACATGGAATTTATCCATCACGAAAAAGGTATAATAGCTGCTCATGGAGGCCATGTAAAAGTATTTGGAAAAGATCAGGACCAGGAGGATGATCAGGGCAATGGCCACATGCTTTTTGGGTGGCGCGGATGGCGCGTCCGGGAACCTGGTCTTTTTCGGCCGACCGGGCAGATTCTTTTTGTACCAGCCTCCTGTCTGAAGCAGAACGCCGATAGCCAGCAATGCCAGGAGGCCGAACCAGATGATCCTGGACTGGCCATAGGGGGCGATGATCTTTGCGGCAAGTAAAGGGCCAAGGGAAGCGCCGGCGTTGCCGCCCAACTGGAAAATGGATTGTGCCAGGCCTCTGCGGCCGCCGGATGCGAGATAGGCTATGCGGGATGCTTCGGGGTGAAAGACAGAGGACCCGACACCGACCAGGGCTACGGCCAGCAGTACGAGGGGAAAACTGGCAGCCTGCGACAGGAGCACAAGGCCTGCGAGGGTAAAGCACATGCCGGCCGCGAGGGAATAGGGTTGCGGTCTTTTGTCCGTATACAAACCTACGAAAGGCTGGAGGAGGGAGGCGGTTAGCTGGAAGCAAAAGGAGATAAGTCCCAACTGTCCAAAGTCAAGGCGAAGCGAGGTCTTCAAAATGGGGTAGCTGGCGGTGATGAGGGACTGCATGGTGTCATTCAGCAAGTGCGAAAAGCTTATCGCCAGCAGTATGGAAAAGACTGTTTTTTGGACTGTAAGGCCGGCCAGGGCGGAGGTGGTTGCGGAAGATGTGGATGTGGACATGAAGCAATAAATTTTTTATCTGATCATCTGATGTTAAATGATTGAGGCACTTGGCTCATATGGGGCCGGTGATCCTGGCGGCGTAGATCCAGGCTTTTTTTGCATCCTGTTCAACGATGCTTTGCAGCAGGGCCTCGTGTAATTGCTGCGTACCGAGAAAGGTATCAGCGGTCAGGTGCACTTCGTGGAAGTGCCGGCTTACCTGGGCGGAAAAGGTCCGGTAAAGGTCGGCAAGAATATCGTTACAGGAAGCGACGGCTATCGCTGAAGAGGTGTTCGTTTATTCATCGTATCATCTGATGACTTCAAAATTAGGAAAAATAGTCAGGGGCAAAAATTATTTATATTACTTCCTTACGCCATGCCCGTATTCATAATACAGCGTGTGGAAGATGCTGGAGACATAGGCTTCGCCTTTT
>DATJJA010000136.1:0-19255 GCA_035492595.1 Puia sp.
CTTCGAGTGATTCGAAATAGCTCAGCAGCTGGCCCAGCACAAAATAGCCGGTGAGAAAGGCGGTGAACTGGTTGAGAAGATTGATCCGGGTAGTAGCCTGAACGCCCTCCGCCTCTATTCTCCGCAGGATGGTTTCCCGGATCGCGGCGTACACGATATAAGCAATCGTCAGATTGGTAGCCATGCTGAGGCCCCTGCCCATGATCATGATATCGGTGATGTCCCGGGGCAGATCGAACCGGTGGGCGTAGAAGTGAGCGATGCCCCAGCCTGTTCCCAGGCAGAAGATCAGCAGGAAAGTATGTCCGATGCCCCAGAAGAAGCGTTTCAGCGCCTGGCCTGCTGCGCCGGAGACTTCTATTCGGGCGCTGTGAGAGAACCGGAGTCTGAAGCTGCCTTCGACGGATGTTTTTCTTTGCAGGAGCCGGGGCAGGATAAACAGGTTCATCCAGACATAAGCGCAATAGATCAGCAGGGGGATGCTGATGTTTGGCAGGAGGATATTGTTGGTGTATTCAAAAGGGAGATTGTAATCTCTGAAGGGGCGTCCGTACTCTTCGGTAAGCCAGGTGGAGGAGTGTTCGAACAGGCGCCAGCAGTTGCCTGCGATGGCGATGATACAAAGCAGGGTGACAAGGATGAATTCGTGTTCTCTCCATCGGGTGGTATGTGCGGGTATTATACCTGGAACTACAGCAGTCATGTGGGTTATTTTTTGACAAGATTAGGTCAAAGAGGAACCCGTATTTTTCAAATGTGACGAAATGGGCTGTATTTGTGATGATCAGGATCGCCGGGGTCTTGTGGCAGAGTGTTACCTGGGGGATTGTGCAGGTATCGTAGATCTACGATAAAAATCGAGGGGATTCACTCTTTGTTAACAGTGGGGACCGACGTACATTTGTCTTGTCCAATACCGATGATAGCCAAATAAAAAATCCAGAAAAACCAACACGTCTTCATCATCGTCCAAAGGAGACACCAAAATTCCAATTTCTCTTGAAAGGCCCCTGACTAACTCTTGGGGGTTTTTTCGTATACGGCCCTGGAAGGGCTGTCGCCGCGTCCCGCGCGGCAGATATGAGCCCTGATAAGGCTGCGTCAGCAGTCGTAGCCTTATAGAGAGCCAATCCCTGGCCAATCCCTCCCGCTGCGGCGCCATTTTCCTACATTCTGTTTGAATTTCATAATTTTGCCAAATGCGGCAAAAAGAATCAGCGCGGGACTTTCATCTGCGACATGGCAGGGAATTTTCCAATTCGGGACAGTTCTATGTGTACCGGGTCGAAGACTTCAGCAACGATATTTCCCTGCCTTCCAACAGACGTGATTTTTATAAGATCTGCCTGGTAACCCGGGCCGAAGGGCTGTTTACATATGGGGACGCCGTGTATCATGTAAAAGACAATAGTGTCACTTTTACCAATCCAATGGTTCCGTATGCCTGGGAGCCTGTCTCTTCGGGTGAGACGGGATATTTTTGTTTGTTTACGGAGGAATTCATCAATCATCAGCTGAAGGACGAGAGTCTTGCCGAGTCGCCCTTGTTCAGGGTTAACGGGAACCCCGTTTGGGTGCCGGAGGAAGGCATTATCCGGTTCCTGTGTGGCGTATTTGAAAAGATGCTGGTGGAGATGAGCGGCAGCTATGCCCACAAATATGATCTTTTGAGGAGCTGTGTACAGATCATTATCCATGAAGCTTTGAAGGATCAGGCTTCTGCGCCGTCGCCCAGGTCGGGGAATTCTTCCGTCCGGCTTTGCGACTCTTTTTTGCAATTGTTGGAAAGTCAGTTCCCTATTGCATCTCCTCAGCATCCGATCAGGCTTAGGAATGCCAATGAGTTTGCGGATCAGCTGGCAGTGCATACCAATCATCTGAACAGGGCATTAAAGGAGACGACGGGTAAGACAACGACGGAGTTGATCTCGGAGAGGCTGATCAGGGAAGCTAAGGCCTTGTTGGTGCATAGTACCTGGAATATAACGGAGATCGGGTATGGGTTGGGGTTTGATCACGCGTCGAATTTCAATATCTTTTTTAAGAAGGGCAGTGGGCAGACGCCCAATCAGTTCAGGAAACAGGTCGTGGAGGCTTAGGCTTCGGCGGCGGGAGGGTTGCTATTTCATAAGTATTTGTTTGATCCGCATAATTTTCGCTCCGGGGGCCTGGGTAATTTTGTGTTCTAAACTGAAAATGATATGCAGAACGCAAAAGTTTGGTTTGTTACGGGGGCCTCTAAGGGCCTGGGGCTTGCGCTGGTCAGGTTGTTATTGTCATCGGGTCATAAGGTGGCGGCTACTTCGAGGGATATACGTGAATTGGAGAGTGCCGTCGGGACAGCTTTGGCGAGTGAGGCGCCGGCTGGGGAGCGGGGGGAATTGCTGCCGTTGCAGGTAGATCTGACAAAGGACGACAGCGTGAAAGAGGCGGTTCGGAAGACCATGGAGCGATTCGGGCGTTTGGATGTGGTAGTCAATAATGCGGGTTATTCCCTTTTTGGAAGTATGGAGGAAGTGAGTGAGGCCGAGTTCCGGCAGTCGTTGGATGTGAATGTCGTCGGGCCGGTGAATGTGATCAGGGCGGTTATGCCTTGTCTGAGGAAACAAGGATCGGGGCATGTCATCAATATCTCTTCTCTCGCGGGGTATAGAGGATACGGGAATGCTGCCAGCTACTGTGCGGCCAAGTTTGCCATCGTCGGTCTGTCTGAATCTTTAGCTGAAGAGGTAAAGGCTTTTGGGATAAAGGTGACGGTGGTCGCTCCGGGCTATTTCAGGACCAATTTTTTGGACAAGGGGGCGTTGGCGATAGCCAAAAAACGAATACCGGAGTATGGTATGGATCAGCTGGTAGTGATGATGAAACAGATGGATGGGAATCAACCGGGCGATCCGGAGAAACTGGTGAAAGCATTGGTCAGGATCGTGGAGGATACAAATCCGCCGGTGCATCTTTTGATGGGACCTGATGCGTATCAGGCGGTGGTGGAAAAGAGGAGGGAAGATGAAATAGAGATGGAAGCCTGGAAGGAGGTTACAGTGAACACGAATTTTTAGAAAGAATAGCGCCCGGCGGGTATGTGCCGGGCGCTGGTATTTTGACGGATGGTTTGTTAAACAGCGTCTGATAAGGATGTGAATGTAAAGTCCCGGATCTTCATCGGTGGGATCAGGGCTGCTGAGCCGCTCTCTCCGCTGATGGTGCGTTCGGGGTAACCCAACTGCTCGAGGTTGTTGAGCATGATGATGGGGCTTTCATTAAAACGGAAATTCTTTACCGGGAATTTGATCTGTCCGTTCTCGATATAGAAGGTGCCGTCGCGGGTGAGCCCTGTATAAAGCAATGTTTGGGGATCTACCGAGCGGATGTACCAGAGTCTTGTCACAAGAATTCCCTTTTCGGTCCCTTTGATCATATCTTCGAGGCTGATGTTCCCGCCTGACATGACAAAACCATCGGGGTAGGGAATGGGCTCTACTCCTTTTTTTTGTGCCCAGTAGCGGGAATAGAAAAGATTTTTCACGACGCCTTTTTCTATCCAAGTCCTTTTTATCTGGGGCAGGCCCTCGCCGTCATAATTCTTTGTCGGCAGCTTGTCGTGCCAGGGATCGGAGTAGATGTTGACCTGTTCGTCTACGAGTTTTTCTCCGAGGCGTGTCTTACCGCCGGGCAGGCTCAGGAAGCTTCTGCCTTCATCTGCGCTGCGGGCGTCCAGCGAGCCATAGAGGTTTTCCATTAAGACGATGCCGGCTGCGGGTTCGAGGATCACGGTGTATTTACCGGGCTCGATGGCTTTTGCTTCGACCGACTTTGCTGCCTTCCATGAAGCGACCTGGGTCGCCTTCTGTACATCCAGCAGGGAAACGTCGTTGTACCCCCTGGAAGCGTAACCGGAGCCGGTGCCGTCTTCAGTCCGCAGGGTAACCGAAAAATTGACGTCGGTGGCGGTGTTGTAGGCAAAGAGCCCATGGGAGTTGAGCATGGCTGAGAAACCTGCTGTATTCTCGAGGTAACCGGCGGCGGTGACCTTTGCTTCCTTTGCTATTTTCAGGCTTTGTTCCGTGAGGTCTGCCCGCAGTTTGGAATTGATGCCGGCCGTAGCCGGGATAAAGGTGGTTGCTGCCGGCTGATAGGACTGCGGGCCGACAAAGGGCATATATTCCGGGTTCTCGGGTGCGAGGTGGGCCAGGTCTTCGCTGCGCCGCACTACTTTTGCGAGAGAGGCATCATCGTATTCGTTGATCGTCGAGACGCCTTGTTTTTTTCCGAAGGAGGAGGTGACGACCAATTGCGTCGAGCTGAGCTGTCCGCTGGTCGAAACGGCATTACGGGCATAACGGATATTGCCACCCTCTCTGCCGCTGATCTGTGCCTGGCATTCATCGGCTTTTGAAAAAGCCAATACTTTTTGCAGGAGGGTTCGTGCTTCATCTTGAGTTAGTATCGCCATATCGGGTGGTTGTGCTATTTAGGTTGATTGCTATTTTGCTTTGTTGCGGCTGCCGGATCCTGCGTCTGATCGGGTCTGCGCCTGTTCGGGTCTGTTGTCTGATCGGGGCTGCGCCAGTTCAGTTCTGGCGGGCTAGATCTTTCTCGCCGTATTGATAACATTTATGCCATTGAAGCGGGTTGTCGAAGAGCCATGTGATACGGCGCTGACCTGCACCGGTTGTCCCTTGCCGTCGAAGAAGGAGCCACCGAGCCGGTAGTCGGTCTGGTCGCAGATGGCTGCGCAGGAATTCCAGAATTCCTGGGTATTGGCCTGATAGGCGACGTCTTTTAGCATACCGACGATCTTACCGTTCTTTATCTCATAGAACAGCTGGCCGCTGAACTGAAAATTATACCGCTGCTGGTCTATCGAATAGGAGCCGTTGCCAACGATATAAATTCCTTTTTCGACTTTCTTTATCAGATCGTTTGGTACCAGGGGTGTTTTTCCGGGTCTCAGAGAGATGTTGGCCATGCGCTGGAACTGGACATCGCGCCAGCTTTGTGAATAACAGCAGCCCTGGGACTCTGTGAGTCCGACGATATGGGCCTGGTCGCGGATGGCCTGGTAATTGACCAGCGTACCTTCTTTGATCACGTCCCATTCCTTTGTTCCGACGCCTTCGTCGTCATAACCTACGGCGCCGAGTGATCCGGGCTGCGTCTTGTCCGCAACGATATTGACCAGCTTGCTGCCGTAATTGAATTTCCCGCTTTTCCATTTGTCGAGGGTAAGGAAGCTGGTGCCCGCGAAGTTGGCTTCATAACCCAGGACCCGGTCCAGTTCTGTCGGATGACCTGTCGACTCGTGGATGGTCAGCCAGAGATTGCTGGGGTCGAGGACGAGGTCATATTTTCCGGGTTCGACCGATTTTGCTGCTTGTTTTTGTCCTACCTCTGCACCTGCCAGCCTTGCATCTTCGAGGATATCATACCGGTCGCGGTAGAGGGTCGTCACTGTTTTTATCTTCTTTTTCTCATCGGGGATGAGGTATTCGTAACCCAGGCCCATGGGGGCGCTGAGGGCGTCGCGGGTCTCGAATTTGCCAGAGGCCTTGTCGATCCTGGTCACCGTGAAAGTGGGCCAGATCCGATGGACGTCCTGGTCGATATAGCTGCCATCCGAGGATGCAAAATATTTTTGTTCGTTGACCAGGAAGAGGGCGGAGTCGACAAAGCTGGCGCCTGTCTTCATGGCTTCTGCATTGGCGGCAAGAAGCAGTTCTGCCTTTTCTTTTATTGGGACTTCGAAAGCGTTCTTTACTATTGGAGTCTTCCAGCTCACCTCTCCATACCCTTTTTGTGGTGCGAGCTGGACCGGTTCGGTCAGGAGCCGGGCGTTCTCCCTGGCGATGGAGACTGCCAGCGCTGCGGCTTGTGCGATGCCGTCGTGATCCAGCTTGTCGGTGGCTGCAAAGCCCCAGCAGCCGCCTGCGATGACGCGGATACCGATGCCATAGGACTCGGTATCTACGGTATTGAGCACCTTATCCTCCCGGGTAATGATAAACTGGTTGCGATAGCGGCCGATGCGGACATCGGTATAGGTAGCGCCTTTTGAGCGGGCCGCGTTGAGGGCGATGTCTGCCAGCTGTTTCTTTAGTGCTGCGTCGACTGTCTCCAATGGCTTTCCGGGCGGGACGGGCGCACCCATACCCATTAAAGGCAGCTGGCTGAGCAGGGCGCCGCCCATTCCGAGGCCGGCGAGAGAAAGGAAGTCTTTTCTGTTCATATGATCTAAAGTAATCGTTTCTTTAGTGAGCAACCGCGCCGTTCATCAAGAATTTGATAATTTTACAAAACTGGACGGAGTCCAGTTCGCACACCAGGCCTAAAGCCGCAGTGTGCAGACATTATGGTATTGGGACAAAAAATTATTTTTTTTCAATTTTTTGTCCCAATACAATTAAATGATCATATGCGTTTGTATATAAAGAATATGGTGTGTAGTCGTTGCCGTATGGCTGTGCAGGCTGAGCTGGAGAAGGCCGGTCTGCATCCGTTGACGGTGGAACTGGGGGAAGTGGAGATCGGGAGCAAGCCGTCTGCTGAGGAACTTAAGGGACTGGATGTGGGTCTGCGGAAGTTGGGGTTCGAGCTGATCGATGACAAGAAGAGCAGGATCATCGAGAAGATAAAGAATTGTATCGTGCAGCTGGTGCATCACTCTTCCGAGTTTATAGGAGTGAATTTGTCCGACTATATAGCGGGTCAGCTTCATTATGAATATACTTATCTCAGTAATCTGTTCTCCGAAGTGGAGGGAACGACGATCGAAAAGTATTTTATTGCCCAGAAGATAGAGAAGGTAAAGGAATTGCTGGTTTATGATGAGCTGTCTTTATCGGAGATAGCGGATCAGCTGGGGTATAGCAGTGTGGCGTATCTGTCTTCGCAGTTCAAGAAGGTGACGGGGTTGACGCCCACTTATTATAAATCCTTGAAGGATCATAAGCGAAAGAATATAGAGGACCTGTAAATCTTATAAATCTATCCCAAGATTGAGTAAGGGCTTCGGGGTCTTGCGGGTGTAGCTTTGTATCATGAAACATACATACGCTATATCGGGAATGACTTGTGGCGGTTGTGCCGCGAAGGTGAAGAATTTGTTGAGTGGGGTGAAGGGGGTGAATGATGTTGTGATCGATCTGGAAAAAGGAGAAGCGGAGGTGGAGATGTCGGGGCATGTTGGGACGGAGATCTTGAAGGGGGCGTTGGCGGAGTATCCGAAGTATGGGTTGTCGGAGGTGGTGGTGCCGGGTGTTGCAGCGTCGGTGCCGGCGACTGTTGCGGGGTCGGAGGTAATGGCTGTGCCGGAGGTTGTGGAGGGGTGGTGGGTTACGTATAAGCCGATACTATTGCTTTTTGGGTATATCACGCTGGTGGCGTTGGTTGGGGCATCAAGCGGGGAGTCTTTCGACGCGAAGGTGGCTATGCGGATCTTTATGAGCGGCTTCTTTTTGAGCTTTTCTTTTTTCAAATTACTTGATCTCAGGGCTTTTGCGGAGAGCTACGCGATGTATGATATCGTTGCCAGGCGTTGGGGCGGTTGGGGATATGTCTATTCTTTTATCGAGCTGGGACTTGGGATAGCGTTTGCAATTGGCTTTTCTCCGTTGTATACGAATTTGGTGACATTGGTTGTGATGTCGGTTAGTATTGTGGGGGTTTTGCAGAGTGTGTTAAATAAGAGGAAGATCAAATGCGCTTGTTTGGGGGCGGTATTCAATCTTCCTATGAGTACGGTGACGATCATCGAGGATGCCTTGATGATCGGGATGAGTGGGGTGGGGTTGATCATGGGTTTGTAGACCACAAGCCTGCATCTTTTACGACGACCCTGCGGTTTAGCTTGAGCTGTGATACGACCAGTTCTGCGAAGTCCTCGGCCTGCATGACCTTTTCCGGGTTGCCGTCCGTTAGCTTCAGGTTTATCGACATATCTGTAGCGATCGTGCTGGGTGTAAGCGTAAAGACACGAATATTTGACTTCCGCACCTCCAGCATCAGGGATTCGGACATTCCGATCAAACCGAATTTTGAGGCGCTGTAGGCACTGGTCAGGGGTGCTCCTTTCTGTCCGGCAGTGGAGGAGACATTGACGATGTCACCTGTCTGACGTTCCAGCATAGAGGGCAATATTGCCCGGGTAACATAATAGGGGCCAAACAGATTGATCTTTACTATCTGCTCCCATTCTTCCGGTGACAATTCCATGAATTTTCCGAACTGGCCGATGCCCGCGTTGTTGATGAGTATGTCGAGGGGGCCGAGCGCTTTTGTGAGTTGTTCTACCGCGAGGTCGACCTGCTCTCTACTGGAGACATCAGCGGTAGCAAATTCGACTTTTACGCCAGAGGGTTTGAGTTCCTGCGCGAGGGCCCGGAGGTCCTTTTCTGTCCGGGCTATGAGGGCCAGGTTCACGCCTTCTGCGGCCAATGCTATAGCCATTGCCTTTCCGATACCTTTCCCTGCGCCAGTGATGAGTGCATTTTTACCTTTCAAAGATTGCATACGATGAATTTAGAGCGCAAAGATAGGAATACGATACGATCTCAGGGTTTCCGGCCAATAAGGTTCATGACCGTCTCTTTGTAGTTGAGACCGATGGGGATAGTTTCATTTCCGAGCTCGATGGAATTGCCGTAGATGCTTTTTATATGCCGCACCGCCACGAGATAGCTGCGGTGCACCCGGATGAACTGGCGGGCGGGGAGGGTCTTTTCGAGCTCGTTCATTGTCTGGTGGGTGATGAGGGTATACTCCGGTGTGTGGACCTTGAGGTAATCCTTCATGCCCTGTACGTAAAGGATCTCGGAGAAGTTGACCCGGAAGAATTTGCTGTTCGATCTGATAAAGATATGATCGCCGGGTGGCGGAGGTTCCTTGCCTGCCAGCGAATAAAGGCGTCCGTCGAGCAGCTTGTTCACGGCCTTTGAGAATCGCTCGAAGGAGATGGGCTTCAGGAGGTAGTCGATGACATTGAACTCATAGCTTTCGAGTGCGTACTCCGCATAGGCTGTGGTGAGCACTACCAGTGGCGGATCGGACAGGCTGCGTAGAAAGTGCAGGCCGCTCATACCCGGCAGCCGGATGTCCAGGAACATGACGTCTACTTCCTGTGTGCTCAGCGCTTCCATGGCTTCGCGTGCGTTCCGGTATACGCCTGTCAGCTCCAGCTGATCGATGCGTGCCAGGTGGTTGCGAATGACGTCCTGGGCAAGTATCTCATCTTCTACGATGATGCATTTTATCAAGCCTTGGCGGTTTTTAAAATTAATGATACGGTGAACGAGCTCTTGTTCAAAATTACGTCTAAGGTATGAGAATCGTGGTATAGGTTTTCCAGTCTTTCCCGGGCATTGCGCATCCGGAGCTGGCTGCTGCGGGATTCATCCAGGTTGGACGAAGTCCAATCCGTACTTTCGGCCCCGAGGCCGGAAGTACCGACATTGTGGTTTGGCGCTAAAAAATTATTTTTTTTAAATTTTTTAGCGCTAATCATCTCGGTTTGGATGATATCGAGGTCATAGGAAGCGGGGTAGAGCAGCTCGAGCAGGTTCCGGCTGTGGGTGATGCCCATGCCATTGATACGTCCAGCCTGCATGGCAAGGTCGGCATTGGTGCTGTTGATAACGTTCAGGATCAGCTGGCCATTGCCGACTTTCAGGGTGATGTAGATGAAGGGCTCGTTGAAGCTGTGATCCATTGCGTGTTTGAAACCATTCTCAATGAAGGAAATGAACAGGTAGGGCTCGATCATCTGGCCGCTGGTCTGGCCTTCAACGGTAAACCGGATATCGGCGCTGTGTCTCATCTTTTCTATCTCGATATAGTTCCGGATGAATTCTATTTCTTTATCCAGCGGGATCTTTTCCTCATTGCATTCATAGATGAGGTAACGCATGATATCCGCCAGTCTTACCACCACTTCCGGAGCCTTGTCGGACTTTTGCAGAGCCAGGGAATAGATGCTGTTCAGCGTATTGAAGAGGAAATGGGGATTGAGCTGGGAGCGGAGGTAGCGTAGCTGGTAGAATGTATTCTCTTTTTGCATGAGGGCCAGCTGGTCTTTTTCGTCATCGGCTTTACGGACGTAGTAGATCGCTATCGACAAGGCCAGATTTACGGCTGTCCACCAGCACTCCCGGACGATGGTGGTTCCCTTGAAAGTCAAATAGGACTGAAATGCCGGGAAGGGGTGAAAGTTCAACAGCAGGGCATAGACGGAATGCAGGAATGTAAGGATCACAAGGAAGGACAGGAAGCTGAGCAGGATAGGGAATATTCTCCGGCTGCGGCGGTCCAGGGCCGCGCCCATGATACGGGAATAGATGATATATGCGGGGAGCAGCGCCCCGTTGATCAGCAGGAGAGCCAGCCAGACAGCGGGGTATTTTGGAAATAGGGTGAGGCTATTGGTCAGGGGGCTTAGGAGCAGCAGCATGATCCAATAGAATTTCTCCATCTTTGGAGGCTGCTTTCTGGGTTTGTCGTTGTCGTATTCCATACGGGGTTAAATAGATAGGATGAAATTACCTGATCCTTTTTTGGGGGTAAAATGTTTTCGACTAATTGGGGGGATGGTTCGATGAATTTGTTATTTTTGGCCGAAATCGCATAAAATAAATGGCTACTACCAAGATTACAGTCAACAACAATGGTTCTATTAAAGTGGAAGGGGATTTTGAGATAGTCGATCGCAATGGAGTGGCCTATGGCCTTGGTGGTCGGGAGGTTGTTAGTATCTGTCGCTGCGGGCTTTCGCAGAATAAGCCTTTTTGTGATGGGTCGCATAAGGGGCATTTTGAGCATGATGCCGTTGCGTTCGATCTGCCGCCGAAGAAGGTGATCTAGGCGCCGGCACGGGTCTCTGTGACATTGGGTAGGCCCCGATAGAGGCTGGTTTAGGGCTGGGGCACCAGTTCCTGAAAGAAAAGCATCAAATCTTTAAGGAGGTTTAGCGTCATTTCATCCAGGGTATGGGAGGCTTTATTTAGCTTACTGTATGCGCCGGTTATGAGCAGTTTTGACATTGGGGTCATTTTGGCTCCGACTGTGTTCATGATCAGGTCGAGGGATTCGAATGCCTTTTGCCCGGAGAGGGAAGCGACGATCATTGCCAGGGGTTTGTCCTGGAAGACGGTGGTAGCGACGGTCCATTCGATGGCGTTCTTTAGTATCCCCGGCAGGCTGAAGACGTATTCGGGGGTGCAGATGATGACTCCGGCTGCATTTTCAATCAGTGAGAGGAATTCCCGGACTATTGCGGGGAGGTGTTCGGGGTCTGTGTTGTCTGGGTTGAAGTAGGGGAGGTCTGAGAGCTTCTCATAGATGATGATGTCATAGTTGGTGGCATAGGTTGTCCTGATAAAGTCCAGGATGGCTTTATTGACGGAGGTCTGGCGGGTGCTGCCGGAGAGGGCGAGGATGGTTGGGCGTGGCATAATTGATTAATAGTCAATAAATATAATGTTCTTCCTTGACTTAAGTAAAAATCTTGAATTTGTAATATGTCACTTATAGTCAATCCCAAAAATAAACAGCAGGAAAAAGTGGTGAAGGCATTTTTGAGCATCCTTAACATCGGTTTTCATTCTGAAGCTGAAGATGATGCCGCATTAGCAAATTTGAGAATGAGACTATTGAGCTCGTTCGTGTTTTGGGCCGAAAAGAAATTTACAAATACTTCCCTTAAAAAGCCATCGAATTCGATGGCTTTTTAATTTGGATCATGTAATCATTTACAGCTTATATAATACCGCCAGGCCGCTGCCGACGCTGCTGACCGGGAGGATTGTCAATTTGGAGTTGCGCATCAGTTTTGTCCGGTGGAGAATGGGGGTCAGGATGCCCGAAGCCACTCCAACCACGGTACCGACGGCGATATCGGAGGGGAAGTGTTCTCCTGCCTTGTTTCGCCAGTAGGCGGTAAGGCCTGTTATCACACCAGCTCCGGTGTAGAAGGCCCATTTGTATTTTGATTCGGGATGATAATCTGCATAAGCCTGGGCGATGAAGAAAACGGATGTACCGACCAGCGCTACGTGACCCGCAAAGAAGGAGTTCTGCGAATTGGAAGACCGGCGTTCCTCCATGGGGCTTTTTGATTCATAGACCAGGGGGCGGCTTCTTTTGGCCCAATGTACTGCGGAGGTGTAGAGTGCTCCGGTAAGGATCATCGATTCTCCGTAGAGATAGGTCAGTTTCCAGAAGTCTTTACGCATTCTGCTGTCTATTCCAAAAAATGCGAGAGGAAGGGGGACAGCCACATAAAAAGGTACATAACTCAGCTGGTCGATGCTATGGGAATAAGGATGTACGGCCCAGCGGTCGAACCAGGGGATGTTGCTTTTTTGTTTGGAAAGTACTTCGGCTTCGGAGAGACCGTCTTTTTTTGAGATCTGGGAGAAGCCATAGAGATCATAAGCTGCTCCGCCTATTACCAGCGGGAGATCTACCCCGGGTTTTATGGTATAAACACTTGTTCTTGTTTTACTATAGACGATGCTGTCCGCGACGGTCTGGGCCAGGAGGCTGCCGGACATAAAAAGGGCTGAAAGGAGGGTAATATAGACTTTTCTCATACAGTTCTTGTTAGCGGCAAAGTTCGGCGGAAAAGTACAAAAACTAATGTATATATGAAGGTTTCTATTGTAAATTCTTAATCCAGGTTAATGGTTCAGGGTAATGGGGAGTAGTAGCTTTGTGGTATAAAAAATAACAAGTATGAGCAATACCATCTTACATAAAGCAGCTTCCAGGGGGCATGCCGACCATGGCTGGCTGAACAGCTATCAATCTTTCAGTTTTGCCAGTTATTATAACCCGGAAAGAACTCAGTTCGGAGTACTCCGGGTATTGAATGACGACGTGGTGACTGGCGGGAAGGGATTTGGATCACATCCCCATGACAATATGGAGATCATCAGTATCCCGCTGGAAGGGGCCCTGGTACATGAGGACAATATGGGGCATAAGGAGGTGGTCAGCGCCGGTGAGATACAGGTTATGAGCACCGGGAGCGGGGTATTTCACAGCGAGTATAATAATAGCCCGGACAAGCCTGCGAAGTTCTTACAGATCTGGTTGTTCCCGAACAAGCTGAATGTGACGCCGCGGTATGACCAGGTGAAATTGGACCCCTTAAAAGGGGAGAACCGGTTGCAACAGCTGATAGCACCGCGTGGGGTGGCGGGTGATGAAGCAGCCGGCGAGGTCGTGGGTGAGAAAGGCATTGGTGAGGGGACGTGGATCTACCAGGATGCGTGGTTCTTTAGCGGTCGTTTTGACAAGGAGAGGCAGATCAGCTATGAACGGAAGAAAAAGGAGAACGGGGTTTATCTTTTTGTGATAAAAGGATCGTTTGCGGTGGACGGGCAGCGTCTGGATACACGGGATGGATTGGGGGTCACGGATTTGGACAGTATCGGGATCCAATCTCTTGAAGAAGGTTCCGAGATATTGATCATGGATGTCCCGATGAAAAATAAAATTCAATAAGATGAACGATACTCAATTGAATATTCTTGCAGTGGGGCGGGAGCTGGCCATATTGCAGGTGGTGGAACGGCTGATCAACGGTCATGAAGGCTGGGCGGCGACGATCGTTACCACGGATGAAGAAGCGATGGCGGCGGTTGCCAAAACGGATTTCAGGATCGTGTTTGTTTGTGCCGGGGTAACGGCGGAGGAAGAAGAAGATCTGCGTCGGAGAGTGCAGGAATTACATCCGGGAGTTGTCGTCACCCGGCACTTCGGTGGCGGCAGCGGTCTGCTGGAAAATGAAGTGCTGGCAATTTTAAACGATCAAAAAAAACAGATTTATGGCAAATAAGATCCTTGGGATACATCACATCACCGCTATTGCGGGCGATGCCCAACGCAATTATGATTTTTATACGAAGACAATTGGTCTTCGGATGGTCAAAAAGACCGTGAACTTTGACGACCCGGGTACCTATCATTTTTACTATGGGAATGAGAGCGGAGCGCCGGGGACCATACTGACCTTTTTTCCCTGGGAAGGCATAACCGGGGGACGGGCCGGGACCGGTATGGCGACGGAGATCGGCTATTCCGTACCGAAAGAAAGCCTGGAATTCTGGACGAACAGATTCAAAGAGCTGAATGTAAAACATGGGGAAGTCTCAGAAAGGCTTGGGGAGACTTATTTACCCTTCCAGGACCCTGATGGGCTTAAGCTGGAATTCATCGCATCCAAATATGCGGATGACCGTAAGGCCTGGGCCACACCCGAAGTAAGTGCGGCGGACGGGACAAAAGGCTTTCACAGCGTGACGCTTACGTTGAGGAGCATCAAGCCTACTGCCGCTATCCTGACCGACGTGTTCGGATATGAGCTGAAAGAGCAGGAAGGGAACCGGTTTCGTTATGTTACGGATGCTGTCCCTACGGCTTCTATTGTGGACCTTGTCGAAGCTCCTGACGAAAACAGGGGGCAAAGCGGCAGCGGGACCAATCACCATGTAGCCTTTCGGGTTCCTGATGAGGCTATCCAGATGGAGTTCAGGGAAAAGATCCTCAGCAAAGGGCTGAATATTACCCCGAAGATCAATAGGGATTATTTCTATTCGTTGTATTTCCGGGAGCCGGGCGGGGTCCTTTTTGAAATTGCAACGGATAATCCCGGGTTTACGGTTGATGAACCGCTGAGTGAACTGGGAACTCATCTCCGGCTGCCTAAGCAGTATGAAGAGATGAGAGAGGAACTGGAAAAATCATTACCGGCGCTCCACGGATAAAGGAGGATAAATCTATGCATACAAAGAAATATATTACGGCGGGCAAGCCGCTGAGCGAAACCGGCAAGGCCCTGATACTGCTTCATGGTAGGGGAGGATCGGCCGAGGATATCCTTTCACTGGCCGACTCTTTACCGGTGGGGAACTTCAGTCTTTTTGCACCGGTGGCGGCGGCTCACTCCTGGTATCCATATTCGTTCCTGTCGGCGCCTGCTCAGAATGAGCCCTGGCTTTCATCTGCACTGGATATGGTATTAGAGGTGGTAGAGGATATCAAGGCGCAGGGAGTAGGGGCAGACAAGATCTGGTTTACGGGGTTCTCCCAGGGGGCCTGTCTGATGCTGGAGTACATCACACGTCATGCTGCGCGGTATGGAGGAGCGGCTGCTTTTACCGGCGGGCTGATAGGGGATAAGATCTACCGGGAGAACTATAAAGGAGATTTTGGGGGGACGCCGGTGTTCATCGGGACGAGTGATCCTGATCCGCATGTGCCGGTACAACGGGTGCGTGAGAGTGAGATCGTCCTGAAAGAGATGGGCGCGGAGATGATCGTCAATGTTTATAAAGGTATGGGACATACGATCACCGGTGCGGAGATAGCTGAAGCGGGGAAGATTTTTGAGTGACGGGCAAGGTTTTTGGGTGATAGGACGCTAGTGTTTTTTATACATCGTGCTGCGGACCTTGCTGAGGAATTCGGGGGACACGCCGATGTAACGTGCGATCTGGTGCTGGGGGACCCGTTGGGCGATCCTGGGGTATTTATCCATGAACTGGATGTATCGTTCTTCGGCCGTTTGGGACACGGAGGCATAGAAACGCTGCTGCAGGACGCCCAGTGCGCGTTGGACCAATAAGCGAAACATACGTTCAAAGGCCGGTATCTTTTCGAAGAGCCGGCTTTTGTTTTTGTAGTCGATCGAAAGGAGTTCGCAGTCTTCGATGGTCTCTATAAAGAGATTGGATGGTATTTGTTCGGAAAAGCTGGTCAGGTCGCTCACCCACCAGTCTTCCACCGCAAACAGGAGGATGGTTTCGGTCCCGTCCTTGTCGATGTAATAGCTTCGGATACAACCTTTCAGAACAAAGGCTTCAAAGTCACAGGTCTCGCCTTCCTGGAGCAGGAAGGTTTTTTTCCTGACCTTTTTATGCCGGAGCAATCCATGAAAGAAGTTGAGCTCTTCTTCGGTCAGCTGGATGTATTTGGCGACAAATTGGTCGATGGCTTCGTACATGGATTGATTTTCAACGAATTTAAGGAAGAGAAAATTAAATTTTGCAAATTATACCGAATGGTATATTTTTGTGTTGTGAAAAACGATCAAGTCATGAGCAAAGCGGAAAGAACCCGCGAATTTATCATTAAGAAAACCGCTCCCATCTTTAATACGAAGGGTTATGCCGGGACTTCTCTCTCCGATATGACCGAGGCGACCGGTCTGACCAAGGGTAGTATCTATGGAAATTTTACGGATAAAGACGAGGTAGCGATGGCTGCCTTTGACCACAATACGAGGACAGTAAGTGGTGTGATCCGGGCCGAAATGGCAAAACAAGGCTCTTACAGGGATAAGCTGATGGTATATGTGGAGGTATATGGGAACTTTTCAAAGTATACCTTTTGTGAAGGGGGATGTCCGATCCTGAATACGATAACCGAAGCCGACGACACGCACCCTGGGCTGAAGGCGAAGGCGGTTGAGGCTCTGATCCGGTGGAAGGACAGGCTTACGGGAATTATCCAGGAAGGTATCGCGGCCGGAGAGTTCAAGGCAGACACCAATGCAGAGGATACTGCGGTTACGATGATCGCCCTTTTGGAAGGAGCGATACTTTTTACGAAGGCGACGGGTAAGGCGAGTCATCGGAGGGCAATAGTCAATTCACTGGAAACAATTATTAAAGCACTATAAAAAAAGATCATGAAAACGTCTAATAACACGATCCTTATCACAGGCGGGAGCGCCGGGATCGGATTTGAGTTTGCGAAACTGTTCAGTGCCGATAACAAAGTTATCATTACTGGTCGCAGTGAAGAACGCCTGAAGGAAGCGGCTTCGAAGCTGAAGAATGTTACTGCTATCCTTGGGGATGTATCTGATGCCGGCGATGTTGAAAAGCTGGTAGCGACCATTTATAAAGATCATCCTGATCTGAATGTGGTCATCAACAATGCGGGCAGAGCTCATGTCTATGATCCTCTCGCGGAGAATGCGAATGCTTTCGAAAAAGCAAGCGAGGAAATGCTGACGAATTATTTGTCGATCGTCCGGCTTAACGAAAAGCTGTTGCCGTTGCTAAAAAAACAGGCGGCTGCTGCTATCGTGAATGTCTCTTCCATCGTTTCGATCGTGCCCAGCGGAAGGATGGTTGGCTATGGCGCCAGCAAGGCCGCGCTGCATTCTTATTCGTTGTCTTTACGTGTGATATTGTCGAGGTCTACAGGTGTGAAGGTATTCGAGATCCAGCCGCCATTGGTCGACACCGAGTTCTCTACCGAAATAGGCGGGAAAAATGGGATTGCGCCTTCGGTTGTTGCGGAAGAGCTGAAGAAGGGATTTGAGAATGATACATATGAGATACGGGTTGGAAGAACGGAAGATATCTACCGGCTTTATCTCCAGTCTCCGGAACAGGCATTGGCTGCGATGAATCCGCTGCCGCAAAATGCGTAGTTGCCGGGTGAGCAAAAGTGAAGTGTGCAGCATGGGAGCGGAGGCAGCATGTGGCACATAAGGCACTGGGCAAAGAATTCCTTTTTTTTAAAATAAAATATACCGATCGGTATAATAATAGGCAAGATGAAACGGACAATATTGATGATCACGGTAATAGCAGCCGCCATCATGGAATTGATAGATACTTCGATCGTAAATGTGGCTTTGTCGTACATGAGTGGTAACCTCGGCGCTACGCTGGAGGATACGTCCTGGGTCATTACGGCGTATGCTATTGCCAACGTCATCATCATCCCGATCACGAGTTTCCTTTCTGCAAGGATCGGGAGGCGCAATTATTATATCGGTTCGGTTATCATGTTCACTGTGTTCTCTTTATTATGCGGTCAGGCGACTAATATCTGGATGTTGGTCATCTGTCGTTTTTTTCAGGGCATGGGTGGCGGAGCCTTGTTATCGGTATCGGCTGCCATCGTATATGAGCTGTTCCCCAGGGAAAAACAAAATCTGGCCAGCGCCTTGTTTGGGGTCGGGATCTTTGTGGGTCCAACGATCGGGCCTACGCTTGGGGGATATATAACGGAGCATTATTCATGGCCCTGGATCTTTTATATCAATGTTCCTATCGGCATTGCGGTAGCGGTGATCTGTAGTCGTTTGCTGGGTGAGCCGGTGATCAAACCTGTGGTTGGCAGGATCGACTGGACGGGTATATTGCTGTTGGCTGCGGGAGTGGGCTCGCTGCAGACGGTGCTGGAAAGGGGGGAGACGGATGACTGGTTCGCTGCCAATTATATCGTTGTGCTGACGGCGATAGCTGTAATTGGTTTGAGTCTTTTTGTCTGGTGGGAGCTGAAGGTAAAGAGTCCTGTGGTCAATCTGCGGGTATTGAAAAGCAAGAACCTGAGCATTGCGGCGGCGTTGACCTTTGTGTCGGGGATCGGTCTGTTCAGCTCGGTCTATCTCACGCCTGTGTTTGCGCAGCGGCTCCTGGGATTTACGCCGACGGCTACGGGGCTGCTTTTGCTGCCGGGGGCGGTATTCGCGATCGGTGGTCTGCTGATCACGGCCCGACTTTTACAAAGGGGGACTCCGCCGGTCGTTATGATCACGCTGGGGATGTTTCTGTTTATCGTTTTTACCTGGAAGATGTCGCGGCTGGACCTGGATGCGGGCAGCGGGGACTTTTACATCCCGCTGATCTGGCGGGCGGTAGGCATTGCCATTATCACCGTGCCTTTGTCCTCACTGGCGATATCGGGGCTTGAGCCAAAGGATATGCCGCAGGGGACGGCGTTGAACAATATGATGCGGCAGCTGGGCGGGTCTTTTGGGATCGCGATGGTCAATACTTTTCTGA
The DNA here is from genome assembly GCA_035492595.1 of Puia sp. Lineage (GTDB taxonomy): Bacteria > Bacteroidota > Bacteroidia > Chitinophagales > Chitinophagaceae > Puia. The sequence continues at coordinate 18,801 of DATJJA010000136.1, forward strand.
CGCGTCGCGGTGCGGTGCATCGTACGGATCTGTTAACACATATTACTGCGGGTAATCCGCAGGTTGCGGAGAGGCTTGCGGGCTATACGCGTTATTTTATCGGCAAGGGCTCCAATTCCTTTGATGCTCAGCGTCAGGCGTTGGGTTTGCTGGATGCGGGAGTGGTGAGGCAGAGCAGTGCGCTGAGTTTTACGGATGCTTATCTTTTGCTGGGGGTCATCTTTTTGGCCGGTTTGCCCTTGCTGCTGCTGTCTTCGAGGAAAAAAGGGAAAAAGCCTGTGATGGCGATCGCGGATCACTAGCCCGCAGGCGGGGACGGACAAGGTATAATGGTATGGCGGTTATTCCGTAATTTCGTGGGATGAACGTGTTACTCTTCAACGGCTGCAGCGACACAGGCCCGGAAACGACCGGCCGTAAATTGTCCGCTTATTTGCAGCAGCAGTTAATTGGCA
>DATJJA010000137.1:0-19139 GCA_035492595.1 Puia sp.
TTGAAGGGCCAGCGCACCAAAGAAGGTGTTGTGTTCGAGGTGAGCAGGGCTTATATGCAACTGCAATTGGCCCTGGCAACTGTAAGAGTGCTGGAAGAGGCCCTGGCAACGGCAGGTGCGCTGTATCGGTACACCGGCGACCGGGTAGACCAGGGGATGCTCAACAAGGCGGATGTGTTGAATGCAAAGGTACAGGTAACGACTACGGAAAGCAGGCTGGCCGAGGCAAATAGCCAGGTAAAGAATGCATCCGATTACCTGAGCCTGCTGATGGGAAGAGCTTACGGGACTTTTTATGCTGTGGACAGTAATAGCATGCAGGAAACCGGGACAGTTATTACCGACTCAGTCCTCCCGGCCGGTCGGGCTGATCTCATCGTTCTGCAAAAGGCGATTGAAGCCTCGGATCTTGGCATCCGGTCGCGTAAAATGAGCGCTCTTCCCCGGCTGAACGCATTCGGCTCCTACCAGCTGAATGACAGCAGGATGTTTGGCTTCGGCGCCAACGCCTACCTGGCCGGCATACAGTTGTCCTGGGATATTTTTAAAGGCAATAGCATTCGGAATAAGATCGCTACTCAAACGCTGGAGCGAAACAAACTGGCGGAAGAGCTATCCCTCCGAAAAGATCAAAGCAGCCTGGAATTAAATAAAGCCCAAAGGCAGCTGGCCGATACCCGTTACAGGATCCGGCAGGAGCAGGCGGCAGCGGCCAGCGCGGCCGAGGCGTTCCGGATCCTGAAGGACCGCTACGAGCAAGGACTGGCGGGCAGCACGGATGTTTTGCTTGCTCAGACCCAGTTGTCGCAGCAGCAACTGGCATTGGCGCAGGCCATTTTCGATCACCGTGTCACCATTGCCTATATCCGGTTTTTAACTGCCAATTCAGTAAAATAAAAATATTCAAATGAAATCTACTAAGGTCTTGTTTTCACCTGTCATTCTTCCTGGCCTGCTACTGCTGGCAGGATGTTCCGGGGGGGCGCTGCCCGAAGCGGGAGCAAATAAGGACAGCGCCGTGGTCATTACCATTTCAAAGCCCTCCGGCTCCAACGCCGGCGGTGTCACGGCCAGCGGGCAGGTCGAAGCCATGCAAACAGCTGCCATCAGTACCCGCGTTATGGGCACTATCACCCACATCTATGTAAAAGTGGGGGACAAGGTGAAAAAGGGCCAGGTTTTAGCGACCATCAGCAGCGAGGACCTGGTAGCAAAAAGGGGGCAGGCCGATGCGCAGATTGCCGGCGCGAGGGCGGATGCTGAAAATGCGCGAAAAGATTTCGACCGTTTCACCACGCTCTTCAGCAGGCAGAGCGCCACGGCCAGCGAGCTGGACAATGCCACGCTGCGTTACAATGCAGCAAAATCCAGGCTGGAAGCAGCGTTGCAAATGCGCAATGAAGTTGATGCTTCAATGACCTATACCCGGCTAGCTGCCCCCTTCCCGGGGGTCGTGACACAAAAGCTGGCGGACGTAGGCAGTTTGGCCAGTCCCGGCATGCCACTGCTGACAATGGAACAAAACAGTGTCCTGCAAGTGAGCGCGTCCGTAGCGGAATCGGACATCACCAGGATCAGGACCGGGGACAGGGCAGCGCTGGAGATTAAATCAACCGGAAGCAAAGTCTCCGGCCTTGTTACCCAGATCAGCGCCTCTTCCGCCGCTACGGGCGGACAATACCTCGTTAAGATCAGTCTGCCGCCTGAAGGACAAGAGGGTTTGTATGCAGGGATGTATGTGAACGTGTTCATACCGGCAGGTGTGCGCGCCGCTGGTGGGACGGCTCAGGGAGGAACGTCGTTGGTGACCCCGGCGGCTACGGCAAATGAGGCCATCCTCGTTCCCGTATCGGCGCTGGTGCAGAATGACCAGCTGACCGGTCTATACACTGTCAGCAACGCGCATACGGCCCTCCTCCGGTGGGTGAGGACAGGCAAAACAGTAGGGGACAAGATTGAAATCCTTTCCGGTCTGGGGGCCGATGAACCTTTCATTACCAGCGCCGCAGGAAAATTATACAATGGCGCCCCGGTGAAGGAACAGTAAAAAGATATAAACCTATTTCAATATACCACTATGCAAGAAGGGATATCGGGTAAAATAGCCAGGGCATTCATCCAATCCAAGCTGACCATCCTGCTCATGGTTGCCTTTTTACTCATCGGCGGCTACAGCACGATGCTGATCCCCCGCGAGGAGGAGCCCCAGATCCAGGTGCCGATGGCTGACATATTCGTTGGATATCCCGGCGCGGCGCCCGCCGAAGTCGAAGTCCGGGTGAGCCGGCCCCTGGAAAAAATGATCTCCAATATCAAGGGCGTGGAATATGTCTATTCCACTTCCATGAAGGGGCAGGCGATGCTGATCGTACAGTTCTATGTTGGAGAGGATGTGGAGCGGTCGATGGTAAAGCTGTACAACGAACTCATGAAGAACATGGACCGGATGCCCCCCGGTGTCACGATGCCGCTGGTAAAGACCCGGGCTATCGACGATGTCCCGGCGTTGGGGCTTACCTTATGGAGCGAAAAAGAAAGCGATTATTCCCTGCGGCAGCTGGGAGAGGTAGTCACCAATGAAATAAAGAAGATCAACGATGTGGCCGATGTGCATATAACGGGGGGCCGCAGCAGGCAGATAAAGGTGTTCCTGGATAAGGATAAGATGGCGGAAAATCACCTCGATCTGCTCAGCATTGCCGCGCAGATACCGGGAAGCAACGCACAGGCGGAAGCCGGCACTCTCCTCAGCCGGGATACGGCTTTTGCCGTGGAAGCCGGCAATTTTTTAAAAGACGCCGGGGAGGTCGGTAACCTGGTCGTGGGAATGAACAGGCAGCAACCCGTTTTCATGCGACAGGTAGCCAAAGTAGTGGATGGACCGGCTACGCCTTCACAATATGTATTCTTCGGATACGGCAGGTCCGATACCCTGAAAAATAAGTTTGCCTCCGTCTACCCGGCTGTGACACTCTCCATCGCAAAAAGAAAAGGCGCGGACGCTATGCTCTTGTCGGAAGAGATAATAAGGAAAACCGAATTCCTGAAAAAACACCTGATCCCATCCGACGTGCAATTGACGGTCACACGCAACTACGGCGAGACGGCCTCCGAAAAGGTCTCCGAGCTGCTGCTCCACCTTTTTATCGCCATTGTGGTCGTCACGCTCTTTGTCATGCTGGCCATGGGATGGAGGGGTGGACTGGTGGTGTTCCTCTCCGTCCCGGTGACCTTTGCGCTAACCCTGTTCAGCTACTACCTGCTGCATTATACCCTCAACAGGATCACCCTGTTCGCCCTGGTATTCATCACGGGTATCGTAGTGGATGATTCCATCATCATCGCAGAGAACATGCACCGGCACTTTAAGCTGAAACGCCTGCCCCCATTGCAGGCGGCGATCTACGCTATCAACGAAGTGGGTAACCCTACCATCCTGGCTACGTTCACGGTCATCGCGGCCGTATTGCCCATGGCCTTCGTGTCGGGTCTGATGGGACCCTATATGAGCCCTATGCCCATCGGCGCATCGATCGCCATGTTGCTGTCGCTGATCGTGGCGCTGACCCTGACTCCCTATCTCGGGTATATCTTTTTACGGGAAAAGGAGAAAAAAGGCAACGGACACGCTGGAAGCAAGGCCCCTGTTCCGGAAGAAGCCCGCATCTATAAGGTCTACGGCTCCATTATGCGGCCCCTGCTCAACAGGCGGTGGAAGCGGTATGCCTTTATTTTTGGTACGGCGGCGCTGCTGCTGGCTTCACTGAGTTTATTTTATACAAAGGCCGTAGCCGTGAAAATGCTGCCCTTCGATAACAAGAACGAGTTCCAGGTGGTCATCGATATGCCCGAAGGCACTACCCTGGAAAAGACGGCGGCAGTCACAAGAGACATTGCAGCCTATGTATCCGCCCAGCCGCTGGTTCGAAATTATGAAGGATATGTCGGTACGGCCGGCCCGATCAGCTTCAACGGGCTGGTAAGACATTACGATCTGAGACGGGGCAACAATGTTGCCGATATCCAGGTGAACCTGGTGAACAAAGAACAAAGGAGCAAACAGAGTCACCAGATCGCGAAAGACATGCGGCCCGGCATCCAGGCCATCGCCGCTAAATACAATGCCAATGTAAAGGTAGTGGAAGTCCCGCCCGGACCGCCGGTACTATCGACCCTTGTAGCAGAGATCTACGGGCCGGATTACGAAAAACAGATCGCCGTCGCCCGTCAGGTAAAAGACCTGGTTAGAAAGACATCCGATGTTGTGGATGTGGATTGGATGGTAGAAGACGACCAGCCGGAATATAATTTTGAAGTCGACAAGGAAAAAGCTATGCGTTATGGCGTAGCTCCTGCCCAGGTAGTGGCCGCCATCCGGGCCTCCTTATCCGGTAGCCCTGCAGGCACCCTCCATGCGCCGGCTTCCTTTAGTCCGATTGGCATCGAGCTCCAGCTGACCGACGCAGACAAGTCTTCCATAAACGACCTGAAAAACCTGGCCGTCATTAATCAACAGGGCAATCCCGTGCCGGTGGGCGACCTGGTGACGGTTACGAAGTCGATAGCGCCGAAAAGCATCTATCGGAAGAACCAGAAGCGAGTTGTCTATGTGCTGGCCGACATGGCGGGGAAACTGGAAAGCCCCTCCTATGCGATGATGAAGATTTCCGACAGCTTACAATCGATAAAACTGCCGGCTGGTTATACCCTTCACGAAGAATACACACATCAGCCGGAGTTGGAGGATAATTTTTCCCTGAAATGGGACGGCGAGTGGCAGATCACCTATGAAGTGTTCCGCGACCTGGGCATCGCTTTTCTCGTCGTGATCATTATCATTTATATGTTGATCGTCGGCTGGTTCCAGAATTTCACCGTACCCCTGGTGATGCTGGCGGCGATACCGCTGTCCCTGATCGGCATCATCGGCGGCCACTGGCTCATGGGGGCTTTTTTCACTGCGACTTCGATGATCGGCTTTATTGCACTGGCGGGGGTAATGGTCCGAAACTCGGTGCTGCTGATCGACTTTATCGATATCCGGCTCAGGGAGGGTATCCCTTTAAGCCAGGCGATCATAGAAGCAGGGGCTGTTCGGACTACTCCAATTTTGCTTACCGCGGGCGCCGTTGTACTGGGAGCTGTGATCATTTTGTTCGACCCGATCTTCCAGGGTCTGGCCATTTCGCTGATGGGCGGGACGATCACCTCTACATTCCTGACACTGCTGGTCGTTCCGCTATTGTACCATAAGATGCTGAAGAAAAGGTATCGGAATAAATAAGCTTTTAAAAATAGAAATATGAAATTGTTGGTCATAACAAGCCTGAAAGAGTACCTCCCTGCTATTTCGGCCCTGCTGAAACAGGCACAAATTGCTGTTTTCAGTGTCAGCAAAACTACCGGGATAAAGACAACAGACGGTGCTGATCTTTTCGATGATTGGTTCGGTAGCCATAGCGGCGATTTTGATTCTATATTCCTGTTCAGCTTTACCGCTGAGGGAGCGGCTAAGAAGGCATTGGAACTGGTGGAAGGCTATAACCGCGTCAATGATTCGGACTTTCCCGTAAGAGCCTTTATTCTTCCGGTCGAACAATCAAGTCAATCATCATCAAAATGAAATAATATGAAAGAACGTATCGTAGTGTTGTCCATCCTCTCAGGGGCCCTCCCACTGTATAAATAAGATCTCCAAGCATTTATTGCTCCACTATTTGATTAACACTTTTCATCAAAAGGAATTGTTATGCATGGGAAAAGAATACTCCTGACAGAGGGAGAAAAGGTCATGGCTGACAGGATCTGTAAAGTATTGGTGCAGGAACATTACAACGTGGATCTGGCCCTGGAAGGGCACACGGGCCGGAGATTGTTCAATCAGCATAATTATGATCTGGCTTTAATAAACGTTCATTTGCCGGACATGAATGGTTGTGATCTATGTCGGTATATAAGGGATACAAATAGTAATATGCCGCTGATGATGGTATCATCCGAAGCAAGCGTTCACAGATTCGAGGTTTTTCAGGCGGGTGCGGATGATTATGTCCTGCTGTCCGAGGATTTCAGGGAATTGCTGATGCGGGTAAAAGTACTGACGAGGCGGTATTACCGACCTTTTACAAGAGAGAACCGGATTACAGCAGGTGATATTCTATTAGATCTGGACAGCAAGGAGGTCAGACGGGGGGACAGGCAAATCCTGCTGTCTGCAAGGGAGTTCCTGCTTCTTCAGTTTCTTGTCCGAAACAAAAACAGGATCGTGTCGCGGGATGAGATCGTCTGTAATATCTGGGGTAGTGAATTCAGTGCAAAAGAAGGAAGGGTAGCCGCATTTATTAATTCATTACGGAAAAAAATTGAAGAAGATTTCAGTCAAAAATGTATCTATACCGTTACCGGGAAGGGGTATCTCCTGAGCGATAATCCCCGATATTGAAACTGGTGAAGGCAGGCCGGGAATTGGCGAGGGTCCTTTCGCCGGCACTAATTGCCAATGACCTGGTTCTCCCGGGAAAAAAGGCAGGCAATCGGGGCAATGGCCGGCGAAGGACTCTCTATGATTTATAACCTCTAAGAACAGGTCATTTATGTATCGCATATTTAAGACCTGCGGAATAAAAGATCCGGATATAAAGTTAGTGGTTAAAGATCCGATTTAGAATACGCGGGTTTGCTTTTAAGTTAGATTTAATAGATATACGCTTTTTTTCCGCTACCAAAGCCCTGTGACCATCTCCGTGCAGGAAATTTCTTTGCGGGGAGAGTTGATCATTCCTTCAGTTGCGACTGCCATCGTATTATTCTCGCATGGCAGCGGCAGCAGCCATCAAAGTCCGCGTAAACAAGAGGGTAGCGCAAGCGCTGCAGCAGCCGGTTGACGACATGAATATCAAGTCTCCCTTCCAAAAGCTATTGTTTGGGGTAGTAGCAAAGTTCAGCCTTTCTTCGGCCTTTTTATGAAAGTCGCCGTTAAAACAGGATCTTTTTTATCTGCTGCCGATAAATTGAACCGATACGGGTATCAATCTTGATTTTTTCGTCCGAAATTATCCCCGATTTTAAAAATACTTCTTCCATTCCCCGGTTTCACTTTGCTTTATTCTCCTTCTCATTTCATTCTTCGATGAGTGCCTTTCATTAGTATCAGTTTTATCATCCAAATAATACCAATTATGAATCCAATCCAATTAGAAACGTCTGTCTTCCTCCGGATCTCCGTCGAACTCACCGGTTTTGACGAGATGGAACTTCTGGGAACAGGCATGGTAGAGTCCTATTTTAATGTCGTAATGAACCAGAACAGCGTTGCCGTCGTCGAAGCCTTCCTGGAGACGGCCCAGTCCATCCTTGACGCTAAGTACTCTCCTGAAAAGAGAAAAGAGGCTATTGCCAGCCAACTGATGCCTGCTTCAATGTTTGCCGGGCTCGCCCGCAATATCATAACGATGTGGTACATGGGCAGCTGGATGAATGAAATGGTCAGCCCAACAGCGTATACGCAAGGGTTAGTGTGGACGGCTGCGGGCACCCATCCTCCGGGCGCCAGGCAACCGGGTTTTGCATCCTGGGCAAAGCCGCCGGCAACGACTGCCGCATCCGTTGGGAAGGAAATGCATCCTGCGACAGCTGCCGCAACTGAAAAGAAAAAAATAGTAAAACCCGTTAATAGTTGATTTATGGATAGCAAAAAAAAGTATGATAGTAAACCCGGGGACGATAGTAATCTGCGCGATATCAATGAGGATTCTAATATAGAGTACGATGTCGTTATTGTTGGTTCCGGAGTTGCCGGCTGTGTCATGGCTAAAACGCTGACACAGGCCGGTAAAAAAGTTCTGTTACTGGAAGCCGGATTAGAGGCCGGCATGAACATGGACAGAAACGGTAATTATTATAATTACATGGACTACCTTAATACGTTCTATTCAGCAATGGCGAAGGTACCCAATTCCCCGTATCCCAATATTCCGGATGCCCCGTCCATCAACGTGCTGGATATTGAAGCTATCACAGGGACAAACAGCCCATCCACGGAAGGATACCTTGTACAGGCTGGCCCGTTGCCTTTTGGCAGTGACTGTTTGCGCGGACCTGGTGGGACGACGCTCCACTGGTTAGGCTCGACACCGCGCATGCTGCCCAATGATTTTAAGATGCAAACAAATTACGGTGTAGGTGTAGACTGGCCCATCTCGTACGATGATCTGAAAAGATATTATGAAATGGCCGAGCTGGAGATCGGGGTGTCAGGCGATGTGGACGAACAGCGGGGGCCTGATGTGTCCAGGGATAAGAACTATGGTAAGGATTATTGCTTTCCCATGGATAAGATACCGCAAAGCTATTTGGACGAGCAGTTCATGAGCCTGGTGAAAGAGCTGAACCAGAAAAATCCTGTCAAGGTAAACGGAAAGCCAGTGGAAGTAACGTTTACTCCGACTCCCCAGGGACGGAATTCGGTACCGAACGGCGAATATCCCTATATCGACGTATGGTGGGATAAATCGAAGAAACAACTTGTTTTGGTGAAGGATAAATATTGGAACAAGGACGCGCACGGGTTTGTGCCGATTGGATCGAAATACGAATACCACCCGGTAGGTTCTAACTGGGATCCCAATACCGGTCTACGCTGTGAAGGCAACGCCAGCTGCGTACCCATCTGCCCGGTGCAGGCAAAATACAATGCCTTAAAGTCGCTGGGACGGGCTGACCATTTTAAGTTGTCCATCAAGACACAGTCGGTTGCTTCGCGGGTATTGATCGACGAAACTACCAAAGAGGTCTCCGGTATCGAATATAAGACCTACGCTGTCGGGGATGCCATCGTATACGAAACGTTCATCGCGAAGGCGAAAGTCTATGTGCTGGGTGCAAGCGCTATCGAAAATGCCAAGATCCTGCTGGCTTCCGATGCGGCCAATTCCAGCGGCGAAGTAGGTTGCAACCTGATGGATCATCTTTGTGTACTTACCTGGGGCCTTTTGCCGGTGAAAGGGTACCCCTTTCGCGGACCGGGGTCTACGACCAATATACCCACGTGGAGGGACGGGGAATTTCGGAAAGATCATTCCGCCTGGATATGCCCGGTTGACAATTGGGGCTGGGGCTGGCCGACATTCGCACCAGGATCCGACGTTGCCAACGCGCTAACCTTAAATATGTTTGGTACCGGGTTACGGGAACATATAGCTGATGTTGTACCCCGACAGTTGCTGCTGCACTATGAATGTGAACAGTTGCCGGATAGGAACAACCGGGTTACGATCGACCCTGCCTACCGGGACCCGATTGGGAACTACAGGCCGGTGATCCACTACAATGTCACGGACTATGAGAAACGGGCTTTTTCTACTGCTATGGAGATCAATACGCAGCTATTCGAAGGAACGGAAACCCAGGACTTCACCAGTGTGGGCCCTTCAAACCCCGACTTTGTCAGTTACAGAGGCAAAGGATATAATTTCTCAGGCGCGGGTCATATCGTGGGTACCCACCGCATGGGCTTCAGTAAAAAGGATTCCGTTGTAGACAGGAATGGATGCTGCTGGGATCACGACAATCTCTACCTGATCGGTTGCGGCAACATGCCGACGCTGGGTACGTCGAACCCGACACTTACTATGACCGCATTGACTTTCAAAACAGCGGAAGCTATTCTTAACAAACTTCAAAAATAATTTATGGCATATCAACCAGAGAATCTCGATAAACGGCAGAAACTTATCCCAGAGGACAGTCCGCTGGAAACCCTGAAGACTATAGGCGTGGCCGAAAAAGGGCCTGGTGTGAAGAACTTGATGGGCTCTGGCGCTGCAAAGGCGGTTGCCGAATCGATACCCGGAGAGAAAGTGACAGCAAACAATTTCGATAAGAAGCTGGTCGAACTGAAACAGCAGTTGCAGACAGCGCTGGAGCTGGAGCATTCCACGATCCCTCCTTATTTGTGCGCGTTGTATTCTATAAAACCGAATACCAATCTGATGGCGACGGAGATCATCCGGAGTGTGGTCCTGGAGGAAATGCTGCACATGATCATGGTAGCCAATCTGATCAATGCCGTAGGGGGAACTCCAATGATCGGAGCCGGAGAAACCGGGAAAGAACACAATTTTATTCCAAGTTATCCGACAAGTCTGCCCGGAAATGTGGATCCGAGTCTCACCGTAAACCTGTCTTATTTCTCCAAAGAATCCATCCGAACGTTCTGGAAGATAGAACATCCGACGCCCGACTATAAGTTGCCTGACAACTTTGGATCGACTGAGAAGTCCTATCCTTCTATCGGCGCCTTCTATGAAGCGTTGATGAAAAACATCGTGGAACTGGAAGAATTAGCCCAATCAATGGGGCATACTATTTTTACCGGTAAACCCGGGAAGCAGGTGACCGCTGAACACTATTATGGTGCAGGTGGGAAGTTGTTCACTGTCACCAATCTCGTAGATGCTGCAAAAGTAATCGACGAAATAGTCGGCCAGGGCGAAGGTGCGTTGGGTTCGATCTTTTCGGGTGATTTTGACCCGGATGATCCCAGGTACCTCATATTTGGGCCTGGTGTTTCAGAATTTGCGCACTACTTCCGTTTCAAGGAGGTTCACTATGGGCGCTTCTATGCCGTTGGCGACTCGGCACATCGTGATAGCCACAATAAAGGGCTGCCTACCGGAGAGCCATTCGAAGTCGACTGGGATCAGGTATGTAAAATGAAAGCCAATCCCAAAATGAAGGACTATAAACCGGGTACACCCATTTATGACACGATGTATGACTTCAACCGTACGTATTCCGCCCTGCTGGATAATATCAACATGGCCTGTAACGGCAAGCAGGAGGTATTAAGGGAAGGAATAACGATGATGTACGAGTTGAAGTACAAGGCTATCGAACTGATGAATATCCCTATTCCCGGGGGCGATGGCTATATGGCAGGACCCAGTTTCGAGTACGTGAAATAAGATACTATCATCTATTAAAATCTCTGAACCAATGGCTAATATGAAACGCGCAGGCGCACCTATAGACGTGATCAATGCTGCCGTCCCCGTCCTCGAGGCAAAATTGGGGGCCTATTACTCGGAAGTCGAGGTGTCGGAAGAAGCGCCTAACCTGGGACCCCTCATCAACTTGCAGGGGGCGTGGACTGGAAAAGGATTTAGTATTCTGACGCTGCCGCATCAACAGGACCCGAATCAAAAGTTCACCCTCATGATGAATGCTACCATCGAGAATACGGTTTTTACTCCCATCAGTGGCGCTATTCCTGACCGGGGAAATATTCAACCAGACATTTTCTATCTGGGTTTGACCTATCTGCAACAGGTGAGCGATGCCAATACGCTGGAAGGTATACACGTAGAGCCTGGCATTTTTCTCAACCTGCCGGCAAATTCGGTGCAGACAATTCCGTCGGTATGCAGAATGGCGACCATTCCCCATGGTGATGCGGTACTGGCGCAAGGCACTTACTTTACCGCCGATGGTCCTCCGAAATTTGCTGTGGCTGACCCGACTCCTTTTCAACTGGATAGCAACGGGAAACGGGTCAACGATAACAGCGCCAGCTATCTCGCACCATTTAAGAATACGCCACCGCCGGATGGGGTTCCCCGGGAAGCGATCATGAATCCCAATATTTTATTGCAGAATTACATCGATAGTATTACACAACAAGGACACAAGGTGCTTTCCACCACTGTCTTTCAGGTGAACGCCACTCCCAAAGGGCAGATCGCTGATGTGCCGCCTTTCTCGTATGATCCGTTGCTACCGGGCGGTATAAACAACATTCCTTTTGTCGAAGCTAATGCGAATGCTACCAGTTTGAGCGCCATTTTCTGGATCAATACAGTGCAGGCGCCGGGAAACGTAATCTACCTGCTCCTGCAATATTCTCAAACGGTGCTGCTCGATTTTCCTGTTCCGGCGCCAGGCGGAGGGACGGTGGATCTGTTTTGGCCGCATATTGCCGTGGCTAATCTGATCAAGCGCTAGGCGGCCTGTATACTGACTGTATTACTAATAAAAAATTGCTGCATATGACTGACGCAAAACCTATGCTATTGCATAGCACTTATTTCAACCTCGGGCCAAACAATACGCCGGATATCGCAGAAGCATACATGTCTGAGGCGCTGGCCTATTTGTCATCATCACCTGGTATGATCGCTTTTTGGATAGGGGAGAGGGCGCTCGACATGAACAGGCCGGAGAACGACGTCAACTTCAACATCGCGATGCACCAGATCTTCAGGGATGAGGCGGCATTTAATGTGTACAATGCCAACGATACGAGTCATAATCAATTCGTGACAGACGTGGATAAATGGACGCCGAGCACTACCCGCCGGGTAATGGATACCTATATTACGGATCTGCTGATAGGGGGAAACAAGCTGGCGTATCAGGGAATTGGCGCCGATGGTAATATGCCCCAGGCCTTGTTCCACAGCCTTTATTTCAACCTGACGGATAAGTCTCCTGCTTCGATTGCCAAATTCACGCAGTTATGTGTTCAATATCTGTCGCGGCATCCCGGCGTGCTGCAGTTTGATACAGGCGGGTTGACGGATATCAAGCGGGATGTTTCTTTCCGGGACTTCCAGGTTGGAATGGACATCCTCTATGACAGCAAGCTGGCGTACGACAATTATCTGCAAAGCGATGAACACAAGGAATTCCTGAATGCGACCAGCGGGATGATCCAAAAGGAATATGTTTTTGATGAATACCTGAAATACCAGTCGACGGTGTATTCGCTGACCCGGTAAGAAATCGGGTCACCGCGCAAACAAATCTAAAAACCTAAAATTCTATTTATGTTAGCAAGCGCAATCAATGAGCTGTCCCGTCTGTTAAGCGGTTATATCCTTCAGCCGGGTGATCCGGATTATGAGGCGGCAATTCAGATTGACAATGGGCGTATACAGTTTCGCCCGCGACTGATCATTTTTCCTGCTACCATCGAAGACGTTCAGCTGTCGATGAAATTCGCTATCGATGAGAACCTGCCGTTTTCGGTGAAGGGCGGCGGGCATAGCGCCGCTGGCTATTGCATGAATGAGGGCGGCGTGGTTGTTGCCATGAAGAACCTGAACAAGATCGCTTTCAATGCATCGGCACAGACTGTGACCATGCAGATGGGCGTCATCTGGTATGACGTGTATAAGTTCATGCAGGATACGGGTACGGGCCTTATTCCGATAGGCGGTGGGTGCCCCACCGTTGCACCTCCCGGATTTATGCTGGGTGGCGGATACAGTTTTGTCTCGCGCAGCTATGGAATGAGCATCGACAACCTGGTCAGCCTGAAGCTCATCACGCCAGACGGAGAACTCCGGCATGTCGGCGAGCACAGCACGGACAGTGAAGATATCGATCTGTTCTGGGCCTGCCGCGGCGGCGGAGGCGGCAATTTTGGTATTGCCACGGAGATGGAGATACGGGTACGACAGCCATATAGCCCGCTGATGCTGGTGGGTCAGATCCGCTATCACCTGGAACAAGCCGAGGAGGTGCTGGGCTACTATAATGACTGGGTAGAAAAGATCCCTGATACGATGGCTGTATATGGCTATATGGGCAACCAGAAGGATCTCGTCAATAAGACCACCAATGTCAAAGTGTTGGGGCTGACTCCTGTCTTTAATGGTGATGGCGCAGAAGGAATGGACCTGCTGCAGGGACTGCTAAAGATGAAACCCATTAACGCAGACCTGTACAATATGACTCTACCCAACTGGGAGTTCTTCAATGGTAATACGACAAAGGTGGCCGGAAGAGCATCCTATATCAGGAGCACCGTCCTGCCAAAAGGGGGGATGAACAACGGCGTCGCCAGGGTAATCATCGATGCACTGAATAATGCACCTTCGCCCGAAAGCTTTGCCGTTTGGACACTGACCGGCGGCGAAATGGAGAAGGTATCCCCCAATGCTACCGCCTATGTACACCGTCATAGTCGCTTTGTCCCCGAGATCAAATCGATCTGGGATCTGGACAAACCCGGTGAAACGATGGCCAATGTGCAGTGGGCCTATGATTTCTTTCAGGCTATGGCACTGGCAGGCAATGCTACCGGCGCATATGTCAATTACATCGACCCGCTGCAACACGACTGGGCAAAGATGTATTATGGCGAGAACTATCCGAGGCTTTTGTCCATTAAGAAGAAGGTCGATCCCCACAACTTTTTCAATTTCCAGCAAAGTGTCGGCTCACCGTTCAATCCGCCACCGCCGCCGCTGACCGATATTTCTCCTTTAAACAGGACACAGCTGCCATCACCTATGGCGGCTGCACCGGTGTCGACGAAAGAGGCTGTAGCCAGCCTGTCATAAGGATCATTATTTCTACATAATAAAAACTTTAGCTATGGATGCAAAACAAATTCTCGCGTGGTTCAACATGCAAGCCAACACCGCAGAGGGCGGCTACTATGAATCCACCTATACGTCGTCGGTAACGGTGGACAAAAAATGCTTGCAGGGCTTTCCTTCCTCTTCGAATCAGCGGCCCATCTGCAGTGCCATCTATTATTTCATCGATGCCGATGGCTTTTCTGCCATGCATCGTGTTTCGAGCGATATGCTCTATCATTTTTATTCCGGCGACCCGGTACAGATGTTATTATTGTACCCGCCCGGTTCCGCCAATAAGACGCAGGTCAACTACTTCACCAACGATCTTTCCGCGGGCGGTCAACCGATGATCGTAATACCCGGTGGCACCTGGATCGGATCGCGGCTGGTGGCGGGCGGGCAATATGCGCTGATGGGTGTGTCGATGGCGCCCGCGTTCGATCCCTCCGATTACGAAATAGGCAACCGGAATCAACTGATCAGGGAGTACCCGGAGCAGGCAGCGCTGATCGGTGAATTGACGCGGAGCACGGGTGTGGTAAAGACGCCGCGTGCATTGGCGCGGAATGGATCGGCACAGAGATAAGCTTGAAGTATCTATCCTTTTTTTAACAATACTTTCTGGTCCGCAAAATCAGTGGAGGCGTCGATAATAGCCAGCAGCTGGGACCAATTGCCTGCGGCTTCCCGATCGTGCTTATATACCCGCTGAAAGTGCAGGACCAGCTGGCTGCCTTGTACTTTGGCGCTGGTAATGACCGAGCCGCAGTCATTGTTCAGGGTTTTATTGAGCTTGTCTACACCCTGGACCGTGTACCCAGCGGGTATGAGGAAGTTTACCGTACAATCCAGGGTCCGGGCATAGGGCATATAAATGTCCACATTGCGGGTTCGCTGGGACGGAGTCAGCTTCAGCGGAGAATTGACCACCTTGCCGATATTGAGTATAAAGTTATTGCCTGCCCGCTGCATCAGACCATCCACAGTGAATTCCGTCGAATAGGCCATGTCGGGCGCCGCGCTGCGCAGCCCCGGATTTTCCACTTTCCATGCCAGGACCTCTTTAGGATCCTTTTCGAACTCAGACGATATCTCCTCCTTGAAGCGATCCTTCAAAGATGCCCTGGCCTTTTGCAGGGCAGTGGCATAATCTTCGGAAACATTCCTGCTTCTCCGGACCTTTTTCAGTTCATCCATAATGGATTTCTCCACATGCAGGGCGGTCCTTTCGGATTCATAGCAGTCCTCGAAGTTGAGGAGGCGCAGTTGCTCGCTTTCTTTCATCTTGCCTGTGAGGACTGTATGTCTATTAATATGCAGCAGTTGCATGTCGGCGCCGCTCAGTTTCACTTCAAGGTTCTCCTGCTGCTGATTCTCTCCGGCAGTGCTGAGGGGCAGCTTCGTTTCCAGCCCCACCACCTGCCCGTTGTACATGCTCTTTGGATGGACTTCAGGGCAAGGCTGTCCTTCGATCTCGGCTGGGATATACCCCGGACAGGTGAACATATTCCCGCAAGTGAAATAGATGGGTTTTGGCAGGTTCACCCGCAGCATCACCGTCATATCACCCGGCCCCATGATATGCTGAACATCGGGCCCATGCTTGTAAAGCGCCAGCATCAGCGTTGCCTTGATATCGAGATGTTTCAGCGCGAACTGCAGCGGGACCAGGTAGTCGTAACTGTTTATATCCATACTATTGCGATCCTCGCCAACTTCCAGGTCGTTATCCGTCTTGTTATAGTAGCGCATGAATCGATATGCATAATATACAAGCCTGGCCAGGCTGTCGGGCGGCAGCTTGCGGTAATCACGGTCGGCCGCCCGAAGCAGGTCTGTCAATCGCCCTTTGATCATACTATATTGCAGCTCGCCGTTGGAATTGACCACCGCAAAGTTGATCATATTGATATAATCCACCAGCGGAGGATCCTTCACCACGTCGCCCAGGTTTCGGCCAATGCCGCCCGCGAGAACATTTAGCCGGAAGGCGGGCAATTCCCGTACCGGAGCCATCCAAAATCCCGTCGGTACGGCAGGGATATGCTTCATGCCGATGTCGAGAATGAGATCCTTGTCTTCATTTGTCGATTGCCTGGCTTCGGGAGCCTTGTTCATCGAACCGTATTCTACCACGTATTTGTTACCGATCTCGCAATGGAGGGAAAAGTCCAGAATAGGATGGTCGTCGCCAAAATAAAATATCAACCTCTCCGGCTCCTTGATATCCTGCGAGGCCTCTTCCGTCCTGACATAAAAGTCGAGCATATCACCCACCTGCAGATCGCTGATGGCCAGCTTGGCCTGCCGGCTGGACTTCGTATCGTTCAGCGTAACAGTTTCGTCCGTGTTCACCTCCCTGACAGACCCATCCGGTTTGATGATGCGTGCTCCTACAAAGGTAGTGGTAGTGGCAGACATCCAGCCGTTCAGTTTTTTGAATTGGCGGTAGTTGAGCGAGGAATATTCTTCCAGGGACACCTTGTCATTGATCTTTACCAATTCCCTTACCGTGCTGTTGTAATAATAATTCCGGTGACTGCCCAGTCCCCAGTCCAAATGCCTTTTTGAATCTGCTTCGATAAGAGCCTTGCGCGCGACGATCACGCAGGATTCTCCGGCAAGATCAGCAGGCACGGTCCTGTTCGCAAATGCCGGGTCCTTCCAGCCCCATACCTCCGATCGGACGGCGTCGGCCCTTTCCTTATATTTTGTCAAATTAGCCTGGCCAAAGGCGGCAACGGTGACGGTAGCAGCAAGGGCGGAAACTAAACAGGTACGTAAAGGTTGGTTCATGGGAGAGTATTGAAAGTTAAAGTCATTTTTGGGTTAAGGTGATCTGCTGCAAATAAGATTTTTTCAGCTGGGCAATATCGGTATTCCATTGCCCGAAGCCAGACCTGGGAAGATGCACGTCTTTGATGACGATGGTCTTCCGGTATTTCAGCGTGGTGCCATCCAGCTTGTAAGAAATGGAGAAACTGTATCCTTTCCTCTGCACGTCCAGTCCGGCGGGCAGCTGCTGTACCTTATATCCGGCAGGAAGGGCGATATTTGTCTCGGTGATCCAGTCGCCCTTGCAGTCGAACAGATAATCCTTTCGACGGCTGGCGGTATCGATATCGGCCTCGCCGAACTCCTTCCGGAAGTCAGGGTCCAGATAGATATCCTTGTCGAAGGAGGTGGCGGCATTGTTATACACCAGCTTGTACTGGAAGGAAAGGTCGGCGTTGCGGTTGTCCAGCCCCTCTTCTTTCATGCCGGAGATGATATAATCCTTTTTGCCGCGGGAGAGGAATTCAAGGAGTGATTCCTCCAGTTTGTTCTTATGGATGGCATTGACCTGCATCAGCATATCCTCTTTATTCTCGCCTTTCCAGATCTGGGATACCTGGCCGGTGAGTGTGGTGCCGTTGAGCTGGAGGTCATATTTATGGTGCACATCGTTTTGTTCACAGGCGGGGACGGGTATGCGCTGCAGCAGGTAGCTGTCTCCATTCTCGATCAATACCTGACGCCCCTCGATACGTTGCGCGTATTGGCCGAATCCGATGTAGGATTCAGTAGCATCAAGGAAGTATATTTTGCCCTTATAGTTCAGCGCACAGATCATGTGGTTATCCACTGCTATGGAAGGTGTCGAATAATCGTACGCGATATGGTCGGTGCCGATCCAGCACAGGCGCGCGTCGAATCCAAGGGCTGTCAGCAGGTTCTTGGTGAGGTTTGCCATTCCCTTACAGTCGCCATATTTTTTGCTCAGCACCTCCTGGGCCTTCTCCGGCCGGAAACCCGCCACTCCGTTCTCAAAGGCGATGTAGCGGATGTTTTCCTGCACCCATTGATAGACAGCTTTCACTTTGTCCAGGTCGCCGGTGATGCCTTTCGTAATCTCAGCAGCCTTGGCTTTCATAACAGCAGCATCGTTATTCACCTGAAGTACCAGGCTCCGGTACCAGGCATACTGGTCCTTCAGGTCATTGAAGTATTGTTGTTTGCCCGTCTTCAGGTCCGCGTACTTGCTAAGGATCAGAAGGTGCGGATATACATATGAAGGACCGGGGCTGTTGTCCTCGCTTTTGAAAGGGAGGAGGCCCTTGATATTATAGGTATAGATATCCACTCCCTTCCTGTCGTCAGTCTGATGGTCCCTGGTGATAGCATACCCTGCGAAATTCATTTCCCTGATGTCCACATGCATCCATTTGGGGACCACGATCTCCACCGTTTTTTGACGGACCGGTTGTTCTTCTGTAAAATAGACAGTCGTAAAATACCGGGGGTCCAGGGTGGTCTTTTCCAGGTCCACTTCATCCGAAGTGCCCTTTTTTACAAAAGGCAGAGAGAAATAATAGACCCGAGCGTCGGAGTAAAAAATATCACCTGAGGAGTAGTTTTCATCCTTTGGCTGGATGCTCTTGTCGCGGGAGCCGTTTACGTATACCTTCACGCCATCTATCCGGGATTGGTTATTGTATGTTTCCACCCAGGCGATGGAAGATCGTAATTCACTACAATAATACTGGGTCTTTGATTCCTGGCGGACAATCACCGGGTGATCCTTCTCGCCTTCTTCGAATGAATACCGGTCGATCTTGCTGCTGATGACGATATTGCTGTCTTCCCCGGAGTAAGCAGGGGATGCCAGGAGCGTGTTTGAAACAGCAAGGGGAAGGGTTAAAGCCAAGGAAATGGCTGATAGGGTGCGTGTCATAAGAATATCAGGTATAGGGGTAAGGGGCCCACGGCCCGCTACACATATATTTTAACGAC
>DATJJA010000138.1:0-6837 GCA_035492595.1 Puia sp.
GGCTCCGATGGCAACGCTCATGCCTTGACCAAGAGATCCGCTCGCAACTCTTACGCCGGGAAGATGCTCATGAGTGGTGGGATGGCCCTGAAGACGGGAATTGATCTTCCGGAATGTAGCTAGCTCTTTGATGTCAAAATATCCGGACCGCGCCAGGGCTGAATAAAAAACAGGGGAAATATGGCCATTGGACAAAAAGAAGAGGTCTTCATTCTTCCCGTCCATATGAAAATTGGGGTCGTGTTTAAGAACTTTGAAGTAAAGAGCGGCGAAGAAATCAGCACAACCAAGAGAACCACCGGGGTGACCGCTTTGGGAGCCATGGACCATTCTTACGATATCTCTTCTGATCTGGGAAGCTACTGCTTTTAAGTCAGCCATATTGTTGGATTTGTTGAATCTTTTTGTTAACTGGTAGGCAAATCTAAAGGTTTTTGTCAAAACCCAGGATTCAATTTTTTGTCGTATTCAGCGGATTTTTCTATCTTTCCGTCGCAAATCTCCAGCTGTCCCTCTTATTCAAGCTTACCTGCCAAGATCCGGGAACTTTCATTAAAGAGTCAATTACTCGTATTAGTAGCATCAAGAAAGAATCGTTATTTTTGTTCATGAATCAAAATCAGACTGATGTTTGATGTTTTACTTTCGATAGCTATTTCATTTACCATTACGTTCCTTGCCATTCCCGCCGTTATCAACGTGGCTGAAATGAAAAAGCTTTTCGATATGCCCGACGCCCGCAAGGTGCACAATGCGCCCATCACCCCACTGGGGGGGCTGGGTATTTTTGCCGGCTTCATCTTCGGCTGCCTGCTTACGCTACACTTTAATCAATACGCTGAGCTTCAGTATTTTATGGCGGCTTCTTTCGTGATCTTCTTCCTTGGTCTGAAGGATGATATCCTGATCATCTCGCCCGTGAAAAAGTTCATCGGCCAGGTGCTCGCCGCCTTTATCATCATCTACTACGGCAACGTCCAGATACGCAGCATGCACGGCTTCCTTGGCATCTATCAGGTGCCGGAGATGTTCAGCCTGCTGTTGACCTATTTCGCGGTTATCGTCGTCATCAACTCTTTCAATCTGATCGATGGTATCGATGGCCTGGCCGGCAGTCTCGGCCTTCTGTCCACGACCATCTTCGGGTCCTATTTCCTTTATGTCGGGATGCTGCCCTATGCCGTGATCGCTTTTGCGCTGTCTGGCAGCCTGCTCGCTTTCCTGATATTCAACTTCCAGCCCGCCAAGATCTTCATGGGAGACACGGGTTCCCTGCTGGTAGGGACGATCAACGCCATTCTTGTATTGAAGTTTATCAATATCGCAGGCTCCGGGGATGTTCGGTTCCCCATCCCCGCCACTCCGGCTGTTGGATTCACAATCCTGATGATACCGCTGCTGGATACGCTGAGGGTATTTGGGATCCGGATACTTCATCGCCGTTCGCCCTTCAGCCCTGACAGGAATCATATTCACCACCTGCTGCTCGACCGCGGATTCTCCCATCGCACGATAACGCTGCTCCTGGTCGCGGTCAACGCCGTCATGATCGCGCTCGTCTTCATGGCCCGGTCGGTCAACTGTACGATACTGTTATTTGGCATATTCGCTCTTTTCTTTGCCATGATCGCGGGTATCTACTACCTTATGCCTGCACCGCGTCTGTTCGTGGCCAAGTCGGCAAAAGAAGAGAACGCCCAACTCACAAAGGCTTCCCACCTGGTGCCCCTGACGAAGGATTCCATACTGGAACAAAATAATTAGAGACCCGGCCGGATCTTTGGTCCAATTCACTTTTGTCAAATTTTCTCATTTGACGTAGGTTTGCAGGGTCTCCCGCTCGCGGGCGACTTACCCAACCAGTTATAAATTCGTTGTCAACCAATTAGCTATGTCAGACGATCTGGAATTAATCCTGGAAGAAGCCAGGGACGGCATGAAAAAGGCAATTAATCATCTTGAATCTGAATTAATTAAGATAAGGGCAGGAAAGGCAAGCCCCCAGATGCTCGACGGGCTCACCGTTGACTATTATGGTACTCCCACTGCGCTCAATCAGATCGGTAACGTTTCCGCGATGGATGCAAGGACGCTTACCATTCAACCCTGGGAAAAGAATATGCTCCAGCCCATCGAAAGGGCTATCATCAATGCCAACCTTGGCGTTACACCCCAGAACGACGGCAATATCATCCGGCTTTTCATGCCCCCGCTGACGGAAGAAAGAAGAAAGGAATTTGTCAAGCGGGCCGGCGGTGAAGGCGAGCAATCCAAAGTAGCTATCCGCAGTATCCGCCGCGACTCCATAGAACAGATCAAAAAATTGCAAAAGGACGGTCTCAGCGAAGACGAAGCCAAAGACGCGGAAAAGGAGATCCAGGACATCACCGATAAAAATATCTCGCTGGTGGAAAAGCACCTGTCCGCCAAAGAAAAAGAGATCATGTCCGTGTAAACCGCTCCGTTACCCTGCGTGCCTGCCCGGCACGCCGCTGGGGTTCCTGCCATTATGGGATACCTTTTAAATCCTGCAACCTGTCGCAAGCTTGCACAAATCGGGAGGTATGGGAAAAATTAAACTCGGAGACATCGACACGCGCGCCCCGAAAGACTGGGACAAACAGGAGACGAAGAACAGGCTGGTCGACATACTGGCCGAACTCGACGAACTGCAGAATCTATTGTATGCAGAGTCGAAGCATTCCCTTCTGATCGTCATCCAGGGCATGGACGCCAGCGGCAAAGACGGCCTCATCCGCAATGTCTTTGGCAAACTGAATCCACAGGGTGTACTGGTAAGATCGTTTAAGGCGCCCACGGCAGAAGAGCTGGCACACGATTTTCTGTGGCGTATACACGAATATGCCCCGGCAAAAGGATACATCCGGCTCTTCAACCGCAGCCAGTACGAGGACGTCCTGATCACCCGTGTACACAAGTGGATCGACGACGAAACTGCCTACAAAAGGATGAAGGCCATCAACCGCTGGGAGAACCTGCTCGAAGAACACAACAGCACCCATATCCTCAAATTCTATCTCCATATCTCGCCGGACGAACAACGGCAGCGTCTGGACGAGCGGATAAAAAACCCTGCAAAACAGTGGAAATACAACGAAGAGGACTACAAGGAAGCCCGGCTATGGGGCGACTACATGAAGATGTACGAGGACTGCTTCCAGCACTGCAACGAGGTCCCCTGGAAGATCATACCCGCGGACCAGAACTGGTATAAGGAATACCTGGTTGCCACTACGGTGAGGGACACCCTGAAAGGCCTGAATATGCAATATCCTGGCCTGAAGAAGAAGTAGTAAATTCAGTATGTCTTAAAACACGCTTATTCAATAACTAAAATCAACTATCATGGGAATGCTAAAAGAGTTCAAAGACTTCGTAATGCGTGGCAATGTTCTCGACCTTGCCGTAGCCGTGGTCATCGGCGCAGCCTTTAGCGCCATCGTATCCTCTCTGGTTGAACACATCATCACGCCACTCCTGCTCACTCCCGCACTAAAAGCCGCCAACCTGCAGGATATCGACAAGCTCACGTGGGGCGCCGTCAAATATGGCAGCTTTTTGTCCGCTGTCATCAAATTCCTGATCATCGCCTTTATCCTCTTCCTCATCGTAAAATTCTTTAAGAGCCTCGAAAAGAAAAAGGTTCCCGCCGCAACCGAGCCTACCGCTACTGAAAAACTGCTGGCGGAGATCCGTGACGAACTGAAGAAAAGACCCGTATAAATAAATGATTATTTCAGTTGCCAGGCCCGGCCCTGGCAACTTTTTTGTTATATCCTTTCCTTTTATTGTAAATCAAACTGACGAGTTATGACGTATTTTAAGAAGACGCTTATCCTTCTGACTATCTCGACCGGGTCCATCACCCTCGCACATGCGCAAAACAGGATACAGCAGCTGAGAGACGAGGCCAACGGCGCCGTTATTATAAAAGATCCCAACGACACGACAAAGATGACCTGGAAGACGGGGGGACTCTATAACCTCAATTTCAACCAGGCAGCCCTCAGCAACTGGTCCGCCGGCGGCGACAAATCGGCCCTCTCGCTTTCCACGTTGCTCAATCTCTATGCCTTTTATAAGGATGGCCGCCGGTCATGGGACAATACGCTTCTTCTCGCTTACGGCATAACCAGTACAACCAGCCTCGGCACCCGCAAATCCGACGACCGGATGGACCTGGTGTCCAAATACGGATACGACGTGGGTAAGAAATGGTACCTCAGCACTCTGTTCAATTTCAGGAGCCAGTTCTCCGCGGGATACAACTATGTAGACCAGAACACCAGAGTGCTCACATCCAATTTTCTCTCGCCGGGTTATTTTCTGCTCTCCCTCGGTATGGACTATAAACCCAATGACAATTTCTCCCTCTTCCTGTCCCCGCTGACCGCGCGAATGATCGTCGTCAACAACGACTCGCTGGCTTCCATCGGCGCCTTCGGAGTCGACTCGGGCAAACATTCCCGCTTCGAACTCGGCTCATACGCCTCCATCAACTACAAGACCAATCTGAGCAAGACCGCCGCATACACCGGCAGACTCGACCTTTTCTCCGACTACCTGCGCCGTCCCCAGAACGTCACCGTCTATATGACCAACATTCTTGCCGTCAAGGTCAACAGGCTGATCAGCATGAACCTCTCCGTTACACTGATCTACGACAACGACACCAAGTCTGTCCACAGCGACGGCACCGTCGGCGGTCCGGCCCTCCAGCTGCAGGAGGTTATGGGCATCGGTCTGGCC
The DNA here is from genome assembly GCA_035492595.1 of Puia sp. Lineage (GTDB taxonomy): Bacteria > Bacteroidota > Bacteroidia > Chitinophagales > Chitinophagaceae > Puia. The sequence continues at coordinate 4,771 of DATJJA010000138.1, forward strand.
TACCAGTTCGACAACAAGAAGCGCGTGCCTCCCAAACCCGCGCAATAAATATATGCCGGAAGGCTCGCCCCCGCGGGCGGGCCGCTTTTCGGCGCTTTCCGCAACGGCGTGAACCACGCGGTTCACACTCTCGCGGCCACCTGTCCCCCAACTCATTCCCCGGAACTCTCCTAACCCATTCCCGGATCTCCCCCAACGGCGTGAACCACACGGTTCACATTCCCCCGCTGCCCCACGGTTCACACGGCTTCCATGAGTTATCCACGGGTAATCCCCGCGTGAGCAACTTGGGGAAAACGCTCTCTACCTTTCCCGGAAATTGAGGTATTTTCGTTGGGTTATGACGAATTCCGAAACGTACCAGATTGTCTTACCTCAGTTCGAAGGTCCTTTCGACCTCCTTCTCTTCTTCATCGAAAGGGACGAATTGGACATCTATAATATACCCATCCATAGCATCATTCAGGATTTTCTCACCTATATCCACGGTCAGGAACACCTGAATATCGAACTGTCCAGCGAATTCATCCTCTTCGTCAGCACCCTCATGCGGATCAAGGCCAAGATGCTCCTGCCCCGCAAAGAACTCGACGAGCAGGGCAACGAGATAGACCCCCGCCAGGAACTCATCGACAAGCTGCTTGAATACAAACGCTATAAGGAAGCGTCCGCTACCCTGGCCGAGATGGAAGCCATCCGCCAGCTGATGGTCAGAAGGGGCAACCTGCAGAAAGAGATGTCGCAGATCGGCGAAGAGTCCGGCGAAGGCACCGAGATACAGACCATCACCCTCTTCAAGCTCATGAAGACATTCGAGAAGGTGATGCAACGCATTCAGCAGCGACAGAACAAACCCGTGCATACGGTTGTTCAGTACAGCTATACGATGGAGAGCAGCAGAAAACATATCCTGTCCTCCGTCCGCGAGCAGCACACCATGCCCTTTGACAAGATATTCGAAATATGCCGCGACAGACTGCAGGCCATCTTTCTGTTCTTGTCGATGCTCGAGCTGGTGCAGCTCAACTATATGAGTATTCTCGTAGGAGAAGGCCGCAACAATTTCATCGTGGAGTTTAACCCGGAGCGGCCCGAAGACCCCATGGACAGAAGCCTGTTCGAAGAAGGCGGCGGCGAAGGCCCCGACGACGGCAGCGACCGTCCCTCGGACAACGGCGGCCTCTTCCCGGGCTACCTTGAACCGTCGGCGAACTAGAACGGTCCTTCGGGGTCCGCGGTAGGGCTTGAGGAACCTGCGGGAATGTTCATGAATGAGGCCCGATCTGTGGCACGGTTCACGACAGAGGCCGCATCCCGATTCGCGGGAAGGCCCGCAACAAAGGCAATAGGTTTTATGACCAATAAGTTTTATCCGGCCTCCGAACGGGGCCATGTCAATTTCGGGTGGCTCGACAGCCACCACTCTTTTAGTTTCGGAAATTGGCACGACAGGGAAAAAGTACATTTTGGCGCTCTCCGGGTCCTCAACGACGACGTGGTCGTTGGCGGCGGGGGCTTTGACGCCCATCCCCACGAAAACATGGAGATCATCGCTATCCCCCTCAAAGGCGCCCTCTCACACAAAGACAGTATCGGCACGGAAGGCTTTATCTATACCAACGACGTCCAGATCATGAGCGCCGGCAGCGGCATCAGCCACTCCGAACACAACGCCTCCCACTACGACGCCGTCCATTTCCTCCAGATATGGATATTCCCCAAACAACCGAATATAAGACCCCGCCACGACCAGCGGACCTTCTACCCCGAAGGACGCCAGGACCAGTGGCAGATCATCGTTAGCCCCCGGGCCGAAGACCACGCGCTCTGGATCAACCAGGACGCCCGTCTCGCCCTAACCGTCCTCAGCCCCGGCAAGTCGATGACCTACACTCCCGCCTTCCCCGGCAACGGCGTGTACATCTTCCTGCTGGAAGGCAGCATTGAAGTGGACGGCCTCCAGCTGCAACCCCGCGACGGCGTCGGCCTCACCGAAACCAACGGCGTAACCCTGACCACCACAACCTCCCCCGCAAACATTCTCGCCATCGAAGTGCCGATGTTCGC
>DATJJA010000139.1:0-23013 GCA_035492595.1 Puia sp.
TTTCCCTGTACCTGGTCCATCGGGGTCGTGATGGCTCCCTGGTTGAAATCTTTTGTGGAGATGCTGGAGACCGAACCGGTCACATCTTTTCTTCGGGCCGTTCCATAACCAACGACGACCACATCATTGAGAGATGTACCCTGCGCGGTAATAGTGATGGCCAGATCGCGGCCGGTACCCACCGAAACGGTCTGAGCCCCATAACCGACATTGCTGACGACCAGCTGTTTCGCCGTCGCCGGCGCCTGGAGTGTGAAATTACCACTTGCATCAGTGGAGGTCCCGCCTGTGGAACCCTTGACCACGACCGAAGCCCCGGCTACCGGGTTGCCTTTGTCATCGGTGACCTTACCTGTAATGGTCTTTGTTTGCGTTTGTGCGAAACTTCCCGGGAGGAAGAATAAAAGGAAAAGACTAAGCAGAGTGATTGCCTTGAAACCAGTCTGAAGCATAAGCAAGCGTTTTAGAATGTTTGAAATTATGACTATCCCTTTTCTCCCGCAATACTTGTTTGAGGCCACACCAAACAGATATGCATAACTAATATATGTTAAATTGATATTTACCAGATCATTAAAGATAAAATAGACTTGGGCGGCGAAGTACGTAAATTTTGTGTTAACGACACATTTTTTGTGCGCAACCGTTTGCAATTTCAGGGGTGTATTGGCATGAAAATTTCCGGTAAGTTTATAAAAAACTGATCTATGGACAACAAAACACTTTGCCAGTACTTTTTGAATGAATTGCGGGCCGAATCGGTGGCCAGCAGGAAATGCCTGGAACGGATCCCGGAGGGCGTCTTTGACTTCAAACCCCACGAGAAATCGATGCAGATGGGATACCTGACCCTGCTGGTGGCGGAGATCCCTTTGTGGATAGCCAAAACCGTCGTGGATTCAGTGATCAATTTCGCCACTTACAAGCGTTTCCAGCCAGGCAATTCCGCCGCGATGTTAAGTCATTTTGAAGAATGCCTGCAGGCTGCTGACAATGCGCTGGCCAATATTACCGAAGAGCAGTTGAGCAAGCCTTTTGAATTAAGGAATGGCGACCAGCTGCTAATGAGCTCGCCCAAGCTGGAAAGCATCGGCTCTACCCTGAACCACTGGGTGCATCACCGCGGGCAGCTGACCGTTTATATGCGGCTGAACAATATTGCGGTGCCTTCGATCTATGGACCTTCGGCGGATGACCGGAGTTTCTAACGTTATAGTTTTACAAAAGTAAAACTCTTCTTCTCCTTGGTCACTGCATCGACGAGGTAGACAACATACTGCCCCGGCGCCAGCTGACTGGTTGTTATGTTTGTCGAGTACCCTTCGATCTTCGTGCTGTACAATGTATTCCCGCCAAGGCTGACGATATCCACCAGCAGGGTCCTGTTCTGCGTGTTGACCAGGGTCAGATGATCTCCAACAGGATTGGGATAAGCGACAACTCCTAAATTACCCGTTACTATTTTCACCGGCTGTGACATGGAGGTTATACATGCTCCCTGGATAGATTGCACGGTGTAATTGCCGGATCGCTGCGGTACAATACGGGATGCGGTGGCTCCCGGTACGGCAGTGCCGTCCAGGTACCACTGGTTACCGCCGCTGAAAGAAGAAGACAGCTGACCGGCGCTGTCCGTGATCGCAGGCGTGGGAAGTTCCGGCAGTGTAAAGCTGGCGGCATCACTGTAGTTATAGGAGCCGTTAGCCCACAGCTTCAGTTTAACGGAATATGTCTTCCCGGGAGCAAGCTTATTGGATGACGCCGTTTCAGTGGCGCTCGCATTATTGAGGCTGTTGGGTGAAGCTGCGATCTCCGTGATCGTCTGGTCGGGCGCGGTTACCTCAAAGGAGATGCTGTCTGCCGATAACGAGATCGTTTGAAGTGTCGCGCTGAACTGCTCTGTGCAGGCCGTGTCTGACACGACTTCAGGCAATCCCGCCTTCACGGTGCCCGAGATAAGGACGGAGTCGGACATCGGACTGGTACAGCCGTTCTGCGTTGACTGGACGGTATAGCTGCCTGTTGCCCGGGGAGACCAGCCGTTGTCGGTGGCGCCGGGTATCGCGACCCCGTTCAGATACCATTGGTCACCTGTGACGGCGCTGGACCAGAGCACGTCTCCGCTGCGCGTGATCACCGGTTTGGGCACGCCTGCCGCCGTAATGCTTATGGGAGCGCTGTATTTCCAGCCGCCTTTATAAAAAAGCCTGAACCGGACTGTGTATGCGGCGCCCGGTATCCAATCCGGGTCCGATGGAGCCGTGCAGGTGATCCGGCTGTTAACTACGGAAGAAGGGCTTGCATTGATGTATTCTATCCTGTTGTCGGGTGAAGTGACTTCAAAGGAAAGACTGTCGGCCTCGCCCAATACGACGCCCGGCGATGCCGATAGCTTTTGCGTACAGGGATAGCTGATATAGCTGGCCATGACCGAATCTATCTGCCAGGTAGCAACGGGACTTTTCAGCAGCATGCCGCCAAAGCCGCCGATCAGCACGTTGCTGTCCGGCGTAAAGGTGATCACTGTACCGCCGTGGTTATAGTTCTGCTGCCAGGTGCGTCCGCTGTCGATGGTCTTGTAGATATAGCCATAATTTCCCGGCCCGAATTCGTTTCCGCCGGTGACGTATCCGACCTGGGGGTTAAAGAATCTGATGGCATTGATCGTTGCGTCACCTACATAGGTGTTGATCAGTGGATTGGTAAACTGCCAGGTGGCGCCTCCGTCATCGGTGGTATAGATGGCGCCGGATTCGCCGGCCACATATCCTTTCATTTTGCTGGTGAACCAAAGATCATTATAGGAAGACGGATAGTTATTGGGGATATTCAGCTGCGTCCATGTTTTAGCGCTGTCGGTGGATTTCCATACCTCGTAAGAGCGAATGGCAAAGGCAGTCGATGCATCTGCGAAGAAGATCTTGTTGAAGATCTCTCCATTATATTCCGATCCCCATACCGGCGACCAGGCTTTACCGCCATCCGTTGTTTTAACGATCATTCCGCTGCAGCAGGCGCCCGTCTCTTCCAGCGCCATGTAGCCTGTCGTCTTGTTCACGAAGCTGATGCCCGGTACGATATCATACCCGTAGGGAGCGGGATTCTGCTGCGTCCAGTTCTTACCCCCGTCGGTGGTATTGAAGACCTTTGCATAGCTGGAGGAAACCAGGAAACCCGTATCGGGGCTGCTGAACTGCGCCTGCTCAAATCTGGCGGAGCTGGCATAATCCGTTCCTACGGTCAGCGGCAGCGTTGCCCAGGTCAGACCGCTGTCAGTCGTCTTGTATACGTTGTTCCAGGTGGTGAAATAACCGGTATCGGCAGTCGGAAAAGACACCGCGGTCACTGGAACATCCGTGGGCGAATAAGCGTTCCAGGTGGTCCCTCCGTCGGTGGTTTTCAGAATACGACCCAGTAAGCCAACGGTAAAACCGGTGTTCTCTGAAAGAAAGCACAGCGCATTAATGTCAGACCGATCATTACCCGCGTCCGGGATGGTGACGGGGTTCCAGCTTGCGCCGCCATCGACGGTCTTTTCCATGAACCCATCTGCCCCTGCGGCATATGCTACCTGTGAAGAAGGCGCGGCAAGCGTACTTGTTCCCTCGTATGCGTTAGCCGCGACCCAGGTAAGTCCGCCGTCATGGGTGACCAGGATATCATTGTATTCCCGGCTGGCGTAGCCGGTATTCTTATCCACGAATTGGATGGCCTGAATGCCGGATGGCCCTGTATTGGAAGACAGTGTCTGCTGCCAGGTAAGTCCGCCATCCGTAGTTCTGAGGACAACTGACTGTGAGCCGCCTATAAAACCCAGTTTTGAATCGAGAAAGGCCATACTGCTGACACCATTGTAGACATCGCTCGCGATCTTTGTAAAGGTTTTACCCCGGTCGGTGGTCATGTAAATAAAACCCCTGTAATTATAATTGCCGCCAAGAAAAAAGGTGTCGCGGCTGACGATGGAGATCAGGTTGGGAGGTTCTACCAGGCCCGTGTTCTGCCGGGACCAGCTATTCCCATTGTCGGAGCTGATGTACAACAGTCCGTTATAGCCTGCTATGACGCCGGTAGAGTCTGCAATACTCATGCAGGTGGCGTTGGAGAAATCGCCGGCAGTGGACTGCCAGTGCCCTCCCTGATCCACGGTCTTTAGCAGCTGACCGTCGGAATTGAGGATAAACCCGGTTTGTGAATCGGTAAATACGATACTTAAACCGGCGCCGCCGGAGGGCTGGGGATTCAGCCATTTCCACTGTTGCTGGCCGGAAGAAGGCAGCCAATAGAATAGCCACAGAAGCAGGATCGGTGATGTTTTTCTCATACGATTCAGGTGGCATAAAAATAAACAAAATGTGGGATAGTCCCCATGCGTGTAAAAAGCAGGCTAAACCGTGCAGATTTTTTGATTAACGTGTCGATATGCGTATAGCCGTGTATTTGAGTGAATTCAACTTCTCTGCTTGTCTGATCTGACTATTTTACGCACCTTTACAGCAACGAAAAAGCAATGACCCCCACCCGCATCTTTGGCATCATCCTGCCCATCCTTTTTTTGGGCTGTTCCAAACACCATGACAGCGCTCCCACTAGCGGCGGCGGCCCGGGTACGACTTCTTCAGTGCCCGCAGCCGAAATGGTAACCACTCAGGTCCTCGGTGTTGCCATTGCACCCGACGGCAGTACCTATTCCGACGCAAGCATCGATTTTCCCACTACGTTCTGGGCTTTCAGCGGCGCAAATTTCTCAGTAGATACGGTGACCTCGGATAAATATTTTACGAGGCTGCTGCTCAACACTCCATACCAGGACGAGCTGAACAAAACGATTGCCCTGAGCTCAACTACTTTGAATTATGCCAGGATCAAGCCTATCAGATTGAACGACTTTGGAACCTGGCTCAACGGCACCGGCGGAACTTTTGGAGATGCCAGCTCCGGGACACTGACACTGCCGCCCAATGCTATTGCAAGTGCGCCTGTTGGTCCATATCCAGGGTATTATGGTCCGGACATTAAGGCAAATATAAAGATCGGATACCTTTCCCCTCTCTCGCCCGATTTCGGTATCAGCAGCCCCGGCTTTCCGGTGGGCGACGTAGACGGTCAAAGGTGGTATCTGTCCTCTGTTGGCATCATCGATGTCAGTCTTGGATTTTTCTCAACGGATGATCCCATTTACCTATTCTATTCGAACCATACAGGCACCGTGAAAATGCCTATTGCAACGGGGATCACAGCTCCTGACTCCATTCCATACTGGCATCTGGCGGCGGGTAAATGGACGCAATCAGGCATGGCGCATAGATCGGGGAATAATTACGTCATCACTATTAAAGAATATGGGGCTTTTAATTTTGCCACGCCCGTGAAAGGCGGATACAAGACCCTTCAGTTCCGCACCGGCAATGACATCCCACTGATCAACGCGACTTTCCGAATAACGACGAACAACACTGTTCTTTTTGAAGGACAGACCGATTGGGAAGGGAATGCGCTGGTCTTCCTGCCTGCCGGGATCTCTGCCAGTGTGACAATACTATATGCCGGAGGCGGCACGACACAGGCCGGCACCATATCCGCCGGTGAGATCAATACAGCCGCCTCAGCGGCGACCTTGACCATCAATGTGAAAAGCCCTTCGTTGATCTGCACGCTGTCCGGCAATGCCAACAACTGTGACGGCTCGCCGATAAAAAGCGGGAGAGTAATCGTAAACAATACCTATCTAAACGAAGTGTGGCATCTGCCGGTTGTCAACGGCGCCTTTAAATCGGCTATTGTGGATGGCTCCTATGAGCCGATGATCTATACGCTGAAAGCGGTCAGCAGCGACACCCACGTGACGGGCGCGGATACGGCTGTCTCCATCCCTGCGGGTTCCAGCACCACTTATACATTGAATACCTGCACTGCCACTACCGCCCTATATATGAAATATGCTGTGGACGGCGTCCAGCAGACCATCTCCGGTGACCGCGCGACCCCGCAAAACCCGTTACTGGAGGCATCCCGGACACAGGATATGCAGACACTCGTTGTGTCATCCTCGTCCGGTAAGGGGCTTCAGTTTGGCACCTATGCGCTTTCCCCGGGCGTCTACACCGGCAGTGGCATTTCTTCCCTGGAAGTGGATGGTAAATGGTATTATTATAATCCGGTCAAGCCCATGCGCGTGACGTTCGACCGTTACGACCTCCTTCCCGGCGGCCTTATCAGCGGTTCAGCCGACTTTTATTACGATGATAGTTCAGGCGCAACGCACCATGTTCAATGTTCATTTCAAGTGGTCAGGAGTTGAGCATATCGTGATGTCCCTTTGTCCCGCACCGGCGCCGGAGAAGGACGCTAGTATATCGCACCCGACTTGCCAATCACCCGCATGGACTTGATCTGCTGAGCTCCGGTGAGGACCACCGAATCTTTCACCATCATGCTCCCCGCATCGAGAACGGCCAGTTGAGGGGTCGGTAATGAACGATTGGTGATATTGTCCCAGGTCTTTTGCGCGTAGATCCGGTGGCCCACCAGCAGAGGGGACTCGTAACGGGCGTTGGTTGCGGTCGCCCGGGATACCGAATCGCCGGTCTTAGGGTCCAACATCTGCACATAACTGCTGGGGAAGTCATATACATAAGCACAGACATATTTCCCATAGATCCAGAGACCACCGAACTGGAAGACTTTCGGCATTTTATCCGCCCAGATCTGTCCCCCGGTGGACAGGCCAAAGGAATAAAGACCCAGCGGACTCGCATGATTGAACGCAAAGAGCGTATTGCCGCTGGCGACGTGTATCCCGTCGTATTGCTGGTCGTTCACACTCCACAGACTTGAACCGGTACTCTTATTCAATGCCATCAACCCACCGGTACCCGCTGTAAAGACCAGCGTTCCGTTGGCGATGATGATACCTCCGGGCGGATTATACGAAACCGGGGTGGTCCAGAGCGTCTTGCTTGTCTTTATATCGATAGCTACGATGCTGTAATACCCGGCAGAAAAGGACGCAGTCGCTGTATAGAGCGTATCGCCGTCGATGAGTGGTGTCCAGGGCAGGCCGTTGGTAACTCCGACGCCCCAGTTCGGCTGGCCGGTCTTTGTGTCAAAACCCTGGATCAAAAAGTCCTGGGGGAGATACACTGTGCCGTTGGCCACCGCCGGAGTCGCGGCGACATAATTGCTGTCCAGATAAGACCATTTGACGGACCCATTGTTCGCATCGATGGCATATAACTTTCCATAACTGATGTATTGGCCTGTAGTGGCGTTGGCCTTAAAATACGAAGAGGAAACGAACAGTGTCCCGTCTCCATAGCCGGGTGAAGCGAGCACTTCTCCGTTGAAATTGTCGTCCTTCCATCTCTGAGTCCCGTCGGCATTGAAACAGAGCAGCGCATTAGTCACGGCGCCGGCGTTGTAATTGTAGGTAACCACGACAATGCCCGCGGCTGAATCAGTGGCAGTTGTAACGGTAGAGTCCTTTGTGGTCGGAGCGGGATTATTGTTCTTATGACAGGCGGGTAGAGTGAATAGGAGGATAAGGATGAAGGGGAGTAAGAGACCGCGATTCATGGTTAATTAGGGGTTGTTTAGACTAAAGTAGTCTTTTTTAACGATATCCACACCCCGACATCTGTCTGCCGGAGGGCTCTGATCCGGTAAATACGAGGGATTATAATCAGTGTTGATCAATGACGATGGAGTTCAGGATCGTCTGCTCATCCCGCTCCAGTGCCGGATCGGCAACAGTAACATATCGTCTTGGAGTTACGAAAAACAGATAGATGTCAGTATTGCCATCGATCCCGTACACTTTAGCCGGCAGACTGCTTCGGACGATCTCGGCGTACATGGTCTTATGGTCCCTGAAAGTGATCTCCTTGCTCCTGGTAACCTTTATTCCGAGATTTGGCTGAGCTTCAAGGATAGAGGTAAAACCGCTTTTGAAGCTCTCATAAGTGTGACTACCGCTCAGGGGCAGGTCAATTATCTCGATCATCCGCATGGTGAGATTCTGCATTGAATCTGGAGTCAGGCTAACCCGGGTTTGGTCACCGTGTGCTTCTTTTGTCATTTGCCAGGTCGGGGGATATTTTAAGGAGATCCTGCCAAATCGCATGGACTTCCAGGTGGAAGTCTGGGCGTAACCAGACAGCGTTAGAATGCAACAAACGGTGGGGATCAGGAGCTGGCGCAGAAAGGGCATAAGGACAGTTTATACTAAAGATATGGAAAAGGGAGCCGTTCCATATATTTCCAGAATTTAATCGGGTGCCATTATTGCTTATAGAACACCATGCTCCGCTGGCCCGCTTTCACAAAGTATGCGCCCCTCGGCAGAGTGGTGAGATCGACCGTCGTCTTTACTTCTCCATCGGGAACGATACGGGCCAGCAGCTGCCGGCCGGCCGTATTGAAGATGGTAATGGCCTGGGTCGCTCCCTCGACCACCAAATAGCTTGCCGCGGGATTCGGGTAGACGCGTATCGTCGTCCCCAGGGCTTCTTCGCTGTGGATCGTCACTGTCTTTGAGATCGTCGCACTGCCATCCCGGTCCACCTGCGCCAGGCGGTAGTAGGTGACCCCGGACCAGGGGGCGTCATCTACAAATGAATATTGCTGCATGGTCGCGGAGTTGCCGGCTGCTCCGACCTGGCCGATGGTGGTCCAGCTCTGGCCGTCACTGGAATGCTCCACATCGAAATGGTCGGTGCCGGATTCGGAAGCGGTGGTCCAATCCAATTCTACTTTGTTGTCCTTCAATTGTCTGGCATCAAAAGAATTCAGGATTACCGGCAGGACCACCAGGGGTTTGAACGTGGCGACCGTAGCGATCCAATAATTTGATCCGGTAAAGTTCGCGCTATAGGAACCGGCGGTAGAACCGATCATATCTTCGACAATATTGCTTTGGGCATTGGAGCGCCTCGTAAACCCGGCTCCGACGCCTATCGGATCGGTGGCGCCGATCGCCACCCCATAAATGAGTTCGTTACCCTGGGTGGTCGTCACGGCGCCGCTGGTAACCGGTGTGGTGTTGCTGGCGGTCGTGCTGGTCTTGTCCAGCGGGTCGGATGTCGTCAGGATACCGGCGTATTCGCTGGCATAGATCTCGGCAAAACTTTGATTGGCTCCGTCCAGGGTCGCCGTGATGGTCAGGGGAACCGGGGTTACGGTGATGCCATAGGCATAATAGAGGGCGGAGCGGTACTTATTGGAGCCCTGGCCAAAATTCATTGTAGAGCCGGGGACGAGATAATATGTATTCTTCGTATCGGTGACCGAAAGTATATCCCGGTTCTGCTTGTCCCAGGTGATGTGCACCACGATGAGGTGACTGGCTGCACTGGGAGTGGCAAAAGTAACACTGATGCTAGTGGTGGAACTGCTGGTAGAGAAGCTGTTGGTTTGGACATGCGTCGGGGCCTGAGCTCCGGCGTGAAGGCTAAAGATTAAAAGGGTGATCAGGGATTTGAGTGCTTTCATACGATGTTTGGATAAATAGGTATTCTCTTGTAGACAAGCGTTATACCAAAGCCCTCTTCCAATAAAGAGAGCTTTTCCGTATTCGTATTTTACTGATTGTCATCGTCTTGCCGAGATGAGATGGGGAGGGTTTCTTTTTGGGTCAAATGCGCCCATACCGGAATATTCCCAAAAGAAGACGGAAGGAAGGTTTTTGGGAAGAATTGCCGGGCGTCCTCGGGCCAGATAGAGGGCTGTCCTCAGGCCAGATAGCCGGGCGTCCTCAGGCAAGTTTGAAAATGGAAACGGGTTTATGCCATCCTTTCAGGGAAACGGCGCCCAGGCTCGTCGCATCCGCCAGCCGGCCGGAGGATCGGGCGACCTCTTCGGATACCAGTAATTGAGAATCGAATTCCTTATTCATCTGCTCGATCCGTGCCGCCAAAATGACAACGCTGCCCGAGATCGAATTCTGCTGGTACCCGGCTGTCCCGACATTGCCGGTCACGACCTCCCCGCTATGGATGCCGATGCCGATCCGCGTCTCTCGCAGCTCTCCTTTGTCCCGGGCCTCGTCCAGCGCCTTCAATAACCTCTCCGAAGCCAGCACCGCATTACGGGAGGGGTTTTCGAGTTCCACGGTCGCGCCAAAAGTCACCATGCAACCATCTCCCAGGAATTGATGCACGATGCCGTTGTATTGCATCACGGAGTTGATGACGATCCTGAAAAAGTCATTCTGATATTGAGCGATCTCTTCGGGTCGGCGGTTGACCGCAAAGCGGGTGAAGCCGCGGATGTCGATGAACATGATAGCGACATTCATGCAAAGCCTGAAGATCGGGGCGATATGGCATCTGGTCATTGTGGGGAGTTTAAACAACTTTATACTATTGAGACGGCAAAAGTAGGAAGTCGGTAACAACACATGACATGGGAATTACCCATCGGCCCGGGGAAACGTACAAGCGGTTCGGGCGGCCTCCCCGCTCATTGGTCAGCACCCGCTGCCAGGTGCAGCGCTTCGATCGCATTTTCGGAACCAGCAAAAAACATATGATAGAATTGATCTGTCAGCCCCGGCCTGATCTCCAGCACGTCGTTCTCGATCTGTTTCAGCGTCTCCCGGGCAACCTCTTCGGCGGGTATGCCGCGCTCACCACCATTGTTCTTTGAAAACTCCGTGTTCACCAGCGGCGGAAGCAGCTCAAACACCTTTACCGGTGATCCCCTCTTTTGCAATGTGTACCGCAGCACCTGGGTATACGAGCGCAGTGCGGCCTTGCTGGCCGAGTAGGTCGGCATGATGTTGGCTGGCGTCAAAGCCACCAGGGAAGTAGTGTTGACAATCGCGGCCTCTGACTGTTTTTCCAAAAGAGGGAGTAGTTTTTCGGTCACGCCTTAGCCGTCTCAAAACCGATACCAGTCCCTCCGCCGGTGATCAGCACTGTCCTGTTACTTGTTCTCATGAATGCATTTTTTTAGATTATTTGTCCCCATGTGCGGCTATCGATACGTCTTCCCAGGCGTCCCATTCAGCGAAACGACCTTCGTAAACGTATTTGATCAACGGGTATGCTTTTTTACCCAGGAACAGGCGCAGTGGTGGATTACTACTGTCAATCAATTTAAGTATAGCAGGAACTGTCGCCCCGGGCCTGCCAAAAAAGTCGTCGGTGATCCGCGACCGGAAAGCTGCACGCACGCTGTCATACTCGGGTTTTGCCGTAGTCTGGGCAGCAGAGGAACCGGCCCAATCTGTGGTATAGCCATTCGGTTCAACCAGCGTCACATGGATACCGAAATCTTTTACCTCAGCGGCCAGCGCTTCACTTACGCCTTCTACGGCAAACTTAGAGGCGTTGTATAAACCCAAAGTGGGGGCGGCGAACAGCCCGGCCATGCTCGAGACCTGTATGATGTGGCCGTGCCCTTGCTCACGCATTATCGGTATTGCCGACTGGGTAAGCCATAACAACCCGAAAAAGTTGGTTTCGATCTGCTGGCGTGCCTGTTCTTCAGTAGTTTCTTCTACAGTGCCGAATAAACCGTATCCGGCATTGTTGATCAACACGTCGATGCTTCCAAAATGTTCCTTTCCTTTTTTTATCGCTGCAAAAGCCGCAGTTCGATCGTTGACGTTCAGTTGCAGTGGCAAAATATGCTTGCCATATTTGTTTTTCAGATCATTCAGTGCGCTGAGATCGCGCGCCGTTGCTATCACCTGATCGCCCCTTTCGAGAAAAGCCCCGGCCCATAATTTCCCGAAACCCCGGGAGGCGCCCGTAATAAAAATTGTCTTTGCCATAGTTTTTTAAAATTTGTAGTTTTATATTCTATTTTGTCATGATCATTACAAAATAGATCAAAAAAAATTTATTTCAATATTTCAAGATTCAATTCGATCAATGCCCGTAGCTGTTCGGTCGTGTAGCCCATTCGTCGGGTCATATAGATGCCGTTCCAAAGGTTGATCAAATATCTACCTAATAGTTTCGCGTCGGTAAGGTTTTTCATCCTGCCATTTTTCTGCGCCTTCTCAATGACCTTGACAAAGATCTGCTCTACCCGCTTCAGCAAGCCGATGGCTATTTTCTTCACGGCCATTTCCTTTTCCGTCAGCTGCACCATGGCATTACCCAAATAGCAACCGAACATCCTGGATTCTATCGATTCGCTGGCCAGGGATATAAAGAAACGCTTGATATTACCTATCCCGTCGTCGGCCCGGAGCATATCTTCCAGAAATTCCTTTTCAAATTCTTTCGTGAACTGATAAAGCGAACGCTCATAGAGTTCCAGCTTACCGCCTTTGAACGTATTATAGAAACTTCCCTGCCCTATTCCCATAGCAGCAAGGATCTCCTCGGCCGAAGACGCTTCAAAGCCTGTCTTCCAGAACACTTTCGAGGCCTTTCCGATCACCTCTTCTTCATTGAAAATCTTACGCCGCCCTGCCATTTTTATTACTTTACAAACCAAAGGTAGTATTTTGTATCAATCATTACAAAATAAATTTTGATGCAAGGAATCCGTTCATGCTTCAAACTTTCATAGTCTACCCAGGAGATGCGGCTGTACCATTGCCGATGTTTGACGAGGTGATTGTATAGTTCATGATCTGCAATCGCATCTCTTCCAAAAGAAGTCTTCATTAATACGCCCAGGTCATATAAGTGTCTGGACATTCTCTCAACCCAGATGTTTAAAATGTCTTTTCTACCAAACTGTTCATGCAGCAACATAGCCTTCTCCGCAACGGAAACAAGCTAAAAGAATACAGGAGACATTGAAAACCCTTTATGCTGGTGTAAAAGGTGAGTATTATGCTGGAGATGAGGCCTGGGATTTTGTAAAGTCGTATACTAAAATTGATCTAAAGAAAATTTTATTAGAAATTGAAACAGTTGGGTCGTGTTCAAAAAAACGCTACCTTATAATTTTTTAAACATATGAAAACAATAACAAGAATTGCGCTTATCGGGTTTCTTTTCTCCTTTTCTTTTACAGCCTCTAATGCACAGACGACAGACAGCTTGATAGTGCAGCTGTCCCGCAAATGGATAAATGCCAAAGCTTATGCGATCAAAATGGCCGAATTGATGCCAGAAAATGAGTACGATTTTAAGCCTGTACCTGACGAAATGAGTTTCAAACAGCAATTGCTGCATCTTGCTGATAATATTGTTTGGCTTTCGACGTCTTATCTGGCGCCGTCAATAAAAAGACCTGCTATCGATACTGCAAACTTGAGTAAGAGAGATGTAATTAAAATTTTGGATGACGCTTATAATATAGGGCTTGTGGCACAGAATAGGCTTTCACTTGTAGACATGGACAAAAAAGTTGACTTTTTTGCGGGACCAAAGACCATCCGGCAAATCTTGATTCTTATGCACGATCATCAGTCTCACCATGTAGGACAAATTATAGTTTATTTAAGATTGCGGGGGATCCACCCACCGGACTATGTCGGATGGTAGGGGTTAATATACGGTTGGCAGTTGGAACCAGAATTTGGTCCCTATCCCCGGCGTGCTGCTGAATTGGATCGTTCCCTGATGTAGTTCGATTATTTTCTTAACGATAGCCAGCCCCAGCCCGGAACCTTCTGCATTGCGCATCTCGTGGCCGGGAAATTTCTTGTACCTGTCAAAGATATAGGACTGGTCGTTCAATGGAATGCCAATACCGGTATCAGCGATAGATATTTCCAGTGCAGGACCGCTCTGCCGCACAGTGATCATTATTTTTCCTCTTTCCGGTGTAAATTTTAGCGCATTGTCGATCAAATTCTGGATAGCCCGCTCCACAAGCGCAATATCAGCGAAGACGGCGGGTAAGGTCTCCGGGACATCGGTTGTAAAGGTGATGCCCTTTTTTTGAGCCATAATATCGTATTTCATGAGGATATCGGAGACCAGCTCATTAAGCAGGAACGGCTCCCTGACCGGCTGCACCTGATTGGCTTCGAGCTTCGAGTATTCGAAGAGCTGCTCCACCAGGTGAGACAGCTTTTTAAGGCTGCTCATGACGATAGACAAATATCGTTTGCTCTCCTGTTCGTTGAGGCTGCCGTATTTTATGATGAGAGTCTCGATATAACCCTGCGTGATCGCCAGCGGGCTGCGGAGATCGTGGGAGACATTGGCGATGAGCTCCTGTCTCAGCCGGTCCATTTCAGTAAGCTTATTCATATTGCCGACGATAGTGTCAGCCATTTCGTTAAAGGTTGAGGCCAGTATGCCAAGCTCGCCCCTGGCATGACCCCGAACCCTTGCCTTATGGTCGCCGTCCTTAAAACGCTGCACGACAGCCGATACCCTGTAAATACTGCCGGTGATGAGGAAAAAGGTGATCGTTCCGATGAGGAACGTGATCACCAGAGTAGTAAAAAATAGTACAGTGCCCAGGCTGAAAAGAAAATGACGATTGAGCGCCGAAGCAATGCTGGCTTGTTTTTCGCTGGCAAGAATGACGTACACATACCCCCGAAGCCGGCCGCGTTCATAGATAGGGGCGGCGGAGAATATGGTCTTTTCATCCGGGTTCTTTGGATTATCTCCTGTGACATAGTTGTCCGATCCGTGATACAGATAGTCTTGTATGGCCTGCAGGTCGACACGGGCTATCTTTACGGATTTGTCAGGGACGACGAAGTCGATGATCTTTCCGGTCGTATCCAGGAGATAGACCTCGACGCCCGGATTGATCACCATGATGGAATGAATGATGTCGTGTGTGACCACCGTATCGGGTCTGCCGTCTTTGAGAGGCGTAGTCATTTGGGTTAGATGAGATGCGAGGCCGCCATAAAGCTGCTCGTTAATGGCTTTAAAATTACGTTCGGACATCCACGAGGCGATGAGGATATAGGCGATCCCGAGCAGGATAAGCAGCGAAACGAGGACGCCGGTGATCTTCCAGAAAAGCAGGTTGTTCTTTATCGATCGCAGGGGCATAAAGTGCTTCTTTCTTTTCATAATTCTTCGTTGAACCGGTAGCCAATACCCCAGGTCGTGAGGATATAACGGGGGTGTGAGATGTCGGCCTCGATCTTTCCCCGGAGCCGGTTGATATGAGAGTTGACGGTATGTTCATAGCCGTCGAAGTCATAGCCCCAGATGAGATTCAATAGCTGCTTCCTGCTGTAGCTTTTTCCGGGTGCAGCGGCCAGGAGTGTCAGCAGGTCGAATTCTTTTGGGGACAGATCGATTCTCGCATTGTTAAGCGTGACCTTTCGCATGTCCGTATCGATGCACAGAGAGTCATATTGCATCTGTGAGCTGACCGGTTTATGGGCCGGATGCCTGTCCTCCTCTTCCCGGCGAAAGATGACCCTGGCCCGGGCAATAAATTCCCGGACACTGAAGGGTTTCGTCAGGTAGTCGTCCGCACCTGTCTCGAGCCCTACCACCTTGTCGATCTCCTCCGATTTGGCGGACAGGATCAGGATAGGCGTGGTAATGGCGGATTGCCGCACACGGCGGCAGATCTCCATGCCGTTCATGCCGGGAAGCATCAGGTCAAGGATGAGGAGGTCATAGGAGGTGTTCAAGACCATGTCCAGTCCTTCGAGGCCATTGTTCGTACTCGTGACACGGCAGGACAGATCGGTGAGATGGATCGTCAACAGCTCGATGATCTCAGGGTCGTCTTCTATGATCAGGACATTTTTCATTTTTAGGGATATGTTCAGTCGGTCAAAATTGATTAAAAAAAGTCATCCGGCATCCGTTGTGATACAATTGTTACCTTTTAGAGATAGTCCTGGGATAAGAGGTTTCTAGTTTCGTGCCACAAAAAATGATGAACATGAAAAGAAACTTTTTAGCACTGCCGGTGGCCATCGCCCTGCTTGCTTCGTTAGCGTCCTGTAAAAAAGACAATAAGAACAATGACAATGCGACGCCACGGGATCCGAATACGGCACAGCAGGCTTCGATCGACCGGTTTAGCGCTGCCGCAGGACATTTGCAGGTAAGAACGGCCGGCAATGGTATCCCTGCCGCTAATGCACCGGTAAATTTCGACCAGGGACCTTTTATTACACGGGGATTTTCCCCTGCGGGAAAGGTCATCGACTATTATAATTTCGATATTCAGCCGACCACACCCGCACCGATCTATGTCCTTATCAAAAGCGGTGAGACCACGCCGGTCGCTGGACAGCATAATATTATCGATGTGATCCCGGGAGATGCGGGGTACAATGATTTCTGGCAGATCTGCAATGTTACGGTTCCTGCCGACTATGTAGCCAATACGGTCACGAGTTACCAGGAGATCGTTGCAAAGGGATACGCAGTCGCAAAGACCAATACGCTTGTCAATTGTCCGGTGGTGCCAAAAGGATCGACGGCTACCAGGCGCCTTGCGGGAGGTGATGCCTCGCTGACAACGGGCTGGTATAAGGATATGGCGGTCTACTACTTCAATTTCGGAGAAAAGGCACTAGCGGTCAACTCCAGCGGTCAGGTGCCGGTGGCGGGGATCTATGTCTCGTTCAATATCAACCCCGATCAGCCAAACGGAGGCCCGGCTTCCGGATTCAAGACAGAGACCGGAAGTTCACAGACGCACAATGTAGTGACGTTCTTGCCGGCCGACGCAGGTTATTCGCCGCTTTGGGCCGTCGCTGTATACGACAACAACAGCTTTGGTTCTGTGAAAGACCTTCCGACCGCCTCCGCAGCGCCTGTCCTCGTGCAGAATGCAGGTAATGTCAATTGCCCGGTTGTGAACATTCAACAATAGACCGGATCGCCTTACGGAATGTCGAAGGCTGGCATGACGGGGACTCCACGATCCGGCTGTTATGAGCACGAATAGTGTCACCGGCGATCAGTAGCTGCGCCTGTACTATTTCCTGGTCAAGGCCTGTTCGCCGAATTCGATCAGATGCTTCCCATCGACATATCCCACCTGCCTCATGACCATTTTACCATCCGGTGTAAAAAATAACAGGGAAGGGTAGGCTGTGATATCCCACCTGTCTGCCAGCAGCACCCCTTCACCTTTTTCCATGTCGACGGAATAGTTGATAAAATTACCATTATAAAATGCGGCTGCTTTCTTGTCCTTAAAAGTAATGTCTTTAAGCTGACGGCAGGGCCCGCACCAGGTGGTGTAGGCATCTACAAAGATGTATTTGCCGCTCTTTTTTGCCTGTGCTGTTATCTCGTTCCAACTTCCGCCGCTGAATATGATAGCTTCTGCAGACTGATCCATAGGTTTACATTGAGCATATGCAGAAATTAATCCCGCCAGCAGCACTCCGGCCGCGCCGGCAGCCAGCATTATTTTCTTACTTTTCGATCCAAACACAGCTTTCGGAGATTTAAAGGTCATTTTTGATACTGCCCGCCACAGCTTTTAACATATCAGGGTTTACCCTTTGCTTAAAATCCGGATTAATATATTCGAAATGTATTACTCCCGATCTATCCAAAATGAACACCGAAGGCACAGGCAGCAAAAGGTCGACGTCCTTACCCCCTGTCGTCTTAGGTAACATATCCCAATATCCTTTTGGCGCCTTGAAGGCGATCCCTACTTGTTTGGCCAGGATGAGATCCGCGTCAGACAGCAAGGTATAGCTCAATTTTTCTTTCGTTGCCGATGCCATAAGTCCTTCAGGCGCATCGGTACTGATCGCGATCAATTGATAGCCCAGCTTTTCAAGCTCAGGGGCCGCTTGCTGTAATCCGGAAAGCTGCCTGGAGCAAAATGGGCACCAGCCTCCCCGGTAAAAAATTAAGATCGTTGGTTTTTCCGATATTGCTTTGTTCAGATCGAACTTTTTCCCGGTGACGTCGGTCAATTCTGCAGCAGGTATTTTTTCGCCATCAAGCAGCGGGCTGATATCTTCCGGTTTTTGCGCAGTAACATAGGATGCCTGCTTCATTTCCATTTTTTCTGTCGGCTTGACCGCTTCCCTGGACGAACTATTTTCCTGGCCATAAGCGGTTGCCATAAAGCAGGTAAGAGATAAGGCTATGGCTGCAGGTCTGATATTGGTTGTTGTAATAATACGTTTCATTTTATGAAATTGATCGGTTATGTTTTTACACTTTTGTTATCTATTAAATGGTCAAACCAATTTAAGACACGTCTGTTTTTAACAGCTGGCCTAAAAGTAGTTATCGGAGGACAATGAAAAATAGCTATGTTTCCCGAACTGTTATCCATACTTCCCGAATTTCATTCCCCGGAGCGATCGCTAAAGTTCTGATGATGGTATTGTCCTGCGTTGAAGGAGGCAGCGTTGTTACTTAATGTGTTTCCGTTGACGTTACGCAGGTAGGTTTTGGCAGGAATAGTGAAGTCTGAGATACCGGCTATGGAGAAACGCCAGGTTACAGTTAGGGCGCGGCCTTAAGAAATTTTACAATAATTTTTCTCATCAACTCTGGCTCGCGGTACAATACCACGTGATCGCTGCCGGGTATAATCGCCAGTTCCGCGTGAGTAATATGCGTATAAGCATCTTCGAACTGGCTCACCGGGTTATGTTCATCCCGGTCGCCGCCTGCAACCAGCACAGGACATTTAATGCTTCGCAACTGCTCATCGGTAATCCTGGTCCGTGTCAGCCAGGCGTTCCGCATATAGATTACAAAGTCGCTCCAGCGATTTGGTTCCGGCATCAATGCCTTTCTGGTTTTGACAAAATTCGGGTCCCATTTAGCTACTGTATCGCCGTTGAAATTTTGCAGATCTCTGAGCACCTCTGGATGTTCAGAGGCTGCCGACTGGTTGCCGCCGATATAGACCAATTTGCGCACCAGTTCAGGGTGCTGCAAAGTAACCAGCATACTGCTGACCGCGCCGCCGCTGAAGCCGATCAATACCACGCTGTCATGGGCTGCCTGCTGAATAATGCTGATGGCATCATTAGCTAACATCTGGTAAGTAAAAGGTTGTTTACCAATAGCAGATTTCGCATGGCCCCGCACATCGACGGCGATCACTTTAAAGTTTTGTTGCAATGACGGTATCAGGTTGCTATATTCAGAAATGTCACCGAACAGGTCGCCGTGCAGCAACACCAGTGGGCGGCCCTGACCATAGGTTTCATAATACAGTTTTGTACCATCTGACATTGTTTGATAATGACCGGCAGCAGGATTGTTGCCATAGGGTACGGTTTGCCTGTCTTGTGCAGACGCCGCCAGGCTCAGTAAAAACAGGAGGCCAACTAAATAATACTTCATCTTAGGTTGTATTTCAGGTCTAAAATAGTCACCGAATCACCAAATGTAACGGTTTCCAATCCATGCGGTCATACTATGACGTGATCCGGGAAACGGGGCACGGAAACGTAGATCCGGGCAAATTTAGCACGTCTTTTTTTAGAATTTATATACCGCCGTTACCAGCAGCGCCCGGGGTGCGACGGGCGTGATACTGTAATTGTCGTGTACCAGATAGTTGATCGTATTGAAAAGATTGGACAGCTTGCACTGCAGCGACAGCTTTTGATACGTGTAGCCGGCCGACAGATCTACCGTGGCAAAGCCCGTCAGCGCCACCATCCGGCTTCCCAGAATCGCCTGCCCCACTGTATTGTTATAGCCCCCGAAACGCGAACCTGTATAGAAGCCGGAAGCGCCGATCTTGAAGCCCTTGAGTTTATCGTTGCTGAATACATAGAAAATGCTTGCATTCGCCGTGCCTGAGGGTGCATTTACCAGTTTTTCCCCGTCAATATTCGAGCCCTTGTTGCCGGTACCATTGGTAAATCGGGCGTTGTTGTAACTATAGCCGGTGATAAAATAAAAGTTCTTCGAAAGATTACCGTTGATTCCGACCTCGATCCCGTCGCTTGTCGTTTCCCCGCTGAGCGTTTTGATATTGGAATTGGTGTTCGGCGTGGCGCCGTCGGCCAGATAAGGGGCCTGTTGGGCGAGATTACTGTTGATGATGCGGTAGACGCTGGCGTTGGCAGTGAACCGGCCTTCCCCGAAGCTGTTCTTTACCCCCGCTTCGTACTGATTGATGGTGGATGCCGGCAACAGGTTGCCATTGACATCGACACCCGTGTTGGTGGTAAAGCTGTTGGAATAGCTCAGATAAAAGGAGGTATTGGCCGTTGGTTCGTAGACCAATCCCGCTTTTGGCGAGAACACGTTGTAGACGGTGGTCGGTGTGGTTCCCTTTGTCGAGGAGAGAGGGCGGGTAGCTGTGGCGGCGCTGTCGATAGTCGTTTGGATGGTGGCCTGGTGGCTATACCGTACTCCCGCGAAGAGCTTGACATGTTTGGTGAGAGAGATCAGATCCTGCACGAAGACTCCGGATCTGCTGGACGGCGCCGTCGTTTCGGTAGTCTTCAACGCGTTGGGAACGTCCGATCGTTGCATATACTGCGCGGGGTCGAGCAGATTTATCGTATCGTAGGAT
The DNA here is from genome assembly GCA_035492595.1 of Puia sp. Taxonomy (GTDB): domain Bacteria; phylum Bacteroidota; class Bacteroidia; order Chitinophagales; family Chitinophagaceae; genus Puia. Next base: position 20,371 of record DATJJA010000139.1, read on the forward strand.
TTCAGCACAGAGCCGTTGGCGTTGTAGATCACGAAGGCGTCCGTATAGGTGGTCACCCGGGTATAATCCGCCCCTGCGACAAAATGATGTTCAAATTTTCCCGTGCTGAACTTCCCTTCAAGCGTTGCCTGGGCTGCATAATCTTTTTCAAGGCTATGTGCCCTGGACAGCGGGCGGGCGATGATCCCTGTTTTGCTGGCGGTGTTGAGGTTGCCGACGCCATAGGAGTTGACATCGGTGTATTGGCGGGAAGCCGAAGCATTGAAGATAAATTTATTATCGAAGAGATGTTTGAACTCCACCGACGTCGAGTTCTGCTTTACGTTGTTGAACGCCCATCCCACATTCTGGAATCTATTCCTCGGAATGGCCTTTGTCAACACCCTGCCGCTATCCAGGAGCCCGACTCCGGGGTCCGGAGTGATCCTGGCATTCAGGTAGTCACCCTGGACGACCAGGGTGGAATTTTTCCCCAGTTTATACATCAGGGATGGGTTGACGTAGTCCCGGATCACCTTCACCACGTCGCGGTAGCTTCTGTCGTTCTCATAACTGCCGACAACCCGGAACGCAAGGTTTTTCGTGATAGGCCCATAGACATCCACGACAGGTTTGTACTGTTGGAAGCTACCCGCGTTCATGTCTATCTCGCCGCCGAAATTATACTTTGGCTTCCTGGTGACCATGTTGACAATGAGGCCGCCCGAGGAGCTACCGTACAGGAAGGCGGTGCTGCCCTTGATGATCTCCACCGATTCAAGGGTGGCTGCTTCGGGCATTCCCGCGATGTTATACGGCAGGCCGTTCTTAAAAATACTTCCACCGCCCGCTCCGCCCGTCACTCCAATGATATATCCCCTTGCGCCGTAGGTCTCATTTACTCCGAAACGGGTCTGAACCAGCGATACGCCCGGAACGTTCCTCACCACATCCCCCAGCCGGAGGGCCTGCTGGTCGGCGATGATCCTGGACGTGACGACGCCGGTGCTTTGGGGGTTATCCAGATCGGCAATATTGATCTTTCCGATGGTCAGCTTCTTCTGACTGGCGGCAACCACCACTTCGGCGAGCTGAGTGGCGTTCTCGGCCAGGACGATCGTTACCGATGCCGTTTGGCCGTGGCTGATCACCACCTGTTTTGTCTGCGCCTGCAATCCCACCGTCGATATTTCCAGGGTATAATTGGCATCTTTCAGGTTCCGGATCCAAAACCGGCCCTGTTCGTCGGTGACGGCGAATTTTTGATTTTCAACGACATATACCGTTATCGACACCGCTGGATGTCCATCGGTGGTTGTTATCTGCCCTGTGATGGCTCCGTTGAATATCTCTGACAGGGGCAGGGTAAGGGGCGTAACCGTTTTGGTATCAGACAGTCCATTTTGTGCTGCTGTTTCCAGGCTAATCAGTATCAATGCGATAAACGCAAACTTTCTCATTCGGCTAATTTGCGCAAAGGAGCGAAAATTCCCCGGGGTATGGAGCCCGGATCGGGAAAAATGGTTTCGCGATCGGGAAAATTGCGGCATGCCCGCCTATCGTTCGCTTCGTCAATAGTATATGTGTATGTTAGCCTTTTGTGGCCAATCCAGATGGGTAAACTGCAGTCCGGCGATATCAGATGAACCTGGCGTTACTGATCTCGATTGAGCCGGAACGGTGGGACCAATTACATCTCATATTTAGGTACTTTATAATACCTATACGCATTCCAGGCGATCGGTATCCCAAACAGGATCCCAAAACATACCCAATTGATATAAGCCCTGGGAAGGCCAAACGGCCATCTCGGCATCATAAAGGGCAGTATAACCTGCTCAAACACCACATTGACGAAGATCCCATATAATATGCCGATAAGGTACTTATTAAAACGCAGGAACCTGACCCTGGGAAAGACCCAAAAGAAGAACAGGGTGAACGAAAAAGCGATAAAATAGTGAAAGAACAAGCCCAGGAAAGCTATCCACTCGTTACCGGGAAAGGCATTGTCCCGCCCTACAGCCACCGAAGCGATGCCCTTCAACATCCGGTCGGCAAATTTTCCGGAAGATATCCACTGCGTGGTAAAGGCATAAAGCAGATCTGTCGTTCCAACGAAAAGCCCTGTCAGCAGCACTGCCTTAAAAAATCTGTTCATAGTGTTTTATATTTACTATCAAAACTATCCGTCCTTCATTGGAACTCACCATCAAAAGCCGTCCAAAACAGGTTCAAAAATGCAGTCAGATCCACATAATGAGCATGAACTGGTCAAAATATGCCTGTCCGAGTTATGTACCCGGGCCGGTCTTCCTGGCCCCGGGGAACTCATACAAAGGGATATGATCGCATTATGCGATACTATCGAATCGAAGACAGGCGTAATGATCAGTCTCTCAACCATCAAGCGCCTCCTCAACGGACAGTTTGCCCGCATTCCTCAAACAGCTACCCTGAATGCCATCGCCCTGTCCGCGGGTTATACGAGCTGGAGGGATTTCAAGCAGGTAAAAGCTCGCCCGGAGCATGGCCGCCGGGAAGAGAGCCCAGACCTCGCGGGGGCCAAACAAAGGCCCGGCAAGCCTCAACCAGGGTCAAAGCCTCGCTCAAATCCCCGCATTCTCCTTGCCGGGGCGGTCCTTATACTGGTCCTCCTTGGAA
>DATJJA010000140.1:0-6146 GCA_035492595.1 Puia sp.
TAGCGTCCGGGGGAATCAGGGAGTAGAGGCCGCCGGGTGCTGCTTAAATCCGATACTTTCCCTGTTTTTCCCTGGCCCGTGAAAATGGATTTTCGTCTGCGGCACTTCCTCAATTGCGATGAGATCGTCGGTATCGCCAAGAACCTCATCAATAAAGCCAAACTGCAGGGCTTCGAGGCTATTCATGAACCTGTCCCTGCGGAAAAGCTCTTCAATCTCTTCGCGGCTGTGGCCGGAGAACTTCCCCATCAGATGGAAGATCTGGTTTTGCAACCGCTCCTGCTCCTTGTACGCGATGCGGACATCCTCTGTATATCCTTTGGCCCCACCGCCTGTCGGATGCATATGGATGGTGGCATGGGGCAGGGCGTAGCGCTGTCCTTTCTGACCCGCCGTCAGCAGAAAAGTACTCATACTGCCGCAGAATCCCATCGCCACCGTGGCCACTGGCGATCTCAGCTTCCGCATGGTGTCGTAGATGGCAAAGCCACCATAGACAATGCCGCCCGGGCTGTTGAGGTAGATCATAATGGGGTTGTGATTCTCGCTATCCAGGTAGAGGAGCTGCGCGACGACCAGGTTGGTAACGTTCTCTTCGATGGCCGTTCCTAAATATACGATGCGCTCCTTCAGCAGCAGGCTGTAGATGTCGTAGGCGCCCCTGGTGGCACTGTCAATGACGGTTGGGATGATCATATCAGGTAAAAATTGTGTTCAATTGATGGGCAAAACCGGTTTCTTCCAGTAGTAGTCCGTAGATCGCTTCCAGCCGGAAGCGCTCCTGTCTCCGGGCATAGTGGCGTATCAGCCGGTGACAGATACGCTGAGCTTCGACTTTTTCGGCGAAAGCCTCGTCCAACAGCAGCCTGGCTTCAAAGTTCCGCGCTTCGGCCTCACTGAGCTGATGAAGCAGCCACTGGTCGATCAAATAAATCTCGTTCAGTTCACTACGCATAAGCCTCGTTTATTTTTATTTCCTTCCGGACTTTCTCCAGGCATTTGTACTTCTGTACAGCGGCGGACCTTGTTCCATTGAAACCAAATCGGGCTGAGATGTCCTGCATCGAACAATGGTCATAATAGAATGCCTTCAATAGTTCAATACATTTCTTCCCGCTTCTGACAAGGGATGCTAGGAGGGTTTGCTCCCTTTCCTCAATGTCAGCCCCCTCCGGATCCGCAGCATCGAACGTTTCAGGCAGCGCCACCGTTGTCCCCCTCGCACGCAGCCAACAGATCCTCGCTATACCCAACAGGTATGCCTTCGGTGATGAATGCAGCTGCAGCCGCCCTGCTTTTTCTTTTTCCATATAGATCAGCAGCGCATCATGAAAGGCGTCTTTCGCTTCTTCAAGGCTCCCGCCTTTCCGCCGGATCATCCGTGCGACGTCCGGGAAACTGTCCCGGTATAGCTGTATGATCGGATCTTCCATTTGTGTGGTCATTGCAAGTGTCGTTTATTATATGTGTCTAAAAAGGTAGAATTATCACCGCGAACAGCAATAAAAAAAAGATACGTCGCAAGGCCCAGGGAAAGAAAAAATGAAGTTAAGCGGCTGTAAAATAATATTTTGGCGCCAGCAACTTATGCCCCGGCCTCCTTTACAGCCCGACCGGCCGCCGCCAGGTTTTCCAATTTCATTTCTGAATACTTCCTTGAAAGGATGACCCCGTCGGCACCGCCTTTATAAGCTGCCAGCGTCGCCTGGTAGGTATCGTCCGGTGACGCCTTCCTACTTTTTTCTCCCGTACGGATATTGACATCGATGCCCGGCAGGATCCGGCACTTCACTCCCACCCCGGCCTTTGCCCGTTGCGTTTCCCGCATAACATAATCCGGAGACAACCCTGCCGCCGCCAGGCTGTCGATAGGAGCCTCATTCGTATAATTTAACAGGTGATTGTTCATTTTCATAAGCTCATCCGGTGGAACGTCCTTGAAAACAGTCCGGCAGATGTTATGGATAAAGCTGACATACCGTTCGCCGCCGCAATTGTTATATACAACCACCTTGAGAAAATCGGCCATCTCAGCCAGTTGCGCGTAGTCGCGGGTAGCACGATAGAGGGGGTTGAAGGAATTCGTGTGTTCGATGTGGAAGCCGACCTCGAGGCCAGGCCGGATGGATTTGACCGATGTATATATATCTTTCAGGATCCGGGACTTGCCGATATCGAACAATTGGTTATAAGCCATGATCTCGGGATAGGTAAGCATAAGGCGTTCGAATTCGACATAATAGCCATCGGAAGGACGCTGACCGTTCAAGACTTGTTGTACATACTGGTTCAGTTTGCGGTAACCTTCTTTTGCGCGCTGAAAATCGATGCCATGAGCCTTTGCGGCATTTTCATGGTGAGGGCAGAAACAGGTAACGCCAGCCGATTCGATGGCCTGCGCATGGCTGACGCCAATGGCATTTAACAGTGGTCCATTGCGTTCGTTGAAAAGGAGTATCCCCCCGATATCGTATGAATGGCAGAGATCCCTGGCTACCGCGCCCCAGAATTCCCGTACATCGGGGTTAAAGAAACAAACAGCGCCACCCTTCCGGCCCTGGATATCGACCTCACGCATATCTTCTATATAGGGCATGTCCGCAGGATAGCTGAACCCATCCTGGATCGAACAAATGGTTTTCATCCCGCGGCTTCCTGCCTTTGGCAATATTTCAGCAAGCATGTCCCGGTCCCCGAAATCGGGAGCCTTTAACCTTTCTCCTTTTATCGCCGTACCGGTGTAGAATTTTGCATGGGGAGTGGCATAGTTACCGCCATGGAAATACGCTTTGTCCGAGGCATCGACCCCGTGACCTGGATAATCTTTGCCCGACGTCCGGCCGATAATGCCGCGGTCATAGGTAAAAGTGCTTAGATATAGCGTGTCGACAGCACCTTTTTCCTGAAGTATATCCAGCACCTTTTCGATACCTTCATCCACGAAACAGTCGGGACCAATTTGAATACCGCAACTTTTCCGGCGTGGAGCTATCATTGGATACCGACCGAGAGCTGCAAGAGCAGCAAAACCCGCAGTGCTCTTTACAAAAGAGCGTCTTGACTGATTCATCGAAAAATTTTCCTCAATTTATTGATTTTCGACCTATTATGGGCTAGCCCACAAGAGCGGACAAGGACAAAAAGCCTGCGCCATCAGGCGCATTTGGGCGCCTGGTTAAACCCCTCGGGGAAGTATCACAAAAATAATTCCCGGGAAAAATTCAAAACTTAAGCAAATTCATTGTAATATTGCAATGAAACAATAAGCAGATGGGTCTTACCAAATCCGAAATATTCAGCGATAAGCAGAACAAGCTGGCTTCCATGATGAAGGCCCTCGCCCACCCTGCCCGGATCGCTATTATCCAATACCTGATCAAGTCCAATGCCTGCGTTAACGGGCAGCTGGTTGAAGAACTTGGACTGGCTCAACCCACCATTTCGCAGCACCTTAAAGAACTGAAGAACGCCGGGCTCATTCAGGGTACGATCGAGGGCACCAGCATATGCTACTGTATCGATCCTAAGACCTGGGCACAATATCAAAAAGACTTTGGAGCGCTGTTCGCCGCTTATAAAGGGGATGACGCCTGCGGCTGTTAGCCTTTTTTTTGCACTCAACGATCGCAATATCGCAATATTAAAATCAAGCCATATCGAATTTGCCAGTCAGGCTGATACAGTCCAATATTAGATTTAACACATTAATTATTCACTCTTAAATATATATACAATGGAAACGGCAGAACAAATAAAGGACATGGTAAGGCAGAAATACAGTGAGATCGCCTTACAGGATAAAGATAACAACCAGGCCTCCTGCTGCGGCTCCGGTTGCTGCTCCATCGAGACGGCCAATATTATGACCGACGACTACAGCACGCTCGAGGGTTATAACCCCGACGCCGATCTGGGCCTGGGTTGTGGTCTTCCCACCCAATTCGCCAGGATCAAAAAAGGCGACGTCGTCATTGACCTTGGCTCCGGCGCTGGCAATGACGCATTTGTCGCACGCGCAGAAACCGGCGAGACCGGCAAAGTCATCGGCATTGACTTTACGCCGGCCATGATCGACAAAGCAAGGGCCAACGCCGAAAAGCTCAATTTTCACAATGTAGAATTCCGCCAGGGCGATATTGAGAAAATGCCCGTTACATCCAATATTGCAGATGTCATCGTCAGCAATTGCGTCCTCAATCTCGTACCTAATAAAAACGGGGTCATCCGGGAAATATTCCGCGTCCTCAAACCCGGCGGGCATTTCAGCATCTCCGATATCGTCCTTGTTGGCGCACTACCCCAAAAAATACAGGAAGCTGCCGAAATGTATGCCGGTTGTGTATCCGGAGCCATACAAAAACAGGCTTACCTCGAACTCATCGATGTCAACGGTTTTACCAATGTCATCCTGCAAAAGGAAAAACCCATTATCATTCCGGACGATATTCTGAGTCAATACCTCAGCCCGGAAGAAATAACCGCCTTCAAACAATCCGGAACCGGCATCGTCAGTGTGACAGTTTACGGCGAGAAACCGAAAGATCCAGCCTGCTGCGCCCCTGGCTGCTGCAGTTAACTCAAAGATCAAAACCCAGCAACCTACTTTGCCTTAATCAAATCTGAAATTTACATTCACTTTATGAGCGCAAGCAACTGTAATCCCACGACTGGACGGAAGAAACTGAGTTTTCTGGACCGATACCTGACGCTCTGGATCTTCCTGGCTATGGCCATCGGGGTCGGCCTTGGTTACTTTATCCCCGGCACCTCCGGCTTTGTCAATTCCTTCCAGTCCGGCACAACCAATGTACCTATTGCGATTGGCCTTATGCTGATGATGTACCCGCCCCTGGCAAAAGTGAAATATGAACAGTTGGGTGAGGTCTTTAAAAATACCAGGGTACTCACCTTATCCCTTGTTATGAACTGGGTCATCGGCCCGATACTCATGTTTGCCCTCTCTATTATCTTTCTTCGGGACAAACCGGAGTATATGGTCGGCCTGATCATGATCGGGATTGCCCGCTGTATTGCGATGGTCATCGTTTGGAATGAACTGGCGGAAGGCAACCGCGAATATGCTGCCGGCCTTGTAGCGTTGAACAGTATTTTCCAGGTGTTGTTCTATAGCCTGTTCGCCTGGCTCTTCATCACCGTATTACCTCCTTATTTCGGACTAAAGAGCCTTGCCATCGACATCAGCATCGGTCAGATCGCCCGTAGTGTATTCATCTACCTGGGTATTCCTTTCCTGGCCGGTTTTTTGACCCGCTACGCGCTGCTCAAAGCCAAAGGAAAAGAATGGTATGAAACAAAGTTTATCCCACGGATAAGCCCTATCACCCTGATCGCCCTGCTCTTTACCATTATCGTCATGTTCAGTCTGAAAGGCCAGCTCATTGTCGCTATCCCTTTTGACGTTGTACGTATTGCTATTCCGCTGGTGATCTACTTCGCTCTTATGTTCCTGATCACCTTCTTTTTCGGTAAGTCGCTGGGGGCCGACTATTCCCAAAGCGCTGCTCTGTCCTTTACGGCTGCCGGCAATAACTTCGAATTGGCAATAGCAGTTGCTATCGGGGTCTTTGGCATTAATTCCGGTGAAGCCTTCGCCGGAGTTATCGGGCCGCTGGTAGAGGTCCCTGCCCTTATTGCGCTGGTCAATGTTGCGTTCTGGCTGAGGAAAAAATATTTCACCAACAAAATCGTAATCTCTTAAATAACACAACACCCACGGATATGAAAATCGCCTTGTTTTCCGACATCCACGCCAATCTCCCGGCCCTCGAAGCCTTCTTTGCCCATGTAGAACAACAAAAGCCCGACGCCATCTATTGCCTGGGCGACCTGGTCGGCTACAATATCTGGCCCAATGAAGTGATCAACGAAGTTCGCCGCCGCGGTATTCCTGCCATTGCAGGAAACTATGACTTCGGTATTGGCCGCGCCAGTGATGATTGCGGATGCGCCTACAAAACCGACGATGAAAAGGCTAATGGCGCAGTCTCCATCTCCTTTACCAACGAGATCGTGAAAGATGAAGAACGGGCCTACCTTCGTACCCTGCCTGCTCATATCAAGGTCGAATTCCAGTTGAACAACGACAGGCTGAACCTGCTGCTGGTTCATGGCAGCCCCCGAAAGAT
>DATJJA010000141.1:0-12378 GCA_035492595.1 Puia sp.
TTGATGCTGGGCAGTACATTTGGATTGGAGCCCTGCAGATTGTTGGTGGCGATACTAAAGGAAGGGTCGAAGGCCTGCAGGCTTTGAAGGATATTGTTCGGATTGACCTTTTTTAATTCTTCCCCCGATACGGTGATGGCATTACCCGTAAAACTTTCCTTGTTGATCACCTGGTAACCGGTGACGACCATATTGGCCAGGGGGTCCTTTGTGCCAGCCACAAGCTTTACATTGAGGGGAGTATTCTCTTTTGGCTTTATCTCCTGGCTGACATATCCTACAAAGCTGATCACGATGCTCGCGCCACGGGGAACATTGAGATTGAATACACCATCCTGATTGGAGACATTTCCCACGGGAGATCCCTTGACCTTTATCATGACATTGGCGCCCGCTATCGGGGTTTTTCCCGACTCATCGGTTATCCTTCCCGTGACCCAGATCAGAGCCGGCGTAGAGTCGTTTAGCGAAGACACAGGATTGGGTCTGACCTCTCTTTTAGGAGAAATGACAATCGTTTTGTTGACGATGTTAAAGCTTAGCGGCTGGCCCCGGAAACATTCTTCCAGTACTTTGCTGAGGTCTTCATCCTTGGCAACAATAGAGACGGGATGGGAATTGTCCAGCAGCCCGGCCTTGTAAAAGAATACATAACCGGTTTGTTGTTTGATCTCTTTAAAGATCTTTTTCAGGGAAGCCTCCCGTTCGTTCAGGGTGACTTTCTGCGCCCATCCTGCCGCCGACACGTGCAGGCATGTAATTAGTAAAATCAGAGCAGTTAATCTCATAACCATGATAGTTTTGGTTGGCGTACGCTTCCTTTGGGGCAAAGCTCCGCCTCGAATGATCTCGATCATTGTTTGCTACTAGTTGTTAGGTGGTGGGGAAAAAGGGTGTACTCTTTTGGTTTTGGTTAAAAAATATTCTCCTATGGCGTAACCGTTACTTTTCTGTCCTCGACCTTAAAATGGACATTACTGAGCTGCAGTATTTTGAAAACTTCCGTTAAGTTGCTGCTACGCGGTATCTCTCCGTCGAATCGCTCCTCCGGAACTTTTCCTTCAAACACGATTTCGACATCATACCATCGGGCTATCTGTCGCATGACATCCCTGATATCCGCCTGCTCAAAATGAAAGAGTCCATTCTTCCAGGCAATGGCGGCTTCCATGTCGGCATGAGGTTCCAGGTGAATAAGCCCATCCGTATGCAACTGCCCCTGCTGACCGGGCTGCAACAAGGTTGCGGCACCTTTGCTGCTCAGACGAACGCTTCCTTCAAGCAGCGTGGTCGTCACGCTTGTCTCATCATCATAAGCCTTTACGTCGAAATGTGTACCCAATACCTCCACCGTCTGTTCTCCTGCAGGAGCACGCGCAAAAACCCGGAAGGGCATGAACGCATTGGCTCTGATCTCGAAATAAGCTTCGCCGCTGATGCTGACCTTTCTTTCTCCTCCGGTAAAAGCTGTCGGATAAGTAATGGAAGAGGATGCGTTGAGCCATACTTCGCTGCCATCCGGTAATACCAGCCGGTATTGTCCCCCACGGGGAGTACTCAGGGTGTTGAGTACGGCAGCGCCAGGTTTTTCATCCAATGTTTTATAGGCCAGCCTCCCGTCGTCAAGTTTGGTGATGCGGGTATTGCCTTGCTGAGTAAGCGTTCCGTTCTGTGCACTGTCCAGCGTAATGGTCGATCCATCGGACAGGGTGAGCTTTGCTACATTTCCTCCGGGAGCCCGGTCATGCTGCAGCGATTGTCTGTCTGCTACTACCTGTTTTGCCGGCGCCGGGCGGAGCAACAACCATAAGGCTGTCACACCACCCAGGAAAACAGCGGCCACGGCCCACCAGCGCCGGGTTAAAGGTATTCGCTTGCGCTTTGACGGCACGATCTCTGTTGTTGCCGTATGCTCCTCCCTCGCTGCCCTAAAAGCCGTCTCCGCTGTAGTCCCCGCTTCCGCCCGGATCTCGTGCAGGATGGCCTGCCAGCGGGATTCACTATGCCCCGGAAGAGGCTCAGTTTGCCGCAGCAGGTTCACCAGCCGATCACGGGCGATGACTTCATAGGACTGATCATTCAGCAATGTCTTCAATTCATTCAGCTCATCAGCACTGGCCGTATCCGCAATATATTTGTCAAATAAATAATATAATCTTTCCTGTTGGAGCATTCGATTGATTGTATAAGATGAGACGATGCAAAAGAAGGCATGGACTAGTCCGCCTTAACTTTTTTTATCTTTTTTAAAAAAATCTCACTTATTTTTTTCCGAAATGTAACCAAAGATGAGAGCAAACGGCCAGGACAGCGGGTAGTTGGTCTTGTTGGTCCAGCCAGGTCCGGAGGGTCTGAAGTGCCTTGACCAGGTGGTTCCGGACGGTATTGACAGAAATGCCCATTTCGCGGGAGATCTCTTCATAAGTAAGTCCCTGTTGCCTGCTTAGCAAATAGACGGTCTTCTGCTGCGGAGGCAGAAGCTCGATAGCCTGCTGCACCAGCGCTTCCTTATCCCGCAGTAAAAGGGCTTCCTCCGTATCATTGTGCGCGGGAGCCAGTGTGGCTGAAAGACGCTGCAACATTTTATTTTCGTTGAGCCTTTTCCGTATCTGGTCCAGGGTATGACGCGCGGCGATAGTGAAGATGTAGGCTTCGGGCTGGTCTATCGGGACCAGTTTGTCCCGGTACCGCCAGATCTTTATAAATATTTCCTGGGTGATCTCTTCAGCCTGGGCTTCGGATTTTATCATCTTCAGCACGAACGGATAAATACGCCGGTCATAGCGACGGAAGAGCTCTGCGAAAGCGGCTTCATTATCTCCTGCGATCAGATGAAAAAGTGAATGATCCGTATGTTTTGCGAGAAACGACAAATAAACAGCTGATTTGACTATATTGTAAACAGTTAACTACATTGTAACCAGGGCCTCATGAGGATAAGCTCAGCTGATCACAGCCCGCTGATGCCTATAAAGGTACGATTTTTTCTATGCGTTGTTTCATATATGACTTTGTGATAGCCCTTGCATTAATTCCCGTTATCTGGCCGCCGGAGAAAAAAATTATGGCGATCAGGGAGATCTCACCCCATTGAATTGCAAATTTTTTTCAGTAACTTTATTGGGCAACCTTATTTATTCACTAAAAAAAAGGAGGTATTCATGTTATCTACAGATAAATCATGGAAACCTTCGGTTAATTTCGCTTAACCGGGTTACTCCAAAAAATAATCTGCCGGCAAAGGCCGGGAAGAGGCTGCTCTACGGAGTTAGCCTCTTTTATTTTGCGCGCTCGCCAATCACCACTTATTGCGCGCGAAAAGGCCACGCAAAATTTTCGCACTATCCAAACTATTCTTTGAGATATTTGTATACGTTCTTGCGATAGGCTTCAAATTCATCGAGATTGCTATATTCTCCTACCTTCCACGACTCCCCCGATCGCTGATCGCGTTGCAGCACGACAGTCCCTCCACCGACCAGCACCCGTTTGGCACGCTGAAATACTTCGTCGAGAGACGATACGTCATTGATCATCTGCCACTCTTCCACCTTTCCGACGTTAATTATATAATCTTCCATAACTGATCATTACTCCGGCAAAAATAAGTATAATTAGGATGTTGCCTTTCGATCTTATTGTTGAACTTTATCCCAAAATAGCACCGATGAAATATAGAAAGCTCGGAAATACCGATGTTGAATTATCTGCCATTGGCCTGGGCTGTATGAGCATGAATCACGCATATGGACAGCCTGACGATGATGAATCTATTGCTACCCTGGAAAAGGCTATCGAGCTGGGGATCAATTTTTGGGATACGGCAGATGTATATGCCAATGGAAAAAATGAAGAACTGATAGCCAAAGTATTGCAGCCCAATCGAAAAAAAATATTCATCGCCACAAAATTCGGCTTCAGGGCCGATGCATCCGGCAAGCTCAATACCTTCGACGGCTCCCCAGCTTATATTAAACAAGCCGTAGAAGCAAGTCTGCGCCGGTTAAGGACTGATGTTATCGATCTCTATTACGCTCACCGCATCGATCCCAACGTACCGGTAGAGGATATGGTGGGCGCCATGGCCGGCCTGGTAAAAGAAGGAAAGGTCCGATATCTTGGTCTGTCGGAAGCCTCAGCCCAATCTATCCGCCGGGCACATGCCGTACATCCCATCAGCGCATTGCAAAGCGAATATTCCATCCTGACGCGGGACGTGGAAAATGAGGTGCTGCCCGTTTGCCGCGAATTAAAGATCTCCTTTGTTCCCTTTAGCCCGCTGGCCCGGGGACTGATGACCAATACCCTGGATCTGGATAAGCTGGGAGCCAGCGATTTTCGCCGGGCGCTGCCCCGTTACCAGGGCGAGCATGGGGAGAACAACAAACAACTGTCTGCAGCATTTGCCGAACTGGCCGCTTCAAAAGGCTGCAGCCCCGCACAGCTGGCCATCGCCTGGGTACTGGCACAGGGCGAATATATTATCCCGATCCCCGGAACAAAACGCAGAAAATACCTGCTGGATAATGCCGGCTCCGTGGAAATATCGCTCTCACCCGATGATTTGCGACAGATAGCCGGCGTCATTGCCCGGTATCCGAATATTGGAGACCGTTATAACGAGGCGAATTATAGATTTTTGGAGAAGAATTAGTTCTTCGCATCCATCTCTTTCAGGAAATCGACTACGACACGGTTGTTCTCTGTTGCGTTATCCTGCATGGTCATATGTCCCGAGCCTGGAATAACGGCAAATTGCGCACCGGGTATTTGTGCCGCATAGAACCTTACTGTCGAAGGCCTGGCTTCATCGTATTCGCCTGCCGTAAATAACACGGGCACTTTCACCTTTGGCAGATCGGGAACCCTGTCATAGCTCTTCAGATTGCCAGTGGCGGTGAATTCGCTGGGGCCCCACATATATTCGTACACGTTCATGCCAAACTGTTTTTCCACGCTGTCCATGTCCGCTGAGGAGCTGTCAAGACGGGTTAGATAATGCTGGTAATATATGTCCACGCCTTTTTTATATTCCGGAGAGCTATAGTTCCTGTTATTCCGGATCATCGCCTTTACGGAGTCCGGCAAAGCCGCGATGAGCGTATCCGCATCCTTTTCCCACATCGCCGCGCTAAGACAGGGACTCGCAATGACCATGGCTTTTACCCTCGCAGGATATTTCAGGTAATAATCCATCCCCAGCATCGTGCCCCAGGAATGACCATAGAGATAAAAAACATCCATACCCAGGGCCTGCCGCACCTGCTCCAGCTCATCGACAAATGCTGCCGTATTCATCAGGCTTGTATCCGTCAGCTTATCCGAACGACCGCAACCCAGCTGGTCGATATACACGACCGGTCTGTCTGTGGCCAGCGTTCTCATGGGGTTGAGATAGTAGCTCGTAGCTCCCGGTCCTCCATGCAGCAGGACAACGGGTGTTTTATCGCCGCTGCCGAGGATACGATACCATACCTTTCCCCCTTTGACGGGGATAAACCCCTCTCCGGGCTGCAGGGTCTGATGCGATCGACAAGCTCCGAGCAACAAAGAGCAGGCAAGGACGGCAAAAAGTTTCATATGCATTTGTTTCACCGAATATAGGAGAAAAAACAAAACCCCTGAGTGATCAGAGGTTTTGTTTTGCGGCACAACAGCCGGATCGGCTAAGCTTAGGCCTCGTCAATTTTGATTAAGGCTCAATGCCCAAACGCTGACAAATTTCTGTATATCCCATCTGCTGATAATTCTGCACCACCGCATTGAGGTCTGCAGCGCTGATCTGTTTTCCGCTGGAAGAGATAACACCTTGCTTATAGGCTGTCGTGCTTTTTACCCCTCCCGGTATAATAACGTAGCGGAACTTGTGCGCATTGCTGATGCCTCCGTACGCATTGAGGCTGCTCACGAGCCTGATCCGCAGGTTCCCCGGTGTGAGAAGGGCCGACCAGGTATCTATATTGGGGCTGCTCCCGTCTAAGTACGTGATAATTATTGGCAAGGCAGAGACCTGTGTCGTTGGCCATATGCTTGGATTATATCCGTCCAGCTTCCCGTATGTGATCACTGTCCCACTATCAATGATCTTCTGGGTAATGCCAGCGGCGGCTTTATCGTAATTGAATCCATAGCTTCCAAAGACCGTATCTTTAGTGTAAGTGCCAGGTGTGAACCAATCCGAATATATGACATTGGCCGTCCCGGTGTCCCCTTTAGCCCCGGTAGCCCCAGTAGCCCCGGTCGAGCCAGCTGCCCCGGTCGAGCCTGCAGGGCCCACGGGACCTGTATCCCCTTTCTGACAGGAAGTGATCAGTACCATTAAGGTTACGGCGACGGCGAGGGTTTTTGTGAGGAGTGATTGTACGTGCATAAGAGAATTTTTTTGAAGTGTTTAATTGTACACGCAAAACTATCTTTACACTTACCCTTGCGCAATACCACTTTTAGATGATTTTGCAATGTATTATTGATTGATTTATAGTTGTTTTTGACTAAACCATACCCTTATAGTAGTAGTTGACTCCAAAAGGACGCTTCAGCGCGACAGCAATAGCGGCCGGCTGATCGTCAGCAGGACGCGACAAATGTGCAACAGCAGCTCCGCGAACCACCGGTTAAAATGTGGTTGAAACCGGATAAAAAAAATGCGCTTCCTTTCTTTATAATCGTTGATATTTAGCTCTTAACTTTTTATCGTGACTCCTTCCATTCTTCGTCATATTCTACTACCGCGCTGCTTGTCGCGATGGCATCGTTTGTCGCTGCCGTTGCGCTGTTCGCTGCCATTGGCCCTGTTGATCCTGTCGTCCGGTTCTCTTTCCGCTCAGCTTCTTACCACCGCCGGGGCAGCAGCACAGCTGGAGATCCGCGCAGCCGGCGAGCATAGCATCCGCATTACATTGAAGCCGCTGACCTTCAAAGAGGAGCTGCCGTATAGCCCTGCACTGATAGAAAGATCATATCCCGCTCCGGCAATAGTGCTTACCCAGCTGTCGGCCCCGGTAAAAAAACGCGTGGGTACCCTGCTGGTAGAAGTAAGTCCGGCGCCCCTGACCATCAAGGTCACCACTTCCAACGGATTACCGGTACAACAGCTGATCTTCAACGACAACAATACACTGTCTTTCGCGCTGCATGATGCCCCCGTATTGGGTATGGGCGAAGGCGGGCATAAAGCTATCCCTGGTGTCAACTGGCGTACGGCGCCTATCGAGTTCGACCGGCGGGGAAGACTGCAGGACATGCAGCCACGATGGCAGGGCGACGCCTATGGTTCCCGGAATCCGGTGGCCCTGATGGTCGGCACGGATGGCTGGGCCCTCTTTGTCGCAACACCCTGGGGACAAGTCGACCTCCGGGCCGCCGATCATGGTCTTTACCTGCCCTGGGTCCCTACGCCAAAGGACACCATTCAGCAGAATGAACATAACCAGGGCCTGGCCCTGGCGAAAGGCGTTCCTCCGGCCAGGAGTGTCGTCCCCGGTCTCTATGATCTTATTGTCTTCGATGCACACGACCCTGCGGCCTATATGAAAGACCTGTCTGAATTGACCGGTCCAGCCGTCATTCCGCCCAAATGGGCCCTTGGGTATATGCAGTCCCATCGCACTATTAAAGACGAGACCTATATACTGGCTATCGTGGATAGCTTTCGCTCAAAAAAGATCCCCGTTGACGCCGTGATCTATCTGGGTACTGGTTTCACCCCGCAGGGATGGAATACCAAACAACCTTCCTTTGATTTTAACCCTGCCGTGTTTCACCGCAATCCTGCAGAGGTCTTAGCCGATTTCCACGCCCGTCATGTCAAGGTGGTGCTCCATATGGTCCCCTGGGACCGTGACAAGCTGCCCTATCTGCATGGATCCATCCCTGCCGCTGATGGTGAGGTTGTGGATGCGGGACATATTCAAAACTACTGGCAACAGCATGTGCCGCTGATGAAGGCGGGTGCAGATGCCTTCTGGCCCGATGAAGGGGATTGGTTTAATCTTTACGAACGGGTGCGCCGCCATCAGCTGTATTACCAGGGACCGCTGTCCACGCTACCCAATGTTCGTCCCTGGAGCCTGCACCGCAACGGTTATCTTGGCATCGCCCGCTGGGGCGGCTGGGTCTGGTCAGGAGACACCGAGTCTTCGTGGAAAACGCTGGAAGGCCAGGTGGCCGTAGGCATCAACCATTCCCTGAGTCTTGGCCCATACTGGGGATCGGACATCGGCGGCTTTTATTCCAACTCGGAAAAGACCGGGGAACTGTTTACCCGCTGGTTTCAGTTCGGCGCCTTTTGTCCCTCCTTCCGCACACACGGTCGTACAACCATGACCATCCTTCCCTGGGGCTGGGGGCAGGGCGATAGAGGTGATTTGGAAACATCCACCAAACCCGGTCCTGACAGCGAGGTCGTCAAACGCAACGTGCTGCTCTCCGAGATGAACAATCCTGCCGTTGAGCCTATCGTGAAAAAATACGACGAGCTGCACTATCAGCTCCTGCCTTACACCTATACCCTTGCCTGGGAAGCCCGTCAAACCGGCCTGCCTCTTATACGCGCACTCTGGCTGCACTATCCCGATGATCCCATCGCCCGTGGCATTGGCCGTGAATACTTGTGGGGCCGGGATATGCTGATCGCTCCTGTCTTTAAAAAAGGGGCTACTACCTGGGATATATACCTGCCAAAGGGGTTGTGGTATGATTGGTGGAATGGCACCTCCGCCACGGGATCGGCCCCAGGCATCTCCGCAGCTGCATCCGCTTCCGGGAGCGCTGCACCCATCGCCGGCGGCACTACGATACATCGCGCCGTCGACCTTTCCACCATGCCTATTTATGTCCGCGCCGGCGCCATCATTCCTTTCGACCCCATACGGCAATATACTGCCGAGCCGGTCAGCGAACCAACCACCCTACGCATCTACCCCGGTGCCGACGGCGACTTTACCCTCTATGAAGACGATGGGATCAGCCAGGACTATTTGCAGGGCAAAGCCAGCTGGATCCACATGACCTGGAAGGATAAGACACATACGCTGACCCTCAGCCCCGGCGCGCCGGAAGGTTTTACGAGCGAGGCGGTCCACAGGACGTTCAAGGTGCGTTTGATGACGGGGGGTGAGACGCGGGCGGTGAAATATGATGGAGAGGCCCTGAATGTCAAGCTGTAAAACAAAAAATAATCTCGCTAACCAAACATCCGTTCAAACTCCGTTTTCGTGATTATTTTTAATTTCTTATACTTTTTTTCGAGATTGGCCTTTTCGGATAGTATATCACTATCACCAGATGTAATGAAGCCGGAAGAGGTTTGTAAGGCAAGGGCTTTTAGATAGTCATCATTTTCATCAAGAGGGACGTATCGCTTTATCGGGTAAGTAATTTTAAAATGAATAGTGGCACTGCGTAAAACTCTTACTGCTTCGGATACATTGATCTCAAACTTTTTTAAGTGGGGATAATTTAAGACCGTCCTCAACTCCTGAACAAGTTCATCACAAGAAAATACAGTCAATTCATGCTTATTAATGATCTCAAGAAGTTTTTGCTTCTTTTTTGTTATAAAATAACTGACCCATATATTGTTATCGAGTACAAATTTATTTATGCGCATTTTGTTTCCGGGATTCATGTTTCCAGGCATCAATTTCCTGCATAGTTGGTGCTTTTATTTTCTTACTGTCATAATTAGCAACAGGTTTTCTCTTTTCTGCTACCATTCTTTTTACCCGGAGCTTGGTAAGCAATATTTGAAGCTCCATTTTATCAAGCTTTTTAGCCACCTTCACTATTTCATCAATGGTTTCCTGTCTGGTCAATGTTGCTGACAAATTATTTAATTTACGGGTGCCCATAATAACAAATTTAACTTTTTTTGGCCATTCATTTATTATAGAATAACACTACTAATCAACAACTCGAATTATCACATATACTTCCCTATCGGCAAACAATGTACCCCCTCCACCTGCTTGTAGGAATCAGTCGTATAAATCGTGTCGACAAACTCAATGACAGGTCCGCGGCTAAATATCCCATGGCTGACGATCAGGTTTACCTTACCCGCACCTATTCCCTTTAACATTTTTGCGGTCCCTGCAAATGTGCCGCCGCCATCACAGATGTCATCCACGATAAAGCAGGTCTGACCATGCAGCCCCGTGGTGGTCGTTTTAAAATTTGTCAATGCACCCGTTTTTACATCTCTTTCCTTCATACATTCCACTACATTCTCGATCCCCAGGAATTGAGCCAGCTTGTGGATCTTCTTCAGGGCGCCGCCATCGGGTGAGACCAGGCAGGGAGCTTCGCCTGAATGAGTACAGGCATAGTCCGATAACGCGTCGGCGACAAATTCGTGATTGGTGATGGCATAGGAGCGGTCGATCAGCGCAGTCGATACTTCCGAATGCGGGTCGAATATCCTTACCTTTTTAAAATTCGCCTGGTTGAGAATGGCCGCCACCACTTTGAGCGAGAAGGGCTCTCCATCCAGCATTACCCTATCCATCCGTGCAGCCAGCAGGTATGACACATGTATTTCGATATGTTCAAATTCCAGGTAGTCAAGTGTGTTCTTTACAAACAACGCCGTCAGCAGGTCGTTGGCATTATTAAGTCGGGTGAAGATGCGCAACGGAGCCTTTTTATCGATCGATCCGGCCTTCTGCATATCCATCTTGATATGTGGCTGCCCATCCGGAAAGATCATGGCTTTGTATGGAATGACAGATTTGTCGGGGTAAATAAGATCAAAAGTATTCATTGTTGGACATTTATTTGTTTCTGCCGTTCTCTCCGGGATACAGGAGTTGTACGACATCGCTCTGTTTGAATTTTTTGGTATCGACATCCATCATCGTGATCCGCCCCATAAAAGCGGCCCCGGTATCAACATTCCAGACATTGCATTTATTCATCGGCGTCTCGATGTCATAGTTGGTTGTCGGCGTATGACCGATGAATATTTCGTCATACAGCAACAATCGTTTGGGATAGAACAGGCTTTCCTTGGGGATCTTTTTGTCTACCGCCAGCGCCATCTCCCATAAGGTCCTGTCCCAAAAAAAGTTATTGGGATTGTGCTCCCGGACAGGGCCCCGCATATTGGAAAAGCCTGCATGTACGAAAAGCCTGCGATTTCCTTCTTCATAATATGGCAGCATCCGCTTGTAAAACTCCAGATGCCGTTGCTTGTCTTTGGCCCCGATACCTATATAACTTTCAATGGAAGCCTGCCCTCCGTGAAGCAACCAATCCATATTGGCTCCTTCTCCGTTCAGCCATTCTTCACACCAGGCATCATGATTTCCCTTTATAAAGATGCAGGCGTAACTCTTATCCAGTCCCATCAGATAGTCAATGACCTGCCTGGACTCCGACCAGCCATCTACATAGTCGCCCAGAAAGATCAGCCGGTCTTGCGGCTTAAGCCTGGCCTGTTGTATCACCTGTTGCAAAGCCTTGAGTCCGCCGTGAATATCTCCAATAACATAACTCTTTGCCATCTTATCCTAATTTTTTTCCAAGCCGCCGGCCCAGATCTTCAATGTCATCTTTTCTAACCAGCATTCGCAGCCATTCTTCCGGTATCGTTTGCCAGCCATAAAACAAGCCGGCGAGACCGCCG
Organism: Puia sp.; assembly: GCA_035492595.1. Taxonomy (GTDB): domain Bacteria; phylum Bacteroidota; class Bacteroidia; order Chitinophagales; family Chitinophagaceae; genus Puia. The sequence goes on from DATJJA010000141.1 coordinate 11,627, forward strand.
GTCACAGCCCCTGTAGTATCTGAATCCCCTCCCAAATTAACAGCCTTTAATACAGCTTCGGCATAATTTCGGGTATTCAAAAAACACCAGATCGAGGCTTCAAGAGTATGAATTACGTAACCACCGGAATGAACATCCTCTTCTTTCAGATCAAAAACTGCTCCGGGGAGTATCCGAAAGAAGTAAGCTCTTTCTTCCTCCGTGCAGGAGGCCGTTTCATCGAGAAATGTCCGGATCGTTACGCAGGCGCTCTGATACGCCGCTCGCTTCTCTTTTCCGGAAAGCAATTCCATTGCGATCTCAAGATAAATAAAACAAGCTAAAACTGAACGAATATGCCGATGAGTTAGCGAAGAAACATCTTTTGTGATCTGAAATCGCTTGTCGATATTAAAACGCTTTACAAAGAACAATAGCGGTAGTATTCGCATCAAAGACCCATTTCCATTGCTCCCTTCCTCATTTCCGCCAGCCTGCACGGGAGAGACGCCAGCTACCAGGCGATGGATAGCGGCGGAAGTTGCAATGCCCTCATCAAAAACAGACCCATGCGGAGTCCAGTAGGCATGGTGTTCCCAATTGACAAACCGCTGAGCCAGGTTATCAAGATCATATTTCCCGCATAACATTTCGGCCAGGCAAAAAGTCAGGGCACTGTCATCAGACCACGTACCCGGTGGTTGATGGTGGCTGCCATATCCGCGCATACTGGTGACAGGGTCATCCTGTAAGCTCTTGCGCGTCTGGAATTC
>DATJJA010000142.1:0-3558 GCA_035492595.1 Puia sp.
TGGACACTACAAATATGTAATGCTGGTGGGCACGGAGAAAGGCGGCGGGAATGTTTATAATTTTACCAACTGGACATCGGCGATAGGCTATGGTGGTGATATCACGTACCGGGCTTTGAATCTGAAAAAGATCGTCACTTCCAGGAATTATTCCCTGCAAAACGATGACAGCCGGCTAAAGACGCCGGCGATATGGGCACGATTCAACAATAAGCAGGTCCGGTTCTTCGAGCCATCCCCAACGGGCTATGACGCCCGGGGCATCCACGACAGTATCGTAAAATACAGCAATGCCGCCGTGTTGCTCTTCAACCTGCCGGGTTTGACTTCCAGCCAGATAGAAGATTCGATGTATAGCCCGTTTGGAGTCGATACGACCAATAATATTTATCGCATTCTTGTCGGCGAGACGGATACTACTACTGCCAACCGGTTTGTCATGACGCCGGTGCCGGGCGCTGCTAATGGCCTGTCGGATCCGGGCAATACCCTGCGGGTTTATCCCACCCTCGTCACGGGCATGGTAACGGTAACCAGCGGCGTGGCATTGCGAAGGGTAGATGTGTTTTCAGTCACCGGCCAGCATTGGCCGGTAACGCCGGCGGCCGGTGGAGACGCCTATAACTGGCATGTCTTTATGGACAAGTTGCCGGGAGGGGTGTATATATTAAAGGTCACCGACACGAGAGGAGGGACCTTTACCACGAAGGTTATCAAGCTATAGAGAAACCAAGAGTGTATTTTAAAAGGGAAGGCCCGCAATCCGATTGCGGGCCTCCCCTTTTGTTCATCAAAGTGTATCAAAAGCGCACAATCGCTATAGCAAAAACGTACAGGTTAGTAGTTTGGTGAATGCTAATATGCTATATATCAATTACATACTATTCAGGCACACGGTTGGCGATTTTCAGATTATCATGCTCAAAAACTATCTTACCATTGCCTGGCGCAATCTGCTAAAGAACAAACTGTTCTCCTCCATCAATATTATCGGTCTCGCTCTCGGTATGGCCATCGCCCTGCTGATCGGCCTGTGGATAGCAGACGAGCTTCAGTTCGATCATTATTACCAGCACCATGACCGGCTGGCAAGGGTCGCTGTGCTCCCCAGCGACAAAGGCATTATCTATACCAATACGACCATACAGATGCCGCTGGGTAACGAGCTTCGTACGAAATACGGGAAAGATCTGAAATATATATCCCTTGTTGCAGGAGGGGGGTCCCATGTTATTGCAATGGGGGATCAAAAAGTATCGGGGCAGGCCATGTATGCACAAAAGGATTTCCCGGAGATGTTCTCGCTCAATATGTTGAAAGGTAACCGGGACGCGCTGAAAGACCCTTCCACCTGTCTGATCTCGCAGTCCATGGCGCTGGCGATCTTCGGCCGGCAGGACCCCTTAAACAAGAGCATTCTTATCGATAATGGTATTGAGTTGAAAGTGGGCGGCGTCTATAAAGACCTGCCGGAGAATACCAGTTTCTATGAGATGGCCTGTGTCATGCCCTGGGAAAACAAGGCGAACTGGTTTAATTCAAAGGACCCGCAGGGTAACTGGTACAACCATTGCGGAGCCTTATTCGTCCAGGTGAAAGACAATGTCAGCATGGAACAGGCCGCCGCTTCCATAAAGGATGCCCCGGTCAGCCATATCCAGGGATATACGGAGAACGCCACTCTGTTCCCACTGGACAAGCTCCATTTATACAATGAGTTCACCAACGGAAAAATGTCAGGCGGCCGTATACAGACCGTCTGGCTGTTTGGCATCATCGGGGTCTTCGTGCTGCTGCTCGCCTGCATCAACTTTATGAACCTGAGCACGGCCAGGAGCGAGCGGCGGGCAAAGGAAGTCGGTATACGTAAAGCCATTGGCTCCCTGCGTACACAACTGATCGGGCAATTCATTAGCGAATCTCTCGCTGTATCATTTTTGTCCCTGGTGCTGGCTCTCCTCCTGGTGCAGATTTCACTTCCCTTTTTCAATGGGCTGGCGGACAAACACACGTCCCTTCCCTGGGGCAATAGTCGTTTTTGGGTACTTCTCTTCACATTCACTTTCCTGACCGGCCTGATCGCCGGTAGCTATCCGGCCTTTTATTTATCGGCTTTCAAGCCGATCAAAGTGCTGAAGGGCACATTTCGGGCCGGCCGTTTGGCCGCGATCCCGCGAAAGGTGTTAGTAGTGGTGCAATTCACGGTGTCGGTTACACTCATTATCGGGACGATCATCGTTTTCCGGCAGATAAAATACGCGAAGGATAGACCCGTCGGCTATGACCGGGAAGGGCTTATCGCCGTTAATATGAATACGAATGACTTGCATAAGAATGACGAGATCATCCGGCAGGAACTGTTGCAGTCCGGAGCGATAACGGATATGGGAGAAACCAATAGCCTCCCTACCGAAATATCTTCCGGTAACGACGGCTTTTACTGGAAGGGTGTCGAGCCCCACAACTCCTATAATTTCGGGACGCTGAATGTGAATTACGACTATGGACATACGGTGGGCTGGAAGGTGGTGGAAGGTCGCGATTTTTCCAGGAATTTCCCGGGGGATACGGCCCGTATGATGGGCGGGTTGGTCGTGAACGAGGCCGCCGTCAAACAGATGGGACTGAAACATCCCGTCGGGGAGGTGGTCAACTACCAAGGCACCATCTTTGCCAATGTGCCCCATGTGATAGTGGGCGTGGTAAAAGATATGGTCATGGAATCTCCTTACGATAAACCCCAACCGGTGATGTTCTTCTGCGGTGGGTATGTGGGCAATATGGTCATCCGGGTCAATCCGACAATGCCTATGCGGGAAGCATTAGCCAAAATGGAACCCGTATTCAAGAAATATAATCCTGGCAGCCCCTTCGATTTCAAATTCATCGATGACATCTATGCGAAGAAATTTGCCGACGAAGAGCGCATCGGCCATCTGGCGGGTTTCTTTGCCGTGCTGGCCGTCTTTATCTCCTGTCTGGGATTGTTCGGCCTGGCTTCTTTCATGGCTGAGCAGCGTGTCAAGGAGATCGGGGTTCGGAAGGTGCTGGGCGCGACCATATTCAATCTCTGGAAGCTGCTGTCAAAGGATTTCGTGACACTGGTCATCCTTTCCTGCTGTATCTCCATTCCCCTTGCCTGGTATTTTCTGCATGCCTGGCTGGAGAAATACCAGTACCGGACCACACTCTCCTGGTGGATATTTGCGGCAGCAGGCGGCGGAGCATTGGTCATAACGTTATTAACAGTAAGTTTTCAAAGTATAAAAGCAGCGATGGCAAATCCTGTAAGGAGTTTGAGAACTGAGTAGTATTTTTCCCGGATAGGTAAGGTTAATTTTTGTCTACTCTTTACTTATTGAATTCAGTTTTCTGAAGAAGCTCTTCAAATGTCAGCGTCTCCTGTGACCGTTGGCTCAGATCCTTCACCGTGCAGGTCTTCTGAGCCAACTCCTCACTCCCGATCATCACGGCATACCGTATATTCTTCTTTTCCGCATATTTAAACTGCTTGTCGAATTTTGCCTGCTCGGGGTAGAGCTCGCAGCGAACGCCCTT
>DATJJA010000143.1:0-13108 GCA_035492595.1 Puia sp.
TCGAGGGCGATCTGCTGTTTGCTGACGGCTATCTGTTTCTGTAGCTGGTCGATGGCGGCATTGATATCGTCGAGTTGTTTTTGTGTAGCGGCGTCAGCTTTTAGCAGGTTTTCGGTGCGGGTCTTTTCTTTCAGCTGTTGGTCCAACTGTGATTGCTGAACGGCCAGCTGTCTTTTTATCAGTTCGAGCTGTGGGGTGGGATTGGTCGTCTTTTCCTTTAGTGCGGCGATGGTTGCCTGGACCTGTTGTTTTTGCAACTGGGTGTTGGACATGTCGATATTGCCGATGATGGCGCCTTTTGCGAGGCTGTCCCCTTCTCTTATGGGGAAGGAAAGTAATTTGCCGTCACGTTCTGCTGATACGATGACCTCGTCGGATTCGAATACGCCGGAGGCGTCTGTCTTTATTTTGTTTTGCTGGCAGGAGGTGACCAGGAGTAGGAGCGCTGCTATTGCGAATAAATTTTTCATTGTCTGTATTTTTAGTAGCCTGCGGTGGTTTGATGGTTGAATTGGGAAAGGAGCAATTGTATTTCATGGACGGCGCGATCCTGGCGGGCCTGGGAGGCGGCATTGATGTCCAGCAGATAGTCGTTTGCGGTGATAACGCCGTTCTGTAACTGGACGCCGGAGGTCTTGCTGACGGACTCCCGCAGGTTGACGATGTCGTCGTCGGTCTTTATCAATTGTTGATATCTTGAGATGTCTTCTTTTTGCTGGTTGAGTGTTAGCTGGGTATTGAAGAGGAAGGTGTTCTTTTGTGCGTTGATCATTTCCTGGTTGTTCTTATTGATCAACCGGTCTTTCTTATAGGTATACCAATTGCCGATGGTCCAGGTGAGACGGATGCCGGTCATATAATATCCGTTGAGGTTGGTGGACAGAAAGTTTACCGGGTTGGGTTTGCCCATACCGCCCTGGAAGAAGGCGTTGAGCTGCGGGTTAAGATTAAGTTTTGTAAGGCGGAGCTGTTCTGTATAGGACTGGATCTGGAGGTCATAGGCTTTTAGCTCGGGGCGATTGATCGAGGCAGTTAGGGCAGGGGGAACTGGTTTTGTGAGTTTTGTCGTGTCGCTTATGGGCTGATCGATGAAGAGGCTGAGCATGTCGGTATAGGCTTTTCGGGTCGAGCGGAGGTCGATCGCCTGCTGGCTGGTTTTCAGGAGTTCGGCTTTTAGCTTGTTGAGGCTGCTGGTAAAGCCGGTGCCATTGCTGATGGTGGCCTGGACGTTGTTGATCCCGGTTTGGATATCTTTTGCTGCAAGCTCGTTCTGTTCCAGCTGTTCGTCGATGAGCAGGATGCCGAAGAAGAGCTGGTTGATACGATCTTTTAGCTGGTATAGCTGTGTGTTGAGGTTTTCCTGTTGAAGCTGGGCGTCGGTTTGACTGATGGTGCGGCGTTGCTTATTGATGCCGAAGTCGGTGAGCGTTTGGGAGACTTCACCGTAGAGCTTGTATTGGTCTTTTGAAACGGAAGGGATGGTAAAGTTAGTACCTGGCGGCAGGGTGATCTTTGTGACATCGGATTGATAGCTGGCGGAGCCGTTGACGAGGAATTGGGGATAGACGCCTTTGCTGATGTTAGCGATGGTGTATTCTTTTGTTTTTTCGATGAGGGCGCGTTGTTTGGTCAGGGGATAGGTTTTCTCTGCCAGATCATAGCACTCAGAGAGAGTGAGAGGTTGTGAGATGCTGCTGCTCCAGGCGAAGAGAAGCAGCAGGAGTGGGGAGAGCTTGAGCATTTTACTTATTATTTTGATTTAATCATTTGATTAATTGTTGGGCAAAAAAAGGTGCCCGCGATGTGTGTTGAGGCGCTGATCGCGGGTTGTGGTCCGGATTGCGCGGTATGCGGCTGTCGATGCCGGGTGGTCGCTTGTGGTTGCAGCGTCGATCGTGTTTTGGCCGCGATGATCGAGTGGGCCGGGCTTAGGCGGCGGGTGCTTATTTGGGTTGGAGCATGGTTTTGATCCATAATGGTATTAGTTGTTTTCGTTGTTGCATCAGGTCGTTGAATTGGTTGTCGTCGATGCCTGCGACTTTTTGCAGGATGGGTCGGGCGACAAATGGGAATACGGTAAGGCCTATTAAGTTTGCCATCAGGTGGGTGGGATTGAGGTCTCCTATTTTGCCTTCTTCGGCGGCGAGTTTTAGCTGGCCGAAGAATTTGGTGCGTGATGAGCCGACTTCGTCGCCGATGTTGGTTGCGAGCTGTTCCGGATTGTTTCGCAGCTCGTTGAGGATAAACAGGGGAAGGTCGGGGTTATGAGTAAGGAAGTCGATATACATGGATACGACCTTTGTTATTTTTTGATCGAGGGTCGAGTTTTGTTCGAGAAAATTGAAGGAGATGCCCTGGATGAACTGGCGGAAGTTTTCCATCATGATAATGTCGAACAGTTTTTGTTTGCTTCGGAAATAATAGTTCAAAAGGGCGAGATTGATGCCTGCTTCTTCGGCGATGTCGCGGGTCCGGGTTGCGGAGAAGCCTTTTTGGGTGAAGAGTTTGCGTGCGGCTTCTTTGATCTTTTCCTCGGTGGAGGATTCTTTCACTGTCACTGTTTTCGCTGTGGGCATTCGCGGTGTATGATTTAATCTGTCAAAATTAGGACGGAGTATTAATTTAAACAAATATTTTAATCAAATGATTAATTATTTAAACAACTGTCTGATATACAGCTGATTGAAATATTAGTCAGGAACTAATCGTTATGCAATGATTCACTGGCGTTGAATTCGTTGAAGGATATTTTGCCGAAGTCTTTTTCGGAGATGATATCTGTATTGTGACGGGCTTTTTCGTCGGCAGCATCAAAGGTGGTCTTGCTGAATTTATGCAGGTACCAGGTGCTATCGGTCGGGGCATATTTGAATGTGATGATCTCTTCCCAGCGTTCGGCTGCGCCGCCGTAGAATTCAAGGGAGAAGTAGCCTTTTTTAATAACAGTGCGCTGGTAGGGGTCGCCCATTTGTCCACCACATTGGCGACAAAGGACGGCATTATTATTTTGTGTGGCCAGTTTTAGCGAATGGTCGGGTTGTCCGGTCAGGATGAGGAGGGGGCGCTGGCTGGTGGTGAGGTCGGAATTGGAAGCGGCTTCGTCTGTGCGGTGGAGAATCAGGATCATATCGGGCAAGGAATCGAGGTTTAGGTCGCCGCTGGCGGTGTCGAGGACGGAGTAACCTTTGGGAACAAGGTTTGCGAGGGAAGGCGGCAAATTGATCGGCATTCTGTCTTCATAGTCGTCGGCGTGTGCGAAGGTATAGTGGGAGGTGTCCTCGGGGGCTTTGGAGGTGAGGGAGTCGGAAATGGGAGTGCTATCTTGTTTTTGTGGGGACTTGCCAGAGGCGTTGGGTTGGCCGCAAGCGGCAAGGAGGATCAAACTGATCAAGGATATATGAATGCTGCGCATCGGGAGGGTTGATTTTCCCGAATGTAGCTAAATAATATTTAGGGTAATGTAGCGGATTGATTGAAATTTTCGCGATAGGAGACTTTGTCATTGGAGAGGGATACATAGTCGAGGGAGCCGGTACCCTGGAAGCGGTACATTATGCCGATGATCTTGCTTCGGATGATATGACGTTTGACGGTGTATGCGAGATTGTCGTTGACCCATATTTTGGCCTTGCCGCTGTCTGATTCGATGCGGAGTTTGACATAGTCATCAAAGTTGACGCCGAAGTTGGAGAGGTCTTCGCGTTTCCCTGAAGTATAGAAATAGGTAAAGAAGAGATCGACGGTGGAGATGCAGCCTTTGGAGCATAGGGGGACCCAGATGGCTGTCCCTTCGCAGAGCAGGTAGATGCGGCTGAGCTGGCATACGGAGGAGCCTTCGGAGTAGTCGTTCTTCAGCGAGGTTTCGAAGACAAAGTGATCGGAGTAGATCTCGCCGAAGTCGCGGACATTGGAGAACATAACGGTGGGGGGTGAGGGTTGGAGCTGGATGTTCTTTTGTTTGATCTGGTCGGCGGTGATGCTCATTTTTCCGTTGTGGATGGCTTCTTCCTTATTAAAATAGACGGGTACGGGGTCCTGCTCTACCAGCGGGAGCCATCCATTGGATTGGATGAGCAGGTTATGTGTTTTGACGACGCGGTTGTGTACCTGGAGGGTGGCGTGGTAGAAGTCGGGATAGTAGTAGACAGAGGTATGCTGGTGATCGTTCTTTGAGACTTTTACGCGGCGGGTGGTATCCCAGGATTGTTGGATCACGACAGAGTCATCGGGGGAGCGGGTGGCGTCGTAGTCGAAGACGACGGAGTTGGGAAGGCCGGAAGTAACGGCTTTTTTGCTGCTAAAGGCATAGTCGCGGGGTTGGGGTGGGGGTTGCTGACCGCGGAGGTAGAGGAGGACGAGCAGGATGACAACCAGTGGGGTTAGGAGCCAGAGCTTTTTGCGCAGAGGTCTTGTGGATGTCAGAATCTGGTTTGCGCTGGCGGTTTGCGGTCCTGCGACCGGGTTTGGAGCGGCGCCGGCTGGGTTGGAAGTTGCGGCGACAGGGTCGTTATTGGGGGATGTGGCTGCGGCGGAGGGGTCGTTATTGGGGGATGCGATGGTCGTGGCGTTGTCGGGGGATGGGGTTGCGCCTTCTGCGTGCTGCGGCAGCACAGGATGCTGTACGGCAAAGTCCCGCCAGTTGTCATACCCCAGGAATTGGGTCAGTGTATTCAATGTATGGGTATTGGGGAGGCTGTCGTATTTGACCTTTCCCCAGACGCGTTTCAGCGTGACGTGGCTGAGGGTCACGCCGGTTTGATCGCGGATGAGTTCGCTGAGCTGCAGGAAGTCCTGGTTTGTCCAATTCCCGCTATCTCCCCAGCCGGTTTTTTCTTCGAACATTTTTTTTACCTGCCGGATGAGGGTTTCGTCGGTTTGCATAAGAGTGAATGATAGTGACGTAAAATTAGGGTAGTTCCTTTGCCCGTCTGAATTTGTACCAACTTGTACCAACATGTATAAGCTATGGAGCGCAATTATCCCGTCTGTTGCTCAATTTTAATACAAATTACTGCAATCTGTCCCTGAAAAATAATTGTCTTTGACTGTCAACATTTTATGTCGAGTGAGAGAACCATTAAATGCTAAACTATGCGATTGCTTCTATTATCTCTTCTTGCCTTGCTCGCCGGCACCTGGCGGCCGGTTGCCGCCCAGGATGAGGGGCTTCCTGCGGATCGTTATCTCACCAGTATCAATTTTCGCATACTTTTCGGTGGGATCATTATTGGAAAGGTTCGGATGGGTACTTTCCAGGATAGCCTCAATTTTATTTTTGATACGGGTTGCGGGAGTGTCTCGCTGGACTCGATGACTGCGGAGCGTCTGAAGCTGGTCCCGCATAACAGTTCGGCTTTTATCCATGGTGTGGCGGGAATTTGTCCGCAGCGACTGGTGGATAGTCAGTCGCTGCATATCGGGGGGATCACGATGGACAGCCTGTCGATGCAGGTCATTGACTACGATGTGCTCAGCAGTATATATGGCGAGAAGATCGATGGGATCATCGGGCATAGTTTCTTTTCGCGTTACCTGGTGAAAGTGGACTATGATCAGTCGAAGATGGAGATTTATACCCGGGGGCCTGTTGTTTATCCGAAGGGCGGATTCCTGCTGCGTCCGCGTCTGTACGGTCTCCCGATGCTGGAAGGGGATATGATGGATGCGAGGGCGATCCGGTCGCGCTTCTATTTCGACACGGGAGCGGGCTTGTGTCTGCTGTTCTCCTCCAGCTTTACCTCGGACAGTGCAGTGTTCAGTCCGAAGCGGAAGAAGCCGGTGCATATGCAGGGGGCTGGTCTGGGGGGCAAGATGAGGATGAAGCTGACTACGCTGAAGACGTTCACGCTGGGGCCTTTTCAGTTCAGGCAGATACCGACCTATGTATTTGAGGATGCGTATGACGTGACCGGTTATCCGCAGCTGGCGGGGCTGATCGGGAATGATCTTTTGAGACGTTTCAACCTCATATTGAATTATGATCGTGCTGAGATCTATATACTTCCGAATACGGCTTACGATCAGCCGTTCGATTACAGCTACAGCGGGGTATCGATCGCTCTGATCGGGGGGAAGATCGTTGTCACGGATGTGATGCCCGAGTCACCGGCGGAGAAAGCGGGTTTTAGGGAGGGGGATATGGTTTTGGCGGTCAACGGGGATACGAAGCAGGACCTGCAGGTATACCAGGGGCTTCTCCGGACGATAGGTCCGAGAGTGAAGGTGCTGGTCCAGCGGGATGGTGGGGTGGAGATGTTGTCTCTTAAGGTGACGAGTATATTATGAGGGTGCGGCGGCGTTGGGCCGGGTTGTTCAGGAGGCCATGGAAATGGAGAATTTTATAGGAGCCGCTGGAAGCGGCCCGGCCGAAGGCCAGATACAACCGAGTTTACGAAGGTTGTGAACGAGTCATTGCCGGTGGCAAAGGCGAAGTTCCGCTAATTTTATCAAGGCCATATCCGCGCACATTTTTGAAGTCGGTGAAGTTCATTCCGGTTGTGTTCTTAAAGAATTTGCTGAAGTGTGCGGAGTCGGAGAAACCCAGGTGATAGGCTATCTCTTTCATGCAGACATCAGAGTATGCGGCCTGGCGTTTCGCTTCGAGAGCGATGCGTTGCCGGATGTGATAGCTTGCGGGGTTGCCGGTTGCTTTTTTTATGCTTTCGTTGAGGTAGTTGGGGGTGACGGCCAGTTCCCGGGCATAGTCGGCGACCATTCTCATTTCTTTGAAGTTGGCGTTGAGGAGTTCCATAAACTTTTGGACGAGGCCAAGGCTTCGGGTTTGGGTTGTCAGCAGGCTGTTCTCTTCCAACTGTCTGGACAGATAGATCAGGAAGATCTTGAAATAACGCCGGAGCAGTTCCAGTCTGAAGAGGTCGAGGTTGTTGAATTCTTTTAGCAGCTTTTCCATGATGAGGGCCATATCTGCGGTGTCGTTCTTGACCTGTACGGCTTTGCAGCGGTCGAATAGCTGATATACACCGCCGGGGTGTACCATGTCAGCGTCCATGTCGCTCATACCGAGAAAGCTTCTTGTGAAGGAGATGACATATCCTTCGAGGTCTTCGCCCGATTCGATGAGGTGTACTTCGCCGGGGTGGATGCAAAACAATTGGCTGGGGGAGATGCAGAATTGCTGCATGTCTACGCGGTAGAGGCCGGTACCTTGAGTTATCCACAAGATCTCGAAGTAGTCGTGGCTAAATACATGTGCATTGCGGGTTTCGTCAAGTTGAATGATGGATTCGAGGGTTCTGATCTCGAAGGAGTGGCCTGGGGTCAGGTTTTTTGACGAATAGAGGAGCGGGAGGCAGTCGGTTTTTTTCATGGCGTTTGAGTTTCGTAATTCTATTCTAATAGCGTGCCTGAATTTAAAGTGTTGATTTTTATGTATTTAAAATGGGTATAGGAGGGGATACGACGGAATATCGATTTATGATCGTGTCAAACGACGAAATATCGTCATCGTCGCGGGATGGGTTTTAGAGGTTTTGTTTTTTTAGTTCTTCGACGGCGAAGGTGACTGCGCGGGCGGTAAGGGCCATATAGAGGATCGACGGGCTGGCATTGCCTGTGCTGGTCATGCAGGCTCCGTCGGTGACAAACACATTTTTACAATGATGGAGCTGGTTGTGCCCGTTCAATAAAGATGTTGTTGGGTCTTTGCCCATTCTGCATCCGCCCATTTCGTGGATGTCCCTGCCGGGCGCCCAGTGATTATCGTGCGTAGTAATATTTTTTATTCCTATTTTATCCAGCATTTCATGGCTTTGGGTGAGGAAGTCTTTGAGCAGCCGTTCGTCGTTGTCATCGTAGTCGACTTTTGTGACGAGGAGGGGGATACCCCATTGGTCTTTTTCGGTTTTGCTCAGGCTCACGGTATTGGTTTCTTTGGGGATGGTCTCTCCCTGCATGTACATGTATAATTCCCAGCCGCCCGGTTCTGTCAAAGACGTTTTGTACGCGGGGCCGATCTGTTCGGGCAGGTTGCGGGTGTCGGGTTCGCCGCGATAGGCGCCCATAAAGGCCATATAACCGCCGAAGAAATCGGTGTCCTGTTTTTTCAAATTCCGGAAATTTGCCATCATCGACTCCGAGGGGCGGCGTCCGTAATAATATTTATCCTCAAAGCCGTCGATGGTTCCGTGTAGGGAGCCCCGGTAGTTCTGAAACGCGACGTATTTTCCGAGCAGTCCATTGTCATTGCCGAGGCCGCCCGGGAAACGGTGGGAGGTTGAGTTGAGGAGGATGAGGTTGGTGTTTAGTGCGGAGGCGTTGACAAAGATGATGCGGGCATAGTATTCGATGACCTCTTTTGTATTGGTGTCGATGATGCGTACGCCGGTGGCTTTTCCTTTTTTTTCGTCGTAGATAATATTATGAACGACGGAGAAGGGGCGAATAGTCAGGTTGCCTGTTTTGGCTGCCCAGGGCAGCGTAGAGGAGACCGAGCTGAAGTAACCGCCGAAAGGGCAGCCGCGCATGCACATGTCGCGGGCCTGGCATTGGGATCTTCCCTGCTGGAGGTGGATGGGGTTGGGTTTTGTGAGCTGTGCCCATCGGCCCTGGATCATGAATCTATCGGAATAGTGTTCGCTGATCTTTTGTTTTATGTGTTTTTCCACGCAATTGAATTCGAAGGCTGGCAGATAGTCGCCGTCGGGCATGGCTTCGAGGCCGTCCTTGTTACCACAGATGCCTGAGAAGCGTTCGACATACCCGTACCATGGTTCGATGTCGGCATAGCTGATGGGCCATTCGATGCCGTATCCATCCCGGGCGGGTGCGATGAAGTCGTAAGGGCTCCATCTTGGGCAGGCGCGGCCCCAGATCAGGGATTTGCCGCCGACCTGGTAACCGCGGATCCAGTCGAATGGTTTTTCCTGGACGTAGGGATGGTCTTTGTCTTTTATAAAAAAGTGAGCGGTGTCTTCTCCGAAGCCGGCTGCGGTGGTGATGAGGGGGTTTTCTTTTACGAAGGCCTGCGGCATTTGTTTGCGATGCGGGAATTCCCAGGGGGCCATGGTGGCGGTGGGATAGTCTTTGTTGTGGACGATGTCGCGGCCCCGTTCGAGCACGAGGGTTTTGAGGCCGTGGTCGCAGAGCTCTTTTGCGGCCCAGCCGCCGCTGATGCCTGAGCCGATGACGATGGCGTCGTAGGTGTTGATCTGCTGGGGCGTGTTGGGTTGGGGTTTGGGCGATTTTTGGCCGGGTGTCTCGGGATGGGGACTGGATTGCTGTGGCGGCTGCTGTTGATGGGGATCTTTTGGCTGATGTTTGGGTGGCATATGTCAAGCTTGTTCTCCCAATTTAAACAAATTTGCATTATCTTTTCTTTATAAAAACACCACTATGTTATCCCAACACATGAAAGAAGCCCTCAACAGACAGGTATTGATGGAAGCTCAGTCTTCGCAGGCTTATCTTGCGATGGGAAGTTGGGCGGAGATACAGCCGGGGCTGAAAGGCTGCACGCAATTCTTTTTCCGTCACAGCGAAGAGGAACGGATGCATATGTTGAAACTCCTTCACTATATCAATGAAAGGGGTGGTTTTGCCGTCGTTCCGGCTTTGGACCAACCGATCCTGACCTTTGTGTCGCTGAAGGCTGCGTTCGAACAGCTGTTCAAGCACGAGGTAAAGGTGAGTGAGAGCATCAATAACCTGGTGGATATCGCGCTTGGTGAAAAGGATTATGCGACGCACAATTTTTTGCAGTGGTATGTAATGGAGCAGATGGAAGAGGAGAGGCTGGCGCGGGAATGTAATGATAAGCTGGAGCTGATCGGGGATGATAAGAGCGGTTTGTATCTTTTTGACAGGGACATTATGACCATTAACAGGGCGTCGTAGGTTGAGGCGGCCGGGCCTGGGGCGGGTTGGTGTTGTGGCGACGGGCGGGGGTATGTTGCGGCGCCCGGCCTTGCACGGGTTGGTGTTGTAGCGACGGTGGGGGGCTGCGCGGGGTTGGTGTGGTGACGGTGAGGGGCTGCGGTGAGGAATGTTGCGGCGCCGGGCGGGGAAGCAGATGTTTGTGCCGTGGGCGCCGGGGGATTTGTCCGCTGTTTTGCTGCGTTGGTTTTGCGGGGACACCGATATGTCCATATACATGTATTTTCTACAGTTATAGCGGCTGATTTTTCCTGGAATGGGATAATTTTATGTATGCCATACAGGAAAATATTTTTTACTTTTTTGAGCCTTATGCTCGTTGTCCGCATTGCTGCCCAGGACGTTCTTACTGTGAATACCCGCCAGATAAAGGCTAAGATATCCCCAACCTTATGGGGATTGTTTTTTGAAGATATCAACCGCGGGGCGGATGGGGGGCTTTATGCGGAGATGGTGGAGAATACGTCCTTTGATTTTCCCAAGCCGCTGATGGGTTGGGCTACGCAGCCGGCCCGGGTAAGGACCGGTATTTTTATGGTGATCAATCAGAGCGGGATGAATGTTGCAGATCCGAAGTATCTGCAGGTTAATCTGAGTGCGGGAGATAAGGTTGGGCTGGTCAATGAAGGTTTTGGCGGGATGGGGTTTAAGAAGGGGACGCGGTATGAGGGGATGGTGAGGTACAGGCGTGGGGGTGGGGGTGCGAATGTGGCAGGTGTTGGTGGGGGTGTTGCTGCGGGGCCGCGTGTGGGGAATGATGTGAGAATGAGCGCGGTGGGTGCGGACGCCCGGATGAGCGCGGTGAGCGTGGGAGTGAGTGCGCAGCTGCTGAATAGTAAGGGCGCGGGCATTGGAGAGGCCACAATTGATCTTAGCGCTATGGATACGGCCTGGCATGAGCAGCATTTTTCCATCATCGCTGCGGATACGGCGAGCCAGGGGAAATTGTTATTGCGTTTCGAAGGCAGCGGGCAGTTGGAGATCGACCGGGTTTCCCTGTTCCCGGGCGATACCTGGAAAGGCCGGCCGGGGGGGCTGCGGACGGATCTGGCGCAAAAGCTGGCTGATCTGCATCCGGGCTTTTTGCGTTTTCCCGGCGGGTGTATCGTAGAGGGAAAGGATATTGTACATCGTTATCAGTGGAAGAAGACGATAGGGCCCCTGGAGGATCGTCAGCTGATAATGAGCATCTGGAATGATGATGTGCCTTTGCGGCAGACGCCCGATTATTTTGAAAGTTTTGGACTTGGTTTTTATGAATATTTTCAGCTTTGTGAAGATATTGGTGCGGCTCCGTTGCCGATAATCAACTGCGGGCTGTCCTGTCAGTTCGATGCGGCTGAGGTGGTGCCTTTGTCTGAGCTTGATCCCTATGTGCGGGATGCGCTGGACCTGATCGAATTTGCCAACGGGGATGCCACCACAACGACCTGGGGCGCCAGGCGGGCGGCACTTGGGCATGCGGCGCCGTTCAACTTGAAATTATTGGGTGTGGGTAATGAGAACTGGGGGCCACAGTATGCCGAGCGGCTGGCGGTGTTCACGAAGGCGATAAAAAACCGTTATCCTTATATGCAGCTGATCTGCAGTTCGGGGTACACTCCGCAGAAGCAGGAGTTCCAATATATCGATTCTGTGCTGCGTAGCCGGCATGTCGATATCATCGACGAACATTTTTATAATTCACCGGAGTGGTTCCTGCAGAATGCTACGCGCTATGATAAATATGACCGGCAGGGCCCGAAGATATTTGTGGGTGAGTATGCTGCGCAAAGCGACAGGATCGGCAGTCTGAAGAACGAGAACAATTTGCGTACGGCTCTTACCGAAGCGGCCTTTATGACCGGGATCGAGCGCAATGCGGATGTGGTGACAATGGCATCCTATGCTCCGCTGTTTGCGCATGTTACCGGCTGGCAGTGGACGCCCGATCTTATCTGGTTCGACAATACGCGGTCCTATGCTACGCCTAATTATTACGTGCAGCAATTGTTTTCGGTCAATAAGGGGACGGCTGTCGTCGATCTTTTTGACAGGGGGGCACCTCTTACCGGGCAGGATAGCTGCTGGGGGACTGCCTGTCTTGACGAGCCTGCGGGCGAGCTGATCCTGAAGCTGGTGAATTTGTCCGATAAGGCTAAACAGAAGACGATCGCGGTGACAGGTAGGCGGCTCGGGAGAAGTGCTACTGTTACGACGCTGGCCGGGACGGCGCCGGGTGGGATGAATAGTCTGGAGCATCCGGATGTGGTGGCGCCTGTGATAAAAGAGATGAAAGTCGCGGGGAAGGGGGTGAGGGTTGAGTTGCCGGCGTATTCCTGTGTGGTGGTGAGGGTTGGAATCTGATTTACGCCAATCGAGACGCGTTGCCACTGTCAGGGTAAACTTTCCCCCGGTCAAGCTGCTGATGTTGCCGGCCTTACTAAACGTACATTTGCTGAACTTATAGGTGCGTACAGCGTTCCCATCTTCAATTGTCCGGCCGGAGATTTGTCAAGGGGTATTGCAAATGCCTAAGACTATCATTTCTGATACCAGTTGTTTTATCCTTTTAAAGAATATCGGAGTTTGATCTTCTGTACACAGAAGTTGGTTCGATCGTTACAAGCGTCGATATTGCGATCGAATTTGGAGAATCTCTTCCGGAATGGATGAGCATGGAACAGGTTTTAATGGGTGACCATGGAACAGGTTGTCGATAAGTTCAAACAGCAATTACTACGCTAAATTATTTGCTATATATAAATGTTATATATACATTTAATAATTAATTATATGCCATGTTGAAAAAATTATTTTTCTTGTTTATCCTGATCAGTTTATCAGCTGTTGTGCATGCGCAAAGTGGGCGGTCGGTTTTGGATTTTAATCAAAACTGGACGTTTAACCTGGGCGACGAACCCAACGGCCAAAATGTTGATTTTAATGATGCCAGCTGGCGAAAATTAAATTTACCTCATGACTGGAGCATAGAGGGCGAATTTAAACAAGAAAACCCAGCTACTGTGGAAGGCGGCGCTTTACCAGGCGGTATAGGCTGGTACCGTAAAACCTTTACCATCCCGCAAACTGATAAAGGCAAATTGATCTATATTGCTTTTGACGGTGTTTATCAAAAAAGCGATGTGTGGATAAACGGCCATCATTTAGGTTATAGACCAAACGGTTATATCAGTTTCAGATATGAACTTACGCCGTATTTAAATTATGGCGGTAA
>DATJJA010000144.1:0-5201 GCA_035492595.1 Puia sp.
CGTCAAGGAATAATACGCCATTATGGGCCAGTGAAATTTCTCCCGGTTGAGGGATACTACCTCCTCCTACCAGGGCATTGCCTGAAATAGTGTGATGAGGGGTTCGAAAAGGCCGTTGGGAGAGGAGTCTTGTGTTTGCGGGTAACTTGCCGGCAACACTGTGAATCTTTGTCGTCTCCAGTGCTTCCTGCAAGCTGAGTGGGGGAAGAATTGTGGGCAGCCGTTTTGCCAGCATGGTTTTGCCGGCGCCGGGCGGGCCGATCAATATGACATTGTGCCCGCCGGCTGCTGCTATTTCCAACGCTCTTTTAATGCTTGTCTGTCCCTTTACTTCACTGAAGTCAAGATCGGAGGGAACCACTGTTGCATCGAAGTCTGCCCGGACATCGACATGGACTGATCTTGCGGCACTCGTGTCCCGGAAAAATTCGATCACTTCGCGGATATGGCCGAATGCAAACACGTCCAACTGATTGACCATTGCGGCCTCGGATGCATTGGCCTTTGGAACGATCAGCCCCTTGAACTGTTCCTTGCGGGCTTGTATAGCGATCGGTAATGCCCCCTTGATGGGTTGAATGTTTCCATCCAGTCCCAATTCGCCCATGATGACGTAATTTTTTAGAAGGGAAGGATCAGGGATCTGTTCGCTACCGGCCAGTATGCCCATTGCAATCGGCAGGTCAAAAGCAGATCCATACTTTCTGATGCTTGCCGGCGCCAGATTGACGACTACTTTGGTACGGGGCATATAATAGCCGTTGCTCTTGATGGCGCTTTCTATACGCTGAATACTTTCTTTGACAGCGTTGTCGGCCAGCCCGACTATAAATGTGTGGAGTCCCTCCGTCACATTGACCTCTACGGTAATAGTGATCGCCTCAACACCATATACCGCACTTCCAAATGTCTTCACCAGCATACCTGTAATATTTAGCTGATAAAGCTAGTGAAGACATCAATGTCATTGGGAAAAACCTGCTTCAGGTTCCACGCCCGACGTTCCACGGATGTGCAGCAAGCGGAACCGGGGCTGGCCGCGATCATGCCTTGCGCAAATGCTATTGGACTGGCCGCGCTTACAACCGTTCCAGCATCTCCACTACCTTCTCCCGTTTCAGGATCAGGTATCCTATCCGGTCATTGCTGATCCCCTCCTTCAGTTGATAGCTGAACTCCAGCTGATCATCTTTCACCGCCGTCTCAAAATAGTTGAACTGGATATTCGGATAGACTTTCAGCTCTTCTCCGATCTCGTAAAGATGGGTGCTCAGAATAAATAGGGACCGGCGTATCCTGATGAGTCCTTTGATCACGGTTGTCGAACACTTCATTGCATCCTGTACATTCGTGCCTTTGAACAGCTCATCGATCAGTACCAGCCATTTCCTGTTCCCGCCTATCTTCTCCAGCGTGTTGCGAATGCGTTGTACCTCATTGAAGAAAAAGCTTTCTCCTTTGGAGATATTATCGACAACGTTGATATTGCTGAGGATCCCATCAAAAAGACTTAACCTCATTGCCTTTGCCGGTACCCCCATACCCAGGTGAGCCAGAAAAACAACAACTCCCACGCTCCGGATAAAGGTACTTTTCCCGGCCATATTGGCTCCTGTGAGAAATAGGAAATTACGTTCCTGGTCCAGCTTTACATCATAAGCAACGGGTGTGGGCAAAAGCAGATGGTAAAGCGAGCTTGCTTCAAAAAAAGGCTCTTCCTGTTGCACAAATATGGGGAAGCTCAGCTGGTAACGGCGTACAGCCATTGCCATCGAATACCATGCATCCAGCCGGTTGTGGATCTCTATCAGCGACTGCATGGTCGCTTTCGTCCGGTAGCGAAGAAAATTGCCATAATGAATGACCTGGACAGGGCTCAGCTTGACACCAGGCTTGAGTTTTCCAAGGGATTGCAGCGTCTCCTGATCCAGTAGTTTCCGGGCCTTTTCCAATAAGTCGTGCAGCAGGCGGGGGCAATCGGGGGTATCCAGCAGTTCGATCAGCTGGCTCATCCCCCGTAGAAAATCTGCAAAATGTGTCACCGAATAACGTACTATGGAATAATCCGGGGCATGAAAAACTTTATACGTCAATGCTGCCGGCAGATTATGCCCCTGCGGGATGTCGTCGACTGCCGTTTCATAAAATCGTTCTATCACCATGACGGTCCCATTGCTGATGGAAGAAGGCCATTGGTCCATCTTCTCCAAAATCAGTGTAAGTACCCGCTGGGTCTCGAGAATAGGTTCGAGCTTGCTAAAAGGGCTGTTGAAATATTCCAGTAAAAGATCTCTTCCGCCTGTCGTGCGGGTAAAATCCAGCTTGTGGAAAATAGAATATTCCTCTTCACGGCTGAAAAGGGATAGGTCTTCGTATGTGATCTTGTCAATTTCCATGGTTATCCGTTTTGCGGGCATATTTAATACCTGAACCGCAGGCGTTGGCCCCATTGAGATTCATCGAAGGCCCCATTTCCATAAACTAAATGCCCATTCACGAAAGTATGAGTCACTGTTGCCGGAAACTCAAACCCTTCGAGGGGGCTCCAGCCACATTTATAGAGAATGTTCTCCGGAGTTACGCGGGAGGGGGTATTCATGTCCACTATGACCAGGTCGGCAAAGTAACCTTCGCGGATATACCCTCTTTCGGCTATACGGAAACAGGTGGCTACTGCGTGGCTCATCTTTTCCACTACTTTTTCGAGGCTGATCCTGCCTTCTTTGACGTAATGCAGCATGAGCAAAAGGGAATGTTGTACCAGCGGTAGTCCGGCATGGGCCTGTTCGTAGGGACCACTCTTTTCCTCCCAGGTATGCGGAGCGTGATCAGTGGCGATAAGGTCGAGCCGGTCTTCCAGTAAGCCCTTCCATAGAGCTTCGCGGTTATTCGGCGCCTTGATGGCGGGGTTACACTTGATCCGGTTACCCAGCGTCGCATAGTCCTCACTGGTAAAATGGAGATGGTGTACACAGACTTCTGCCGTGATCCGTTTCTCTTCCAGGGGCAGCATGTTGCCCAGCAATTGCATTTCTTTTTCGGTGGAAAGATGGAAGATATGTAAGCGGCTATTGTGTTTCTGAGCAAATTGAATGGCTGTCAGCGATGATTCGAAACAGGCTTCCGCATCCCGGATCCGCGGGTGATCGGCTGCGACCAGCTCCCGGTTCTCGCGCCGGATGAGCTCCAGGTTCTGCCGGATGATCTTTTCATCTTCACAATGTGTGGCGATGAGCACCTCCGATTCCCGGAACAGCCTGTCCAGCGTCAGGTAATTATCGACTAAAAGGTTACCTGTAGATGAGCCCATAAAGATCTTGATCCCGCAGATATCCTTTTTCTTTTCGTTGGTCCGTAAGGCCTCATCTGCGTTGTCATTCGAGGTACCCATATAAAAAGAGTAGTTCGCCAGCGAGCTCTGCGACCCTATCGCATACTTTTGCTCCAGCAGATCCTGGGTAAAGGCCGGCGGCATGGTATTGGGCATCTCCATAAAGGAAGTAACGCCACCGGCTACCGCGGCTTTGGCTTCGGTATAGATGGTAGCCTTATGGGTTAGTCCCGGCTCACGGAAATGTACCTGATCGTCTATGGCTCCCGGCAATAAAAACTTCCCTTCTCCGTTGATCTCGGTGACAGCGAAGCCGGTTTGGATATTCGTCCCTATTTTTTCGATCCGCCCGTTTTTGACTAGTAAATCTGCCGTACTAACCTTACCTTCGTTGACTATAGAGATGTTATTGATCAAGTAATTACGCATATAGAAAATTAGATCGTCCCTTATTTGATATAAATTATGACGCAATTTATTAAAACCCTTCTAAGACACCGGATAATTTTAAGAATTGCTAACTTGCTGGTACTGGCCTCGTTCCTGCCCCGTGCCGGTTTCGGTCAGTCAAGCTATCTGCCCCAGGACTCAAAGTACGATCACTTCCTGGACAGGATGGAGATACTCCTGCAAACGAACCCGGACCTGAATATCAGTACTGCGAAACCCATCAGCCGGAAGCTGGCTGTCCGGGTATCCGACATATCCGACTCACTGCACAATTCCTATCCTTACGACGAATATTATCATCTTTCTCCGATAGACAGGCAAAACCTGTCTTCCCTGCTGATGAACAATGTCGAATGGGTGACAAGCAGGACGGATAGCTTTGTCAGCAAAAGACCCTGGCTGAACACTTTCTATAAGGACAAGGCAAACTTCTACGAGGTTAATGAAGATGACTTTTTTCTCGCGATCAACCCGGTGATCCAGCAGACCCAATCTTATGAGACCGGCAGCGGTAATAATAAGCAACGGCCTTTCCTCAACTCAAAGGGGCTTACTCTCCGGGGGATGATAGCCCGTAAGCTGGGTTTCTCGGCCTATCTTACAGATAACCAGGAAAGGGGGCCGTCCTGGTTCCAGCAGCGTGTTGCTCAATTCGATGCCGTACCGGGCGCCGGGTACTACAAACACTTCAAAACTAACGGTTATGACTATTTCGATAACCGGGCATCCATTTATTTCAACGCCTGGAAATACTTCGACATCCAGTTTGGTTATGATAAGAACTTTATCGGCAATGGCTATCGCAGCCTTTTCCTCAGCGATTACAGTGCTCCCTATCTCTTCCTGAAATTCAATACCCGGATCTGGAAGCTCAACTACCAAACCATTTATATGGAACTGGTCAGTCAGCACAACACCAATACGGATTATCAATACCCCAAAAAATACGCGGTTGTTCACCATCTCAACATAAATGCCACTCCCTGGCTGAATGTAGGTCTTTACGAGAACGTCGTTTTCAGCCGTGCCGATCACTATGATTTCTCGTATCTGAACCCTGTGATCTTCCTCGTCTCTGCACAGCAGCAGAATGGAAGCCCTGACAAGACGACGGTAGGACTGGACTTTAAGGCTAATATCGGGCATGCCACGCAGGTCTACGGACAGCTGCTGTTCAATGAATTCGTCCTGCACCAGATCCTGCATTATGGAGATGGCAACTGGGTCAATAAGCAAGGTTTTCAGCTGGGTATAAAATATATCGACGCTTTTGATCTAAAGAACCTCGACCTGCAGTTTGAAACAAATATAGTCCGGCCGTTCGTCTATTCTCATAACGACACGGTATCCAATTTCAGTCATTATAATCAGCCACTGGCCCATCCTCTTGGGGCTAATTTTTATGAATTCATCGGTATAG
>DATJJA010000145.1:0-3661 GCA_035492595.1 Puia sp.
GATCAGATCAATACCATTTTTCAGGACAAGGAAGAGAATATCTGGTTTGGCACCGACAGAGGGATCAGCATCATCAATCCCTACCGGCAATACTTCAGCGTCCTGAGCAACCAGGATACGGCAGATCCTTCAAAAGTGGTCAGCGACATCATCCCGGCAGCCCTGGTAAAAGATGAATTGTGGGTCGGCACCTGGGGTGAAGGTATCTGGATCTATGATACGGCCCATCGCTATAAAGAACATATCTTTTTTAAAGGGCATTATGAACAAAATATGATATGGTGTTTTTTGGAACAAGCCGACGGATCAGTATGGGCAGGTTGTCAGCATGGCGCCTTGCACATCATCGCTCCAGGCACTCATAGCGTTCGGACCATTCAACCTCCGGAAACAGAAGGAAGGACAATAAAGGCCATGGTAAAGGACCGGGCCGGCAATATCCTGCTGGGGTTACACAGCGGCAAGATCATATTATACGAGGCAAAACAACATAAATTCCTACCCTATAATATGGCTGCTCAGCCCCCCGGGTTCAAGCTTACTCCCATCGAAAGCCTGCTGGTGGATGAGGACGGCATCTGCTGGGCCGGCAGTTCCCGGGGTCTCGAAGAGTTCGACAGCCGGAAACGAGCTTTTGTCGCCTGCTATCGGCCCGACACGGGCGTGGACGTACGCTGCTGGGGTATCTACCCATACCAGGACTCGCTGCTGATCGTGGGCACGGAGAATGACGGCATTTATTTTTTTCATCGCAGGACAAAGACATTCAGCAGGCTACCTGTTAACGGGGACCAGCCTCACTGGTCCGTACATGCCATCACTGTCGACACGCTGGGTAAGATCTGGTTCACCACCGATTTCGCCATCTGCTGCTATGACCCTTTGACAAAAAAATGTTTTATCAGCCAGCCGGAGACGGGACTGATAAAAAGCTCTTTCCAGACCGCCTACTTCATCACTCCGCCCAAAGGGCGATGGCTCACCTGCACCAGTATGGAGGTCGTGGGCTTTTATCCGCAGCAGCTGCGAGTCGTCCAGCAAAGAACATCTCCGGTGAACATTACAGGCTTCAAGGTCTTTGCCAGCCCAATGTTCATTGATTCCCTCCTCTCCCGCGGTGAACCTATACGGTTGTCCTATAAGCAGAACTTTATCAGTATTGAATTTTCCAACCTTATATTCTCGGGCATCCAGCGTACGAATTATTTCTACAGGCTGGAAGGCGTGGATCCCGGCTGGGTATATGGGGGGAAACGTGGGTACGCCAACTATACCAATCTGCCGCCCGGGACCTACACTTTCCGCGTACGTACGGAGAACGCCCTCAACGACGAAGGTGCGGCTGCTTTTAAAATAATGATTGTCGCCCCTTATTGGTCCACCTCCTGGTTCAGGGCCCTGGTGGTCGCTGCCGGCGTCCTTTTCCTGCTATGGATCGTACGGCGGCACTACAGTGGTCTGCGGCTCGAAGCCGACATGAAACAGCAGATCGCCAATACGGAGATGATGGCGCTGCGGGCCCAGATGAATCCTCATTTCATATTCAATTGCATCAATAGCATCGACGCGCTGATCCAAAACAATGACAAGTATCTCGCGACGATGTACCTCAATAAGTTCGCCCGTCTCATCCGCAATATCCTGGACAGCTCCCGGCAAAATACGATCCCTCTTTCACGCGATCTGGAAACGCTGCAGCTCTATATCGATCTGGAGCAATTCCGGAATGAAGACAAATTCAGGGCCGAGATCCACGTGGACGAACAGTTGCTGGAAGAAGATTGCCGCATCCCGCCGCTGATCATCCAGCCTTATGTGGAGAATGCCATCGTCCACGGCCTCCGGCATCGCCAGGGTCACGCAGGCATACTGTCCATCAGGATCTGCCGGGAAGATGACTATCTGGTCTATCAAATAGAGGACAATGGGATCGGACGCGCCGCGGCGACACAAAAGTCTTCCCATCGCAGCCATGGCATGGAAATAAGCAGAGATAGAGTGAACCTGTTCAACAAGCAGGAGAATAAACCCGTTATTATCACCGACCTGCACCAGGACGGCCACCCTGCCGGTACCTGCGTACGGGTCGCTTTAAAAATAAGCTGATGGTCACTGCAATTATCATAGACGACGAAACCAAAGGGCGGCTGGCCCTGAGCCAAAAGCTAAAGGAGTATTGCCCCGATATACGATTGGAGGGCGAGGCCGAAGACGGCGAGGAAGGGCTGAAGCTTATCGAGGAGTATCGACCGGATATCGTATTCCTCGACATCGAGATGCCCAAATTGAATGGCTTCGATATGCTGCTGCAATTGCAGCGTAAGGATTTCCACCTGATCTTTACCACCGCCTATGACAATTACGCCATCAAGGCCATTCGTTTTGCCGCCTTTGACTATTTGTTAAAACCCATAGATATCGAAGAGCTGAAGGCAGCGGTTGAAAAGATACGGCTCAACGGACAGGAGACCAACAATGGCCAGCGGCTGGAGACGCTGGCGCATAATCTTCAGACAGCCCTCAATAAAATAGCCATCTCCACACTGGAAGGGCTGCTATTCTTCGATCTGAACGATATCATCCATATCGAGGCTCAAAGCAACTACACCGTGTTCAGCTTTGCCAACCGGCCCCGCCTCACGGTGAGCAAGACGCTGAAGGAATTTGAAGACCTGCTGCCTTCTGAACAGTTCTTCCGCACCCATCACTCCCATATCATCAACCTGCAATATATAAAAAGGTACATGAAGGGTGACGGTGGACAGATCGAGTTGCAAAACGGGGAACTCGTGGATGTATCGAGAAAGAAAAAAGAAGAGTTCCTGAAATTATTAGGGATGAAATAAGTGGATTCAAAAAAATAATAAGATATGGCTATAAGACCCCTCGCCAAAACCTTTGGCTACAGCTATCTATGCTGCATCCCTGTTCTGACCTTTATTCTCGCATTTGCCCTGGGACACATCACCTACAAACTCTATATTCCCATCTGGCTGCTGAATTTTTGTATCATGGCCGGGGCCGTTTGGGGGCTGGGGGAAAAGGCTTTCCGTGCGGTGGAAAAGGAAAAAAGATACCTGGCCTATGGCAGCAGCTTATTGATCCTGACCATTTGCCTGCTATCGGTATTGTTTGGAATGGGGGCGCCCCCCGATACGAGACAGGGATGGGTGGATACGGCCACCGAACAAAAGGCCCGGTTTGATATCCTGCTGGCGGACGGTATACTGATCGCACTGGGGCTTTCCCTGATCAAGCTCGTCCTGCAGGAGAAAGGAGAAAAACTGTATACGCAATTGGGCTATACCGCCATTGTCATTGCCATTCCATTATTCTTTATCAACACCTCCTTCTGGCACAGTTTCGCCCTGGAATCATTTAAGATAAAGATCGCCAATGGCGCTGCCGGCAAACCGCAGGAGTGGTATGCGCCTGCCGCGCAACAGATCTGGATCATCACCATCGGACAGGTGCTGCTCACCTATTTTGCCGTCGCCATGTTCGCCGTCTCTCTGCGACAGACAAAGATCTTCAGACCTGTGCCGGCCGTTATATACATTGCGTTCAGCGTCATTGCCATTGTCTCTATCCTGCTAATTCCTTTATATCCCGATGCCACCGCCTTTTCAGGATTCCCTTATTATCCGTTGATGATCCCTGC
>DATJJA010000146.1:0-12270 GCA_035492595.1 Puia sp.
TTTTGTTTGAAAATTTATCATCCAGTTTATCCCATATTTGTCACTGAACTCCCCAAAGTAAGCGCCAAAGAACATATCCTGCAGCGGCATGGTGACGGTGCCGCCAGCCGATAGCTCGTCAAAAAGCCTTTTGGCCTCCTCCCTTGTTTCGGGTTCGAGGCTGATATGCATATTGTTCCCCTGTACGAGCGTAAATCCCATTTCTTTCGGGGCGTCTGTTCCCATAAGGACATGGTTGCCCGTGATCGGCAATTCCACGTGAAGGACCATTTTTTTTATGACATCTGCAACAGGCGGATGATCCGAATCAGCGGGGATATCGCCAAACCGACGGATACCTCCGCCAGCAAAAGGGGTTTTAAAAACAGACTGATAGAACAGGAAGGCCTCTTCCGTATTACCGGGGAAGTTGAGATAGGTGCAGACCCTCGATGTATTGACTTTTTTATACTCGCCCCTTAGCTGGAACCGGGCTGCCAGATACTGATCAAGGTTTTCCAGTGTCTTTGTGATACCTTCTTTAAGACCCATCTGGATGACCTTTTCCAGGTCTGAAAGACTCCCATACACTACTGTCATGCTGACCGTAGTAATGTCATCGCCCCCCTGAAATACATTGGTGAACTGCGAAACGGGAAATTCGGAATTGATATTCCCCTCCTCGTCACTGAAGGCATCGGAACCCGAATAGCTTTTTCTTATATCGATCTTTTTGTATCCTGTCCTGCACCAGTGTGAGACGTTCTCGGGAGAGATCATTGCATAATGCCAGGCGCCGCCTTCCCGGAAGTCCATCGACTTCGTTTTTGTCCTGAATGGCTCGGGCGCAAACCACTGGTCCAGCAGCTCCGGTTTTGTCCAGGCATCCCATACAAGGGGAAGATCGGCCGCGAACTCTCTTTTTATGTTGATGGTGTTGGTATCCTTATTCACGGAAAAAGCAAAAAGCAAATTCGGATTCATTTTCTATTTTTTTTAATAGTAGATAATAAATTATCAAGCTGGCTAAACCTGTTCTCCCAGATCTTTCTGAATTGATCCAGCCACTTGTCGATCTCTTTCATTTTATCAATGTGGAGCTGATAATAGATCTCCCTGCCCTGCTGCTCCTTCGACAGCAGATGGCATTCCGACAAAATGCGCAAATGCTTGGAGATCGATTGTCTCGTCATATCAAAATGCTCGGCAATGGCATTTGGTGTCATCGCCTGCAAAGCGATAAGTCCGATGATAGCCCGTCTTGTGGGGTCAGCGATAGCTTGAAAAATGTCCCGTCTCATTTTTGGGTTGTTTTAAATAAGAATCCGATTGGTTGCAAATATATGCGCAGCCATTCAGTTTCCCAAATTTATTTCTATGAACAGTGCATTTTTACCCGGACTTTCACCTTTACAAATGACAGCTTCGCCGTCAATTTCGTCCGGTTCACGACTTAGTGATTGCGCCGGAGCCAGGCGGGGAATAAGTTTGTTATAAAAATGCAAACTACTCAGCAGGACTCGTCTGCTATCACCCAGGCATTGGAAAATATTTACTACAAAGGCATCTATGAAGGCAATGTCGATCTCCTGAAAGAAATCTACTATTCCGGAACCCTGCTGTTCGGGGATGTAAAGGGGCAACCTTATGCCAGAACACTGGAACAGTACCTGGATGGTGTCGGGCACCGTCAAAGCCCGAAGGACTCCGGCAAACCCTTCGAAGGGAAGACGATTTCCGTGGATGTCGTCAACTCGATAGCCACGGTAAAGGCGCATGTAAAAATGTACGATTTCGAATACGACGAGTTCCTTTCTTTTCATAAATTCGACAACCAGTGGCTGATCGTGAATAAAATGATCACCGACGTTGCCAGGTAAATCGATCTCAAAACTATCAGGTCATGAACAGCTCAAAGGTTTGGTATGTGACAGGAGCCTCACAGGGTTGGGGGTTGGTCCTCGTCAAAAGACTGCTTGATCACGGCGATCGCGTAGCCGCCACTTCCCGAAAAGTATCCACACTAAGCCAGGCGGTAGGGTCGGTGTCTGGAGACCGTTTTATCCCGTTGGCGGTCGATCTGAACAACCCTGCCAGTATCGATGCGTCCATCAAACAGACGCTTGCCGCATTTGGGCGGATCGATGTGGTCGTCAACAATGCAGGATATGGAATGGATGGCGCGGTAGAAGAAATAGACGCACAGGCCATTCAGAACATTTTCAATGTCAATGTCCTTGCAACGATAAACGTGGTGAAGAGCGTTCTGCCGACCATGCGCCGTCAGCGATCGGGTTATATCATCAACATGGGTTCGGTTGCCGGTTTTGCAGGCGCACCCGGCTGGTCCGTCTACTCCGCTACCAAGGCTGCAGTGGCGGCATTCTCCGAAGTGCTTCTGCTGGATGTAAAAGAGTTTGGGATCAGGGTTACGGTTGTGGAGCCAGCGGGCTTCCGCACCGGCTTTTTGACAGAAGACTCATTGGCCGTCGCCTCCACATCGATAGAGGGTTATGAAAATGTAAAAAAGACAAAGGAGCGGTACCTGTCGATGAATGGAAAACAGCCAGGAGACCCCGATCGCGCGGCGCAGATATTTATTGAGCTGGCCGACAACCCCGAACCGCCGATCCACCTGTTCCTCGGCAAAGACGCCTACAACAGGGCCCGGGAAAAGCTGGATACGATGTCGGCAAGTCTGGAGCAGTGGAAGTCGATCACGGTAGGGGCAGATTTTCCGGGTTGACCGGGCGCAGCAGTCGCCGGATGCCGGACCTGGCAGCGCCAGATGTCGGGCGCCGCAGTATAGCCGGGGATATTTTAAAGCTTGGTTCACTCATTGCCGGAAAATCTATCGATATTATTTCTTCAAGATCTTCTTTATCCGGGTGCGATGGGTCTTCCCCCATTTGATCATCTCGAGGATGATATCGCAAAGGAATAACAATAATCCGTGACGGAATATTCCACGATCCCGGGTGTATCAGGATCCGCCGTCCGCCGGATGATCCCGTTGGCCTCCAGCTCTTTCAGCTCGCGTGAAAGCATCCTTGGGCTGATCCCCGGTATGCTGCGTTCGATATCTGTGAACCGCCTGTTGCCGTTGCAAAGGGAATTGATGATCGGCAGCTTCCATTTTCCGCCGATGACATAAATAGTATCCTGCAAGGCCTGCACTTCCTGCTTTTGGTTGCGCGGACTGCCAAGGACCTCTTTCAGCATTTTAGCTCTTTTCCTGTCTTGCATAATCACATAAAATTGTTGTAACCCCTATACTTCATGATAGCGCTTACAAATGTATAGTGATTTGAAAATAAAAGGCACAGGGCGCCGAAGTGATGATCACCGGCAGAAGAAAAGAGGCAGTGGACAAGGCTGCGGCGGAGCTCGGCGTCAGCGGCTACATAGCCGATCAGGGACAGGTGGCGGCTATAGAAGCCCTAGCGTCGCAGGTCAGGGAAAAATACGGGAAGATCGACATCCTGTTCATCAATGCAGGTGTAGTGGAACTGGGACCGATAGAAAACGCAACGGAGAAATCCTTCGACCCAACTGAAGGAGATCAGGGAATGGGTGCTCGGTCGCGTACCATTGAAAAAAACAGGCAGCGCCGCAGATGTCGGCAAAATGGTTGCTTATTTCTGCGGCGAAGCCTCCAGCTTCATTACAGGTGCCGAGATAATAATGGATGGCGGCATGAGCCTATAACTCCGGCGCGGGCGGAAAATCAATAGGAATCTGCGTCAACGCAAATATATAATTGCTGATGATCTTGTCCCCCACCGCCATAACCACATCGACCAGGCTTCCTTCATTGTACCCGGCGGCATAAAATTTCTCTATCAGCTGCGGATCGGCATGCCCCTTGTTCTCAGCCATGCTTTTGGTCATCCGCGCGAGCGCATCCAGCTTAGGATCAAAAGAGGCTGTCCCCTTTCGTATCTCAATGATCTGCCCGTCACTGAAACCTATCCTTTGGGAAATGAAGGTATGAGCGGCCAGGCAATATTCGCAACCATTGACCTGGCTCACGACCAGGTTAATGACCTCCCGCTCCTTGCTATGCAACGATGTCTTTCCGCTTTGCAGGGTAAGATAATTGCCTAATGCATGCTCCGAATGGGCGAATATAGCGTACAGGTTGGGGACACTGCCTGCTTTTTTTGTCAGGTTGTCAAATAATAGCTGATTGGCAGGGGAAACCTGCTCCCTTGTGGGAAGGGGGAATTTTTTCATTGTAGTGTTGATTAGTGTGTTCCCGATAAAATGGTTTTGCTACCAAAGTTAGTAACAAGATATAAAGAAGCCCCGAGCGCGATGATATCCTTGAAAAGGAACAGGCCCAAAAAGCTCATATACCCTATTCCCTTTACAGATATGATGGACCCGGGCGTGGTGATAACCATCGTGCTGGTCACGAAGAACATCAACGTGGCTATAAGTCCTCCGAAGATTCCAGCTTCAGGCTTGAAAAAACCGATGATCATCAGTAAAGCGGCAGTGACCTCTGTAACACCGATCAGGGTCGAACCTTTATATGTGCCGAACACTTTAAAATGCCAGCTGATCAGCGGACTATTGGAGACCAGGGGCACAATACCCTCCGCGCCGGGTGCGGTCATTTTATAAAATCCTGCCCAGAGCAGCATCGCGATCATACCAATGCTGATGACCATAAAAGGAAGATTATGGTTAGCTATCCATGAAGAAATTGCGGTCAAAGTGTTTTTCATTTTTGCTACCCCTTTATTTTGTTGTGTGATCAAATACCTTTTATCTCTCCTCCATCCATCCGGATAGCCGCACCGATCAGCCATTTGGCGCCAGGCGATACCAGGAAGGCCATCAGCTCAGCGATCTCTTCCGGTTCGCCATACCGATCGATATGAGCATCCACCAGGAACTTCCCTTTTGCCTCCTCCATCGAAAGCCCATTGGCCGCGGACCATTTTTTCAGGAAATTGATCCGGCGATTGGTCATCACCGGTCCCGGCAAAACGCTGTTGACCTGTACCCCATCAAAAATGCCCTGTTCGGCAAAAGCCTTCGCCAGTGCAACTATGGCCGCATTGATAGTAGCGACCGCCGCAAACCCGGGCTTGGGATCTTCCGCCGAATTACCGGAAATAAAGACCACTGAACCCCTGGACTCCTTCAGATAAGGCCAGGCCTTTATGGCCAGGCGCCGGGCTCCGTGAAGCTTCATCTCCGCACCATCATTCCATTGCTCGTCCGTCATTTCAAACAAATGGATCTGCGGCACTGCACCGGCGATGTTGATGAGCGCGTCGATCCGCTTAAAGGTGGCGATGGTTTCGCTGATGACCCGGTCGACAGCCGCGACCTCTCTCAGGTCGGCGGCGATCATCAATATTTCGACCCCAGGCATCGTGTCGGCTCCGGAGTTCGCCGCAGCCCCGCCCATCGTCTCAGCCGCATGCTTCTTTATTTCATCCGCCGTCTTTTGCAACTCATCCGCCTCGCGCGCCACCAGCACCAAACCTGTAAAATCCCTTGCCAGCCTGATGGCCGTAGCCCTTCCGATCCCGGCGCTGGCTCCCGTTACGATTGCAATTCTCATCTTCAAAGCGTTTTCAGAAATTCAAGAATATCA
Organism: Puia sp.; assembly: GCA_035492595.1. Taxonomy (GTDB): domain Bacteria; phylum Bacteroidota; class Bacteroidia; order Chitinophagales; family Chitinophagaceae; genus Puia. Next base: position 5,594 of record DATJJA010000146.1, read on the forward strand.
TTGCCAATCTCTTCATGATGCGTCTCCAGCGCAAAATGACCGGTCGGATAGAATTTGACTATCGCATTGGGCAGGTCGCGTTTAAAAGCCTCTGCGCCCGGCGGAAGAAAGAAGGGGTCCTTATCGCCCCAGACGGCCAGCAGAGCAGGTTTTTTCTTCCTGAAATATTCCTGGAACATGGGATAGCCATCGACATTCTTTGCATAGTCTTTGAACAGATCAAGCTGGATCTCGACATTGCCCGGCCGGTTCAGCAGCGTCTGATCCAGCGTATAGGATTCCGGAGCGACAAGCTCCCCGTTTGCCACACCATGTGTATACTGCCATTTGGTCGTCTCCGGCGCGGTCATCATCCTCAGCGCCTGCCGGTTCTCTTCCGAAGGATCGGCCCAGTATTTTTTTATCGGGTTCCAGCCGTCACTCAGCCCGTCTACATAACAGTTGCCATTCTGCGAGATGATACCTGTGATCTTTTCCGGGTTCGACACCGCCAGCCGCCAACCTACCGGTGCGCCATAATCGAATACATACATGGCAAACCGCTTCAGTCCCAGCTTGTCGATAAAACCCTGGATCACCGCCGTGAGGTTGTCAAACGTATAGTTGAAATCCTTGCGCGAAGGCGACTCGGTAAATCCAAACCCGGGGAGGTCCGGCGCAATGACATGATACTTCCCGCTTAGCATGGGTATCAGGTTCCGGAACATATGCGAGGAGGTGGGATAACCGTGGAGCAGCAGCACCACCGGACCATCCATGGGGCCTGCTTCCCGGTAGAAGACATTCAGACCACCGGCTTTAACGGTCTTATACTTTACGGCCTTGCTATTCATTATTTATTATTTAAAAAGTGAATGATCTCTTCCCCGATCTCGGTACCATATTCTTCCAATGCCAGGTGGCTGGTCTTATAGCTGTGCAATACGGCGGAAGGCACATCTTTTTTTATCGCCTGGGCTGCTGACAGCGGGAAAAAGACATCGTTCTCACCCCAAACCAACAGGATCCGCGGCTGATAGGTCTTCAGGAAAGCCTGCCATTTCGGATACTCCGCAATATTGCTTGCATAGTTCTGCAACAGGTCGAGCTGGATCGACTCCTGGCCGGGCCGGCTCAGATAATGCAATGCATTCATATACCCGTCAGGATTGATCCTGCCTTCATCGGCCGCACCATGCAGGAAGAACAGCTTGATCCCTTCCAGCGACAACAAGGGCCGAACAAGCTTTTCGGTCTCGGGATTCCGGTCCATCAGATAAGGGGCCGCATCTTTCATCGCCGGACCAAGACCTTCTTCGTAGGCGTTGGAATTCTGAAGGATCCAGGCGCTGAACATCGTCGGGCGACGAATGGCGATGCGAAAAGCTATCGGCCCCCCATATCCAAGAGCATAAACAGCAGGTCTGCTGAGTGCCAGCTTGTCAATAAATTTCTCAACAGACAGGGAGATATTATTGAATGTATACTCATACACACTCTTGTCCGGCGTATCGCTGTTGCCAAATCCCGGGAAATCCGGCGCCACCAGATAGAATTCATCTTTCAGCTGGATCATCAGCTGCTGAAATGCGCTGGATGAGTTCGGAACGCCATTCAGCAAAACGATCGCAGGTTTGGACCTGCTGCCCGCTTCGCGATAGAAAATATTGACCCCGTCTATGTTGATGGTCTTGTATGCAACCGACGACTTCTCCATGATCAAACTTTTTTTTGTGGATAATGACGAGAGACAATCCATCCGCGTGCCAATGTCCAAGTTGTTGTCGGTCAATCAAATAGCAAGTAGGTCGCTTAGGAGAAATACGAGATCCCGGATTTTGACGTCGTAACCCGAATGGTCGAAAATAAAACAGACAAGTCTGTACTTATTTGTGATGCAGCCATGCGGTAGTTTTGTCAGACCTTTACACCATGCATAGAAAAGTTGGCGCCTTTTTGCTATCGCTTGTCTTTAGTAGCATCTTTAGCCCAGGGCAATCCCGGGGTCAACTGCCTACGCCGCAGGAGGGTCGGAATCAGGTGCCAAGGCAGCAGGAAGCTCGCCGCCAGCTGCCAACGCAACAGCAGGGTCGCAATCAACTGCCTGCTCCGCAGGAAGATCGCCGCCAGCCGCCCAAGCAACAGCTGGATCGCTATCTGTCGCTCATGAAGCAGGGAAATGACTACCGCGAAATGCAGCTCAACGACTTCGGTCGCAGGCTGGCGGACAGCGCCATCTTTTTTTACCGTCAGGCCTATGACCTGGCCACCAGCCTCCGTTCGCCGCAGCTGCAGGCCAGATCACTTCTGTCCATCGCCTATGCCCAAATGCTCGGCGACCGGACTGACTCGGGCCGGATCTATTACCATCGGGTCATTGCCCAATTCCAGCGGCTCGGTGATACGTTGGATGAAGCCACTGCCTGGTCGGCACTGGGTACGGGGCTGCCTGATATCGACAGTCTCACCCGCATTGAAAAGATCGACGCATTCCGGCGGGCCGAACGCCTTCACCGGCAATTAGGAAAAATAACAGACGCCCTCAAGCAAATAGAGGCGCTGGCATACATCTACATGCGGGAAGGCAAACTTGACTCTGCCGAATCACTGCTGCAAAGTAATCTCAGGGAATATGCCGCCATTCACTATACCAAACTCTATCGCACGTATGACTTGCTGACGGGTGTGTATAAGACGAAGGGCGATTGGCCGCACCAGCTCTATTACGGCCTGGAAATGGTCAGGAATGCAGAGGAGAACGCCCCTGAGGCAGATGTCTCCTATTACTATTATATCATTGGCGGTTTCTACTCCGATGCGGGCATGCATCCGGAAGCCCTGTATTACCAGAGAAAGTCAGCGGAGTATGCTGCCGCGCACAACAACTATAGAGTGTTCTACGACCGGCTGAAGACGCTGACGGACGAATTGCTGGCCGAGGGGAAGGCGGAAGAGGCGCTGGAATACTGTAAGAAAAGCATCGCAGCGGCGCCGCCTCCGGGCAATGATGCGAAACTCTACTACAATATGAGTCTGGGAGATTGCTACCTGGCCCTGGGTCAGACCGATAGCGCCCAATACCATTACCTGGTAAGCCTGGACTGCGAGTTGAAAGAGCAGACACACTACAATTCCAGCATCTTTACCTATGCCTTCTTATATGCCCGGCTGGGAAAACTCTATTTTGCCCGGCATCAGTATGGCCTCGCCAGGTCATACCTCAATAAGCTGGACTCTGTTCCACCGCATGTGATCAAACCCGCCCAGCTGAGGTCAAACGAACTGCTCCGCTTCCGGGTGGATTCAGCCATGGGCAGTTACGTCTCCGCCATTCGTCATTACCAGGTTTATAAGAACATTGAAGACTCGCTCCTCAATGTGAACAAAAGCCGCCAGATCGTCGAGATGCAGGCAAAATATGAGAGCAGGCAGAAAGAACAGGAGATCAGGCTGCTCCAAACCCAGAGAAATTTTATCATCGGCGGCGTGGGGCTGCTCCTGGTCATCGTAGGGCTTCTATACTCCGCCTATCGGGCCAAACATCGGCATAATCTCGAAAAGGACCGCCTGCTGATGGAAAAGGACTGGCTGTTGAAAGAGATCCATCATCGTGTCAAGAACAACCTCCAGATCATCACCAGCCTCCTGAAGACACAATCGCATTTCCTGGAGGAGGGCAGCGCCCGCTATGCGATCAGGGATACGCTGAACCGGGTACAATCCATGTCGCTGATCCATCACAAACTCTATACAGAAAGCAATATCTCCACCATCGACCTGCCTGCCTATATAGGCGACCTTATCTTTCACCTTAAAAATTCTTTTAACGACCTTTCCAAACATGTCAGCTTCCAGCACAAGGCGGAGGCCATTCGCATGGATGCCGGACAGATGATACCCATCGGCCTCATTCTGAACGAAGCCATAACCAATTCGATCAAATACGCCTTTCCAAAGCAGGGGGGCACCATCTGTATAAGCCTTCTTTCGCTTGGCCCCGACTGTCTTGAACTGACCATTTCGGACAATGGGATCGGCCTGCCGGAAGACTTCGACGCCCGCACGACCCGTTCACTGGGCATGCAGATGATCCGAATGCTCACGAAACAATTGGATGGAAAGTACTTCATTTCCGGCAGCCCCGGAGTCACAATCGTTGTTCGGTTCCCAAAAAAATATCAACACCATGAATAGAAAAGTCGTTATCGTGGAAGATGAATCGATGATCGCCTATGACCTGGAATTGACGCTTAGCAAAGCAGGCTATATCGTGGCCGGTACCGCCGACTCGTTCGTAGAGGCGCTGAATATGATCCTGCTCGAAAACCCGGACATCGTCCTTATCGATATATTTCTAAAAGGCCCCCTTACAGGCATCGACCTTGGAGAGAAACTATCCGAGCTCCACATTCCGTTCATATATCTTTCCGCCAACTTCCAGGAGTCGGTGCTGGAAAAGGCAAGGTCGACCTTTCCGTATGGCTTCCTGGTCAAACCGTTTCGCGAAGAAGAGCTGCTGGCAATGATGGATGTTATTCTCTACCGGTACCAGAACGGCAATGAGAGCAGGTACCGGCAGGAAAAGGAGCTCGAAAGCATTCTCCGGCGTCTTCTGGCCGAGGAGGGGGATTGGATAAGCAGGGTCGAAAAGATTGCCAGCAGCATTCAGCCCTATGTCCCGTTCGACTGTCTTGCCATCCGGCCCGACCATCAGACAGAATTCCTTGCGAACGGCCTGATGCTCATCCGCTCCGGATTCAATACCTATAAAGTCGTACAGGAAAAAGAATTCCATGAGCTGACAGGTCTGACAAACGCCGATGTCGCCAACCAGCTCAAAAATCACATCGTCGAACCCGGGATCTTTAACGATCACGACTTTGACAAGCTGGCAGCACGATGCCGGGTGCGCGGTATTCTCTCTACCCTGTTCGACCTGCGGTCATCGCTCCATCTTCCTATCTTCACGGCAAAGGGCTCGATCATTCATCTCCTGTTCTTCAGCCGGAAAAGTCAGGGCTACACTGTTGAGCACCAGAAGCTCCTCAGCCTCGTCAATCTGCCACTCAGCACCCTTACCGAGCAGATGATCCTTGCCATACCCGAGGCAGAAAGAGCAAAGGCGGCGCAGAACAACGACAACGCGCAAAAAGGCAACGGCCCGGGATACTTCAACGGCATCATCGGCAACAGCCCCAGGATGCTGGAAGTCTTCGATCATATCGGTCTTGTCGCTCCGCTTGACGCCTCCGTCCTCATTTTGGGAGAGAGCGGCACCGGTAAAGAAATGATCGCCCGCAGCATTCACGAACTCTCGTCCCGCAGGAGCCAGCCGCTGATCATCATCAATTGCGCCAGCCTGCCGGGGACTCTCATCGAATCGGAACTGTTTGGTCATGAAAAAGGAGCCTTCACCGGGGCGCTGGAAAGACGCAAAGGCAAGTTCGAAGCCGCAGACAAAGGGACGATCTTCCTCGACGAGATAGGGGAAATGCCCATCGACATGCAGGTCAAACTGCTGCGGGTGCTCCAGGAAAGGGAATTCGAACGTCTGGGCGGAAATCACCTCATCAAAGTAGACGTCCGCATCATTGCCGCTACCAACCGTGATCTCGAAAAGGCTGTCCGCGAGGGGAAATTCCGTCTCGATCTGTATTATCGTCTATGCGTATATCCCATCCTGGTCCCGTCCCTGCGCGATCGCAAAGGAGACCTGATGCTGCTCACCCATTATTTCCTCGAAAAATTCAGCCGGAAGTTTGGTAGCCAGGTCACCGGGATCTCACCCGCCGCCCAACGCCAGCTGGAGTCGCACAGCTGGCCCGGCAATGTCCGCGAGCTGGAGAACTGCCTGGAACGAAGTATCCTTCAGACCAGGGGTAATCGTCTCGAAAATATCTCGATCTTCTTTCTCAGGAATGAAGAAAAGGACAAGCCGGTCCAGGAGCAAAAGGCGGAACAATCCATCGAAGAGGCTATGCGTGATCACATCATTGCCGTACTAAAAAAATGCAAGGGCAAGATATCCGGTCCCGGCGGCGCTGCCGAATACCTGAAAATGCCGGCGACGACCCTTCACTCAAAGGTCAAGAAACTGGGCTTGAAAAAATATACATTCACGAATGGCGTTTGACCGTTCTTTTAAGAAAATTTTACCTTTATAATATGAAGAAGAGGTCGATACGACAGGATATCATCGACACAGCTGCCCGATTGTTCTACAGACAGGGGTACTGCAATACCGGGATAAATCAGATCATTGAGGAAGCCGATATTGCCAAAACCTCTCTATACCAGTATTTCCAGTCAAAGGAAGAGCTCCTCATAGTTTACCTGGAAGAAGCCGGGCGCCGCACTTTTGCCGCTATCAATCATGCGATCGGGCAGGCCGACACCCCGGAACAAAAGGTTCTCGCGGTATTCGATCATCTCGAGCAGTCGGCAACCGGCAAAGCCTACTATGGCTGCAGCTTTCTGAACCTGGTCTATGAAATACCGGAGGATGCTGAAACCGTCCGGGAGAAGATCCGCATCCAGAAAGACGCCGTTCGCAAGCTCTTTACGGATATCCTTCGGCCGGCATCCAGGGAAGGTCTTGCGGACGAAATGTATCTGCTGTTCGAGGGAGCCCTGATAGCGAATAAAGTCTACAACGAGGCATGGCCCATTACCACGGCCCGCAATATTGCAAAAAAGCT